>NZ_JBKBXB010000037.1:0-32307 GCF_046313975.1 Hyphomonas sp. | reverse complement strand
TCCGCAGGCGGCTCATTCGGCACCGCGCTGCGGTCCACGAAGCTGACGACAATCTCGAAGCTCTCGACCGGCGCCGGCTCGACCACCACGCCAAACTGCCCCGCGGCGCCCGGCTCGAGCGAGCCCGGCGTCACGAAGGCATAGCGGGAGGCAACCACCTTGCCCTTCTCGTCGCGCAGGTCGACGCGCACGCCGGGTGTCTCCACCGTGGTGCGCGCAACATTGATGGCGCGGCCCGTAACGGTGACGACCGGGATCGTGTCATTGAAGGTGCGGGCGCGTTCGATATCCGCGAAATCGAGTCCGAACCGGTTAACCTCGAGGCCCGCCAGCCGGTAAGCAGCGGCCGATTGCGGCCAGACTTTCACAACATCATTGCGGAACATGAACGCGGCAAATGTGCCAGCTGCAAAAATTCCGCCGATCAGAACCCAGGAAAACACGGCTGCAAAGCGGCTGCGCTCGCGGCGCTGTTCGCGCAATTTCTCGCGGTAAACCTCGTGTGCAGGGGCTGCGGGCTTGTCTTCGGCCAGCGAAGAAGGCTGCACAAACCAGGAATGCCCGCAGGCCGCGCATTTCACAGTGCGGCCGCTTTCACCGATTGTTGAGTCATCGGCGAAATAATGGGTGCTGCAAGAAGGACAGGTGAGGATCATTCCGGCGTCTTTCCTGCTGTTCGCCCCGCTCGACCAACTCTGGACCCCGGACCTCGCTTTATATGACCCAGCTGCGCCCGGACATGTTCACCAGCGAAGAGGCGGTCCGCCTGGACCGGGTCTCCCTTCGTTACGATTCGTCCGAGGAGATACTTAGCGGGATTGATCTCGTCCTGAAACCCGGCAGCTTCAGCTTCCTGACAGGCGCCTCCGGGGCGGGCAAATCCAGCCTCCTGAAGCTCCTTTATCTCGCGCAGCCGCCTTCACGGGGCGAAGTCTGCCTGTTCGGGCGCCCCACCAGCCGCCTCAGCCGCGACCAGCTGTCGGCGCTCCGCCGCCGGGTCGGTGTGGTTTTTCAGGAATTCCGCCTGCTCGGCCACCTGACGGCCTATGAGAATGTCGCCCTGCCCCTCCGGGTAATGGGCCGGAAGGAAACGCAGTACCGCCGCGATGTCGAGGAACTGCTCACCTGGGTCGGCCTTGGCGAACGGCTGCACAAGCGCCCGGAAACGCTGTCCGGCGGCGAGCAGCAGCGCGTTGCCATCGCCCGCGCCGTTGTCACCCAGCCGGACCTTCTGATCGCCGACGAGCCAACCGGCAACGTTGACCCCGAAATGGGCTCGCGCCTGATGCGTCTCTTCCACGAGCTGAACAGGCGCCTCGGCACGACCGTCATCATTGCCACCCACGATGTCGGCCTGATCCGCCAGATCGAGGCGCCGGTCTATCATCTCGCCAATGGCCTGCTGGCCCAGCAGAGCGGCGAGGCCACGCCCACCGCCCGCCGGCGGACTGATCCGCTGAAGGCTGCCCCATGAAGGCCCGCGAAAGCTCTCTCCTGCCGCTGGAAGATGCCCGCGAGGCGGCGCTGTTCTTCGTTGTCGGCGCGCTGTGTTTCCTCGCCGCGCTGGCGGCGCTGTCGGCCAAATCCACCTATGGCGCGGCGCGCGCCTGGACGGCGGAAGTGGAGGGCGAGTTTACAGTCTCCCTCTCCGGCGCCGATGCCGATGCCGCCGCCAAAGCCGCCCGCCTGATCGCGGGCCTCGACGGCGTGGACTCGGCGCGCGTGTTCACCGATGCGGAGATCAACGCCCTCCTTGCTCCGAATTTCGGCCAGAGCGGCCTGCCGGCAGACCTTCCCGTGCCGCGCCTGATCGCGGTGACCGGCGAAGGCGACGCCGAAGCGCTCGGCACACGGATGAGCGAGGCACTGAAAGAGGCCGGCTACGACGCAGCTGTCGATTCCCACACGGAATGGGCCGGCGATGTGCGCCGCATGCTCGGCATTTCGCGGCTGATCGCGCTCTCCATCGTGGCGCTTCTCTCAGCTACCGCCATTGCGGTTATCGCCTTCGCGACCCATGCCGCCTTGCTGGCGCGGCGGGATATTGTCGATGTTCTGCACGTTGCCGGGGCGCGCGACAGGTTCATCGCCAGTCTGTTCGAGCGGCGGTTCTGGCTGCTCGGCCTGAGGGCCGGCACGGTTGGCGCTCTCGTCGCCCTAGCGACGGTGGCGATCCTGATCGCCCTTGGCCGCTCCGGCGCGGAACGTTCCGGCCTCCTGCCGCAGCTGTCGCTCGACTTCCCCGACCTTGCCGTCCTCGTCGTTACCCCCGTGATCGCGGGTCTTGCTGCCCGGATTGCTGCCGGAATCACGGTCATGCGGTCGCTGAAGTCCGTGATGTAGTGACGCCGCCGCGCTGACCCGCTAGAGGCACGCCGATGCAAATGCTCCGCTCCTACCTCTTCGTGGTCTGGCTGTACCTGTGGATGGCGATCTGCGGCATCCTCTACCTGCCGACCATGTTCATGCCCCGGGTGGTGACCCAGCGCGCCATCGGCCTCTATGCCCATATCATCCGCTTCGGCCTGAAGCTGATCTGCGGCATCGACACAGAGATCCGCGGGCGCGAGCATGTGCCGGAAGGCGCCTATATCTATGCGGGCAAGCATCACTGCATGCTGGACGTGTTCATCCCCTTCCTTGTCTGCCGCGACCCGGCGATCATCCTGAAGCGAGAGCTGCTGATGACGCCTTTCCTCGGCTGGTATGCCATGTCCGCAAGGATGATCCCCATCGACCGCGGCGGCACATCCAAGACGCTGAAGGCAATGGTCGATGCGGCCAAGGACCGCGCCGCGAAGGGCCGCCAGATCGTGATCTTCCCGGAAGGAACGCGCCGCCCGGTGGACGCGCCGCCGGAATACCAGGCGGCCGGCATCTCCGCCTTCAACAAGGCGCTGAACCTGCCGATCCTGCCGGTCGCCACCAATGCCGGCCTCTGCTGGCTGCCGAAAGGCGCGCGGCGCACGCCGGGAAAGATCGTCTACGAAATCCTGCCGCCCATCGAGGCCGGACTCGACCGTCGCACGCTGATGGCGCGTCTGGAGGCTGATCTCGAAACCGCCTCCAACCGGCTGATCGAAGAAGGCCGCGCTGTTCAGGCGGCCAGAGGCATCAAGTGACCGCGCCGACGAAGCGCGCGCTGAAAGCTGCCTGCGAGCGCCTCGCCACCACCGACAAGGCCCTTGCCCGCGCTTACGAAGCCATCGGCGTACCGGTCTGGCGATCCTCGCCGCCCGGCTATGGCATGCTCGCCCGGATGATCGCCTACCAGCAGATCACCACGAAAGCCGCCGCCACGATCTGGGGCCGGGTTGAAGACTTTCTCGGCGATGTGACCGCCGAAGCCGTGCTGGAAGCCGACCCCGAAGCCCTGCGCGCCTGCGGCCTGTCGCGCCCGAAGGTCAGCCACCTCACCTCCATCGCCGAGGCGATGGTTTCGGGCGAGCTGAACCTTGCCCGCGTTTGCGCAGCGGACCTTGATTCGGCCCGCCAGGAGCTGATTTCGGTCAGAGGCATCGGCCCGTGGACGGCGGAATTGTTCCTGCTCTACGCCATCGGCGCGATGGACGCCTTCCCGACGGCCGATGTTGGCCTGATGGAAGCGCATAAACAGCTCGGCCGCTATAAAACCCGCATGGAATCAAAAGCCTTCACCGCCCATGCCGAGCGCTGGCGGCCGCACCGAGGCGTCGCCGCCCACCTGCTCTGGGGCTGGCTGAATGCCGAGCGGGCCCGCGATTCCGCCCCGAAAGCCGGGTGAACCCCGCCCCTTGCGCTCGGGGCCGACTGTCATAATCTGATCAAGGGAATCGGTTAGACACCGCCCTGAAACGCAAAGGAGCCTGCGTCTTCTGTTGTAACGTTCTGCATCTCCCGCAGCAGCGCCGCCCGGAAACGGCCTCCGGAGGCTGGCATGGCTGAGATCATTACGGCTCCTCCGCATGGCAAGCCGGCGCTCGTGCTGAATGCGGATTTCCGGCCCCTCTCCTATTATCCGCTGTCGCTCTGGCCCTGGCAGGAAGTGATCAAGGCCGTCTTCCTCGACCGCGTCGATATCATCGCCGAGTACGACTATGTGGTGCGTTCGCCCAGCCGCGAGATGCGCCTGCCTTCGGTGATCGCGCTGCGCGATTTCGTGCGGCAGGATCGCCCGCCGGCCTTCACGCGCTTCAACGTGTTCCTGCGCGACGGCTTTGCCTGCGCCTATTGCGGCGCGCATGAGAACCTGACGTTCGATCACGTCGTGCCGCGCTCGAAAGGCGGGCGCACGACCTGGGAAAACATCGTCGCCGCCTGCAGCCCCTGCAACCTTGCCAAGGGCGGACGCCTGCTGCGCGACACCGGCATGCACCTGCGCCATCGCCCCTTCCGTCCGAACAATTTCCAGCTGCAGGATGTCGGCCGCAAGTTCCCGCCAAACCACCTGCACGAAACGTGGATGGATTATCTTTATTGGGATGTGGAGCTGGAAGGCTAAGTCCCTTCGCCGCTTGAAACTGACAGCATCATTCCTGTCATCCCGGCGAATGCCGGGACCCAGTGAATATTCTCGCAAATGGGATTCTGGGTCCCGGCATTCGCCGGGATGACAAGCTGAGAGCGCAGTTTGTCTGCCTACAGACTACGGACACCCGCCCCAATCAAACCGCCATGCCCTGAAATGCACCGGGTCGCCGTTGGAGTAGTTTAGCGCGTAGTGCGAATTGCCTTCCGTCAGGCACACGGTCAACGCTTTGGCTTCGGCACGCAGGCGCGCGGCGGTGTCGGTGATGGGTTCGTCTGCCTTGCGGTCTTCGAAGTTGAGGAGATAGACAACCGGATAGGCCGCCGGGTCGGATGGCAGGTCGAGCGGTGTTTGCGGCGGATGCAGATTCTGCGTGCCCAGCGTCAGCACATAGGATGGCTCCGCATAGCCGAGCGCCAGCACGCGCGCGGGCGTCTTGACATTGCAGATATCGTCCTCACCAGGAACACCGCAGACATCCTCCAGCGCGAGGCGCGCGGTTTCGGTCGGCTGTACCCAAACCTGCGAGGGCAGCATATAGATGCGGATATGCCAGCCGATCGCAACGCTCGACAGGATCGCGAGCAGGATTGCTGCCGCGATACGGCGGCGGGCAAATTCGATCATCGCGAAGCCTGCAAAAGCGAAGCCCGCGATCCAGAACCAGACCGGGAATTCGCGGTAAGGCGTCCATGCGGCCAGCACTTCGCCTTCCGACACGGTGCGGAAATCGCCTGCCGTATCGGCCATGAAATACTGCGTCACCTGCGGCCAGGACGCAGCCAGCAGGATGATGGCGCCGAGCGCGAAGAGGATAAGTCCCGCCGCATTCACTTTCGGCATCCGCGCGCCGTCCATGATCTGCACGGCGGCATAGCCGCAGAGCAGGCCGAGCGCCGGATAGGCAGGAAGAATATAGTGGCTAAGCAGCGTCGGCATCAGCTCGAAGAAGGTGTAGGTCAGCAGCGCCCAGGATAGCAGGAGACGCAGGCCCTTCTCTTCATCCGAAGGCTCGCGGGCTGAAAGCGCCTTGCCCCGCGAAAGATACCAGATCGCCGCGATGAACAGGAACGGCCAGGCGGGCAGCGGTTTCAGTGTACGGAGGGTTTCGAGCGCGCTGCCCTGCTCGAACGGAGGCACGAGCGCGAGCAGGTAGTTGAGCGCCAGCAGCACCGCGAAGATGGCCGCGCCGGCGATGGCATAGCGCCGCCCAGCCATCAGCCCGCCCACCGGCGCTGCCACTTGCCGCACGGAAGCGACAAGGCCCGCAAGGAACAGCAATGTCGCCGGGAAGAACCAGGCCGGGATATGGCTGAGATGGTAGAGGAACCATCCGGCATGGCCTTCGGAGGCGCCGGTGAACTTGTCCTTCAGGTCCTTGCCGACGGCGCCTTCAATATACTGCCCATCGGTCGCGGCTTGAATCCAGAGGAACCAGGGCAGCACCATCACCACGAACAGGGCCGGGCCTTGCCACTCTGTCAGCGGCCGCCACCAGTCCGCGCTCTTGCCTTCCGCCGCCCGGCTCCAGGCCCAGGCACCGAAGCCGGCAAAGGCGACGACCATCATTGTCACCGGCCCCTTGATCAGGAAGGAGGCCGACACGGTGAGCCATACAAGGAACGCCATCCGTCCCGGTTTGTCCGTACCGAGATAAAGCCGCCCGAGCGCGCCGATGCCGAGCGTTGTGAGGAAGACAAGCACACCGTCAGTCTTCGAGATATGCGCCTCGGAAGTGAGCAGCAGGTTTGCCCCGAAGAGGGCCGCGCCGATAAAGGCCGCGCGCCGCCCGATCAGCGGGATGCCCGCCCAGAAACAGGCGAGCGTACCAAAGGCTGCGCCCAGCCAGCTCGGCACCCGGTAGGTCCAGACCTGCTTGGCTTCCGGCCCGGTGAAGATGGCGGTCGAGGCGGCCTGCAGCCAGTGGATGCCGGCGGGCTTCTTGTTGCGCAGCTCGTCCTGGTACTGGAGAACGATGTAATTCTCTTCCTCCAGCATCTCCTTGGAGGCCTGCGCAAACCGGCTCTCGTCCCGGTCGAGTGCCGGCAACAGGAAGACGCCGGGCGCAGCCGCGCCGAAGGTCAGGACGAACAGCAGAACCCAGGCTTTCCAGCCGGTCGAGAGGCGGTCGAGAACGGTCATGGCCGCCTTTTAGCGGCGGATTGGGCGTCCGTCTCGCGGATTTGGCGGCGGCAAATGCCTGCCGGGTCTCGATTTTGCGGGCAAGGCCCGGTATGAGGCGCCCTTTGAAGCCTGAAGCCGGGACAAAACCAGTGACCGAAGCCCTCGAATTCTCTGTCGTGGTTCCCGTGCACAATGAGGCCGGCAATGTCGCCACGCTGATCGGCGAGATTGCCTCCGCCCTCGATGGGCGCGCCTTCGAGATGGTCTTCGTGGACGATGCCTCAACCGATGATACGCGCACGAGGCTGGTGGAGCTGAAAGCCGCCTATCCGATGCTGCGCGTTGTCGGCCACCGCAAGAATGCCGGCCAGAGCCGCGCCATCCGAACCGGCATTCTGGCAGCCCGCGGCCCGGTTGTCGGCACGCTTGACGGCGACGGCCAGAACGACCCGGCTGACCTGCCCGATCTCTATCGCCAGCTGACCCGCGCCGATGCCCCGCATCGCCTCAAGATGGTGATGGGCCGCCGCGCTAGCCGCAAGGATTCGGCCTGGAAGAAATTCGGCAGCCGGTTTGCCAACAATATCCGCCAGCGGATGCTGCGCGATGATTGCGACGATAGCGGCTGCGGCATCAAGGTGATGGATCGGGATGCGTTCCTGAAGCTGCCTTACTTCGATCACATGCACCGCTACATGCCCGCGCTGATGAAAGCCGACGGGCACGAGGTCGAGTTCCGGAACGTGAACCACCGCCCGCGCGGACAAGGCAAATCGAACTACACGAATTTCGGCCGCCTGCGCGATGCGCTGTCAGACCTTCGCGGCGTGATGTGGCTGATCCGCCGCCGGCGCAATCCGAATGGCTTCGACGAATACTAGAATAGTTTTCCGAGGCATTCCGAAATCGTGTCGGCCGTGTCGGCATGCGTGAAGAAGGAGCGGATCTTCCAGTCGCCGTCCATCACATAGATCAGGCTGGTATGATCCATCGTGTATTCGGACAGGCTTTCGGGTTGCTCGATGCGCGAATAATCCGCCTTGAACGCATCTGCCGCCGCGCGGATTTCCGCGTCTGTTCCAGTCAGTCCGACCAGTCCTTCCGGGAAAGCTTTCGAGGAAACATAGGTCGCGAGCGCTTCGGGCGTATCGCGTTCGGGATCGACGCTGATCAGCAGGGTTTGCGGGATGGTCTTGCCTTCCGGCAATTTCCGGTAAGCCGCCGCGAGCGTTGTCAGCGCCATCGGGCAGACATCCGGGCAATAGGTGAAGCCGAAATAGACCAGCGCCGGACGGCCCTGAAAATCGGCTTCCGTCACGCGCTTTCCGGTATGGTCGATCAGCGAGATCGGCCCGCCAATTTCGGGATAGGCGCGGCTCGTGCAGTCCGCCTGCGCGCCGCCGGAGCGCGCAGCGGGCTTTGCAGCGCCGGACGGCGGCGCTTCGGCAGGCGAACAGGCGGCTAGAGCCGCAGCGAGAGCGAGAGGCATGAGAAAACGCATGGGCAGCATAGTCCTCAAACAGCCGCTTGGCGCAAGGGACAGGCTGCCGCATAAGTCCGTGCATGGATGAAACACAGCGCGAATCGCGCCTCGGCTTCGAGGACGCCATCTTCACCCTCGCCCCGGAGGGTCTTGGCACCGCGCAATCTGCGCTCGGGCGCACGCGCCTGCGCACCTTCATCACCCTGCGCTGGCTGGCCGTGGGCGGACAATCCGCCGCGGTCCTGCTGGTCTATTTCGGGCTGGGCTTCGAATTACCGCTGGCGCTGTGCCTGGCGATCATTGCCGCCTCGGCCTGGCTCAACGTGTTCCTCTCCTTCGCCTTTCCCTCGCAGCGCCTGACGCGCAGCTGGGAAGCGGCGCTGCAGCTGGGCTTCGACACAGTGCAGCTTGCGCTTCTGATCGGTGTCACAGGCGGCCTTTCGAACCCGTTCCTGCTGCTCCTGCTCGCGCCCGTAACCGTTGCCGCGCTCAGCCTCAGCTTCCTCTGGGCGAGCGTGATTGCGGCGCTGGCGCTGATCCTGGCGGCGCTGATGCCGCTCGCCGCCCTGCCCCTGCCCTGGACCGAAGCGGGCGGCACGCACCTGCCGATCCTC
The DNA here is from genome assembly GCF_046313975.1 of Hyphomonas sp. GTDB lineage: Bacteria > Pseudomonadota > Alphaproteobacteria > Caulobacterales > Hyphomonadaceae > Hyphomonas. The sequence goes on along the minus strand of NZ_JBKBXB010000037.1, from coordinate 23,579 downwards.
TTCCAGTGGGGCCAGTTTGCCGCGCTCGCCGTCGGCACCGTGTTCTTCACTGTCTCTGCCGGCCGCGTCAGCCAGGACGAGGCCCGGCTGGTGCGCGCGCTCGATGCGGCCAGCGTCGTGATGGCGCGCGAGCAGAAGCTCTCGGCGCTCGGCGCCATGTCGGCAATGACCGCGCATGAGCTCGGTACGCCGCTCGCGACCATCCACCTGGTCGCCAAGGAACTGGTGCGCGACCTGTCGCCGGATGATCCGAATGCGGACGACCTGCGCCTGATAGCCGAGCAGGCCGACCGCTGCCGCGCCATTCTCTCCGCCATCCGCGAGGCGCGCGAGGCGAACGATATTGTCCATGCCCGCACGCCGCTGGATGCCCTCGTCGAGGAAGCGGCCGCGCCGATGAAGGGCCTCGGCGTTGTTGTCACCGTCCGCGCCGCGCCCGGCGAAGGCGGCGCACCGAGGCCGCCGGTGATCGAGCGCAGCCCGGAAATCCTGCACGCGCTGGGCGCCTTCATCGAGAACGCGGTCAGCTTTGCCGCGAGCCGGGTCGAGGCGACCGCCAACTGGACGGCGGACCAGGTGATCATCACCATTCTCGATGACGGCCCGGGCTTTTCCGCCGAAGTGCTGCCGAAACTCGGCGAGCCCTATATCTCTGACCGGTCCGAAGCCCGGCTCGGCGGCGGCGATATGGGCCTCGGCTTTTTCATCGCCAAGACGCTGATAGAGCGTACCGGCGGGCGCGTTGCCCCCAGAAACCGCACGCCGCCGGCCACTGGCGCTGTGGTTCAGGCGGTCTGGCCCTTGCAGGCCTTGCTTCCGCGTGATTTGGACTAGCCGGGCTTTTCGCCCTATAATCGCACCGAGATAACAAGAAACCTCTGGAGACTGCCCGAATGGACCGTCCGGCCCCTGTTAACCTTCATCCGAGCCTTGAGGGCCTCGAGGACAAGTCCTGTCTCGTGATGGATGATGACGGCCCCTTCGTGCAGCGCCTCGCCCGGGCGCTCGCGCAGCGCGGTTTTGTGGTTTCGGCGGTCTCGACCGTTTCCGAGGGCAAGGATATTGCCCGCCTCAATCCGCCCGCCTTCGCCGTGCTGGACCTGCGGCTGGAAGATGGCAGCGGCCTCGAAGTGGTCGAAGTGCTGCAGAAGGCGCGGCCGGATGCGCGCGCGGTGATCCTGACCGGCTATGGCGCGATTGCCACTGCTGTTGCCGCCGTGAAGGCCGGCGCGGTCGATTACCTGTCGAAGCCAGCGGATGTCGAGGACATCATCCGTGCCCTGACGGCCACGCAGGACGAACGCCCCGCCCCGCCGGAAAACCCGATGTCGGCGGACCGGGTGCGCTGGGAACATATCCAGCGCGTCTATGAGCTGTGCAATCACAACGTCTCGGAAACTGCCCGCCGGCTGAACATGCACCGCCGGACGCTTCAGCGCATCCTGGCGAAACGGGCGCCACGTTAAGATTTGTGCTCGGTGCTGTTGCTGAGCCTTGAGGCTCAGCGCACCTGCGCCTTCGCTTTCCTCGTGGGGCGCTATGCGGTGAGCACAGCATGTGTGACCGGACGCGGGGTTTCCGGCCGGTTTGTTTGGTCTGAGTTTTCGTAGCTCATCCTGAGCGAAGTCGAAGGATGAGCTACTTGGCGGCAGCGACTGGGGCGCTGGGGCCCGGCGTTCGCCGGGATGACAGGAATCTAGGATGTGTTGTGTGGGGCGAGGGCGCAGGCCCCCTCCGTCTCGCGCCAAAGGCGCGATCCACCTCCCCCGCTACGCGGTGGAGGATTGGGATGGGGCCGCGGCGCTTCGTGCGCGGCGAGCGTGAGAAAGTGTGTCGGCACACTGGTGCTCCACACCGGATCATCCCAGCGCGGTTTCTCGAGGACGTAGGGTCTCCAGGCTTTGGGATCGGGTTTCTTCTCGCCCATGAAGGCGGGGTAGACGTAGCCCCATCTTGTGGTGGCGAGCAGCAGGTTGTCGTAGCCGCATGTGTCATACCAGAGGAAGAAGCGGTTGAGGCTCCACCAGAGGACCCACCAGCATAAGGGGTGAACGTGCCGGAAGAGCGGCGCGAAGTTGGGATCACATCTGAGCTGGCGCATGGAGATCATGGGTGGGAGCATAACCCCGTGCGCGGGGGTGTAGCGTTGGGTTTCTGATCTTTCTGCTTCGGGCTTTGATCCGTATGGGGATTTTTTCCGTTTGGCCTGATTTGCTGATGCATAAGGGGGCGGTGCATTGCGCTTCGCTTAATGCACCCTACAGGATTGCGCAGGGATGACACCAAAGAGTGCGAGCGAGTTTTGTTTCCCTCGCCTTTCTCACTGCGCGGTTTGCCAGCCGTTACAGGCGATTCCAGCTTTTTACAGGTTTGTCTCAGGCTTCGATTTTTTCCACGGCGGCGAGGGCAGCGTGCAGGACTTCGAGGCCGGCGCCTTTCCTGACAGCGTTTTCGGAGAGGATGCGGCGCCATTGGCGGGCGCCGGGCTGGCCGGTGAAAAGGCCGAGCATGTGGCGGGTCATGGCGTGCAGGGAACTGCCCTCGGCGAGGCGGGCGGCGATGTAGGGTTCGTAGGCGCGCACGGCTTCGGCGGCGGCGATGGGGGCCCCTTCCCCGAACAGCGCGCTGTCGACCTCGCCGAGGAGGCCGGGGGTCTGGTAGGCGGCGCGGCCGAGCATGACGCCGTCGAAGGTGGCGAGGTGTTCCTTGCACTGATCGATTGTCGTGATGCCGCCATTGAGGACAATTGTCAGGCCGGGGCGAGCGGCTTTGAGGTCTGCGACGAGGCCGTAATCGAGCGGTGGGACTTCGCGGTTTTCCTTCGGGCTGAGACCCCGCAGCCAGGCTTTGCGGGCATGGATGGTGAAGACATTGCACCCGGCAGCGGCGACCTTGTCCACGAAGGTGAAGAGGGTTTCGCGCGCCGGCAGGTCGTCGATGGCGATGCGGTTCTTGACGGTGACGGGTATGGAGACTGCGGCGCGCATGGCGGCGACACAGACTGCGACCAGATCCGGCTCTGCCATCAGGCAGGCGCCGAACGCGCCCGACCGGACGCGCTCTGACGGGCAGCCGCAATTGAGGTTCACCTCGTCATAGCCGAAGCCTTCGGCGATGCGGGCGGCCTCGGCGAGTTTGGCGGGGTCTGAGCCGCCGAGCTGCAGGACGAGGGGATGTTCGGCCGGGCTGTAGCCGAGGAGGCGCTGGCGATCGCCGTTGAGGACCGCGTCGGCGGTGACCATCTCGGTCCACAGGAGGGCGCGTTTCGTCAGCACACGGTGGAACGCCCGGCAGTGCCGGTCGGTCCAGTCCATCATCGGGGCGACGGAGAAGCGGTAGTCGGGCTTAGTCATTCAGGCTCGGGCAGTGGCTCGCGGGCACTGATAGCCGAGGCAACCCGCGTGCGGAATGCCTGAATGACCGGTGGCTGCGCGTCAGGCGGCGGGGCGGGCTTTGGGGCGGGTGGCGAGCCAGTTAAGCGAAGCCTGCGCGGCGGCGGCAGCGCTGGCGGCGGCGGCATCGGCGATCAGGCCTTCGGGACCGACCCAGTCGCCGGCGATGAACAGGCCGGGCGCACCGGGCACGGATACGGGCGGGCGCGGGCGGTCCCAGCGCGGCAGGGCGTTGGAGACGGTGATGCCGCGCAGCGTCTGGCGTTTGACTTCCAGCGGGCGCCAGCCGGGCATGACGAGATCGGCGACCCATTCGAGTTCGGCGACCGCGTCTGCGGCGGGAGCTTCGCCGGCGGCGAGGTATTTCGCGAGGTGGACGACGGCGCCGCCTTCGGGGGCTAGTTTTGCGGCGCGTGAGTGGAGAGAGAAATAATACGGCCCGTCGATGCCGATGGCGAATTCTGGTGCGCGGGCGGGGAAGTGTTTCAGGGCGAGGTCGAGCGTGTTGGCGCGGATGGGGACTGCTGCGCGCGCTTCTGCGGCGAGGGCGGGAAGGCCGGGGACAAGCGCGGCGGCTTCGTTCGGGCCGAGGGCGAGGAGGAGGGCGGACGCGGTGTGCGTGCTGCCATCGTCGAGCGTGAGGCGCCAGCCGGCGCCATCGGGCGCGGCGGTGCGGACGGCGGCGCTGGTGCGGATGCCGGCGCCGGCGGCTTCGGCCGCGCGGGTGAGGCCGGAGACAAGCCTGCCCCAGCCGCCATCAAGATACATGGTGCCACCCAGGCCGAGGCGGATCTGGCCGAGAAGGGCGGCGGCGGAGGATTCGGCGGGCGCGTTGCCATAGCTGGTGAGGCGGGCGAGCGCTTCGAGCGCGGCGCGCAGGACGGGCGAAAGGTTCTGCGCATCGAGCCAGGCGGCATAGGAGCCTTCGGGGGCGGCGCCGGTCGTGATGGCTTTCAGGACGCGCGTGTAGGCGAGCTTGTCACGGAGGCTGAAAAGGCTGGTGGTGGCAAGGGCAGCGGCGGAGACTGGCAGCGTGTGCAGGCGGCCCTGCCAGATCGCCTTGCTTGCGGGCGACCCGGCGAGGCGGCCGGGAAAAGGGATGGCGAGGGCATCGAGCTCGCGCCGGAAGGCGCCGTTTGCGTAGAGGGCGTGCGGGCCCTGATTCAGGAGATAACCGCTTACCTCACGGGTGCGCGCGCGGCCGCCGGGGTGGCTGGCCGCCTCGAACAGGGTGACCCGGGCCCCTGCCCGCGCGAGGCGAACGGCAGCAATCAGGCCGGCAATACCGCCCCCGACGATGTGGACTGAACCTGGTGCCATGATAGATCCCCTCTTAATTCGGACAATTTGTATCCTATTTATTCCGGATGCTAGATATCCGCAATAGGGAAGTACAACGGAGAGGTCCGCATGAAGATGAGCGAAGGGGTCGAGTGGACGGCGCATGCCTGCGTGCTGCTGGCGGCGCTGCCCCAGGGCACCGGCCTGCCGGCGGCGGCGCTAGCGGAGTTCCATACGCTGGCGCCGGCCTATATGGCGAAGCACATGCAGGCGCTGGCGCGGGCGGGAGTGGTGGAATCGGTGCGCGGCGCTGGCGGCGGTTACCGGCTCGCGCGGCCAGCTGCGGAGATTTCGCTCTGGGATATCGTCGAGGCGATCGAGGGCAGCGCGCCTGCCTTCCGTTGTACGGAGATCCGGAAGGACGGGCCCTGCGCGGCCCCGGCGGGATCATTCCATCGCCCGTGTGAAATCCATTCGGCCTTCAGCCGGGCGGAAACGGCGTGGCGGGCGGAACTGAAGGCGGTGACCCTCAGCGATATCGCAGCGATGGTGGCCTCGAAGATGACGGCGCAGCGGCGGGCAGACATGGCCGCCTGGCTTGCCGGCAAACTCGGCTGAGGCAGATGATCGGCGCTAATGCCTGCGGGCGGCGGCGGCGAGTTGTTCCTCGGAATGGAAGACGTTCTTCAAGGCGAGGCGGGCAGCGTTGAGTTCGGCGCGGCGGCGGGCGAGTTCGGCCTTGCTTGCGTCGATATCCTTCAGGACTTTCGGAATGTGGCCGTTGCCGGCCGAGAGGCTGAGCGCTTCGAAACCGGCGGGCGGATCGTCCATAGCTTTCAGGCCGGCGGCCAAGCCCTCGATGGCGGCTTCGATACGGGCGACATCCTGCTGGAGGGCGAGGACTTCCTGTTCGACGCGCTGGCGCTTGAGGGCGACAATCTTCGGCAGGACATCCTTGTGCTTGGCCATCATGTGCCTCCTCAGGTCTGGGTTCGGGTACGGTCTACGAACTGGATCGCGGCGGCGACGGCGGCGAAATGTTCGGGGCGGATTTCCTCGTCGATCTCGACGAGATTGTAGAGCGAGCGGGTGGCGGGCGGATCGGAATAGATCGGAATATTGCTGGCCTGCGCGATCTCGCGGATCTTGGCGGCGATATTGTCGACACCCTTGGCAACGCAGACCGGCGCACGGTTGCTGGCGGGGTCCCATTTCAGGGCGACGGCATAGTGGGTCGGGTTGACCATCACGACGGTGGCGGTCTTGACGTTCTGCAACATCTGGCTGCGCGAGATTTTCGAGGCTTTCTCGCGGCGCTGCTGTTTCATCTGCGGGTCGCCTTCGGACTGTTTCATCTCCTTCTTCATCTCCTCGCGCGTCATACGCAGCTTGTTGAGATGGAGCTGGCGTTGCAGCGGCAGGTCGATGATGGCGAGGAAGGCCTGGAAGATGAGGAAATAGAAGATCAGGCGCAGGACCTGGTTGAAGGTGAACTCGTAGAAATGCCCGACCTCGACGGCGGAACTGGCGTAATAATCCTGGAAGAACTGGACGAGGAAGACGGCGCCGATGAGACCGGCGAAGATCATCTTGGCCGTGTCTTTCAGGAAATCAGTGAGCCCGCGGGCGCCATAGCGCTTCTTGAGATTCTCGGCGGGCAGGATGTGCTTGATGTCGAGCTGTATCTTCTTGAACGAGAACGAGAAGGCGCGCTGGATGACGAGAACGATGATGATCATCACCGCCATGACGAGGAAGATCGGCAGGAGGTGGAGCAGCACCATGCCGAGCCAGACCCAGGTGGCGCTGGCATCGTCGGTGAAGGCATCGCGCGCGAAGGCGTCGCCATTGTAGAGCATCGAGGAGAGATCCTCGAACAGGCTCTTGCCGACAAAGGAATTGAGGATGTAGGCGCCCGCAACGATACCGAGGATGAGCGCGAAGGCGTTTGCCTCCTTCGACTGCGGAACGTTGCCTTCCTCGCGCGCCTGACGCAGGCGCTGCTCGGTGGCCTCGAATTCCTTTTCGGCGCTGTCCTGGTTCTGCTCGGCCATGGTCTACCTCACAGCCAGCCAGCGACCTGCAGGACGCGGTCTTTCCAGGCGATCAGCAGCCCTGCAATCGACAGGGTGAGCAGCGCGACCCCTGCCCCGACCATGAAGGGCGCACCGACAAAGGCCACCATCAGGGAGGGCAGCGCCTTGTTTATGAAGCCGAGACAGATGTTGTAGAGCAGGTTGAAGGCGACGAACGGCCAAGCGAGCAGAAGCGCGAAACTCATCGCCGAGAAAAAGCTCTGCGCCAGCATCGGGCCATTGATCATCGAGACAGCGCCAAGGGGAATGTCCGTATAAAGACGGGCCAGTGCAGCGATGGCCTCGACATGGAAGTTTGCCGACAGGAGGATGGCCGCACCGGCCATCGACAGGAGGTTTGCGGTCAGCGTCTGCGCTTCGTGTTCGAGCGCGATACCGAGAAACTGGGCAAGGCCGATAGACTGGGCGATGACCGTGCCGGCAATCGTCAGCATCCAGATCGACAGGCGCAGCATCACGCCTAGCAAGAAGCCGATCAGGATTTCGGATAGCAGCAGCGTGAACAGTGCGCCGATATCGGTGGTCTGCGGGGCGGCGAGGAAGCCGGAGCTTGCCAGCGCCAGCGCAACAGCAACAAGGAGCATGGCGCGCACGCGCACCGGCACGACCTGCTCGCCAATGCCCGGCAGAAAGAAGATGATGAAGGACAACCGCGCCACGACTGTCATGAACAGCGCGATCCAGGGGGTCAGTTCGATCGCGAATGGCTCGAGCCCATCCATCACGCAACGCCGATGATATAGGGCTTACTTCGTGCGCTGATTTCCTCATAAGCGACAACCGCATTGCGGATACCCTTGCTGGCGAGGACGGTCTGGAGGAAACGGCGGCGGCGCGATGTGGTGGCCACGGCTGCGACGATCCCCTTCTGGGCGACTTCATTCAGTTTTCCCTGAATGGAGCTGATCAGCTCACCGAACAGTTCGGGAGGCAGCGCGATGTCGGTGCTGCCGCCTTCATTGTTGACTTCGTATTCCGCGAATTTCTGTTCCCAGTTGGCGCCGAGCTGGACGAGCGGCAGGCGGCCCTGATCGTCCTGCAGGCGATCGACGATCTGGAAGGCGAGACGCTGGCGCACGAGTTCGACGATGCGCTGCAGGCCGGGATTCATCGCCTTCACTTCGGCGACCGTCTCGATGATCAGGAACAGGTTGCGGATGGAGATGCGCTCGGAGAGCAGAAGGCGCAGGACCGAGAGCAGCATTTCCGGCGCGACCTTGCCGGGGATGTATTCATCGAGGAAGCGCTGGTTCGCCGCGGCGCGGTCGGTATCGGTGATACGGGTGAGCGCGTCGAGTGTCTCGAGCATGACCATCCGTGTAAAGATCAGCGAGAAGTTCGACTGGATGACTTCCAGCATGTGCGTTGCCAGCACTTCCATCGGCTCGACCACCGGAATGCCGGAAGCGGCGAGTTCCTGCTTCTTGCTGTTCGGCAGCCATCGGGCGGCGGCCTTGTAGACGGGTTCGCGGACCTTCTCGCCCGTGAGGTGAGGGAGCTGGTTGTCTTCGATCAGAGCGAGGACCGAGCCAGGGCGCAGGAAGCCGGAATCGATGCGCACGCCCTGGATGCGGACGCGGTATTCGTTTTTCTTGAGGGTCGGATTGTCCGTCATCCGGATTGGCGGCAGGACGAAGCCATATTCCTCCGCAATGTAGCGGCGGATCTTGTCGATACGGCTTTCAAATCCATTCTCGCCGACGAGGACCATGTTGACGAGATCGGGGGCGACTTCGAGATGGATTTCATCGGCATAGATGGAATCGCCGATCTTCGCGGGCTTCGGGGCAGCCGCAGCGTCTTCGGCAGGAGCGGCATCCTTTTTCCGTTTTTCTTCCTGGCGGATCAGCCAGGCACCCGTGGCAAAGCCGGCCGCCGCAAGGAAGAACGGGAGGAAAGGCAGGCCCGGCAGCACGGCGAAGACGGCAAGGATGCCGGCGACGATCATCAGCGGGGTGGCATTGCCGGCGAGCTGGTTGCCAAGGGCGCGGTCGATGGCGCCTTCTTCGCGGCCCTTCGACAAGAGGAGCGCGGCGGCGACCGAAACGATGACGGCCGGGATCTGCGAAACGAGGCCGTCACCAACGGTGAGGACAGAGTAGTTGCTGAGCGCTTCGGTAAAGCTCAGCTGGTGGGCCATGACGCCGAAGCCGATACCGACGAGCAGGTTCAGCGCGGTGATCAGCAAGCCGGCAATCGCATCGCCCTTGACGAATTTCGAGGCACCGTCGAGCGAACCAAGGAAGGAGGCTTCTTCCTGTTCGCGCTGGCGGCGCATCTTGGCTTCTTCATGCGTTATCGCACCAACCGCGAGATCGGAGTCGATGGCAAGCTGCTTGCCAGGCATCGCGTCGAGGGCGAAGCGGGCGCCAACTTCGGCCATGCGGCCTGCGCCCTTGGTGATGACCATGAAGTTGACGATCACCAGCACGCCGAACACGACTAGGCCGACGAACAAGTTGTTGCCCATGACGAACATGGCGAAGCCTTCGATCACGCCGCCGGCAGCATCGGTGCCGGTGTGACCCTGGCCGATGATCAGCTTGGTCGAGGACACGTTCAGCGCCAGGCGCAGGATCAGCGAGGCCAGCAGGATCGACGGGAACGAGGAGAAGTCGAGCGGCTTCTGGACGAAGATCACCGTGGTAAAGATCAGGATCGACAGCGCGAAGGACATGGTCAGGCCGATATCGATCACCCAGGCGGGCATCGGCAGGACCATCACGAGGATGATCACCATCAGGCCGATCGCCAGAAGGGATGTCGGATTGGTCAGTCCGAAGGCATTCGATTTCGGCATGGTGTCCCCTATCCCGCAATCAGCGGGATGACCCAGTTGTTGAAGAGATCAAGGGCGATCTTGGTCATGTAACCCAGCGACAGGAAGAAGACGACGACGACCGCCAGGATCTTCGGGATGAAGGTCAGCGTCATTTCCTGAATCGAGGTCAGCGCCTGCAGGAGGCCGATCGCAAAGCCGACGATCAGGGCCGCCGCAAGGATCGGCACGCTCATCATCACGGCGCCCCAGAGATGGGCCCGCAGGACTTCGAAGATTTCACCCTCTGACATACGCCGTTTATCCGCTTCAGACCGGCATCCGCAGCAGTTCCTGATAGGCCTCGACGACCTTGTCGCGGATGGTGACGACGGCATCGAGCATCAGTTCGGCGTTCGACAGGGCCTGTACCATGGCGTGCGGGTCCGCGCCGGTGACGGCGGTGTTGATCGCCGTCTGCTCGGCCTGTTCGAGGGCGGCGCGGAAATCGCCGATACCGTCCGAGATCGCCTGGCCGGCGTCCGGTTTGGCAGCAGTGCCGGCGGCATCTGCGGCCGTTGTGCGGGCCTGCGAGAGGGTGGTGTACGGATTGAATCCCAGGCTGGACATTCAAGGGCTCCTATCGGCGAAGGATGTCCAGCAGCGAGCGGTACATTGACCGGGCCTGCTGGAACGAGTTGAGGTTGGCTTCGTAGGACCGGTTGGCCTCGCGCATGTCGGCGAGCTCGGTGACGAGGGAGACGTTGGACATCGTGACATAGCCATCGGCATTGGCCATCGGGTGGGCAGGATCGAATTCCTGCACGCCTTCCTTCTGGTCGAGCTGTATCCGTGTGGTCATAAAGTCTCCGCCAAGGGCCTGCTGCGGCTCCAGCATGAGGAGCTTGCGCTTATAGCCGGGGGTGTCGACGTTGGAGATGTTCTCGGAGGTGATGCCCATCCGTTTGGACTGGAGCTCCATCCCGAGGACGGCCTGCATCATGGAGGCTTTGAGCGGGTTCATCTGCCTTTATCCCTATTGGCGCTTGCCGAGCGCAGTGCGCAGCAAGTCGAGCGACTTCGAGTAGACGGTGAGAGCGAGGTTGTGCTGGCCGAGCGCTTCGGCGGAGTTGAAGATCTCCTGCTCGAGGCTGACCGTGTTGCCATTCGGCGAGGACGGCGTGTCGGCAAGGCGCGTCCGGAAGGAGGTCTCCATCGGATCCGGGGTGCCGCTCTGCGCGGCGCGGGCGAGGAAGGCCTGGAAACTTTCGATTTCGCTGGCCTTGAAGCCCGGCTCGTTCGCCCGGGCGATATTGCCAGCGCTGACGCTTTGCGCCTCGGCAGCATGCCGGGCCATGGCGCCGTAGATCTGCAGCATATTCAGGTCAGAAATCATGACGGAGTCACCCGTGGTTAACCATTTGAGAAAATGTTCGGATTAATTGAAGAATAGGTTAACAGCAGACGGGGGTTTGTTTACTTGCTCAGCTTTGCCGCCCTTCAGGCCCCAAGCAGGGCCCCGTCTCAGGCTCACCGGCTCTATCGTCTCTGGGGCAGCGTGACCGATGTTTCGCCGGGCATGCTGAAGATTGCCGGGGTCAGCGAGCTGGCTGGGGTGGGGAACGAAATCCTGATCCACAAGCCTGACCAGACGATCCACGGCGAAATCCTGAGCATTGCTGGCGAAACCGTGACGGCGCTGCTCTTCTCGCCCTGCGAATCAATCCGCATCGGCGACCGGGTAGAGATCGAGCCGGAAGCGCGGATCGAGCCCGGCGACCACTGGCTGGGCCGGGTCATCAACTATCGCGGCGAGATCGAAGGCGACGCCTTTCCGCCGCCGCCGCTGAATGCCAGCAGCCGGCGGCTCAGCGCCCCTGCCCTGCCCGCCCATGCGCGCCGCCTTCTGGGACCGCGCCTGTCGACGGGCTGGATGGTGTCGGACACGCTGCTGCCGATCTGCCAGGGCCAGAGGCTCGGCCTTTTTGCGGGCTCGGGGATCGGCAAGTCGACCTTCCTCGGCTCCCTCGCCAACGGCATCGAAGCCGACCGGGTGGTGATCGCGCTGATCGGGGAGCGCGGCCGCGAGGTGAATGACTTCGTGCGCAAGACGCTGACACCGGAGCTGATGAAGAAGGCGGTGGTGGTCGCCGCGACCTCCAGCGAATCGCCGGGCGCAAAGAAGCGCGCCGCCAACTGCGCCATTGCGGCGGCAGAGCATTTCCGAGACCAGGGGCACAATGTGCTGTTCCTGTTCGATTCGATCACGCGCTATGCCGAAGCGCACCGGGAAACCGCGCTGATGACCGGCGAGACACCCGCGCTGAACGCCTTTCCGCCATCTACTGTTCGCGTGATAGCCGAACTGGTCGAGCGTGCTGGTCCGGGTACGGACGGCAAGGGCGACATCACGGCGATCTTCTCCGTGCTGGTTGCAGGCTCAGATCACGAAGAACCGGTGGCCGACATGATCCGCGGCATGCTGGATGGACATATCATCCTGTCGCGCCCGATTGCGGACCGCGGACGCTATCCCGCCATCGACATTCTGCGCAGCGTCTCGCGCGCGCTTCCCCATGCGGCGACGCCGGAGGAAAATGCGCTGCTTCGCGAATACCGGCGGCTGACGGCGCTGTACGAAGATGTCGCGCCGATGCTGCGCGCCAATCTCTATGAGTTCGGGAGGGACATGGACACCGACCGGGCAATACATCTCTTCCCCGCGCTCGACAGTTTCATTGCGACCAGGAATGCGCAGGGCGCGGAAGCCGCCTTTGCGTCCCTGCGCGAGATGCTGGGAACGCCGCCTGTGTCGCCCGCTGCGAACGCCTACGCCGCGGCGCGCTGATCAGCGGCCGGAGAGTAGCAGATTGAGGCTGGACTGAGGGCCGAGGCCCGAGCCTGAGCCGCCGAGCAAGGTCAGCGCATTGGCCGCACCGGACGTGCCGAAATTGGCGCTCTTGACGGATTCGAGCGCGTGGTAGCGCTGGATGGCCTTGTCGATTTTGTCGGGCGCGGCGAGATCGGACACCTTGTTGATGCCGAACGTGCGTTGCAGCGCGGCTTTCAGCATTTCCGCCTGCTTCTCGATGGGCAGCTTGCGCATCGATTCCGGAAGGCCGGTTGCCGTTTCCAGAACCGTCCGTACCGGGACATCCCCGAGGATACGGTAAAGCATCGCGGTTTCATTTGACCCGGTACCGATGAGTTTTGGCAGCTCGGCCTGGAAATTCAGTGCGAGGCGCATGGATTCGTCGATCTCGCCGATCGAGAGTTCAAAGGCTGCGGTGTTATAGGCCTGGGCCAGTTCCTGAACCTTGGCTTCTGAGAGTTTGATCTCGCCAGTTGCGGAGGCGAAGGTCTTGGCGAACTCGGTGTATTTCGAGTTGTTGAGGCGCGCGAGCCAAGTGCTCGCAGGGTCTGCGGCCTCGGTCAGCGCCTTCGAGATAAAGCCGCGCTTCCATTCCTCGCCGCCAAGATCGAACGCTGTCATGGCGATGCGCAGAAGGCGTTTGTCGTTCAGGAAATCTTCGGTCGTAATCGGCTCGGAGAGCTTGCCGATCAGGTAGTTCCGGTCGGCCCGCACCTGCGGGTTCTCGGAATGCGAGGACAGCTGACGGTCATAGGTAGACTGCAGGAAGCGCCAGCCTCCAATTCCGGAAACGGGGATGACCGGCTGGTACATCGCGCCAGCCTCAGGCGACCTTCGTTCCGGGTTCCGACACAGCCGGCCGGCGGGCAAGCAGCTGTTCCTCGATCGCGAGAATCTGGCGAAGGTGGCAGAGTGCGGAATAATGGTTGCCGCGGCTCAGCATGGAGCGCAGCGTCGGGATGAGATCCGCATCGATCGGCCGGAAGATGTCGAGCAGCGTGCAGCATTCGGCATCAATGGCAGGCAGTGCGTCGGCTTCGTTCAGGTCGCCCGTGATCAGAAGCTGGATTGCGTAGTAGATCCGCTTGATCGGCGTATTGACTTCGTCCGGATGCAGAGCATCGCGGCAGCGCAGCACGCGGGCATTCGCGTCCGTGATCCGGATCCGCGCCGGCTTGTCGCCATTTTCGAGCGTGGCGCCATTCACGATGAACCGCTCACCGGGGGCAATCTTGAGAACGAGTCCCGACATCAGCTGGTCTCCCCTGCAACATTGTCAAAGGCCGAGCGGGGAAGTCCCGCCATGACCGTTCTGTTGACTTCAATCAAATCCCTGAGCCCGTCTTCGCCAGCGAGCACATTCAGGCTCGTGCGGCGGACAAATTCGGAAAGATAGAGGAGACTGCGCTTCAATTCGTCAGGCAGCGCATTGCCGGGCGACAGGAGGTCAGCTGCAATGATGGTCCAGAGTTGCTGGTTGCGGTGGACCCCGTCTGCCCAGGCAGCAGGTGCGAATTCGGTCGTTTCCGCGACCGCTTCGAGCGCTTCCGTGATCTGGCGGAACAGCGCGTATTCGATTTCCTTGTCACCAACAGTTCGTTGCTGGACCTCGCCGTATGCTTTGACAGCCAATGCCTGCAACTTAGCCTCCTGGCAAACTTAAGAAAGAAGGCCCGGGGACATCATGCCCCCGGGCTGTATTCTGGTATTAGCGGAACAGCGACAGGAGAGCCTGCGGCTGCTGGTTGGCGATCGACAGAGCCTGGACGCCGAGCTGCTGCTGGACCTGCAGGGCCTGCAGTTTCGCCGAAGAGGCTTCCATGTCAGCGTCCGTGAGGCTGCCGACACCCGAGCGAAGCGCGTCGGTCAGGTTCTTCACGAACTCGCCCTGGCTGTTGATGCTGGCCTGCGACGAGCCGAAGGCAGCGGCGGCATCGATAGCGACCTGCAGCAGGTCTTCGATCGTTCCGAGTGCCGTTGCAGCGGCAGTGCTGTCCGAAACATCAATCGTCGCAAGGGCTGCCAGATCGGTGGTGAGGTCCACACTGGCCACCTCGATGTTGCCGGCCGTGACGGTGCCGTCAGAAGCGCGGTTCAGCGATGCAAGAACGTTGACAGTTGCTGCGCTGTTGCCGTCGATCAGGTTCAGACCGTTGAACTGCGCTGCATTGATGAAGCCCGTAACGAGGTCAGACTTAGCCGTGATGTCAGCAGCGATCTTCGTACGGTCAACGTTCTCGCCCTGCGCCGTAACGATCAGGCTTTTCACTTCCTGCAGGGTCTTTACGATCTGCTCGGAAGCCGCGCGGGCAACGCCGACGGTCGAGGAGCCGAGGCTCAGCGAGTCGGAGATTTGCTTGAAGCTTTCCACGTCGGACGACATCACAGTGGCAACGGCCCAGATACCGGCGTTGTCTTTTGCTGTGGCGACTTTCTTGCCGGTCGAGATTTCGCTCTGAACGGCTTCGAGATTGCGGTTGACGTTGCGCAGGGTCTCGAGAGCGACCATCGCGCTGTTGTTGGTCAGGATACTGGACATAGTGTGTTCCTTGTTAGGTCGTTGCCGCGTTTAGGTAGCGGCTGATTTTTGAAGAGATGTCGTCCTGACAGTGGGGAGATCCCCGGAACCATTCGTGGTTGCTACACATGGGCTTAACGTGGAAGCCTAAATGCACGGTTAATGCCGATTACGCTTTCCTGTTGAAAGCACCGGTTGCGAGCGTAAATGCCATCTGCGACCCGCCCCGGCCATAAGATCCAACGTAGGCGGATGAATTCATGCCTTCGATTCTCGTGATGGCACTCTGCAGGCCGTGGCGGATGGCTTCGAGGAACCGCGCATTCTCCTCGGCAAGGCGTTGGATGTAGCTGATACCATCCCGCAGGCGCGGCGTATTCTGCACCGAAGGTGAGTGTTGCAGGCTTTGCTCAAGAGCTTGCAGGGCAGCAAGTTTGCGGCCCGCGAGCTCTGCGGCTTCTGCAGCCCGCGCTGCGCTCAGGAGGGCCTGCTCTTCCTCGAGAATGGCGACCAGGTCATCAATCAGGGCCTCTTCCAGCGGGCGGCTCATTCAGGCTTTTCCACTTCTATTGCCGCTGGTGTTGTGCCGGGCAGCGCCTTTTCACCAAAGCCGAGAGGGTGCTTTTCGGCGAGATCCTTGGCGATGGCTTCGACGATGAAGCGGGAGAAGGACGCGGCGCCCTCCCCTCCTCCTTGAGTGAACGCTTTCTCGAGACCGGCATGGCTCAACATCTCGGACCAGAGCATCTGCTCGAAGCGCAGGCGAAGCTGCGTCGTTTCTTCTGAATTCGCCGCGACGGGCTCTGCACCTTGCCTCTGCGCACCGGGCGCGAGGGCGGAAATGGTAAGATCCGACATTCTTCCGGACTCCGATCTTCCGTATCCGGCGTAAAAGTTTCCGGAACGGGCATTTGGGTTAACCCATATTTTACGGCGGTTGGTTGTAGTATGGTTAACAGCTGCTGATGGACTTTAAATGGCAATCGCCTTTGACCTTGATTTCCGGAGTCCTGCCGCATCCACCGCGCCCGACACCGGTGCGCGCGCGCCATCCTGCCATGAGCCGCGCGGAGAGGCGGGCGAAGATTTTGCCGCAGTGATGAAGCGGACGCGCGGGAAGGAATCTGCAGACGACCTGACTGCGCCTCAGCCGGATATTGCTGCTGTGCCTGCGCTAGCCCCTGCCCTTCTGGCAGACCCGGAAGGCGAAGCGCCTGCGCCTGACGCCCTTGCGCCGGCCCTGACCGCCGGAACGATCACGCCGGAACTTCCCGGCGAACTGGAACTTGACCGGGACCTCAGCGCCGAACGCGCCGCTGAGCTTCTGCTCGGCCGCCCGGCAGATGCCGCGGCAGCGCCGGCCGCGCGCCTGAGCGCTGCGATTCAGTCTTCGACCGACCCTGCGCCCCTGGAAGCGGCGACACCCGCGTCCGCCCTTCCGGAAGCGACACAGCCGCAAGCCGGCGCGCAGCCGGTTGCAGCTCAAACACAAACGCCAGCCCGGACGGAAACGCCTTCGGCGCCGCAAGTCCAGACTCAGGTCGACGCGACAGTGGAGGCTGTGGCGGTCATGGCGCCAGCTTCATCGGCGCTCGGCAAGACGGAGGCGAAGGACGCTCCGGCGGCAGTTGACGTCCAAACGGACAGTATCGGCAAGCCAGGCGCACAGCCTCAGGCAGCAGCGCCGCACCCCGATGCTCCGCTGCCGGATGAAATCATTCCGGAGCGCAGTTTTTCAACCCTTTCAACGGTGGCTGACAAGTCTGCCGTACCTGATGCAACTGCAACTGTGCAGACCCAGACCTCTCCGCTGACCGTCGCCGTCGCCGCACCGGGCCCTTCCCCCGCCCCGCTGCTGACACCCGCGCCGCTGGCCATGACCCCGGTTCATGCCGTCCTGGTGGCCTCGCCTGCCGAGGTCGTCGATATCGTGACGCGCACGGCCAGCGATGGCCAAACCGACCGCGTGGTGGTGCAACTCGATCCGCCGGAGCTTGGCCGCGTTTCGATCGACTTCAAGTTTGACGCCCAGGGCTTGCAGCATGTGACGATTACCAGCGAAACGCCCGAAGCCATGCGGCAGTTGCGTGCCATGCATTCCGAACTCGTGCAGGCACTCGAGCGCCAGGGCCTTGATGGCCAGAACATGACCTTCCAGCACCAGCAGCAAAGCAGCCAGCAGGCCGCCAATGCCGCGATGCTGAAACATCTACAATCCGGGGCGGTCGCTGCTGCGCTGGCCGGTGAACCCGTTTCTACCTCCATAGCCGCATCCGGCCCCATCCGGGCGGACGGACGGCTTGATATGCGGCTCTAGGAGAGCACCATGAGCACTGTTTCAAATGTTGCCCAGACCCAGACCCAGCAGAACACCGCTCCGCAAACGAGCGATTCCGCGCCGGGTATCGGTAAGGAGTTCGAGAGCTTCATCCGTCTGCTGACGGCCCAGATCCGGAATCAGGATCCCCTCTCTCCGCTTGACTCGACCCAGTTCGTCGAGCAACTCGCAACGTTCTCGACATTGGAACAGCAGGTGCGCTCCAACGTGAACCTCGAGAGCATCGCGACGATGATCTACGACATGGGCTCGCTTATCGCGGGTCAATGGCTCGGCAAGACCGTCACGTTTGAATCCTCCTGGATTCCCTACACGGGATCAGACATCAAGTTCACGGCAGAAGTTCCCGCCGGAACCGATCACAGCGCGCTGACGGTGCGGGATGCGAATGGCAACATAATCTGGACGGAAAAGCTGACCCCTGGGGCCAGTTCCTACTCCTGGGATGGCCGTACCACAAACGGCACGCCTGTTCCTGTCGACAGCGTGCTGCAGTTCCGCATCGACACCTACAAGGATGGCCAGCAGACCGGCTCGGTCGCCCCGCGGGTGATCACCACGGTGACCTCTGTCGGCAGCGAGGACGGAACTATCCGGGTTGGCACAGCGTCCATGCTGTCCACTGAACTTGGAAACGTCCAGCTTTACGACAATCCGTAACGCTCAAACGTCCTGACGGGCCATGTCCATGATCAGGACGTTGCTGATGCCGCTCGGCACAACCGTTTTCAGATTCATCAGGATCAGGGACCGCATCGACTCGTAGCTCTCGACATCTGTGAGATTTTCGAAGGTGCGGCCATCATTGCTGATGGTGATCAATGTGGTCATGATATTGTCCCGCAGCTTCGGCTCCATCTCGAACAGCTTTTGGGAGATGGACGAATCCGCCTCGATACTGAGATGGAGGATCACGAGACTGTTGACATGATTGTTGCGGATGACCGGCACCACGAATTCGCGGCTGAACTTGTAATAGATCGTCTGCGAGGCGCCAGCGCCTTCCTTACCGTGATCGCCGCCCTTAGCTTTCGCGTCCTTGCCATGCGCATCAGCTTTTTCGGACTTGCCGTGAGAATCAGACTTTTCCTTGCCATGATCCTTGCCGGCGTTTTCGTCGCCATGGGCTTCCCCCGCCGGTTTTGCGGAACCGGAGCGCAGGAAATGGCCCCCTACCCCGCCCGCAACGATGCAGGCGATAGCGATCAGCGCAGTGATGATATGCTTCATCGGAGGATATCCTAGAACGGGTTGAACCGGTCGAGCAGTTTCGGGACGGCTTTCATTTCAGGCGTAGATGTCGCATCGCCGCTGCTGACATAGGCGATCTGGGCATCAGCGATCTTCTCATACGAGACCGTATTCGTGCGCGTGATATCCTGCGCGCGGATGACGCCTGAGACCGTCAGATAGCGGACTTCATTGCTCACCTGCGTCTGCTGGTAACCCTGGATGACGAGATTGCCGTTCGGCTCAACGGCGACGACACGGGCGGCAAGCGTGAAGGTCACCTTCTCTGCCCGGTTCACGGCGCCGCTGCCATTCAGGCTGGAATTGCGCTCATAGTCATATGCAGGTGACAGCGAGGCACCGTTCGGCAGCAGCGCGCCGGCCAGATCCGGAAGACCGAGGAAGGCGTCCACGTTCATGTTCTCACTGGAATCGCGGCTGCGCGTCAGCGAGTTGCGAAGGCTTGCCTGATCGTTCATCTCGACAACGACGGTCAGCAGATCACCAACCTCCTTTGCGCGGCGCATGCTGAGCAGCGCATCCGGAGAAGTTGCCCAGAGCGATGCATTCTGCGGCTTCGGCTCATTGACCGCGTCATGCGCCCAGGGGCCGGTATACGGCTCGAACCGCGGCGGCACGACTTCCGCACCCTGGTGCGGAGAGCTCGCACAGGCAGCGGCAGCGGCGAGAAGCGAGAGCGAAAAAAGGTGTTTCATCTGGCAAGGACCCATCCGTCAGCCTGCACGATGCCCTGAACCAACTGACGGGACTGGAGGTTCAGAACCGTCACCGGTTCATTCAGTGCGGCCTCGCCCATGGCGCGGCCTGTAGTGGAAATCTCGAGGGCGCCCTGCACATACTTGATCGTGACGATCTGGTTGCGCGTGACGAGACGTTTCGGTTTTGTATTGTCGAGCGTGATTGCCTGCCCGGGATAGACCGTGCGCTTCACTTCGCGGCCCATGAAAAGATCATAGGCGTCGGGGCCATCGCCATCCTGCAAGCCGGCATTGGCAACGGTGACCGGATCGCCGGCCTTGATGACTTCGGAAGCAACGAGCGCATTCGCGCCTGACAGCGCGAGGAGTGTTCCCATACTCACGGCAGCAAGAAAGCTCATGGCATTACCTCAGGCGGGTTGTGGCAGCCATCATCTCGTCGGAAGCCGAAATGACTTTCGAGTTGAGTTCATAACCGCGTTGTGCTTCGATCAGTTCGGAAATCTCCTTCACCACATCGACGCCGGAATCTTCCAAAAATCCCTGACGAATAAAGCCGAGACCTTCCGTACCCGGCACAAGCCGGTTCGGCGCGCCGGATGCCTCGGTTTCGCGGAACATGTTGTCTCCCATCGCCTCAAGGCCGCGCTCATTGATGAAGCGGACAAGGGAGATCGTGCCGATTGACTGGCCCGTTGTCTGCTCGCCGAAATAGGCGACGACTTCCCCGTCGCGGCTGATCGTGATCCGGCGCGCATCCTCCGGCAGGACGATGCCATCGGCCAGCGGGAAGCCGTCCATCGTGACGATCTCCCCTGTCGGGCTGCGGTTCAGCTTGCCGTCGCGGGTATAGGCGGATTCGCCAGAAGGCAGGGTCACTTCCAGAAAGCCCGCGCCATCAATCGCCAGATCCAGCTCTCCATTCGTCTGGCGAAGCGCGCCCTGCGTGATCTCCATCGAGACTGTGGACGGGCGCACTCCCGTGCCGATCTGGATACCTGCCGGAACAACGGTGCCGGTCTGCGAGGTGATTGTGCCCGGCGTCAGGTATTGCTGATACATGAGGTCCGAAAACTCCGCCGTACGCGGACGGTAGGCGGCGGTGCTCATGTTGGCGATGTTGTTCGAGATTACCTCGACTCGCGTCTGCTGCGCGGCCATCCCGGATGCGGCAATCTGCAAGGATTTCATCGGCTTCTCCTCAGGTCTCTTTCAGCGCTCAGCGTTCGCGAACGGCGTTGATCAGTTGGGTGATACGCTGGTCTTCCCGCTCCAGCAGGGACTGGCCGGCCTCATAGGCGCGCTGCACTTCAATCATGCGCGCCACCTCAAGCACCGGCGAAACGTTCGAGGATTCAAGGGCGCCCTGCACGATACCGGCGGTATCTACCGCCGCATATCCTTCGGGCGCGGAGAACAGCGTGTTGGAATCGCGGAGCATCTCGCCCTGCGGCAGGAAGACACCGATCCGGTCGACAAGTTGGCCGTTATAGGAGACCGATCCATCGCTGCCTACAGAGACCTGCGTCGCTTCCGGCGGAATGGTGATGGGATTGCCGCCCGAACCGAGAACATTGTTGCCTTGCGCGTCGATCAGGTTTCCCGCCGCCGAGAGCTGGAAATGACCGGCGCGCGTCAGGCGTGGGCCTTGCGGCGTGTTGATGGCGAAGAAGCCATCACCCTGAATGGCGAAATCGAACTGGCCGCCGGTCGTGCGCAGCGCGCCCTGTTCGAATTTGAAGCTGTGCCCGGCGAGACCGCCCATCGACAGGGAGTCGCTCTGCGGACCCGTGGAGACGAGGTACTCGGCAAAGATCGCGCGGTCGGTCTTGTAGCCTGTGGTGGAGGCGTTCGCGAGATTGTTCGCAACCACCTGCATCTCCTGCATCAGTCCCGCCTGGCGTGCGATGGAGGCGTAAATCGAGTTCGACATCAGGGAGCGGCCTCCGCCTTCATCTGCTCAAGCGCCTGGCGCGACTGGTTCAGCTTGCCGGGAATGCTGGCGACCGGAAGGCGCGCCGCCTCCTCATGTTCCGGATATTCCGGCCAGATGGACGGCTTCAGGCGCATCACGCGCGCGATACGCACGCGCTGCGCCTCGTCGGTGAGCGCTCCGGCTGCGCGGTAGACACTTTCAGAAAGTATCCAGCGCGCCGTTGCGGCGTCATGCTCGACCAGCGTGAGCACAGTATCGGGATCGAGCTTGAGGCGCTTTTCGTAAGTGGCGAGGCGCGCGCGTTCGCCGCGATCTATCGCCGCCTTGGCAGCAATCCGCTGCACGCCCTGATCCTGCGGATGGCGCTCTGCCAGCTGGAACACGGTATCATATTCCTTCTGGCGATAAGCCAGGAGGGTGCGCTGGTCCGCAAGACCGGCTGCGCCTTCCGCTTTCGCTGCGAGCGCTTCACCGAGCGTACCGAAGCCGAGGCGGATGGCTGCATTTGTTGCCGTCTCAAACAGCGCGCTGCGCTGCGGAGCTTTATCCAGAAGGCCCGGCTCGTTGAGCAAGGCTTCTATGGCGGCGAGATTGCGAAGGCGGTCATCTGACGCGAGGTCGCGCGCCAGCGTGGCGGCGAGCGCCTGAACAAGCTCTTCATGTGCGGTCTCGGTCTGCATGCTCGGCAGGTCGGAGAGCCGCATCATTGGCCCGTACATCGAATCCCGGCTCAGCTCATCGAGAACGAAGCGAAGATCTCCGCGCACATCCGCATCCTTCTGCGCAAACTCGATCTGCGTCACCATCTCCTCCAGAAGGATGGCGCGTACGATCTGGCGCACCGGGCGCTTGTGACGGACGAGCGCGGCAAGCGCAGGTTCCTCAAAGCGCGACTGAAGCAGGAAATCTTCGATCACTTTTTCGGATGCCTTGTCCCCTGCCCCGAGGCCGAGGATGGCAAAGGCGAATGTCAGCTGGGCAGAGTTGGCAACCTGGGCTTCGTTGAAGGTGGTCAGCATTTTCTGCGCAAGCGTGCGGTCACCGATGGCGTCCAGCGCCGGAACCGCCATGAAAGCGACCCTATCGCGAAGCTGCAGGGGCAGGTTCCGGAATACAAACAAGTGATCGTTGACCAGCCGCGCGCCGTCGGCATCTCCTTCTGACAACAGGGCAAGCCCTTGCCAGAATCCGGCATCCGAATGACATCTGGCAAGCTCAGCGAAATATGCCGTTGCCGGAGCGCCGCGTTGCTCGATCAGCCGTGCAAGGTGGCGCAGGGCAACGCCGTCCGCTTCCGATGACCGGCCGGCCGAACTTGCCGCTTCCGGCGCGAGGTCCAGCGCAATCAGCGCGCGCGTCAGTTCCGGGCTGAACTTGTCCCGCGCGCCATCCGGGATGGCATTGGCAATTTCGTAAAGGTCCGAGTACCGCTCCAGCGGCATATAGTTCGAAAAATCCAGCGGATAGGGCGTGCTGCAATCGACCACGTCTGCTGTGTACGGAGCGTCCTCAGTCACCGCTGGCGCGGGACGAATGTCGGCGGGACCGGCATTTGGAGCGGGCGCAGCGGGTCTGGCATCACGGGGCGTAACAGGCGAAAGCAGACCCTCCTTGAGGGCCTGCTGCACAAAGGCATCAAATTCGCTGGAAAGGTCCTGCGAGCGGCTGTCCACCGCCTTTTCAGGCGGCGGGTCCTTCAACGCCAGCCCCGGCGGGGCCAGGGCGAGCGCGCCTGCAAGTATCCAGACAAACCGCCTCATGCCGCCTTCTTGAGCTCCTTGATCGCCTGCTCGATCTCGTCAAAGGACGGGCGCACGCGGCCCGGTGCATGGCGCCGTGCCACTTCCACTGCGATGTTGATCGGGTTCTTGTGCAGGTTCGAAACCAGTACTTCGCCGATCATCGCATAGAAGAAATGCTCTTCGGCGCGGATCTGCTGAACGCGGGTCGCAAACGGGCCGACGATACCATAGGCGAGGAACACGCCGAGGAACGTGCCGACGAGCGCGCCGCCAATCATGCCGCCGAGAACTTCCGGCGGCTTGTCGATCGAGGCCATCGTCTTGATCACACCGAGAACGGCCGCGACGATGCCGAGCGCCGGCAGGGCGTCCGCCATGCGCTGCAGGGCATGCGCGCCGTGCTGCGCTTCTTCCGCCAGTGCCTCGAGATTCTTCTGCAGGAGCTCTTCGACCTGATGCACATTGTCGAAGTTCATCAGCATCGAGCGCAGGGTGTCGCAGATCATGTCGATCGCTTCGTGATCCTTCAGGATCTTCGGATACTTGGTGAAGATCGCCGAATCCTTGGGCGCCTCGATATGGGTTTCGATGTCGACCGGGTTCTGCTTCAGGACCGTGAGCAGCTCATGCATCAGGCAGAGCAGGTCCTGATAGTCCTTCTTCTTCCACTTGGCGCCCTTGAATGCAGCGACGACGT
>NZ_JBKBXB010000036.1:0-34698 GCF_046313975.1 Hyphomonas sp. | reverse complement strand
GCGTACACGCCCACCGGATATATCAGGAAGATGCTGAAGCATCCGATGCTGGTGGCGGTGAAGATCTGGGCGGTGGCGCACCTGCTGGCGAACTGGGAGTGGAACTCGATTTTCCTGTTCGGCAGTTTCCTCGCCTATGCGGTGATCGACCGGATCGCGCTGAAGAAGCGCGGCGACAATGGCCCGCCGGCGGATGCGCCGGTGAACGTGATGGGCGATGTTGCGGCGGTCGTGATCGGGCTCGGCGCGTACGCGGCGCTGCTGCTCTGGCTGCATCCGGTGCTGTTCGGCGTGGCAGTGATGCCAGGCTGAGGCGTCAGGTACGTTTCAGCCAGCGCCCTGCCAGCGGGGCGAGCGCCATCAGGCCAAGGCCGATGGGGAAGAGCGCGCCGCGCGTGATGTCATAGTGGGCAAGGTAGTCCGCGAGGCTGAGGCCGGCGAAGCCGAGCGCGAGCGTGCTCTCGAAGGCGATCAGCACGGCGACGCCGATCAGGCCGATGCCGAGCGCCGAGGCCTGCGCGCGCATGCCGATCCAGAGGCCGATGGCGCAGGCGGCGAGTGTGACCATCGGGAACTCGACAAGGTGGCCGGTGCGTTCGCCCATGCCGGGGATCAGCACCAGCTCGCGCAGGGCGCCGAAAAGGAATCCGGCGGCAAAGCCGAGCGCTCCATAGGCGGCGCCCCAGAGGGCAAGGGAGCGAAGGGCAGGCGGCATCGGCATTAACCCTGTTGTTTCCTTGCGAGGCGGCGAGGGAGAAGCTATCGCAGGCGCCATGTCAAAGCAAAGCCAGACCGCCCGCAAGACCGTCAAGGATATCGCCGCCGCGAAGGGGGGCACGCCGCTGGTGTGCCTGACGGCGTATGATGCGCCGACTGCGGCGCTGCTGGACCCACATGCAGATGTTCTGCTGGTGGGCGACAGTGTCGGCATGGTGGTGCACGGGCTGCCCTCGACGGTGGGCGTGACGATGGAAATGATGATCCTGCACGGCCAGGCGGTGATGCGCGGGTCGCAGCAGGCGTTCGTGGTCGTCGACATGCCGTTCGGCAGTTACGAGACGAATGCCGATCAGGCCTTCCTGAATGCGGCGCGGATCATGAAGGAGACGGGCTGCCAGGCGGTGAAGATCGAGAGCGGGGCGTATGCGGCGCACCAGATCAGCCATCTTGTGGAACGCGGCGTTCCGGTGATGGGCCATGTCGGCCTGCGGCCGCAGGCGATCAACGTGGAGGGCGGCTTCCGGGCCAAGGGGCGCACGGTCAGCGAGCGCGACCGGGTGGTGGCCGAGGCGCGGGCGGCGGCGGATGCCGGGGCTTTCGCAATCGTGATCGAGGGCGTGGCGGAGGACCTGGCGGCGGAGATCACCGCCGAGGTGAGCTGCCCGACCATCGGGATCGGGGCCTCGGCGGCCTGTGACGGGCAGATTCTCGTGACGCACGATATGCTGGGCCTGTTCGACTGGACGCCGAAATTCGTGCGCCAGTATGCGGACCTTGCCAGTGTCGTGTCCGGGGCGGCAGCGGCCTATGCCGAGGACGTGCGGACGCGGCGGTTTCCGGGCAAGACCGAGACCTACAGCCTGCGAAAACCTGAAGCCTAACAGCGCTGATCCGTTGCAGCGGGGCTGCGCCCCGTCTAGGTTCGCGCCGAATCCAGCCTTTTGCCCCCGGAGCCCCGATTGACCGACATTTTCACCGAAGTCGATGAGAGCGTCCGCCAGGAGAAGCTGGAAAGCTGGTGGAAGCGCTGGCGGCCGTTCGTTTATGGCGCCGTGGTCGTTCTGGTAGGCTCCGTGGCCGTCAACGAGTTCGTCCTGAAGCCGCAGGCCGCGCAGGCCCGGGCCGAGCGGGCGCTTGAGCTGGAAAACGCCGTCAAGGCGTTGGAAGAAGGCCAGTATGAGGAAGCCGCGAATGCGTTCCGCGCGATCATCGAGGCCGATACCAAACTGTCGCCGCTGGCAGCGCATTACCTGGCGCAGACACAGATCGAGGGCATGGGCGACCCGGCCGCGGCGGCGGAAACGCTGGCTTCCGTGGGCGCCATCGAGGGCGGGCCGTTCGAGCGGCTGGGGCTGCTGAAATCCGCTTATCTCAAGGCCGATGCGATGACGCTGGACGAGCTGGAGACGGCGCTGGGCACGCTGCCGGCCGAGGATACGGCGCTCGGCGCGATGGCGCGGGAGCTGGTCGCCTCGAAGGCCGCAGCGGTGGGTGATATCGCCCGCGCGCGGCAGATGTTCAACGGGCTGAAGTTTGATGCCAATGCACCGGCCGGTGTGATCCAGCGGGCCGAGATCGCGCTGGCGGCATTGCCGTTGGCCCCTGAAACCGATGAGGAAACGCCTGCGCCGGCCGAGGCTGAAACGCCTGCCGCAGCGCCCGAGGAGACCGGACAATGAAATTTTCGCGTAGCGGCGCCGCGGTTGCGGCCCTGGCCTCTGTGCTAGCTGTTGCCTCGTGCAGCAGCCTTCCGAGCTTTGGCGGGAACAACAAGAAAGAAGAACTGCGCGCCGAGGAGCGTGCGGGCCGCGTCACGATGGTGCTGGACGATTCCAGGATCGAGCCGAGCACGACGCTGACCGGGGTGGCGATCGAACTGCCGCCGGCCGCGCCGGTGAACGCCTGGACGGAAGCCGGCAGTACGGCCACGAAAGTGTCCGGGCATGTCGAGGCCGCGCCAAGGCTGCGCACGGTCTGGCGCCGGTCGATCGGCAAGGGCTCGACCAACAAGGCGGCGATCACCACTCCGCCGGTGACGAATGCGACGACGATCTTCACGCTGGATGCGGCGCAGACGGTGCGCGCTTCTTCGCTGAGCTCCGGCGCGCAAGTGTGGAGCCAGCGGCTGAAAGGGATTTCGAAGCGCGACAAGGCGGCGCTGGGCGGCGGGCTTGCCGTGGCGGGCGACACGCTGATCGTGGCAAGCGGCTATGGTTATGTGCTGGCGCTGGATGCGGCCACCGGGGCGCAGAAATGGCGCCGCGAACTTGGCGCACCGATGACCGGATCGCCGACCATTTCCGAGGGCCGCGTGGTTGTGGCCTCGAACAATAACGAAGTCTTTTCGCTGAGCCTCGCGACCGGCGAGACCAGCTGGAGCGACCAGGCGATTTCGGAATCCGCCCGCGTGCTGGGCAGCCCGAGCGCTGCGGCGGTGGAAGATTTCATCATCGCGCCGTTCTCCTCCGGTGAGATCATCGCTTACCTTGCCGCCAACGGTCGCCGGCTGTGGACGGATGCGCTGGCGCAGTCCGGCCGGTTCACGCCGATTTCCGAGATCAACGATATCGGCTCGCGCCCCGTGCTTGGATCGGGCCTCGTGTTCGTTTCCAGCCAGTCCGGCACCACGGCGGCCATCGATGGCCGCAGCGGCGCACGCGTGTGGACGGCGCCGGTCGGATCGACCAAGGCGCCGGCTCTGGTAGGGCGTTTCCTGTATGTGCTTGGCACCGGCGATGAACTCGCCTGCCTCGATGCAGCCACGGGCGAAGCCTACTGGGTGAAGCAGCTGCCTTCGTTCCAGAACGAGGAAAAGAAGAAGAAGCCAATCAGCTATACGGCTCCGGTTGTGGCCTCTGGCCGGGTGATCCTGGTGTCGTCGCGCGGCGAGCTTCTGGCCTTCTCGCCGGAAGACGGTTCGCAGACGGGCTCTTTGAAGCTGGGCGAGACCGTGTATATCGAGCCGATTGCGGCGCAGGGGCGTCTCTATGTCCTGACGGACAAGGGCAAGCTGATCGCCATCGATTAAGGCCGGGCTCTCCGCTGCGGCCTCCGGATTAACCAGAGAGGCTGCAGCCTTGCCTTTGAAACTCGCCATTGTCGGACGGCCGAATGTCGGCAAGTCCACCCTGTTCAACCGCCTTGCAGGCAAGAAGATCGCGCTGGTCGATGACCAGCCGGGCGTGACGCGTGACCGCAAGATGGCCGACGGGCGGCTGGCCTCATTGCCGCTGCTGCTGATCGATACCGCCGGTTTCGACAATGTGCGCGATGACAGCCTCGAGGCGCGGATGCGCGCGCAGACGGAGGCCGCGATTGCCGAAGCTGACCTTGCGCTGTTCCTGGTGGATGCGCGCGTCGGCGTGACGCCGGAGGACGAGACCTTCGCGATGCTGCTGCGCAAGGCGAACGTGCCGGTAGTGCTGGCGGCGAACAAGGCGGAAGGCCGGCAGGGCGAGGCCGGTGTGCTGGACGCGTTCCGCCTGGGCTTCGGCGAGCCTGTGGGCCTGTCGGCGGAACACGGCGAAGGTTTTGCGGAACTGTACGAGGCGATCCGCACGGCGCTCGGCGAAGAGGCGTTCGAGCGGGCGCTGGAAGAGGCCGAGCCCGATTATGCCGGCGGCGGCGGAGACGACATTCTCGACAAGCTGGCGCATATCGACATCGAGGATAGTTCGATCACGGATGATGAGCTGGTGGCCGCCATCGAAGCCGCCGAAGGCGACGCGCCCGAAGATGTGCCCGAGCCAGCCGCGCCGAAGCCGATCCGCCTAGCGATTGTCGGGCGGCCGAATGCGGGCAAGTCGACGCTGATCAACCAGCTGATCCAGTCGGAGCGCCTGCTGACCGGGCCGGAGGCCGGCATTACGCGCGATTCCATCCAGATCGACTGGGAATGGGAAGGCCGGCAGGTGCGCCTAGTCGACACCGCGGGCCTGCGCCGGAAATCCAAAGTGCAGGAACGCCTCGAGCGGATGTCGACAGCGGAAACCATCCGTTCCCTGAAATATGCCGATATCGTTGCTCTGGTCATGGACGCGCATGAGGCGCTGGAAAAGCAGGACCTGCAGATTGCCGACATTGCGCTGCGTGAAGGCCGCGGCCTCGTGCTGGTGATGTCAAAATGGGATACCGTGCAGGACCCGGATGCTGCGGCGCGGCATATCCGCGACCTCGCCAACCGGCTGGTGCCGAATGGCGGCGGGGCGCCGGTGGTGTTCCTGTCCGGCCTGACCGGGCGCAATGTCGAGAAGCTGATGCCGGCGGTGGTCAAGGTCTACAAGGACTGGACTGCGAAGGTGAAGACCGGCGACCTTAACCGCTGGCTGCGCCATACGGTGGAGCACCATCCGCCGCCGAGCGTGCAGGGCAAGCGCATCAAGCCGCGCTACATGGCGCAGATGAAGGCGCGCCCGCCGACTTTCGTGCTGATCGCCTCGCGCGGCGACCAGATGCCGGAAGGCTACAAGCGCTACCTGATCAACGGCATCCGCGAGGCGTTCGACATGCACGGCGTACCGATCCGCTTGTTCGTGCGCCAGGGCAAAAATCCGTATGCAGGCAAAGTCGGCCCCGACGGTCCGCCGCGCTACAAGCGGCGGGACGATTAGCGGCTGCTTCCCGCCCGGTATCCGGCCTCCACCGGCTCTCGACTACCTGATCGCGGCGGCGGCCTTGGCGGCAATCATGATGGTCGGCGTGTTGGTGTTGCCGGACGTGATGAGGGGCATGACCGAGGCGTCGATGACGCGCAGCGCGCCCACGCCGCGCACGCGCAGGGCCTCATCGACGACCGCCATCGGATCGGAAGCGGGTCCCATCTTCGCGGTGCCGGCGGGGTGGAAGATCGTCGTGCCGATCTCCCCCGCAAGATCGGCAAGGTCGCGCTCCGGTCCCGCCTCGCCGGGCACATGCTCCTGCGGGCGGAAGGGGCTCAGCGCAGGCTGCTGCATCAGGCGCCGGGTAAGGCGGATGGCATCGGTGGCAACCGCGCGGTCTTCCTCCGTGGACAGATAGTTCGGGTCGATCAGCGGCGGGGCGTCCGGATCGGCGGACGTGATCCGCACCGTGCCGCGCGAAGTGGGGCGCAGGTTGCAGGCGGCGACCGTGATGGCGGAGAAACGGTGCAGCGGCTCCCCGAACTTGTCGAGTGAAAGGGGCTGGACATGGAACTGGATGTTGGGCCGGGCCTGCCTGTCGTCCGAGCGCGCGAAGATGCCGAGCTGGGACGGCGCCATCGTCAGCGGCCCGCGGCGGCGGACCGCATAGTCGAGCGCCATGCCGGCAAGTGCAGGCGGGAAGTGATAGGCGCGGTTCAGCGTCCGGGCCCCGGAAACCTTGTAGATCGCGCGCTGCTGCAGGTGGTCCTGCAGGTTTGCCCCGACGCCGGGCATATCGGCGCGCGGCGCGATGCCCGCATCCTTCAGAACGTGCACCGGCCCAAGGCCGGAGCGTTGCAGGATCTGCGGGCTGCCGATGGCGCCGGCACAGAGGATGACTTCGCGGCGGGCCCGGACATGGAAGGGCTGGCCATTCTGCCGGAAGGTAAGGCCCGTTGCGCTGAGACCGTCGAAGGTGACTGCATCTGCGAGGCAGCCTGTCTCCACCCGCAGGTTCGGGCGGCGCCGCACCGGGTCAAGGAATCCGCGCGCGGCAGACCAGCGCCGGCCCGACTTCTGGTTCACATGAAAATAGCCGGCGCCTTCATTGTTGCCGGTATTGAAATCCTCCGTTGGCGGAATACCAATTTCGGAGGCAGCATCGCGAACGGCGTCAAGAATTTTCCAACGGACACGCGGCGGCTCGACGCGCCAGCCGCCGCCGGTGCCGTGATGCTCGCTGGCGCCCAGGAAATGATCCTCGATCTCGCGGAAGACTGGCAGCACTTCGCCCCAGCCCCAGCCCGGCAGGCCAAGGCTTTCCCAGGTGTCATAGTCTTCGGCCTGCCCGCGCATGCTTATCATGGCATTGATGGCGGAGGAGCCGCCAAGCACCTTGCCACGCGGATAGGCGAGCGCCCGCCCGTGAAGGCCGGGCTGCGGTGTCGTGGTGAACATCCAGTCCGAGCGCGGATTGCCGATGGCGAAGAGATACCCGACCGGGATGTGATACCAGATCCAGTTATCCCTGCCGCCCGCTTCCAGCAGCAGCACACGGTTGCGCGGGTCAGCCGACAGCCGGTTCGCGACGACGCAGCCGGCCGATCCGGCGCCGGCTATGACATAGTCATAGTCGCCCGGAAAAGGCTGCGCGGCGGCGGATGTCACCCGGGCTGGACTTCAGTGAAGCGGCCACCATCTTTGGCGAGCCGTCTCAGCGTCGCGGACGGGGCAAAGCGCGCATCCTCCTTACCCAGACGGTCCATCGTCGCGAGCACGGCCTCTGCGCCGACCATGTCGCCATACAGCATCGGCCCGCCCTTGTCGGCCGGCCAGCCATAGCCGTTCAGCCAGACGACATCGATATCCGAGGCGCGCAGGGCCTTTTTCTCCTCGAGGATTTTCAGGCCTTCGTTGATCATCGGGTGGATGCAGTCCGCGATGATTTCATCTGCGCTCGGCGCAGCACCCGCCGCGACACCGGTGATCTCGGCGATGATCTTCGCAGCGACGGGCGACGGAATGGGGCGGCGGTTTTCGTCATAGTCGTAATAGCCGGCGCCGGTTTTCTGGCCGCGGCGATCAAGCTCGCAGAGGGCGTCGCGGATCGGGTTGGCGGTCTTCGCGCCCTTCTTCCAGCCAATGTCGAGCCCGGCGAGATCGGACATCTGGTAGGGCCCCATGCGGAAGCCGAAGGCATTGAGCGCGGCATCGACATCCCACGGCATCGCGCCCTTGTTCACGAGTCTCTGCGCCTGCGCCTGCCGGGCAAACAGGATGCGGTTGCCGACGAAGCCGGGGCAGACGCCGACGAGGACGGCCACCTTGTTGATCGTCCGTGCAAGGTCCATTGATGTCGCGACAACCTCTTTCGAGGTGTGGTCGGCGCGCACGATCTCGAGCAGCTTCATCACATTGGCGGGCGAGAAGAAGTGCAGGCCGATGACGTCTTCGGGGCGTTTCGTGGCGGCGGCGATCTCGTCGATGTTCAGCGCGGAGGTGTTGGTGGCGAGGATCGCGCCCGGCTTCGCAATCCGGTCGAGATCGGCAAAGATGCGCTTCTTCAGGTCCATGTCCTCGAACACGGCCTCGATGATCAGGTCGCAATCGGCAAAGGCGCTCATGTCCAGCGTGCCGGTGAGGCGCGCCATGCGTTCGCCGACCTCTTCCTGCGGGAACCGTCCGTTGTCGGCGCTTCTCTGGTAGTTTGCGCGCACGACGCCGAGGCCGCGGTCGAGGGCTTCCTGCTTCTGTTCCAGGATGACGACCGGAATGCCGACGCTCGCGAAGTTCATGGAAATGCCGCCGCCCATCGTGCCGGCGCCGATGACGCCGACCTTGCGGATGGTGCGGCGCGGCGTGCCGGCAGGCACATCCGGAACAATCCAGGCATCGCGCCCGGCCTGTGCGATATAGTCAGAGACCTCATTGGGTGACATGGAAATGGCGGGCATCTGCTTATCCTTTTCTGCATCCTC
Organism: Hyphomonas sp.; assembly: GCF_046313975.1. Taxonomy (GTDB): domain Bacteria; phylum Pseudomonadota; class Alphaproteobacteria; order Caulobacterales; family Hyphomonadaceae; genus Hyphomonas. Next base: position 26,402 of record NZ_JBKBXB010000036.1, on the reverse strand, counting down.
CCCACCGGCGGGCGCGCCGGTGATGACTTGGGGCAGTTTATGCCCCGAAGGCGGGCGAATGAAAGGGGGGCAGGTGGCGCGCGCTTTGACGCGGCGCTATTCCCGAAACGTGCGCGAGAGGGAATCGGTCAGAGGCTTCACGAGGTAGCTGAGGACGTTGCGGCTCTCGGTGGTCAGGCTCGCCTCGACCGGCATGCCGGGCAGCAGGGTGAAGCGGGACGAGGCGAGGGCGGCGTCCGGGATTTCGATCTGGGCCTCGTAGAAGGCGGCGCCGGTAGCCTCGTCGGCGAAGGCATCGGCAGAGACCTTGATGATGGTGCCCTCGAATGTGGGCGTGGTGTCCTGATTGAAGGCGCTGAAGCGCAGGACGGCGCGCTGACCGATGCTGATCTCGTCAATATCGGCCGGACTGATCCGTACACGGGCGACCAGGCGGTCATTCTCCGGCACGATGTACATGATCGGTTCGGAGGCACGGATGACGCCGCCGACGGTGTGGGCGCGGATGCCGAGGACGCGGCCGGAGCGCGGGGCGAGGATGTCGAGACGGCCAGACCGGTCGAGCAGGGCGGTGCGCTGTTCGGTGAGTTCACCGATCTGGGTCTGCACGTCGCGCAGTTCTGTAAGGACGGCTTCGCGGTTGCCCTGATCGAGGCGGGCGATCTCGCTGCGCGCTTCGCCGATCTGGACGCGGGTGGCGGCGATGTCGGAGACGAGGCCGTCCTTCTCGCCCTGCAGGCGGGCGCGGTCGCGCTTCAGGGCGAGGACGCGGGTGACGACCGCCTGGCCGCGCTCCATCAGGGTTTCGAACCGGCTGATCTCGTCATCGACGAGGGCGATCTGGTCATCCTTGGCGGTGATTTCGTTCTGCATGCCGGCAATGCGGGTGTTGAGCTGATCGATCCGCTGACGGAGGATCGTGCCCTGCGTGCCGAGATTTGCGCCGCGGGCTTTCAGCAGGGTCTCCTGCGCAGCGAGGACTGCCTGCATGTCGGGGCGTGAGGCAAAGCTTTCAAAGCCGGGGCGCAGGGTCAGCGTGTCTGTACCGTCGCGTTCGGCGACGAGGCGGGCTTCGTTGCCGAGGAGGCCGTAGAGGCGCGCTTCGAGGGCGAGCAGCGAGGCATCCGTCGAGGTGGCGTCGAGGGAGAGGAGTTTCTGGCCCTCTGTGACGGCATCGGACTCGCGGACATAGATTTCGCGGACGATGCCGCCTTCGAGGTGCTGGACCGCCTGCTGGTTGGACTCGACGGAGATCTGGCCGGAGGTGAGCACGGCGCCTTCGAACGGGGCGAAGACGGACCAAGCGATAAGGCCGCCGAAGACGAGGGCGACAATGCCCCAGCCGGCGAAGACATACTGCCTGAGCAGTCCTCCGCGTACGGAGGAATTGGCGGGAAGCGCGAGATCAGCCATTGCCGCCCTCTCCCGGCCGGATGTGGCGCACGACGCTGGCCTGTTTCGGCATGACCTTGGCGAGCACGGTGTCGGCGGGGCCGAACTCGCGGATACGGCCTTCGTCGATGACCATCAGCTTGGTGCAGTGAACGATGGCGTTGGGGCGGTGGGCGATGATGATGACGGTGGCGCCGCGCGCCTTGGCAGCGGCGATGGCCGATTGCAGGGCCGCTTCGCCGGGGCCGTCGAGATTGGAATTGGGCTCGTCGAGGATGATCAGGTTCGGGTTGCCGAAGAGGGCGCGGGCAAGGCCGATGCGCTGGCGCTGGCCGGCGGAGAGATAGGCGCCGCCGAGACCAATATCGGTGTCGTAGCCTTTCGGCAGGCGCAGGATCATGTCGTGGCAGCCGGCGGCCTGCGCGGCGGCGATAATGGCCTCGGGTGAGGCGTCATCGCGGAAGCGGGCAATGTTGTCGCGCACCGTGCCGGAGAGGAGATCGGCCTGCTGGGGCAGGTAGCCGATTTGGGGGCCGAGCGTGTCGGAAGGCAGCTGGGTGATATCGGCGCCGTCGAGGCGGACATGGCCGGAGACGACCGGCCAGGCGCCGGTGAGGACGCGGGCGAGGGAGGACTTGCCGGCGGCAGACGGGCCGAGGATGCCGAGGACCTCGCCGGGGGCGAGATCGAAGCTCAGTCCACGGAGGACCGGTTCACCGCTGGGCGGGCCGGCATAGGCATTCTCGAGGCTGATGGCGCCGCGGACGGGCGGCAGGGGCATGGCGGCGGCGGGCGCCGGGATGTTCGTGAGCGCGGCTTTCAGCGAGGCCCAGTTCTCGCGGGCGGTGGCAATGCCGCGCCATTGCCCGACGATCTGCTCAAGCGGCGCGATGGCTCGGCCCATCAGGATGGAAGCGGCGATCATGGCGCCGGGCGAGGCATCGCCCTTGATCGCAAGCCAGGCGCCGAGGCCGAGGATGGCCGACTGCAGGAAGAGGCGGAAGGCTTTCGTGACCGAGGAGAAGCCCGACAGGATGCGGCCCGACCGGGCGAAGGCGCTGTCGCCCGCATCGAAGGCGGCCTGCCAGCGGCGGCGGATGGCGGCGCCCATGCCGAGGGCCTTGAGGACCTCGGCATTGCGCGTCATTTCGGACGAGCGCAGCGTGCTGAGGCGTTCGAACTCCTCGCTTTCGCGCGTCAGGCGGGCGGAGCTGCGTTCGTTCATCAGGGCAAGGACGATGAGGACGACTGCGCCGAACAAAGCCCACCAGCCAAACAGCGGATGGAGCATGAAGAGGACGAGCAGAAAAAGCGGGCTGAACGGGGCGTCGAAGATGGCGCCGAGGACGGGGCTGCCGATGAAGCGGCGGAGGGCCCGCAGGTCGCGCAAGGGGCGGTCGGTAGCCTTGCCGGGGTCTGCCAGGCTGAGCGCCATCGAGGCAGCGGCGGCGCGCTCGCCAAGGTCGCCTTCGAAGCGCGAGGCGATGACGCTGAACAGGCCGGCGCGCGCCCATTCTAGGACGGCGAGCGTGCCGTAGAGGACGAGCACGAGCAGGGTAAGCGCGACGAGCGTGGGCACCGACTGGGATGACAACACGCGGTCATAGACCTGCAGCATGTAGAGCGGGCCGGTGAGCATCAGCAGGTTCACGAACAGGCTGAAGCCGCCGGCATGCCAGAAGACGCCGCGCGAGGCGCGCAGGGCGGTCTTCAGTTCTTCGGTGTCCTTGCGCGCGGCGGCCGGTGTCATGGGGCGTTTCTAGCAGGTTTCCGGCGGGGTCGTCAGGTTCAATCTCACGGGGCGGAGGGTCAGAGGAAGTCCTTCAGGCCGCTTTCCTTAAGCGCCTTAACCACAGCGCCGACATCCTGGGCGCGGTCCTTCCGGGTGATCAGAATGCGGTTACCGTCGGCAACGACGATGAGATCTTCGACACCGACAAGGGCGACGAGCTGGCCTTCGCGGGCGTGGATGAGGTTGCCGGTGGAGTCGATCTCGATGGCGGCGGGGGAGTTGGGGCGGGAGGAGACTTCGCCGACGGCGGTCCAGGTGCCGATATCGTTCCAGGCGCACTCAAGCGGGGCGAGGACGGCGGCGTGGGCTGTGTGTTCCATCACGGCGTAGTCGATGGAGATGGACGGCGTCATCGCGAAGGCGGCGGGGTCGAGGAAGATGCTCGCGCCTTCGGTGCGCGCGGCGGCGAGGGCGCGGCTGGCGCCGTCGAGGACACCGGGCGCGTAGTGGCCAAGCTCGGTGAGCATGGTTTCGGGGCGGAAGAGGAAGATGCCCGCGTTCCAGCTGTAGCGGCCACTGGCGAGGTACTCGGCAGCAGTGACAGCGTCCGGCTTTTCCTTGAAGGCGGCGACGCGCTGCAGCTTGCCGGAGAGGCGGTCGCCGGCCTGAATGTAGCCGAAGCCGGTTTCGGGACGGTCGGGCGCGATGCCGAACGTGGTGATGTAGCCTTCGGCGGCGGCGCTGGCGGCTTCGCGGACGGCCTCTGTAAATGTTTCCGGCTGGCCTATGAAATGATCCGACGGGACGAGCAGGCCGAGGGCGGTGTCGTCCACGGCGGCGAGATGGCGCGCGGCGACGGCAGCGACGGCGGCGGTGTTGCGGCCTTCTGGCTCGAGCAGGATGGCACCGGGCGTCACGCCGATGGCGGCGAGCTGCTCCGCGATGAGGCCGGCATAGGCGGCGTTGGAGATGATCACGGGCTCGGGATGGAAGCCCGGCTGGCCATGGAAGCGCAGCACGGTCTCCTGGAAAACCGACTTGTCCGAGACGAGGCGGTGGAACTGTTTGGGGCAGGCCTGGTTCGAAACGGGCCAGAGGCGCGTGCCGGCGCCGCCGCACATGATGACCGGATGGATTGCCATGGCTGCTGTTTACCCTGATTCCTGCTGGCGCTGTGTGGGGGCGCCGTAATTCACCTCAACGGTTTGCAACATCTGCGCCGGGCTGCAAACCGCGCAGATTACTGGCGCGACCGGGCCTGCCGGGCGACGGCTTTTTCGTAGGCGGCCTGAAGGTCTGCGAAGACGGAGCGGGCGGGGCGGCGGGCGCCGAGGTGAAGGTGGCGGAGTTCGCTCATAAAAGCTGACCAGAGCGCCGGGCCGCCTTTTTCGAGGAGTTCGGCGCGCACGGAGAGTTCGTAGCTGACAGGCGTATGGCGACGGCCCCAGGCGCCCATCTGTACGAGGAGGGGCACGAGCTGGATCGACGGCTCGGTCAGGCTGTAGATGTATTTCTGGCGGTGTGCCGGATCGGGCCGGCGGGAGAGCAGGCCGGCGGCAGTGAGACGTTTCAGCCGGTCTGACAGGATGTTCGAGGCGATGCCTTCATCGCTAAGGGAGAGGAGGTCGCCGAAGCTGCGCCGGTTGCCGAACATCACATCGCGGATGACGATGAGGCTCCAGCGGTCGCCGAGCTGTTCGAGCGTGAGATTGATCGGGCACCCTGATCGTTCTGTTTGCGGCACGCTGGCCTCCCGGATTGCGCTTGCACTATGCAACCGGTCTCGATAGGGTTCAACCAATTGCATTACACAAGTGGTTTGCCGGAGGAAATAAAGCCATGTCACTCGCGCTGATTGGGCACCCCTTTTCATCTTACACACAGAAAGTGCTGATTGCGCTTTATGAAAACGCGACACCTTTCGAATTTCGTGCGCTCGGGCCGGAGGCCCCGGAGCTTGAGGCGGAACTAGCGCGGCGGTCGCCTTCGGGGAAGTTTCCGGTGCTGGTGGATGGGGATCGCAGCGGTGCGGAAGCGAGCATCATCATCGAGTATCTTGGCCTTGCCCATCCGGGGCCGGTGCGGATGATTCCGGCAGATGCGGCGGCGGCGCTGGAGGTGCGTTTCATGGACAGGTTCTTTGACCTGCATGTGATGGACGCGATGCAGGTGGCGGTGTCGAGCAAGCTGGGGCAGATTCCGATGGCGCCGGAGGATGGGCTGAAGCTGGCGGGCGAGCGGCTGGACCGGGCCTATGTCTGGCTGAACACGGCGCTGGCGGGGCGGACATGGGCGGCGGGGGCGGACTATACGCTGGCAGATTGCGCGGCTTCGCCATCGCTGTTCTATGCCGACTGGGTTCATCCGATCCCGGAACAGTTTGGCACGCTGCGGGCTTACCGCGCGCGGCTGCTGGCGCGGCCTTCATTTGCGCGGGCAGTGGACGAGGCGCGGTATTTCCGGCCGTACTTTCCGCTGGGCGCGCCGGACAGGGATTAGGCCGCAGACGGATGAATACGCAAAGGGACAAGCCCATGGCGACAACGCTTTACGACCTCAGTGTGCCGACGTTCCTGCAGACCCTGCGGGCGCTTGCAGACATCCTGCTGAGGGCGGTGTCGCATTGCCGCGGAACGGGAACTGATCCGGACGCGTTCGTGTCTGCCCGGCTGTATCCGGACATGGCGCCGTTCTACTTCCAGATCGAAGCGGTGAAGAACCATGCCGTCTGGGGATTTCAGGCTGTGAAGACAGGCGAATTCACGCCGCCGCCGCTCGCGGGCGCTGTGCCGTTTGCGGAATTGCAGAAGATGATCGATGAGGCGATCACTGCGCTTGAGGCATATTCGCCCGAAGAGGTGAACAGCTGGGCTGGCAGGAACCTCGATATCGTCATCTATCAGCCGCTCGATGTGGACAATGCGACGACATCAGGCTGGGGACCGCAGACGCTGGCGCTGACGCCTGCAACTTATCTTCTGTCGTACACGCTGCCGAACTTTTATTTTCATGCGGTGACCGCTTACAACATCCTGCGCGCGCGCGGTGTGCCGATCGGCAAATACCACTTCCAGGGACAGCTCCGTATCCGGACGGGCTAGATCTCGAACGTGCCGCGCCAGGCGAGGAATTTCAGGATTTCTTCGGCGGCATCTTCAGGGGACTTGTCCACGGTGTTGATGCGCAGCTCGGGATTGAGAGGCGCCTCGTAGGGGCTGTCGATGCCGGTGAAGTTGCGGATCTCGCCGGCGCGGGCCTTCTTGTAGAGACCCTTGACGTCACGCTGTTCGGCCACGTCCAGCGGCGTGTCGATATGGATCTCGATGAACTCGCCTTCGGCCATAAGGCTGCGCGCCATCTGGCGCTCGGCACGGAAGGGCGAGATGAAGGAGACGAGCACTATGAGGCCGGCATCCGACATCAGGCGCGCGACATTGGCGACACGGCGGATGTTCTCGACGCGGTCGGCATCGGTGAAGCCGAGATCGCGGTTGAGGCCGTGGCGGACATTGTCGCCGTCGAGGATGAAAGTGTGGCGGCCCATGGCGTAGAGGCGCTTCTGCAGCGCGTTGGCGATGGTGGATTTGCCGGAGCCGGAGAGGCCGGTGAACCAGAGGACCGCGGGGCGCTGCGCCTTCTGTTCGGCGAGAGCGTCGCGGGTGATGTCGAGCGCCTGCCAGTGGATGTTGGCTGCGCGGCGCAGGGAGAAGTCGATCAGGCCGAGGGCGACCGTGTTGTTCGTCTGGCGGTCGATCAGGATGAAGCCGCCGGTCGCGCGGTTTTCCGTGTACGGATCGAAGGCGATGGGCTGTTCGAGCGCGATGGTGGTGACGCCGATCTGGTTGAGTTCCAGTGTGCGGGCGGGCGTTTCGGCGAGCGTGTTGACATCGATGCCGTGCTTGGGGGCGTTTATGGTGGCGGTCACGGTGCGCGTGCCGGATTTCATCAGGTATCGGCGGCCGGGCAGGAGCGGTTCTTCGCTCATCCAGAGGAGGCGGACCTGGAACTGGTCTGAGACTTCCGGCGGGGCGGCGGCTTCGGCGATCATGTCACCGCGCGAGGTGTCAATCTCGTCGGCGAAGGTGAGGGTCACGGACTGGCCGGCGACGGCTTCGGCAAGGTCGCCGCCATGGGTAACGATGCGGGTGACGGTGGTTTCGCGCCCCGACGGGAGCGAGCGGATGCGGTCGCCGGGGCGCACGCGGCCGGAGGCGATCTGGCCGGAGAAACCGCGGAAATCGAGGTTCGGACGGTTCACCCACTGGACGGGCAGGCGCAGCGGCAGGGACTCGGCTTCGCGCTCGATCTCCACGGTTTCGAGGAATTCGATCAGGCTGGGTCCGGTGTACCACGGCGTTTCGGGCGAGCGTTCGGTGACGTTGGTGCCGGCGAGCGCCGAAATCGGGATCGGGGTGATGTGGAGATTGGCGGGCAGGGCTTCGGCGAAGGCGCGGTAGTCGGAGATGATCCCTTCGTACACGGACTGTTTGTAGCCGACGAGGTCCATCTTGTTGATGGCGAGCACTAGATGGCGGATGCCGAGCAGGGTGGCGATGATGGAATGTCGGCGCGTCTGCGTGAGGATGCCCTTGCGCGCGTCGATCATCAGGATGGCGCAGTCGGCGGTGGAGGCGCCGGTCGCCATGTTGCGGGTGTATTGTTCGTGGCCGGGCGTGTCGGCAACGATGAACTTGCGTTTCTGGGTGGCGAAGAAGCGGTAGGCGACATCGATGGTGATGCCCTGTTCGCGCTCGGCGGCGAGGCCGTCAACGAGGAGGGCGAAATCGATGGAATCGCCTTGCGTGCCGACCATCTTGGAATCGGCTTCGAGGGCGGCGAGCTGGTCTTCGAAGATCATCTTCGAATCGTAGAGCAGGCGGCCGATCAGGGTCGACTTGCCATCATCCACGGAGCCGCATGTGATGAATCGGAGCAGGGATTTCTGCTCGTGGCTTTCGAGATAGGCGCCGATGTCTTCGGCGATAAGATCGTCGTGCAGGCGCATCAGAAATAGCCCTCCTGCTTTTTCTTTTCCATCGAGGCGGCCTGGTCCTTGTCGATTGCGCGGCCCTGGCGTTCGGACGTGGTGGTGAGGAGGATTTCCTGGATCACATCGTCGAGCGTGGTGGCGGTGCTTTCGACGGCGCCGGTGAGGGGGTAGCAGCCCAATGTCCGGAAACGGACGGATTTGGTTTTGGCCTGTTTCGCGAGCTCCGGCGGCACGCGGTCGTCATCGACCATGATCATCGTGCCATTCCATTCGACGACCGGGCGGGGCGAGGCGAAGTAGAGGGGGACGAGTTCGATGCCTTCGCGGCGGATATATTGCCAGATGTCGAGTTCGGTCCAGTTCGACAGCGGGAAGGCGCGCAGCGATTCGCCGGTGTTGAGGCGGGCGTTGTAGAGGTTCCAGAGTTCTGGGCGCTGGCGTTTCGGGTCCCAGCGGTGGCCGGCGGTGCGCACCGAGAGGATGCGCTCCTTGGCGCGGGACTTTTCCTCATCGCGCCGGGCGCCGCCGAAGGCTGCGGTGAAGCCGTATTTGTTGAGCGCCTGTTTAAGGGCGACGGTTTTCATCACATCAGTGTGGTAGGCCGAGCCGTGGGTGAACGGGCCGACGCCTTCGCGCACGCCGTCTTCATTCGTGTGGACGAGCAGGTCGAGGCCGAGTTCCTTGGCCTTGCGGTCGCGGAAGGCGATCATCTCGCGGAATTTCCAGCCGGTATCGACGTGCAGCAGCGGGAAAGGCGGGCGCGAGGGATAGAAGGCCTTAACGGCGAGATGCAGCATCACGGCCGAATCCTTGCCGATGGAATAGAGCATCACCGGCTTTTCGCACTCGGCGGCGACTTCCCGCAGGATGTGGATGCTTTCGGCTTCGAGCCGGTCGAGATGGGTCAGGGCGGGCAAGGGCGTGGGTCCGTTGAGTGGGCTGAGGTCCGTTAGCCCTCCTTGAGGGAGATGGGAAGGCGCCTGTTGTAAGGGCGCGGGGTCCATTGAGGATTTCTAAAGGATCGCGGCGGCCCCCGAGACGCCTGATTACATGTCATAAATGAACACAAATCGTCATTGTGAAGTCAAACTCCGGGGGTCTAATGAACCCTGCATTCGCCTGGGGGGCGAAGCGTAGGAGTGGACTTCATGTGCGGTATTGTTGCGATTGCCGGTAAGGCGCAGGTGGCCGGCCGGCTGGTCGATGGTCTGAAGCGTCTCGAGTACCGGGGATATGACAGCGCGGGGATTGCCGTGGCCTGGGATGAGGGCATCGAGCGGCGCCGGGCGAAGGGCAAGATCCATTTCCTGCAGGGACGGCTGCATGACGATCCGGTAGAGGGCTTCACCGGGATTGCGCACACCCGCTGGGCAACGCATGGCGCGCCGAACGAGATCAATGCCCACCCGCACATGGCTGACGGTGTGGCCGTGGTGCACAATGGCATCATCGAGAATTACCGCGAACTGCGCGCCGGCCTGGAGGCCAAGGGCCGCGTGTTCGAATCGGAAACCGATACCGAAGTGATCGCCCAACTGGTGGCGCAGAACCTGGCTGAGGGCATGGACCATGTCACGGCCTTCGGCGAGGCGCTGAAGCATTTCACCGGCGCGTTTGCGATTGCCGCGATCTTTGCCGACAAGCCGGATCTCGTGATCGGGGCGCGCAAGGGCTCGCCGCTGGTGCTGGGCTATGGCGAGGGCGAGATGTATCTTGGCTCCGACGCCATCGCGCTGGCGCCTCTGACGCGGGAAGTGACGTATCTCGAAGAGGGCGACTGGGTCGTCCTTACCAAGAACAGTTTCGATATCCGAAACGTCCGCGGCGACCGGGTGAACCGGCCGCGCGTAACCTCGGCGGTGAATGACGCGCTGATCGAGCGCGGCGAGTATGATCACTTCATGCTGAAGGAAATCCACGAGCAGCCGGAATCGCTGGCGCGCTCGATCCTGCCTTACATCAACCAGACGACGGGTACGGTTGAGGTCAATCAGGTGGCGGACGATATCTTTGCCGGGGCGGACCGGGCGGTCGCGATTGCCTGCGGCACGGCCTATTATGCAGCCTTCACGGCGAAATATTGGTTCGAGCAGATCGCCAAGCTCGCCTTTGAGCCGGATATTGCCTCGGAGTTCCGCTATCGCCAGCCGGTCCTGCCGATGACGGGCTTCTCGATGTTCGTCAGCCAGTCGGGCGAGACGGCGGATACGCTGGCCGCGCTGCGCTATTGCCGCCAGAACGGCAAGCCGGCGGTCGCGGTGGTGAACGTCCCGGAAAGCTCGATTGCGCGCGAGGCGGGCAACATCGTACCGACGCATGCGGGCCCGGAGATCGGCGTGGCCTCGACCAAGGCGTTCACGGCGCAGCTGTCTGTGCTGGCGGTGCTGGCGCTGGCGGCGGCGAAGGCGCGCGGGCAGCTGTTGCCTGGCGACGAGCAGAATTTCGTGAAGGGCCTGCTGGCTCTGCCGCGCAAGGTGACTGAGGCAATCGAATCGCAGGCGCAGATCAAGGAGATCGCCAAGCATATCGCCAACAAGCGCGACGTGCTGTTCCTCGGCCGGGGGCGTTACTATCCGCTGGCGCTGGAAGGCGCGCTGAAGCTGAAGGAAGTATCCTACATCCATGCCGAAGGCTATGCCGCCGGCGAGCTGAAGCACGGGCCGATTGCGCTGATCGAAAAGGGTCTGCCGGTCGTTGTGGTGGCGCCGTTCGACGAGCTGTTCGAGAAGACGATCTCGAATGTGGAAGAGGTGCGCGCCCGGGGGGCGGAAGTGATCCTGATCTCCGACGACAAGGGCATCCAGGCCGCCGGCAAGCGCGCCGATCATGTGATCCGCCTGCCGGACGGGGACGCGCTGTCGCTGCCGATCCTGGCGGCCATTCCGCTGCAGCTGCTGGCCTATCATGTGGCGGTGGTGAAGGGCACGGATGTGGACCAGCCGCGCAACCTGGCGAAGTCGGTAACGGTCGAGTAACCGGAGGCCGCGTTGCGGGGGCGGCGCGCCGTGGTATAGGCCGGGCATGACACTGACTGTGACGCCTGATCCGGTGCTGCCGGAAATCCTGCATCTGCGCCCGCAGCGGCGCGGCGATGACCGGGGCTGGTTCTGCGAGACTTATAACGAGGCGGCGTTCCGCGCGGCGGGATTGCCGGTGCATTTCGTGCAGGACAATCATTCGCGCTCGGCCGAGGCGGGCACGCTGCGGGGGCTGCACTATCAGGCGCCGCCGCATGCGCAGGGCAAGCTGGTGCGCTGCGTTCGCGGGCGGATGGTGGACGTGATTGTGGATATCCGCGCCGGCTCGCCGCGCTTCGGGCGGCATACGGCGTTCGAGATGAGCGAGAGCGATCCGCTGCAGGTCTTTGTGCCGGAAGGCTTCGCGCATGGCTTCTGCACGCTCGAGGCGGGCACGGAGGTGATCTACAAGGTGACCTCGTACTACGCGCCGTCGCATGATTTCGGGATTGCGTTTGATGATCCGGCGCTGGGCATTGTCTGGCCGTTTGCGGCGGAGCAGCTGACGCTTTCTGAGCGCGACCGGAAGCATCCGCTTCTGGCAGAGGCGCCGAAGCATTTCACCTTTGCGGGGGCGCCGGCATGACGATCCTCGTGATCGGCAGGCAGGGCCAGCTGGCGCAGTGCCTTGGCGCGGCGGGGCGGAAAGATGTGGTGTGCGTGGGGCGGCCGGAGGTGGACCTGACGGATGCGGCGTCGCTGGCGCGGACACTGGACGCGGTGCAGCCGAAGGCCGTGATCAATGCGGCGGCTTATACCTTCGTGGACAAGGCAGAGACTGAGGCGGCGGCCTCCTTTGCGGTGAACCGGGACGGGCCGGCGGAGCTGGCGCGGCTGTGTGCGGCGCGCGGCATCAGGCTGATCCATATCTCGACCGACATGGTGTTCGATGGCGAGAAGGCGGGGCCGTATGAACCGGACGATCCGCCGGCGCCTTTGGGCGTGTACGGACTATCCAAGCTGGAGGGCGAGCGCGCGGTGGCGCAGGCCTGCCCGCAGCACCTGATCGTGCGGGTGCAATGGGTGTTCTCCGAGTATGCGGGCAATTTCGTGCGCACGATGCTGACGCTGGCGCAGACGCGGGACGAAGTGACAGTGGTGGATGACCAGGTCGGTTATCCGACATATTGCCCGGACCTTGCAGCGGGGCTGCTGACGATGGCGGACACGGCGGTGAAGCCCGGCTTTGACCGGTGGGGGACCTATCATCTGGCAGGGACAGACGAGACCGACCGGGCGAGCATGGCAGACGCCGTGTTTGCAGCGAGCCGGGCGATAGGCGGGCCTTCGGCGCAGGTGATTGGTGTACCGACGGCGGAGTATCCGACACCCGCTAGGCGGCCGCTGAATTCCCGGCTGGCCTCGACGATGGCCTTCCGTGTGTTTGGCCTGAGGCTGCCGGACTGGAAGGCGGGATTGAACAAGAGCGTCAGGGTACTCGTGCCGGAGCTTGCGGCGAAATCGGGCGACAAGACAAAGGGGTAGGGGAATGGTCATTCCGGGGCTGGCAGAGATCGAAGCACGGGTGATCCGCACGCTGGAGGCGAAGGGGCCGCGCATCGGCAAGGAGTTGGCGCTGGACCTGCCGGATGTGCCGAGCCTCGCGCTGTGGCAGGCCTGCTACAAGAGCCGGGAGCTGCACATCTCGCACTTCGCGAGCTATTACCTGCGCTTCGACATCACGCGCGGCGATCAGGTGCGCCTCAGCCCGTCGATCCTGCGCGACTTTCTCTCCTTCACCCTGTTCGGCCTGCCGGGGCAGCGCGACCGGATGATCGAGCGGCAGGGCACGCTGTCAAACTATCACCGCGAGGTGAGCAAGCAGAAAATCGATGTGGCACAGGAGGTGATGAGCAGCCTGCTGGTGAAGATGCCGCGCGAGATCCGCGCCAATGTCTGCGCCTTCATCGCGGGGGACCTTGCCTATTTCCTGGCGCACAATGAGCCGCGCGAACATGCCGGGCTCGGCGAGATGGTGAAGGGGTCTGATATCGACATTATCGTCATCTATCAGGACCTCAGCGATGAGATCGTGAAGGGGATCGAGAACGATATCACCGAGCTGAAGAACTATTACCTGCGCCATCCGGACTATCGCCACGAGATCGATTTCATCGTGAAGTCGCGCGCGAAGATGGAGCGCCAGTTCGGCTATACTGATATCCATGACAAGATCGCCAGCAAGATTGCGTATGAGTCGATGTTCCTCGGCGGGTCGCTGCCGCTCTACATGAATGTGCGCGGCGCGATGAAGCGGACGGGCGTGGACGAGCTGATCGAGGCGGATTTCGAGCATGCGCTGCATGACCGGAAACACGCGATGCGGACGCTGCTGGAGTGGACTTCCGGGGAGCTGGACGAGGAGATCCGGTCGCTGTTCTATTTCTCGCAGGAGCGGGTGGAGTTTACCTGACACACGCTGAAATCAAGTGTGACTGGCGCGGGGCAGGCGAAAGGGCCTAACAGGCGCCGCGACAAGTGGATTTTTCGGAGCGTCCCATGCAGTTCATCGACCTTCAGGCCCAGCGCCGCCGCATCGAGACCGAGGTGAACTCGGCCGTGCTCCGGGTGATCGAGAGCGGCAAGTATGTGCTGGGGCCGGAGGTGGGCGACCTGGAGAAACAGCTGGCGGCCTGGTGCGGGGCGAAGCATGCGGTGAGCTGCGCCAATGGCACGGACGCGCTGGCGCTGGCGCTGATGGCCTGGCAGCTGAAGCCCGGCGATGCGGTGTTCTGTCCGAGCTTTACCTTCGTGGCGACGGCGCAGGTTGTGCCCTGGCTGGGCGCGACGCCGGTATTCGTGGACATCCTGCCGGACACCTACAACATGGACCCGGCGAGCCTTGAGGCTGCGGTTGAGAAGGTGATTGCCGAGGGCAAGCTAAAGCCGAAAGTGGTGATCGCAGTGGACCTGTTCGGCCAGCCGGCGGACTATCCGGCGATCAAGGCGATCTGTGACAGGTATGGGCTGAAGCTGATTGCGGACACCGCGCAGGGCTATGGCTGCACGCTGAACGGCAAGCACCCGTCCGACTGGGCGGACATTGCGACGACGAGCTTTTTTCCGGCGAAACCGCTCGGCTGTTACGGCGATGGCGGGGCCATCGTGACCAATGACACCGCGCTGGCGGAACTGATCGAGTCGCTGCGGGTGTATGGCAAGGTGACGCCGACGGACGCGGCGCAGCGCAATTTCCATCACGACCCGAAATACCTGTCGCTGCGCGTGGGCATGAACTCGCGCCTCGATACGATCCAGGCGGCCGTGCTGCTGGAGAAGCTGAAGATCTTTGCGGACGAGATCGTGATGCGGGAGGCTGTGGCGCAGCGCTACACGGCGGCGCTGGCCGGCAAGGTGCGGCGCGTGCCGAAAGTGATTGCGGGCGGGCAAAGCGTCTGGGCGCAGTATGTGATCGAGCACGAGAACCGCGACGGCCTGCAGGCACATCTGACGGCGAACGGTATTCCGAGCATGGTCTATTACCCCGTGCCCATCCACCAGCAGGATTTCGCGGCGAAATTTGCGCCGCCGGCGGGCAGCCTTCCGGTGACCGAGACGGCCAGCCGGCATGTGCTGGCCCTGCCGATGCACCCCTACCTGCCGGCGGCCGATCAGGACCGCGTCATCGACACGGTGCTCGGCTTCAACGGCTGAGATACCGATCCTTACGCGCTTGTGAGCAGCGGGGCGCGCCTCGGGCGTTGCCTTGCGGCAGGCCGCGTGTTAACCGCGCGGCCAAGCATATAAAGGATCGTTGATATGGCCGTTCAGGACAAGGTTCAGGACTATTACGTCAAGGACATTTCGCTCGCCGAATTCGGCCGCAAGGAAATCGCGATTGCCGAGACGGAGATGCCCGGCCTGATGGCGGCGCGCGCCGAGTTTGGCCCGTCGCAGCCGCTGAAGGGCGCGCGCATCTGCGGCTCGCTGCACATGACCATCCAGACTGCGGTGCTGATCCAGACGCTGGAGGCCCTCGGCGCACAGGTGCGCTGGGTGTCGTGCAACATCTACTCGACGCAGGACCATGCCGCCGCTGCCATCGCCGCAAACGGTACGGCGGTGTTCGCCTACAAGGGCGAGACGCTGGAAGAGTATTGGGACTATACCGACCGCATGTTCCAGTGGCCGGATGGCAATGGCCCGAACCTGATCCTCGATGATGGCGGCGACGCGACGATGTATCTGATCGTCGGCGAGAAGGCCGAAGAGAACCCCTCGATCCTCGACAAGCCGGGCTCGGAAGAAGAGAAATACTTCTTTGCCCAGATCAGGAAGCGGATGAAGGCCTCGCCGGGCTGGTTCAAGAAAACCAAGGCCGGTGTGCGCGGCGTTTCCGAAGAAACGACCACGGGCGTGAACCGTCTCTATCAGCTTGAGAAGCGCGGCGAACTGCCTTTCCCGGCGATCAACGTCAACGACTCGGTGACGAAGTCGAAGTTCGACAACAAGTATGGCTGCAAGGAGTCGCTCGTGGATGCGATCCGCCGCGGCACAGATGTAATGATGGCCGGGAAGAAGGCGTTCGTTGCCGGCTATGGCGATGTCGGCAAGGGTTCTGCGGCTTCGCTGTCCGGTTCGGGCGCGCGCGTGGCGGTGTCCGAAGTCGACCCGATCTGCGCGCTGCAGGCGGCGATGGACGGCTATGAAGTGCTGACCCTCGATGAGGCGGCGCCGAAATTCGACATCTTCGTCACCGCGACCGGCAACAAGGACATCCTGACGCTCGACCATATGCGCGCGATGAAGGACATGGCAATCGTCTGCAATATCGGCCACTTCGACAATGAAATTCAGGTCGAGGCGCTTCGCAATTATCAGTGGACGAACATCAAGCCGCAGGTCGACATGATCACCTTCCCGGATGGCAAGCGCCTCTTGCTGCTGTCGGAAGGCCGCCTCGTGAACCTGGGCAACGCAACGGGCCATCCGAGCTTCGTGATGTCGGCTTCGTTCACCAACCAGACGCTGGCGCAGATCGAGCTGCACCAGCGCGGCCATGAGTATGAGAACAAGGTCTACACGCTGCCCAAGCATCTCGACGAGAAGGTGGCGCGCCTGCACCTCGACAAGCTGGGCGTGAAACTGACCCAGCTTTCGGACGAGCAGGCGGCCTATATCGGCGTCGAGCCGGCCGGTCCGTTCAAGCCTGACCATTACCGCTACTGATCTTTCGGAAGCAGGCATTGACCGGGGCCTATATCCTCACGCTCAGCTGCCCGGACCGGGTGGGCCTTGTGGCCCGCCTGGCACGGCTGATGGAGGAGCATGGCTGTTTCATTGTCGCGTCCCGCACCTTCGGTGATCCGCAGACGGAGCGTTTTTTCGCGCGTCTCGTGTTCAGCACGCCGGATGCCGGTGCGCTGGCGCGGGTCGAGGCAGCGATGGATGTGCTCGGGGGCGATCTTTCGGCAGAGTGGAAGATTGCCCGCGAAGGCGAGCGATTGCGCACACTGCTGCTGGTGTCGAAATCGGACCACTGCGCCAACACGCTTCTCTATGCGGCGCGGCGCGGGGAGTTGCCGATCGAAGTGACGGGCATTGTCTCCAATCACGACACACTGAAGGCGAGCTTTGCACACTGGAACCTGCCCTGGTTCCATGTGCCGGTGACGGCGGCAAAAAAGGCGGAGGCCGAGGCGCGGCTCTTCTCCATCGTCGAGGAAACACGCTCGGACCTTGTCGTGCTCGCGCGCTACATGCAGGTGCTGAGCGAGGATGCGTGCCGGCGCCTTGAGGGGCGTGTGATCAATATCCACCATTCCTTCCTGCCGGGCTTCAAGGGCGCGCAGCCCTACCACCAGGCCTATGCGCGCGGTGTGAAGGTGATCGGCGCGACGGCGCATTATGTGACGGCCGACCTGGATGAAGGCCCGATCATTACGCAGGCGACCGAAGCCATCGACCATACATTCTCGCCGGACGACATGATCGAAACCGGCCGCCATCTCGAGGGCATTGCCCTCCTTCGCGCGGTGAAGGCACATGCCGAACACCGCATCTTCCTGAACTCCGGCAAGACCGTCGTCTTTGCCCGCTAATCATCAGACACAAGAGGATATATCCCATGCCCCTCAGAAGCCATGAATTCACCAGCGAAAGCGTCTCGGAAGGGCATCCCGACAAGGTTTCCGACCAGATCTCTGACGCCATCGTAGACCTGTTCCTGTCGCGCGACCCGACCGCGAAGGTGGCTGTCGAGACGCTGTGCACGACGAACCTCGTCGTCCTCGCCGGCGAAGTGCGCACCAATAATGGCGCAGTGATCACGCATGAAGAAATGAACCAGGCTGCGCGCGAAGTCGTGAAGAAGATCGGCTACGAGCAGGACGGCTTCCACTGGAAGAACATGACCGTGCAGAACCATGTGCATGGCCAGTCTGCCGAGATCGCGCAGGGTGTCGAGGCAGGCCAGGGCCTGTTCAAGGAAGAAGGCGCGGGCGACCAGGGCATCATGTTCGGCTACGCAACGAGCGAGACGCCGGAGCTGATGCCGGCGACGCTCGTCTACTCGCACCAGATTCTCGAAAAGCTGGCGGCGCTGCGCCATTCGGGCAAGCATCCCGAACTCGAGCCCGACGCGAAGAGCCAGGTAACGCTGAAATACGAGGGCTCCAAACCGGTCGGCGTCAATGCGGTCGTTGTCTCGCATCAGCACAAGAAGGATGTGAGTCAGGACGCGCTGCGCGAAATCATCCGTCCCGTGATCAAGGAGGTTCTGCCGGAGGGATGGTTCCCGCCGGAAGACAAGTTCTATGTGAACCCGACCGGCAGCTTCTATATCGGCGGCCCGGATGGCGACTCGGGCCTGACCGGCCGCAAGATCATCGTCGACACCTATGGCGGCGCCGCGCCGCATGGCGGCGGTGCCTTCTCCGGCAAGGACCCTTCGAAAGTGGATCGTTCGGCCGCCTATGCGACGCGCTATCTCGCCAAGAACATCGTTGCTGCGGGCCTCGCCGAGCGCTGCACGATCCAGGTTTCCTACGCGATCGGCGTTGCCCAGCCGCTGTCGATCTATGTCGACACGCACGGCACCGGGAAAGCGGACGAAGCACGCATCGCGGCAGCGCTGCGCGAGCTGTTTGACCTGTCGCCCGCCGGCATCCGCAAGCACCTGAAACTCGCCGCGCCGATCTATTCGCCGACGGCCGCCTACGGCCATTTCGGCCGCGTGCCGGGCGCCGATGGCACGTTCAGCTGGGAAAAGACGGATATTGCCGGCGATCTGAAACGCCTGGTCAATTAACCATAACGTCAGAAATCGGACGCTGAGCCCTGCACCTGTTGCAGGGCCCATGCATTTCCGGCCTGGACACTTAAAGGCTGAAGCGGCGTCTTGCGGAACGCCGGATTCGAGGGATACTGCTTTCTGGGAAGCTCCTGCACGGGGACGCAGGCGGTGGATACTGGAGCAAAATCAATGGCGTTTGACGCGGAAATCTCGTTCGGCCGGTTGGGCAGGGGCGAAACATGGTATGGTTCGGACGGCGCCGGCCGTGACAGTTTCTTGCAGTTCCGCGATTTCATTTCCGTTGAGGCGCCAGGCGGGTCCGAGCCGCTGGCGGTGCGCACGCATCCGGTCAGCTGCTGCCCGTGCGGGGAAGATCATTCCCGCGAACTTCTGGCGCACAAGATCTCGATTTCCGTTGGCGGTCCGGCAACCTGGGTTGTGACTGCTCCCGGCGTTGTCGAATCCGCGCCAGACGGCGCGCCGCAGATGCAGACGTTCACGATTCCGGGAGAAGTGGCCGGCGACACGAGCACGACGCAGACGATTGTCGTCGGCGACATCGTCAACAGCCAGATCGAGACAAGCGGCGATCAGGACTGGTACCGGATCCAGCTTCAGGCCGGCGTGACGTATGAGTTCACTCTGACGGCGAGCGGCGCGACCCCGCTGGGCGATCCCTATCTTGAGCTGATGAACGCGTCCGGCGTGCAGGTTGCGGAGAATGACGATGGCGCGGGAAATCTGAATTCGCGGCTGCGGTTCACGCCGACAACCACGGGCACATATTACCTGAACGCACATGGGTGGATAAATGGCAGCGGGGTGACTTCCACAGGCAGTTATACTCTGTCCACGGATATTGCGCCGCCTATCGGGGCCTGGACGATCGACCAGATCGCCGCCTATCTGGCCAATGGTTCCAGCCCTGGCCTTGGCCCGCGCTGGCAGATCACGAATATCAGTTACAATATCGAAGACCTGACTGCCTCCGAGCAGCAGATGGCGGAGCGTGCCCTGCAGATGTGGGCGGCCGTGACGCCGCTGACCTTCACGCGCACGACGGGCTCAGCGAACATTACTTTCGTAAACTCGGTTGCAGATGATCCGGCTTCCGCGGCGGGTGATACCGATCCGTCAGCCTATGCCAGGACCAGCACGAGCGGAAATGCCATTACGTCCAGCCGAATTGTCATCAGTTCGAACTGGCAGACGCTTGATCCGAACGCCCAGGCGGGCTGGTTCGACAATTACATGCAGCAGACCTATATCCACGAGATCGGTCACGCGCTCGGTCTGGGACATGGCGGGCCTTATGATGGCTCTGCCACATACGGCACGGATAATCTGTACTCGAACGATCACTGGGCCTATACGGTGATGTCGTATTTTGACCAGCTGGAAACGGGGCACGGAAACTACCGCTTCGTGCTGGGCCTCCAGCAGGCAGACATTGCCGCGATGCACCTGCTTTACGGCGTCAATCCGGCTGGCACATTTGCCGGCAACACAACTTTTGGGTTCAATTCGTCCGCCCCCGGTACGAATATCGACTGGTCGCAATTCGTCTATGTTCAAGGGGTGACTTATCGTCGTCCGCCGGCGATGACGATCTATGATACGGGTGGTGTGGATACCATCAATCTGTCAGGATTTTCGCAGCCTCAGATTCTGGACCTGCGACCCGGCACATTCTCGTCTCTTGGCGACCGCCCGCAGCAATCGCCGGTTCACTATGTCAACGTCGTGGCCATCCATTTCAGCACGATCATCGAAAATGCCGTTGGCGGCAGCGGCAACGACACGATCACCGGCAACTCCGCCAACAACACGATCACGCTGGGGTCCGGCGCGGATATCTTTGTCTACGCGCCGAATGGCGGCGCAGATACAATCACGGACTTCTCGGTGGCGCAGGACCGGCTCGACCTGACAGGTTTCAGCCAGTCCGCCGCTCTCGCTGCTTTCAACGGCCGCACAAGCTCCGCAGGCGGAACATTGCTGACCTTTGCAACCGGTCAGACCATCCTGCTGCAAGGCGTCACCACCGGCCAGTTGACCCAGTCAAACCTGATCCTCGCCGGCAGCCCGCCTCCGCCACCGCCTCCGCCTCCACCCCCGCCTCCTCCACCCCCGCCTCCTCCACCGCCGCCGCCTCCGCCGCCACCGCCACCGCCACCGCCACCGCCCCCCGGACAGTTCCAGGGCACAGCGGCTGATGACGTCATATATGGCACGGCTGGGAACGACACGATTTTTGGCTTTGGGGGCAATGATGTCCTCTATGGTCTTGACGGAGACGACGCAGTTTATGGCGGCGACGGCAATGATATGATTGTCGGAGGAGCCGGGGTCGATGTTCTCTACGGAGAAGCCGGAAGTGACACGATTTATGGCGGAGCTGGAAACGACACGCTGATTGGCGGCGACGGCAACGACACCCTTTACGGTGATGACGGCGTCGATGGCATGTACGGCGGACTCGGTGACGATACGCTTGTTGGGGGAGCCGGAAATGACGTGCTTTACGGCGAAGCCGGTAACGACGTTCTCTACGGTGGAGCAGATGAAGATACCCTGATCGGCAGTGACGGGAATGACAGTTTGTACGGCGAACTGGGAGCCGATCTCCTGCTGGGTGGGGCCGGTGTGGATACGCTCATCGGTGGCGCCGGAAATGACAATCTTCAAGGCGGCGACGATGATGATCGCCTCTATGGAGACGATGGGAACGACCAGCTTTATGGCGGCTTCGGAAACGACACCTTGTACGGCGGAGCTGGTGCAGACGCGATTTACGGTAACGAAGGCAATGACGTCGTTTATGCCGGCACCGAGAACGACATGGTGATCGGCGGGGCGGGTGTCGATGTCCTCTACGGTGAGGAGGGCAATGATGCGCTCTATGGAGGGGCCGACAATGACACGCTGCTCGGCGGCGCCGGCGACGACAATCTCTACGGTGAAGATGGAGTCGATGGGCTGTATGGCGACCTGGGCAACGATACACTAGTGGGGGGTGAAGGCAATGATGTCCTCTATGGTGAGGATGGAAATGACACACTCTATGGTGGCAATGGAAGCGATACGCTGTTGGGCGGGGCAGGCGCTGACACCATGTATGGAGATGCGGGTGATGACCTGATGCGCGGCGCGACCGGCTCAGATGTCATGCTGGGCGGGATCGGGAACGATCAGTTGTTTGGCGAAGATGACGATGATCGTCTGTACGGAGAGGATGGCAACGACGTTCTATATGGTGGCGCCGGAAATGACACGCTCTATGGCGGCCTCGGCGACGACGTTGTTTACGGAGAGACCGGCAACGATGTTGTTTACGCTGGCGACGGCAATGACATGATCGTGGGTGGTGATGGAGCCGATGTTCTCTATGGAGAGACAGGTAACGACGCGATCTACGGCGGCCTTGGTAATGACACCCTTCTCGGTGGCGATGGCATCGACACGCTGTATGGTGAAGCAGGCGCTGATGCTCTCTATGGCGGAAATGGCAATGACACGCTCTCAGGCGGAGACGACAACGATAATCTGTATGGTGAGGAAGGGGATGACGTACTCTATGGCGGCAATGGCAACGACGCGCTCATCGGAGGCAACGGGAATGACACGCTGTACGGCAATGACGGCGCGGACCTCCTGAATGGGGGGGGCGGAAACGATATCTATATCGGCGGTGCAGGCGCAGATATTTTTCTGGTCGAAAGCTCCGTAAGCGGAACGCTTGACCGGATTGTCGATTTCCAACAGGGCGCAGATATCATCAGGCTGACAAATTCCGGGTTTGCGAGTTTTTCTGCAATACAAGGGGCGATGACCACGCTCGCGGGTTTGCATACACTGATCACACTTCCCTCAGGTGCGCAGGTCCGTATCGACAACATCCTTCCGAATGCATTAACTGCAGCAGACTTCCAGTTGACATCTTCTGCAGCTGTTCCTCTGTCGGATCCGGATGCCAAGTCGGCCGGGCTGCCCTTGGCTGACAATCTGAGTAAGGATGCAGCATGGAGCCTGGATTTCCCGATAACCGACCGGTTCGATTTCTCGCTGGTTCAGCAGGTGGCCGATCATATGCGCAATGGTATTGACCAGTGGAGTGTCAGTGCGAACGAGACACGGCAGCTGAGGGCTTTCGATGCCATCGATTTTGCGGACGCACTGCACTCGGAGACTGATCAAAGCTTTGATTTCGGCGATGGTATGACTGATCATTGGCAGTCAGGCTGACTCTTCAATTGACGTTATAACCAGCCCGGTCTAGCCCGTCCTGAGGTTGGCTCCGACAAGGTGTTTCATGGCACGAAAAGGCATCATCCTTGCCGGCGGGAGTGGTTCGCGTCTTTATCCCGTGACGATCAGTGTCGTGAAGCAGCTGCTGCCTGTCTACGACAAGCCCATGATCTATTATCCCCTGTCGACGCTCATGCTTGCCGGGATCGATGATATTCTAATTATCACAACGCCCAGGGACAAGCAGGCCTTCATTGATCTTCTGGGAGACGGTTCCCGGTTTGGCATCTCGTTGACATATGCGGAACAGCCGAGCCCGGATGGGCTCGCGCAGGCCTTCATCATCGGCGAACGCTTCCTCTATGGCGCGCCTTCCTGCCTGATCCTCGGTGACAACATCTTTTACGGTACTGGGCTCGAATCCATGCTCAGCCGCGCAAACCGGCAGACAGAGGGCGCCACCGTGTTTGCCTACAGGGTGAGTGATCCGGAGCGGTATGGAGTCGTCGGCATCGGACCGGACGGCCGTCCGGACCGGATTGTCGAGAAACCAAAAGAGTTCGTTTCAAACTACGCGGTGACGGGCCTCTATTTTTATGACGGTCAGGCGGCGGAGATTGCAAAATCCCTGAAGCCTTCGGCGCGCGGCGAACTGGAAATCACCGACATGAACCGGGTGTACCTGGAACGCGGGCAGATGAATTGCGAATTCATGGGCCGCGGGTTTGCCTGGCTCGATGCAGGCACGCCGGAAAGCCTTCTGGATTCTGCCCAGTTCGTGCACGCCATCGAAAAGCGGCAGGGGCAGAGCATCGCCTGCCTCGAGGAAATTGCGGCACGCAAGGGCTTTATTACGCTCGACCGGCTGTCGGACCTGGCAGCGTCCGTCGCCAAGAGTGACTATGGTCAGTACCTGCAGCGTGTGTGCGACGAGCTGCGCAAGGATGCTGCCCGGATATCCGCGCTTCAGGAGTGACAGAAGATGAAGTGGTTTGTTACGGGCGGTGCGGGGTTCATCGGGTCCAGTCTTGTGCGGGGCCTCGTGCGGGACGGCGAGTCCGTCCTGGTCGCTGACAAGCTGACCTATGCGGGCCATCTTTCCTCGCTCAAGCCGGTCTCATCCCTGCCGGGATTCCAGTTTGAAAAGATCGACATTGTGGATTTCGAGGCCCTTTCTGCGGCTATCAGGAAGTTTGAGCCGGATGCGATTGTGCATCTCGCGGCGGAGAGCCATGTCGATCGCTCGATCACGGGCGCGCACGAGTTCATTCAGACCAATATTGTCGGCAGCTTCAATGTCCTCGAAGCGGCGAGGGCGTATTGGTCCGGGCTTAAGGGGCGCAGGGCGGATAACTTCCGTGTGCTGCATGTCTCGACCGACGAGGTTTACGGGTCGCTCGGCGATGAAGGGTTCTTCACCGAGGAAACACCGTTCGATCCGCGCTCGCCCTATTCGGCGAGCAAGGCGGCATCCGATCATCTCGCCAGCGCCTGGCATCACACCTATGGCTTGCCGGTGCTGGTGTCGAATTGCTCAAACAATTAC
This sequence comes from Hyphomonas sp., assembly GCF_046313975.1. GTDB lineage: Bacteria > Pseudomonadota > Alphaproteobacteria > Caulobacterales > Hyphomonadaceae > Hyphomonas. Next base: position 2,243 of record NZ_JBKBXB010000036.1, on the reverse strand, counting down.
GGGCCCTACCAGCTCCCCGAGAAGCTCATTCCGTTGATGCTGCTGAATGCCCTCGAGGGCCGGGATCTGCCTGTTTACGGAGACGGGAAGAATGTGCGCGACTGGCTCTATGTCGATGACCACGCCGATGCGTTGCGTCTGATCGTGACACGCGGGCGGGCCGGAGAAACCTACAATATCGGCGGGCGCAACGAACGGTCGAACATTGATGTGGTGCACCGGATCTGCGACCTGGTGGACCAGCTTGCGCCGCAGTCAGGATCGCGCCGGGCATTGATAAAGCACGTCACGGACCGTCCCGGTCATGACCGGCGTTATGCAATTGATGCGACAAAGGCAGAAACGCAGATCGGCTGGAAGGCGAAGCAGACATTCGAGACCGGTCTGGAAGCGACCGTGCGCTGGTATATCGACAATGAAGAGTGGTGGCGTCCTCTGCGGGCGCAGGGGCATGGCGCATCGCGCCTTGGACTTCTCCCGGTAGGCACACATAAGTAACCAGGCGGCTCAGATGACGACGAACAGCCCCAACACGACTGAGAAGACATCCGAGACGTTCGATGCCTATGAGGCGCGATACAGGGACACTGTAAATCAGGCAGTTGGCTTTTCGGGTCTGGATGTCGATTTCTTCACACGGGTGAAGGCGGACTATATCGCAGATCTTACGCGTGCGGAGTTTGGCGATCTCTCGGGAGTTCGCCTTCTGGATGTCGGATGCGGGATCGGAAATTTTCATCCCCTGCTGACCCGGCATTTTGGTCATGTGCACGGCGTCGATATCTCGGCTTCCAGCATCGAGCGTGCCCGGCAGGCCAATCCGGACGTTGCTTATTCCGTATACGAAGGGCACCGCCTTCCGTATGATGACGCCAGCATGGATGTCGCCATGGCGGTTTGCGTCATGCATCATGTGCCGCCGGAACAATGGCCCGAGTTTTCAGCGGAGATGCACCGGGTGCTCAGGCCGGGCGGGGTTGCGCTGATCTTCGAGCACAATCCGCTCAATCCCCTTTCGGTGCATGTCGTGAACAATTGCCCGTTTGATGAAGATGCCGTCCTGCTTCGGGCGCCCAAGACCGAGGCACTCTTCCGTGAGGCGGGGTTCAGCGAGGTGAGCCGGCGCTTCATCCTGACTGTGCCTGCGTTCAATGATGCAATCCGGAAGGTCGATACCTGGTTTTCGCGCGTTCCGCTGGGGGCCCAGTATTATGTCCGCGCCCGAAAAACCTGAGGCTGATCCGCAGGCGGATCCATCCGGGCTGGTCGTGAAGGGGTTTTTCGGCGAGGTATCGCGGTTTACGGTCGTCGGCATTCTCGCCACGGTGACTTACTTCCTTGTTGCCAATGCATTGATCCTGCTGGTGCAGGCAGAGCCCAGGCTTGCGTCTGTTTCTGCCTATCTGGCCGGAATGGCGGTGTCTTTCTTCGGGCAGAGCCGGTTCACCTTCAAGATCGACTCGACCCGGTTTGGCCATGTCTGGCGATTTGTGATCCTGTCCGCCCTCGGACTATCTGTCAGCTATTTCTCTGTGCCGTTGGCGCAGGATGTCTTGGGCCTTCACCCTTCCTGGGCAACCGTGATCACGATGGTTCTGGTGCCGCTGCTGAGTTTCATCCTGATGAAATTCTGGGTTTTTGCGGGGCGGCACTGAAGTCGGCATTTTGAAATGCCACCACTTCAGCTCAGCCGCCACTCCGCCGTTTCCACGACACCGGTGCCAGTTGCGAAGGCTTCGCCGGGGGCGGTGACTTCGAATTCGAGGCAGCCGGAATGGACGTCGTAGACGTCTGGGTTGATGGAAAAGAACTGGCCGGTCTGGGTTTCGAAATACCGCTCGCGCGCGGCCATGACGGTCACCGTATAGCGGCCCGTTCCGAGGCGCAGATTGCCCAGCCGCATTTCAATACGGCCGCTGCGGGCAGCGCCGGCGTCGAAGCGCAGGTCGTCGGCCTTTATCCGCATCAGGTCTTCGACGCCGTTGCGTTTGAAGACGACGATGATCTGGCAATTCTCCGAAAGCTCCGGATCGTTGATGAAATAGTCGAAGCTCAACGCCGCGCCGTCGCCATGCTGGATTACGAAGGTTTCCGTCCCAGCTGTATCGGCAAGCCGGAAGCCGGACAGCACGAGCCTTCCTGACCCCTGGCGCCCCTGCGACGCGTCTGCCACAGCCGGGCCGGAGGCGACCACTACGTCGCTGCCCTCGGCGAATGGCAGGCTCAGATCCTGCCATTCGCCG
>NZ_JBKBXB010000035.1:0-35180 GCF_046313975.1 Hyphomonas sp. | reverse complement strand
AGAAGATCGTCCTCAAAGGGCAACAGGGGATCCTCGCGGCCATGATGAACCCCGAGATGCGCGCCGTCTCTATCGAGATTTCGGCAGAATCGGCGTCTGGCGGTTTCGTCCTGCCGAATGACCGGGTTGACCTTATCCTGACCTACGACCAGAAGGCTGCACCCGAACGTGGTATCATCGAGCGCACGGTCGCCGACACGATCATCCAGAATGTCCGCATACTGGCGATTGACCAGAATTTTGCTGTCAACGCCGAGGGCGAAACGGCCCGGCTTGGCAGCACGGCAACGATCGAGGTCACCCCGCGCGAGGCAGAACTGGTGGCCATGGCCCAGCGCCTTGGCAAGGTCACCCTCTCGCTGCGCCCGCTCGACACGTTTGTCAGTGGCACGCAGCGCAACGCCCGCACGGAAATGCTGGAAGGCAACGGTGCCGGGGCCGGATCGGGAATTACAATCTTCCGCAATGGACAACCTGCTGCGGCAGGCGTCGGGGGGAACTAGTCATGCGTACACTGAGTAGCCTTGCCTGCACGACACTGCTTGCTCTGGTGCCAGCATCTGCGGGGCTGGCGCAGACCACCCCGAACGGGATGGGCACCGTCATCATAGCCGCAGGTGACAGCTATGTGTCCCGCTCCGTCACGGTGGGCGTGAACAAATCCATCATCATCGAACTGGAAGCCCCTGCGGCCGATGTCGTCATCGCCAACCCGGAAATTGCTGACGCGGTGGTGCAAACCTCGCAGCGAATCATCTTCCGCGGTGTGAAATATGGCCAGACCAGCGCCCTGATCTTTGACCGGGCCGGCCGCACGCTGCTTGATCTCTCGCTGCATGTCGAAACAGACATGGCTGCGCTGCAAAAGACTATCGAGCGGCATGTCCCGGATGCGCGTGTCGGGCTGGAAAGCCTGAACGGCTCCATCGTTATCACCGGTTCGGTTGACAGCGTCGCGCAATCCGAACAGGTCCGCAAACTGGTGGCCGCCTACTTCCCGGCAGGGGAGGGTGCGCCGCAGGTCGTCAACATGATGAGCGTGCTCGCGCCCGACCAGGTGCTGCTCGAAGTGCGTATCGTCGAGATGCAGCGCAATATCGTCAAGCAACTCGGCATCAACATGTCGGGCGTTCCCGGCTGGGGTGACTTCGCACGGCTTGTCGAGAAGCAGCTTTTCGTCGGTAACCCGCCGGTCAATACCGAAACCACGGCGCTGCTGCCGGGTCTGCCCTTCACCGGCTCAGGCGATGTCAGCACGGATCTTGGCTTCCCGATCCAGGGCCGGTCGCTCGGCGGTTTCGGCGGCTCCGTGTCGTACACGAACTATGTCGGCAACGACCTTCAGTCGCGCGCCGGCGCTGCCTTCCAGGCACTGGAACGGATCGGTGTCGTCAAGACACTCGCCGAGCCGACCATGGTCGCCATGTCGGGCGAGAGCGCCAAGTTCCTCGCTGGCGGCGAATTCCCCGTGCCGGTCGGCCAGGATGACAATGGTTCGATCACGATCGAATTCAAACCCTACGGTGTCGGCCTCGGTTTCACGCCGGTCGTGCTGTCAGAAGGCCGTATCTCCCTGAAAGTGTCGACGGAAGTCTCCGAGCTGACTTCTCAGGGCGCGTTCCAGGGCCAGAGCCGCACGATCATCGATGGCAACGGCAACGTCGTCCAGCTGGAAGGCGTCACGCTGCCCGGCCTCACGGTCCGCCGCGCTGAGTCGACCATCGAGTTGCCCTCGGGCGGCTCGATGATGATGGCCGGCCTGATCTCGTCGAAAGACCGTCAGAACATCGACCAAGTGCCCGGCCTCAAGAAGCTGCCCATCCTCGGCGCACTGTTCCAGTCGCGCGACTTCCTGTCGGAGGAAAGCGAACTCGTCGTCATCGTGACGCCTTACCTCGTCAATCCCGCCGCCAAGTCGCAACTTCGTACGCCTGCGGACGGTTATGCCAACGCCTCGGATGCCAAGACCATCTTCTTCGGCAAGCTGAACGAAACCTATGGCAAGGACGGCTCGCCCGTCAAAGCTGACCAATACCGGGCCCCTGTGGGCTTCATCGAAGAGTAGGGAACAGAGGAATGACCACCGCCTCCAAGCCGAATTTTGCCCTCCTTGCGCTCGGCGCAGGTCTGATCTCGCTCGGCGCCTGCGCCAGCAGTGCGCCGACGGCCGTGCCTTCCAGCTACCTGGCCGGCACAGCGCTCGACCGCAACGAAGTTGGCGTCACCAAGCGCACCGAGTTCCTCGAGGTCGCGATCGATCCGCAGGCCAGCGAGCTCTCAAGCAGCGACCGTGAGCGCATCCGCAGCTTCGTCGGTCTGTATGCCCAGCGCGGCCACGGCCCGCTCGTGATGTCGCTGCCGCAGGCCAGCGCCAATCCGCAGCTCGCGGTGACAGCCGTTGCCGAAGCGCGCGCCATCGCCTGGGAAAGCGGTGTGGAATATGATGAGATCGCAGGCTCGGCACATGGCGCCGGCGCGGCCGTCTCGCAGCCGATGATCATCGCCTTCCAGATCTATGACGCGGTCGCCCCCGACTGCGCCCAGAAATCGGCCTATGATTTTTCGGACGTGGCCTCGAACAATACGATGCCGACGCTCGGCTGCTCTGTGCGGACAAACCTCGCGGCGATGATCGCCGATCCGGCAGACCTGCTCGGCACCCGCGCGCTGGGGCAGGGCGATCCCGGCCGACGCGAAGTCATTCTCGAGAAGTTCCGGAAAGGCGAGTCGACGGCCGCTGCCCGTTCTGACCAGGAATCGGGCGCCGTCTCGCAAGTGGTTCAATAGGCCGGCACGCCCGGCAACAGGAGTTTGCGTATGATGGGTAAAGACAAGGCACTCTTTGAGGACGACTTCGGCACCGAGTTCGAAGATGTGTTCGGAGACGATCCGCTGACCGGCGCGAACGATGCCGGAGTGGCGAACCCGTTCGAAGACGCTGTTGCCCAGCCTGTTCAGCCGGTGATGGACTTTGCGGCCAAGACGATGCTGCCGCCGCAGGCCGCCTTCACCCCGTACGAACAGGCAGGCGGCGACGCCATGCTGCCCGCCATCTCGATCAAGCTATTCTATGAGCGCGAGGAAACCCGCGCGCTGATGGAACTGTGCGCGCGGGATCGCCGGATGGGCCGGGCGACCGTGGAATGCGTCGCCGGCGGCATCCCGGCGGCCATCGCCGACCTCCAGGCGAACTCGACCCCCAACCTGCTGATGATCGAATCCTCTGCGCAGGCCATCCAGGTGCTGCACGAGATCGACGCACTTGCCGTGCACTGCGACGAGCATGTCAAGGTTCTGGTCATCGGCGCCGTCAACGACATCACGCTCTACCGCCAGCTCGTAGCGCGCGGTGTGTCGGAATATCTTGTTCCCCCGTTCCAGCCCCTGCAGATCATCCGTTCGATCTCCAGCCTGTTCGCGGATCCGGATGCCCCCTTCCTCGGCAAGCAGATTTCCGTGGTCGGAGCAAAAGGCGGGGTAGGGGCCTCGACGATTGCGCACAACCTTGCCTGGGCGCTCGCCGAGAACACCCATGTCAACACGACGCTGGTCGACCTCGACCTGTCCTTCGGCACCACGGCGCTCGACTTCAACCAGGATACGCCGCAGACCATCGCCGATGCCCTGCTTGCGCCCGAGCGCGCGGACAATGCGGTGATCGATCGCCTGCTGGCGCGCGCCACCGAGCGACTGTCGCTGTTCACCGCCCCGGCGAACATCAACCAGATCATCGATATTCCGGACGATGCCTACGCCACCGTGATCGAGAACGTGCGCCGCAACGTGCCCTATATGGTGCTCGACCTGCCGCACACCTGGTCGCACTGGGTGCGCAATGCGCTGATCGCATCGGATGAAGTCGTCATCGTCTGCCAGCCGGACCTTGCCTCGCTGCGCAACGGCAAGAACATGATCGACCAGCTGAAAGGCCACCGCGTCAACGACCATCCGCCGCGACTTGTGCTGAACATGTGCGGTGTGCCGAAGCGCCCCGAGATTCCGGTGAAGGACTTCGCGGCCGCAATTGGCGTCGAGCCGGATATCATCGTGCCGTTCGAACCGGAAGTGTTCGGCATGGCCGCCAATAACGGACAGATGATCTCGGAGACATCGCCGTCAGCCAAATCGTCCATCGCCATCGATCACCTCGCGGCGGCCCTGACGGGCAAGACGGTGCAGCAGGCGGAGAAGTCTTTCCTGAAGAAATTGCTGGGCAAGTAAGCCGCAGAGAGAAGACGGGTAGAGGGACATGTCATTCGGAAAACGCACCAACGCACCGGTTGCGACGATGCCGGCGGCAGCGCCTCAGGCCGCTCCCGCTGCTGCGGCCCCCAAGCCCGCCGCGCCTGCACCGCCTGCTGCACCTGCAGCCAAACCGGCGGCGCCGGCAGCGCCGGCCCAACCGGCAAGTCAGGTGAAGCTGAAGACCCCGGAGATCAAGCCTGAGCCCGTCCGCAAGGTCAGCCAGCATTCCGAGCAGTATTACGCAACCAAGACCACCATCTTCAACGCGCTGATCGACACGATCGACCTGTCCCAGCTCGCGCAGCTCGATACAGAAAGCGCGCGCGAAGAGATCCGGGACATCGTCGTCGAGATCATCAGTATCAAGAATGTCGTGATGTCTATCTCGGAGCAGGAATACCTGCTCGATGACATCTGCAACGACGTGCTCGGTTACGGCCCGCTCGAGCCGCTGCTGGCGCGCGACGACATCGCCGATATCATGGTCAACGGCGCCGACACGACCTATATCGAGGTCAACGGCAAGATCGAACGCACCAATATCCGCTTCCGCGACAACGCGCAGCTGATGAACATCTGCCAACGGATCGTGAGCCAGGTAGGCCGCCGCGTCGATGAAAGCTCGCCGATCTGTGATGCGCGTCTGCTTGACGGCTCGCGTGTGAACGTCATTGCGCCGCCGCTCGCCATCGACGGCCCGACGCTCACCATTCGTAAGTTCAAGAAGGACAAGCTGAAGCTCCACGACCTCGTGAAGTTCAAGTCGATCAGCGAGGCCGGCGCGGAAATCCTCCGCATCATCGGCCACAGCCGCTGCAACGTCCTGATCTCCGGCGGTACGGGCTCGGGCAAGACCACGCTGCTCAACTGTCTCACCGGCTTCATCGAACCCGGCGAACGCGTCATCACCTGCGAAGACTCCGCCGAACTTCAGCTGCAGCAGCCGCACGTCGTGCGCCTCGAAACCCGCCCGCCCAATATCGAAGGTTCGGGCGAGATCACGATGCGCGATCTCGTCAAGAACTGTCTGCGTATGCGTCCGGAAAGGATCATCGTGGGCGAGGTTCGCGGACCGGAAGCGTTCGACCTTCTGCAGGCCATGAACACCGGCCACGATGGCTCGATGGGCACGCTGCACGCCAACAGCCCGCGCGAAGCCCTCAGCCGTGTGGAATCCATGATCACCATGGGCGGCTTCTCGCTGCCGGCAAAAACCATCCGTGAAATGATCGTCGGCTCGATTGACGTCGTCGTCCAGGCCTCGCGCCTGCGCGACGGCTCGCGCCGCATCATGTGCATCACCGAAGTGCTCGGCCTCGAAGGCGATACCATCGTTCTGCAGGATATCCTGAAATACGAGATCGAGGGCGAGGACGATAACGGCAAGATCATTGGCCGCCATCGCGGCATGGGCATCGGCCGCCCGCGCTTCTGGGAGCGCGCCGCCTATTACAACCTCGAGCGTGAGCTGGCCGCAGCGCTCGACGAACTCAACGGCGCATGATGACCGGCAATCTCCTGATCATCCTTGTCGCCGTGCTCGCCTTTGTCGCGATCGTCGGAATTGGCTTCACGTTCACCGGCTCTAATGACGAAGCCGCGAAGAAGCGCGCGCGCGAAATTGGCGCAGGGCGGGCCACCAGTGCCACCGCCAAGGGACCCGGCAAGGGGGTCGACGAGACGGCGCGCCGCCGCGCCAAGACCCAGGAAATGCTCGACAACCTGCGCAAGCAGGACAAGGAGCGCCGCAAGATTTCGGCAGCGCGGGACATTGGCTCGAAACTGTCTCAGGCCGGCCTCGAGATTCCGGTTCCGGTATTCTGGGTCATTTCCGTGATCGCAGGCGCCGTTTGCGCCGGTGTCGTCTGGATTTCCGGCGCGGATGGTCTTGTCATCAGCGGCATCTCGTTCAAGAGCCGGCCGGTACTCGTCGGCGCCGCGTTTTTTGCGGGCACACTCGGCCTGCCGCAATTCGTGCTCGGCATGATGATCAAGGGCCGTCACAAGAAACTCGTCAACCAGTTTGCCGACGCCCTCGACGTCATCGTGCGCGGTGTGAAGTCCGGCCTTCCGCTCAACGAGTGTATCCGCATCATCGGCAAGGAAAGCCCGGAGCCGCTGAAGAAGGAATTCCTCACCTTCGCTGACAACCTGTCGATGGGCGCGGGTCTCGACCGTGCCCTCGCCGCGCTCTACAAGCGGATGCCGCTGCAGGAAGTGAACTTCTTCGCCATCGTGCTGATGATCCAGTCGAAAGCGGGTGGTAACCTCTCCGAAGCCCTCGGAAACCTCTCGACCGTTATCCGGTCACGCAAGATGATGCGCGAGAAGGTCAAGGCCCTGTCTTCGGAAGCGAAAGCCTCTGCCTACATCATCGGCTCGCTGCCCTTCGCGGTGGGCGTGATGGTGTTCATGACCACGCCGGACTATATCCTCGAACTGTTCCGTACAGAGACTGGTCACGTCATTCTCGCGATGGCGACTGCCATGATGGGCACCGGCATCATGGTCATGCGCAACATGATCAACTTCGATATGTAGGGGCAGGCCAATGTTTGAATTCCTGCTTACCTTCACACAGCCCCAGACACTGGCGGCCTATCTCGTCGCCGCGGCGGTGTTCGGCACCTTCATGACTGTCTTCATGCCCTACCTTCAGGGCAACAAGCTCGAGACGCGCTTGAAGTCCGTTGCGTCCCAGCGCGAACGCCTGCGCAAGCAGAGCCGCGCCGCGCTCGAGAAGAAGGGCCTGCGACGCAAGGACGATTCGATGATGGGGGAGATCTCCTCCAAGCTGAACCTTGCCAAGGCGCTGGAAGATCCGAACGTCATCAAGCTGATGAACCAGGCCGGCCTGCGCGGCCCGGGGCCTGTCTCGGCCTTTTACTTCGCACGGATGGCCTTGCCCTTCGTCGGCGCGATCGGCACGTTCCTCTACATCTTCTTCGTCAATGATCACGGGCTGAACCCGTTCATGAAATACGGCTCGCTCGCCTTCGGCGCTGCGGCCGGTTTCTATGCGCCCAATATCTACATCTCCAACCTTGCCCAGAAGCGCCAGAAGTCCCTGATGCGCGCCTTCCCGGACGCGCTCGACATGCTGCTGATCTGTGTCGAGGCCGGCATGTCGATCGAGATGGGCTTCAACAAGGTGAGCCAGGAAATCGGCTCCGCCTCGCCCGAACTCGCCGAGGAATTTGGCATCACCGTCGCCGAACTCTCCTACCTGCCGGACCGCCGCCAGGCCTATGAAAACCTGGCCCTGCGCACCGGCCATGAAGGCGTGAAAGCCGTCTGTATGGCGCTCGGCCAGGCCGAACGTTACGGCACACCGCTGGGCGATGCGCTGCGACTGATGGCGCGGGAAAACCGCGAAATGCGGATGTCGGAAGCCGAGAAGAAGGCCGCCGCCCTGCCGGCCAAGCTCACCGTGCCGATGATCCTGTTCTTCCTGCCGGTCCTGTTCCTCGTCGTGCTCGGCCCGGCCTACATCAAGTACAACAAGATGCAGAACAAGAACGAGGCCGCCCCGCAGGTGACCGAACACGTCACAGGCCGCGACTTCGCCTGAGGGCTTTCCCGCCGGAGCCGGCAAGGCTAGACCGGCGGGATGAGCCTCAGACCCATCGCCGCCGCCGCCCTCGCCCGTTTCGGACTCGCGCCCGATACGCCCGGCGCCTCGCTGGATTGCCGCACGCCGATCACGGGGGAGGCGGTCGCCCGCCTGCCGGCAACCTCGCCGGCCGAAGCAGGCCAGACCCTCGCCCGCGCCTCCGCCGCCTTCCTCGCCTGGCGCGACGTGCCCGCCCCGCGCCGCGGCGAACTCGTCCGCCTGCTCGGCGAGGAGCTGCGCGCCGCGAAGGACGACCTCGCCATTTTCGTCACGCTCGAAGCCGGCAAGATCCCGGCCGAAGCGCTGGGCGAAGTGCAGGAGATGATCGACATCTGCGACTTCGCCGTCGGCCTCTCGCGCCAGCTGCACGGCCTGACCATTGCCACCGAACGCCCCGGCCACCGCATGATGGAAACCTGGCATCCGGCCGGTGTCACCGGCATCATCACAGCCTTCAATTTCCCCGTCGCCGTCTGGGCCTGGAACGCCGCGCTCGCGCTCGTCTGCGGCAACCCGGTGATCTGGAAGCCATCTGAAAAAACTCTGCTTTGCGCCGCTGCGACGATGGCCGTGTTCGAACGCGCCGCGCGCCGCTTCGGCGACGTGCCCGCCGGTCTCGCCAGCTGCCTCTATGGCGGCCCCGAAGCGGGCGCGATGCTCGCGGCAGACAAGCGCGTGGCGGTCGTTTCTGCCACGGGGTCAACCCGCATGGGCCGCGCCGTCGCCCCGGTCGTCGCCGCGCGTTTCGGCAAGGCCATCCTCGAACTCGGCGGCAACAACGCCGCCATCGTCTGTCCGTCTGCGGATCTTGAGCTCGCCGCCCGCGCCATCACCTTCTCGGCCCTCGGTACCGCCGGCCAGCGCTGCACCACCATGCGCCGCCTGTTCGTGCATGAGAGCGTTGCAGACCGGCTCATCCCGCGCCTCAAGGCCGCATGGGCCTCGGCCAAGGTTGGCAACCCGCTCACGCAAGGTGTGCTCGTCGGCCCGCTGATCGATGCGCAGGCAGGGGCCAGCATGGACGCTGCGCTGGCGGAAGCCGCATCGCTCGGCGGCAAGGTCACCGGCGGCGAGGCGGTCGATGCCGGCGGCGGCACCTATCGCCGCCCCGCGCTGGTGGAGATGCCGTCCCATACCGGCCCGGTCCTGCGCGAAACCTTCGCGCCCATCCTCTATGTCATGCCGTACACGGATCTTTCCGAAGCCATCGCCCTCAACAATGCGGTGGATGCGGGCCTCTCCTCCTCCATCTTCACCACCGACCTGCGCGAAGCCGAACGCTTCCTCGCCGCCTCCGGTTCCGATTGCGGAATTGCCAACGTCAATATCGGCACCTCCGGCGCAGAGATCGGCGGCGCCTTCGGCGGCGAAAAGGAAACCGGCGGGGGCAGGGAGTCCGGCTCCGACAGCTGGAAAGCCTACATGCGCCGCGCCACCAACACGATCAACTACTCAAACGAACTTCCACTCGCGCAGGGGGTAAGGTTCGATGCGGACTGAGGCAGCAATGATCAGGCCGCAATACCATTTCAGGCCATCCAAGGAAGGCCTGCTCGCCTGGGATGTGAGACGATTGATCGAGCTTGGCAAAGGACTGCAGGCCCAAAGTATTGAGTTGAGCAGCCTTGATGAGGTTGATGAAAATCACTGGTATGCTTTCGAGGGGCAGATACCAACATGCCGCTCGATCCTTGGCCACCTCTCACTGATTGAAGAAGCCGATCTCAGCTTCCCGATCATATTGGATGCCGATGGCAGGTTGATGGATGGCATGCACCGAGTCTGCAAAGCAATCCGCAGGGGTGATACCCACATAAAGGCTGTTAGGTTTCCCAAGACACCCAAGCCCGACTATGTCGGTCGGCGACCTGAAGACCTGCCTTACGAATAGCCCGGGTTCAGGCGCGCATCAGTTCCGCAGGCGCAGCGTGCGCTTCGGCGCATCGCCGTCCGCGCTGTCCTCGACCTGTCCGGCAGGTGCGGCCACGGGTGGATCAATCGAAGGCGCCGCCTCCACCATTTTCACCGTAACAGCCGGCTCCGCCAGCGAATCCCAGCTGCGCGCAGGTTTGATCAGGCCCTGCAGCAGCGCCACATTCTGCTCGACAATCTGCGAGGGTGCCGCCGTGCCGCTCACCTTCTTCATCTCGTCAAACCGGCCCTGAAGGCCCAGTACCAGCGCAAGGTTTTCCGTCACGCGCGATCCGGCATCGGCATTGGCTGCGGCGAGGCGCAGCTTCTGCTCGGCGCCGGCAAGGTCGCCGGTCAGCAAGAGGGAGAGGCCATAATTCGTCAGCGTCGTCGTGCGGCGAGGCTCGATCTCCAGCGCCTTGGCATAGGCGGCCTGCGCCATGCTGTGGCGCTCGAGGCGGTCATAGGCGGTGCCGAGCGCTGCCCAGGCTTCCGCCCGGCCGGGCTCTGCCTCTGCCGCGCGGTAGAAGGCCATGCCGCCCGCGTTGATGCTCTCCGGGTCGCCCTTCGACATGTGAATGCGGCCCAGCAGCATCAGCAGGTCAGCGCTTGTCGGATGCACGATCATCGTGCGCGACAGCACGTCGATGGCCCGGTCATGGCTGCCGATCTCGCGCAGCGAGCGGGCGAATTCGAGCGCCGTGGTCAGGTCCTCGGGGTCCTTGGCGTTTTCCTTGCCCCAGAAATTGGCGCGGGTCAGCGGATCGGCGCGGTTCGCCGCGGCGCGTTCCTCGGCTGAGGCCGGTTTCAGCGCCTCTTCCATCGCCTTCATGGCCGCCAGGTTGGGGTCGTTCTTGCCCGACGAGGCGCAGGCCGCGGTCGAGGCGGCGAGCGCAAAGGCAAGCAGGGCCAGAGACGTTTTGGCACTGGACATCATCGGCCTCCGTGTATGTATCGGGTCCATAAGCCCGATTTTGAACGACCGGGGTCAAGGTTCGGTTAACGCCGGCGCGCCCAGCCTTAACCATCTGCCCGGCAGGAAAGACCATGCACGACTGTTTCACCGCCCGCCCCAAGTCACCCGCCGGCGTTTACCTTTTCACTGCCCGCAGCTTCGCTGACCTTAAGGCCGATCCGTTCCCGGATGCCCGCGCCATCGCCAGGGCGCAGGGCTTCACCGGCGCGGCCGGGCAGGCGGTCATCGTTCCGGGCGAGGGTGGACGGGTCGCCTCTGTCCTGTTCGGGCTGGGCACGGGCAAGGACGCCCTCGCGGTTGCAGCCCTCGCCGGGCGCCTGCCGGAAGGGGATTATGAAATCCTCGAAGAGGGTGGCCAGCCTTTCGCCTGGATCGCCGCCGCCTGGGGCGACGGGGCCTACCGCTTCACCCGCTACAAGAAAGAAAACGCCGAACCGCCGCGCCTGAAGGTTCCCTCCGGCAAGGAAGGCGAGCGCCTCTCCCGCGAGGCCGCCGCCGCCGCCCACCTGCGCGACATGGTCAACACGCCTGCCGCCGACATGACCCCCGCCGGTCTGCAGAAGGAGATGGAAGACCTCGCCGCCCGCTTCGGCGCGCACGTCACCGCCATCGCCGGCGAGGATCTCCTCACCCATAACTACCCGATGATCCACGCCGTCGGCCGCGCTGCCAACGAAGCGCCCCGCTTCCTCGAACTCGAATGGGGCAACCCCGCCCATCCGAAGCTCGCCTTCTGCGGCAAGGGCATCACCTTCGATTCCGGCGGCCTCGACATCAAGCCGGCGGACGGCATGCGCATCATGAAGAAGGACATGGGCGGCGCCGCCCACGCCATCGCGCTCGCCGGACTCGTCATGGGCGCGGGCCTGCCCGTCCACCTGAAGCTCTACGTCTCCGCCGCCGAGAACGCGATTTCCGGCAACGCCTTCCGCCCCGGTGATGTGCTGCACAGCCGCAAGGGCCTCACGGTCGAGATCGACAACACGGACGCCGAAGGCCGCCTCGTGCTGGCCGACGCGCTCACCCGCGCCTGCGAGGCGGAGCCGGACCTGCTGCTCGACTTCGCCACCCTCACCGGCGCCGCCCGCGTCGCCCTCGGCGCAGACCTCGCCCCTCTGTACACGGACGATGAGGCGCTCGCCGCCGACATCCTCGCCGCCTCGGCCCGCACCGGCGACCCCGTCTGGCGCATGCCGCTCTGGGATCCCTATCTCGCCGACCTGAAAAGCCCCATCGCCGACCTCGTCAACTCCGGCGGCAGCTTCGCCGGCTCGATCACGGCCGCGGTCTTCCTCAAACAGTTCGTCACCGCGAAAAGCTGGGCGCATTTCGACATCTGGGCCTGGCGCAAGTCGAAATACGGCCGCCCCGAAGGCGGCGCCCCGTGCGGTCTGCGCGCTGTCTGGTCCATGCTGGAGACGCGCTACGGCGCCTGACGCAGCCTACTGGGAAACAACCACCAGTTCGCCGTCATCCTCCGCAATGCGGATCGCCTCACGCACGCGCCCGCGCACCAGCAGCGTGTCGATATTCTTGGGATCCGCCGCCAGCGCAGCGTCGACATCCTTCTTCGCCGCGGCGAGGTTTTTCTTGTTAAGATGCACCTCGGCGCGCAGCTGCCGGCTGGTCACATCGTCCGGCAGGCCCGACAGCACCAGGTCAAGGTCCGCCAGCGCCTCGTCCCATTTCTCCAGCACGATATTCGCCGCCGCCCGGTCGATCAGAAGATCCACTGTGCCCGGCGCCAGTTTCAGCGCTTCGGTAAAGGCAACCACCGCCGTCTCCGGCGCATCCGCCTGCAGCCAGGCATGCCCGGCCTGCGACAGGTACACCGCGCGCTGCTCCATCGTGCCGCCATCGGTTGACCGCGCCAGCTGCGTCAGCCGGTTGGCGCCGGTATCGTAATTGCCAAGCGCGATCAGGGCGAGCGCCGTACACTGGCGCGCGCCGGGCCGGTTGCCCTCATGCGTCCAGGCGAGGCCGTCCTCGTATGCCTCCTCGGCGCTGACTTCGATCTTGGCGATGCAGGCTTCCAGCCGGTCTTCCTCGGCGCGGGCGAGGTCCGCACCGAGCGTCTGCAACAGGAGAACCGACCCGGTCAGCGCAGCAATCAAGGACATGGAAAGGGGCCTCCGGACCGTCTATGCAGGCCATTCAGGCAACCGGGCCCGCATTGGCAAATGACTTCCGCGCAATCTCTGCTTTTTGTTTTTGGCCTTGGCTACAGCGCCCTGCAGCTGGCGGACCTTCTGCGCCCGCAGGGCTGGCGCATCGGCGGCACGGTCCGGACCGCGGAAAAAGCCGCCCGGCTTCAGGCCAGGGGTGTCGAGGCAGCGGTCTGGGCCGGGCAGGGGCCCGTCACCCCGCCCGAAGGCGCGCACTGGCTCGTCACCCTGCCGCCCGGCGCCGAAGGCTGCCCCGCCGCGCTCGCTGCCGGCCCGTCCGCCCACACCGCCGCCACCGTGACCTACCTTTCCACCACCGGCGTCTATGGTGATCTCGACGGTGGCTGGGCCTTCGAATGGTCGCCGGTCGCCCCGGCTTCCGGCCGCGCCGCCGCGCGGGTCCTCGCCGAGACGCAGTGGCAGCAGGCGGCCGCAGGCAAAGTCCGCATTGTCCGCCTGCCCGGCATCTACGGCCCCGGCCGTTCGCCCTTCGACCGGCTGCGCGACGGCACCGCCCGCCGCATCATCAAGCCGGGGCAGGTCTTCTCCCGTGTGCATGTCGATGACATCGCCTCCGGCCTTGCCGCCCTGCTGCAGCGCCCGGACGCGCACGGCGTCTTCCATCTCTGCGACGACCTGCCTGCCCCGCCGCAGGACATCATCGCCCATGCCGCAAGACTCATCGGCCTGCCGGTGCCCCCGGATGTGCCCTTCGATTCCGCCGGTCTCTCCGGCATGGCGGCCAGCTTCTATGCCGAGTGCAAGCGCGTCTCGAACGCGCGGGCAAAAGCCGCGCTCGGATGGCGCCCGCTCTATCCGACCTACCGCGAAGGCCTCGCCGCCATCATCCGGGCAGAACTCACGGTAACGCACTGACTTTTCTTGCTTCCGCCAGATTCGCGCCCCTATGGCGCCGCGTGTTTCTGTGCAACTGTTCATGCAAGAGACGGGAGGAGAGTTTCATGTCAGTTGCGGTCCGGGGCCGGTGGGGGGTCCTGAGTGCCCTCGCTTCAGCAGCCATGCTTGTCCTTTCAGCTTGCGGCGGGTCGCAGACCACGCGTGAGCCCGGCGAAGACAGCGATGCGAAAGTGCTGGTCGAGCGGTCACCGTCTGACCAGGTTGCCGCGCGCAAACGGGAAGAGGCGCGCCAGCGCGCCGCCGAGGCGGCGAACCAGGAATTCTCCTATTTCCGCTACCGCATCGACACCTCCACCGAACAGCCGCTCGCCTGTTTTGTCTTCTCGGCGGCACTTGATCCGAAAACGGACTATTCTCCCTATGTCGAATTCCGCCCCGCTTTCCGCTCCTCGCTGACGGTTCAGGGCCGCGAGCTCTGCGTCGGCGGTCTCTCTTTCGGCACCACCCGCACCGCCACCATCCTCGCCGGTCTCCCCGCCGCCGATGGCCGCACCCTGAAGCGCGCTGAAACCGTGCCGGTCGACTTTGCCGACCGCCCGCCCTTCGTCGGCTTTAAGGGCACCGGCGTCATCCTGCCACGCGAGAATGCGGATGGCCTCCCGATCGAAACGGTCAATGTCGACGAAGTACGCGTCACGGTCAGCCGCATCAACGACCGCGCGCTCGCCTTCAAGAGCATCGGCACAGGCACCACCACCGGCCAGGGCGAATGGTCCTGGATGTGGGGCGCAGATTCGCCGGAAGATGTCAGCGAACAGCTGTTCACAGGCACGATGAAGATCGCCAACACCGCCAATGCGCCGGTCATCACGGTCTTTCCGCTGCAGGATGTCGTCGGGCCGATGAAACCCGGCGCTTATTATGTCAGCATCGAGGACGCCGCCAAACTTGCGGACAATGAAGGCCCGCCGGCGTCCTCCGGCCGCTGGATCATGCTCACCGACCTGGCGCTGACCGCCTATCGCGGCGAGCATGGCCTTGATGTCACCCTGCGCTCGCTGAAGGATGGCAAGATCGCGCGGGGCGCCACCGTGCAGCTGATCGCCATGAACAATGCCGTGCTGGCCGAAGCCAAGCCCAACGAGCAGGGCCGCGTCACCTTCGATGCGCCGCTGATGAACGGGCAGGGCAACATGGCGCCCCGTCTTGTGCTCGCCTCGGCGCCGAACGGCGAACTCGCCGCGCTCGATCTGTCGCGCGCGCCTGTTGATCTGTCGGCGCAGGAAATCGGCGGCCGCCGCACGCCCGGCGCTGTGGACGCCTTCGTCTATACCGATCGCGGCATCTACCGTCCCGGCGAGAAAGTCGAATTCACCGCACTCCTGCGCGACCGCGCCGGACGTCAGGTCGACGGCCGCAATGGCAACCTGGTCATTTATCGCCCCAACGGTCTTGTGGCGGCGAAGGTGCGCTTCACCAATCCTGCCTCCGGCGCGGCGCTTCACACGTTTGATCTGCCGCGCGGCGCCCTGCGCGGCGAATGGCGCGCCGCCATCGAGATTGACGGGCTCTCCTATGAAGCTGGCAATGTCCGCTTCGCGGTCGAGGATTTCGTGCCGCAGCGCATTGCGGTCGATATCAAGGCCGATGACAAGACGCCGCTGAAAGCTGGCGGAACCCGCGCCGTGGAGATTGACGCGCGCTTCCTCTATGGCGCTCCGGGCGCCGGCTTGACCGTGCGCACCGAAGCCAGGGTCGAAGCCGATCCGAAACCCTTTGCGGCATTCGATGGTTTCCGCTATGGCCGCCATGACCAGACGTTCGAGGAGCAGATCCTCGAGTTTGATGATACGACCACGGACGGTTCCGGCAAGGCGGTTGTCCGCCTCTCGCCCGGCACGGCAGGCTCGAATTCCGGCCTGCCGCTGCGCCTCAACACCGTGATCAGCGTGCTCGAACCCGGCGGCCGCGCCGTCGGCGAGAGCGCCCGCATCCCGTACCGGCCCGAAGCGCTCTATGTTGGCCTGAAGCCGGCCTTCGAGTCGAACGTCGAAGAAGGCAAGGAAGCCCGTTTCGAAGTTGTCACCGTCAATGCCGACGGTCAGGCTGTGGCCCAGCGCCTCAACTGGAAAGTCCTTGCCATCGACTACCACTATGACTGGTACCGTGACGGCGACCGCTGGAACTGGCGCCGCTCGCGCACGGTGACGAAAGTGAATGAAGGCGTGCTCACCACGCCCGCCGGCGGCACCGGCGAGATCAAGGTTCCCGCGCTCGACTGGGGCAGCCATGAACTCGTCGTCGAAGGGCAGGGCCCCCTCGCGGGTTCCAGCGCCAGCATGAGCTTCTATGTCGGCTGGGGTGGCTGGACGAGCGAGGACGGCACCGAAGCGCCGGACCGCGTCAAGGTCGCTGCCCCGGCCACGTCACCCAAGCCCGGCCAGAATGCCGAGATCACCATCGTGCCGCCCTATGACGGCCAGGCCCAGGTCGTGGTTGCCACCGACCGTATACTGAGCGTCCAGAATCTCGCCGTCTCAGCCAAGGGGTCGAAAGTCACCCTGCCGGTCACCGCCGACTGGGGCGAAGGCGCCTATGTCATGGTCTCGGTCTATTCTGGCCGCGACCCGTCGCTGCAGGCCAAGCCCCGCCGTGCCGTCGGCGTCGTGCATGTGCCGGTCGACATGGCCGCGCGCACCTTCAAGGTCACGCTCGACGCGCCGGATATCGCCCGTCCGAAAACGCAGCAATCCGTCGATGTCCGCATCGAAGGCGGCCCCCGCGAGCCGGTCTTCATCACCCTCGCCGCCGTTGACGAGGGCATCCTGCAGCTCACCAAGTTCAAGTCGCCCGATCCGGTCGCATACTATTTCGGCCGCAAGGCGCTCGGCGTCGATCTCTATGACGATTATGGCCGCCTGCTCGACCCGAACATGGGCCTGCCCGCCGAAGTGCGCGTCGGCGGCGACCAGCTCGGCGGCGAAGGCCTCACCGTTGTGCCGACGAAATCCGTGGTCCTCTTCTCTGGCCTCATCGAAGTCGGCCGCAATGGCCGGGCGAAGATCCCGCTCGACCTGCCGGAATTCAACGGCGAGCTGCGCCTGATGGCTGTCGCCTGGTCGAAAACCGGCCTCGGCAGCGCCGATGCCAAGATGAAGGTCCGCGACCGCGCCCCCGCCGATCTTGTGATGCCCCGCTTCCTCGCCCCCGGCGACGAAGCCGTCATCACCGCCTCC
This sequence comes from Hyphomonas sp., assembly GCF_046313975.1. Classification (GTDB taxonomy): domain Bacteria; phylum Pseudomonadota; class Alphaproteobacteria; order Caulobacterales; family Hyphomonadaceae; genus Hyphomonas. Next base: position 18,176 of record NZ_JBKBXB010000035.1, on the reverse strand, counting down.
ATCGACAATATCGAGCTTGCCAGTGGCCAGTTCACGGCCAGGGTCGCCGGCGGCCAGCAGGTCACCGTCGCCGAAGCTGCGCTCACCCGCACGCTCGCCAAGGGCCAGCGCGCCGACCTCCCCGTCCGCATCAGCGCCACCGCGGAAGGCATCTCGCCGCTCCGCCTCGAAGTCACCGGCCCGGACCGCTATTCGGTCAGCCGCTCCTACGAGATCCAGACGCGCTCGCCCTACCTGCCGGAAACGCGCGCCACCACGCAGATGCTCCGCCCCGGCGAAACCCTCACCGTCGGCCGCGACCTGCTCACCGGCTACATCCCCGGTTCGGTGGATGTCGCCGTCGGCTTCTCGCCGGTGCCGATCGACCCGGCCACCCTCTACGCCTCGCTCGACCGCTACCCCTATGGCTGCACCGAGCAGATCACCAGCCGCGCTGTCCCGCTGCTCTATTCCGAACAGCTCGTCGCCATGGGCGCCCGCGGGGCCCGCGACAATGCCCGCGACAAGGTGCAGACCGCCGTCAGCACGATCCTCAATCGTCAGGGTGCGGACGGTGCCTTCGGTCTCTGGCGGGAAGGGGACGGCTACGCCACGCCCTGGCTCGGCGCCTATGCGACCGACTTCATCTACCGCGCCAAGCAGGCCGGCTATGCCGTGCCGGATGAAGCCCTCACCCGGGCTTACGGCGCCCTGCGCAGCGTTGCCTCCGGCGATGCCTGGCGGGTCTATGGCTACGACACGAATGTCTATGAGGGCCAGTACTCCACAGACACGCAGCAGCAGATGATGTACCGCTCCTCGGCCTACGCGCTCTATGTGCTCGCCAAGGCCGGCCAAGCCGACATCTCGCGCCTGCGCTACCTGCACGACCGCGAGCTGGCCTCCATCGCCAGCCCACTAGCCCGCGCGCATATCGGGGCAGGCCTTGCCTATCTCGGCGACCGGGCCCGCGCCGCCTCCGCCTTCAAGTCGGCGGAAAGCGCGCTCGGCTACCGCAATGACGGCGACTACTACCAGACGCCGCTGCGCGATCTCGCCGGCATGCTCGCCCTCGCCGCCGAGGCCGACCTCGATGATGTCGTCGCCCGCCTCGCCGACAAGATCGGCAAGGATGTGCCCTCTGCCTCCAGCCTCACCACGCAGGAAAAATCCTACCTCCTGCAGGCCGTCAACGCCCTCACCAAAGGCGAAGATACGGTGCAGGTTGCGGTCACCGGTCTCGGCAACGGCCAGGACAACAAGCGCCAGTACATGCTCACCGAGGCGCAGGCCTCAAGCGGTGTGAGTTTCAGGCTGAACTCCAAGGCGCCTGTCTTCCGCACCGTGCTCGTCACCGGCGCGCCGTCCTCGCCGCCGCCTGCCGTCTCCTCGAAGCTCACCGCCTCGAAACAGGTCTACACGCTCAGCGGTCAGGCCGTCCGTCTCGACCAGGTGCGCCAGGGCGACAAGTTCGTCATTGCCCTGACGATCACGCCGCAGGAGCGCCGCCTCAATCCGGTCATCGTGGCAGACCTTCTGCCCGCCGGCTTCGAGATCGAGACGGTGCTGCGTCCTGCCGATGCCCGCATCGTCGAGTATGACTGGCGCACCGGCGAAGACCGCATCCGCTCCGGCGCCTTCGCCTTCCTCGGCGAAATCAACCGGGCGCAGACGGCCCAGTCGCAGGACGACCGCTTCGTCGCCGCCATCGATGTGCTCGAGGATCCGGTCACGCTCGCCTATGTCGTGCGCGCCGTCACGCCGGGCTCGTTCGCGATGCCGGGTGTGGTGGCCGAGGACATGTACCGTCCGGAAGTGTTCGGGCGTTCTGCGCCGGGCCGCGTCACCATCCTCGCTGCGCAGGGCGCTGCCGGCGGCAAGTAGGGAGGCCTGCGGCCGCATGTTCTCGTCGCCCTGGTGGCCGAAACATCTCATCCTGGGGTTCGCCGCGCTGCTCGGCGCGGCCTTCCTCCTCGATGCGTTGTTTCCGCCCCCGCTGGACCGGGCGCATGTCAATTCGGTCCTCGTCACGGATCGTCTCGGCAAGCCGCTGCGCGCCTTCTCCGCGCCGGATGGCCGCTGGCGCTTCGCCGTGCGGCTGGAAGAGATCGACCCCGCTTTCATTGAGGCCCTCGTCCGCGTCGAAGACAAACGCTACTGGACGCATAACGGCACAGACTGGGCCGGCATGGCGCGCGCGGCCGCCGACAGTGTTCTCGCCGGGCGCATCGTCTCGGGTGGCTCCACCATCACCATGCAGACCGCACGCATGCTGGAGCCGCGCCCGCGAAATGCCGGCTCGAAGCTCGTGGAAATCTGGCGCGCCAACCAGCTTGAGCGCCGGTTCACCAAGGAAGAAATCCTCGAGCTTTATCTCACCCTCACGCCCTATGGCGGCAACCTCGAAGGCGTGCGCGCCGCGAGCTGGAGCTATTTCGGCCATGAGGCAGACCGTCTGTCGACGGATGAAATCGCCCTCCTGATCGCGCTGCCTCAATCGCCTGAAGTGCGCCGTCCGGACCGGCGGCCTCAGCAGGCGAAGAAAGCGCGCGACTGGGTTGCGACAAAACTCGCCCGCTACGGCGTCTTCCCGGAAGGTGAAGCGGAGGAAATCGCTGCGCTGCCCGTGCCGCCCGCCCGGCTGGATTTTCCCGCCCGCGCCTGGCACGGCGCTGCCGCCGCGCTGGAAAACGGCCCGTACGAGGATGTCCGCTCCACGCTCGATGCCAGCCTTCAGGCAGAGCTGGAACGTATCGCGCTCACCCGCGCCATTTCCGAAGGCGCCGAGGTTCAGGTCTCCGCCATCGTCGTCCACATTCCCACCCGCGCGGTGCGCGCCCTCGTCGGCTCTGCGACGCGCGAGCGGGCAGGGGGCTGGATCGATCTCACCAACCGTGCTCGCTCGCCGGGTTCAACGCTGAAACCCTTCATCTACGCCCTCGCCTTCGATGACGGCATCGCCTCCGCCGACAGCCGCGTCGAGGATCTCCCGCGCCAGTTCGCGGGCTACCAGCCGGAAAACTTCGACCGCATGTTCCGCGGCGATGTGCGCGTCTCCGATGCGCTCCAGCATTCGCTCAACATTCCCGCCGTGCTGATGCTTGACCGGATCGGGGCAGAACGCTTCTCCTCGCAGCTGGCGATGGTCGGGGCGCGGCCGCGCTATTCCGGCGCGCGGGGCCATCAGGCGGGCCTCGCCCTCGCCCTCGGCGGGGCCGGCCTCACCGCGCGCGAACTGGCTGTCCTCTATGCCGCGCTGGGCGATGGCGGCGTTGCCAAGCCGCTCGTCTGGCGGGTTGAGGAAGAACGCGCCAGTTATGAAGACCCCGGCCGCCGCCTGATGAGCGGCGACAGCGCCGCCGAGATCATCCGTATACTGCAGGGTTCGCCCTCGCCGTCCGGCCGGATGCCGGGCCGGTTGACGCAGGATGCCCCGCAGGTCGCCTTCAAGACCGGCACCTCCTATGGCTTCCGCGATGCCTGGGCAGCTGCCGTCTCCGGCGAGCACGCCCTCGTGGTCTGGATCGGGCGGGCCGACGGCGCTCCCCGCACCGGCGTCACCGGGCGCGACATTGCCCTGCCGGTCCTGTTCGAGATGGCAGACCGGGTCGCCCACCATCTGCGCGATGACGGCGAGGCGCGCGCACGCTTCACCACCGAGCCGCTGCAGAAAGCCAAGGGCGCCCAGCGCAACCTCTCGGCCAATAGGCCGCCGGAAATCCTCTTCCCGCCGGAAGGCGCCGAGCTCTGGGCCGGTCCGGTCAATGGCCGCCCGGGCCGCCCCTTTGTCCTCGCCGGGCGCGGGGAAGGGCGCCTCAGCTGGTTCGTCGATGGGGCGCCAACTGACCTGGACGATGCCGGCTCGCCGGTCTGGCATCCCAGCCAGCCCGGCTTCTATCAGGTCACCGCCGTCGATGCGCAGGGGCGCACCTCGCGGGTAAGAGTCCGGGTACTGACTGAAAATCCGGCATAGGGGTGTGCATTTTGGTCACATCGGCAGAAGAATTACCAAAACACTGACAGGGGCATCTTCTTTCCGCCCGACTCCGCAATTATTTCCACAGCCGGGCGTGGTAAATTGCCCTTCAGAATTGCGAGTATCTGCGTGCCCCTCAAACATCCTGCCTTTGTGATCGCCCTGACGGCTGGCCTGTCTGCAACGGCCATTGGCTTCTTCGCCAGTGCCAGCACGGACACCCCCCGTTTCGAGAACGCCCCGGCGCGCGTCGCCACGGCGGTCTTCGCCGGGGGCTGCATGGCCTGTATCGAGGCGGATTTCGACAAGGTGCCCGGCGTCATCGAAACGCTCACCGGCTATACCGGCGGCACCGCCGAAGACCCCAGCGCCCGCGATGTCGCGCGCGGCGGCACCGGCCATCTTGAAGCCGTCAAGGTCACCTATAACCCGTCGAAGGTCTCCTATTCGGACCTCGCCGAATATTACGTCCGCCACATCGACCCCACCGATGCGGGCGGCCAGTTCTGCGAGCAGGGCGAAGCCCACCGTTCCGCCATCTTCGTCTCCGGCCAGGGCGAACGCGACACGGCCGAGAAAGTCCTCGCCACAGCCGGACGCACCCTCGGCCAGGACGTCGCCACCGAAATCCTCCCTGCCGCCCCCTTCTGGCCGGCGGACGGGTCGCACCAGGACACCGCAAAGCGCAACGCGTCAAAGTACGAAAAAGCCCGCGCAGCCTGTGGCCGCGATGCTGGGCTCAAAGCCCTCTGGGGCAAAGTGGACCAGAACTCCTGATCCGGTTCTAACCGGTGGCCGGGCAGGGTGGCTCGGCGAATTCCTTCTGACCCTCCAGCCGTTTTTCCCATTCCGCGCTCCGCGGGGAAGGGCTGTAACCTGAAGCGGTATAAAGCTGGAAAATCCTGTAAATCGTGCACCCATTGCTGCGTTTGCCGAGCGGGATACGGATCTGTCCGGCAGGCTCGAAGACGGAAAAGTCACTTCTCAGCTTCGGACGCATCGCGGGGTGCAGCGACACGACCAGCACCCGCTCCGCCGCCGCGCCCTCCAGCGCCTCGCGCTCCGAAAAGCTTTTCGGGCCGGCATAACGCCGCCATGAAATCAAGGGGATAGCCCGGTCCCGCGCGTAGAAGTCGAGGCCATGCCAGACCTCCCGCTCGTCCACCAGCACCGCCGTCGCGCCCAGCCGCTCCGCCTCGGCAAACACCTGCCCGGCCGCCACATCCCACCCCCGGGTCCGCTTCAGCGCATTGTCCATTCCCAGCGCCGCCGTCTGCGCCGGTGAGAGCTGCGGGACCACCAGAAACACCAATGCAATCTGGGCATTCACCGCCAGCGCGGTCCACAGCACCGCCCGCTTCTGCGCACACCAGGCCGCCACCAGCAGCGCCGCCCCCGGATACGCCGTCGCCGCCCAATTCGCATGCGCCCGCGAAAGGATCGCCTGCCCGAGGATAAAGACGAGCACCGGCAGGACGAAACAGAGCAGCCACCGCGCCTGAATGCCCTCGGTACGGATCCGCCACCCCGCGAGGCCGGCGAGGAAAGCCAGGAAGCTGACCGGGCCAAACACGCCCATCTGGTCTGCGATGAATTTCAGAGCATTTTCAGGGTGAAACAGCTCGCCGCCGAGATTGGCATTGTCGACGGTATGCCCTACGGTCTGGAAATCATTGGCGGCATTCCACGCAAAATGCGGCGCAATCACCATGATCATGACCGCCACGGCCGCGCCGCCCCGAATCGACACCAGCGCCGCCCGCATCACCGGATCGATCAGCGCCGCAAGGCCGAGCCCGATCAGAAAATACAGCATCGCATATTTCGATAGGATGCCGAGCCCCATGACGAGGCCGAGCGCTGCCGCGGTCGCAATCCCGCCCTCACCGCGCAGGCGCCAGGCAAGGAAAAGTCCCGCGCACCAGAAGGGCATCAGCACGCCGTCGGTCGACAGCACCGACGAGGACAATGTAACAGCCGGCATGAGCGCGTAGAGGAGGGCCGCGTAGAGCCCTGTCTTTGCTGAAAACATCGCCCGGCCCACCAGAAACAGGCAGCCGGCGGCAACCGTGTGCAGGAAGGGTGCGGCAAGCCGCACCGCCTGTTCGGTATCCCCGAAGAGCGCGGTGGCCGCATGGATCACCCAGGCGATCATCGGCGGCTTGGAATAGTATCCCCAGGCCAGTTCCTGCGCCCAGCGCCAGTATTGCGCTTCATCCGCATACAGATTGAGCGGGGAGGCGAGGATGGCGGCCACGCGCAGTCCCAGCAGCAGGGCCAGAACAAGGGCAATCAGCCGGGCTTCGGGGCTGCGGGGCAGGAATGTCGTAAGGGTCATGGCCGATTCGATCTGATTGGGCCCCTTATGGCGCCGGCGCCACGACAAATACAGCTCACTTTGTCGTTCAAACTGACCAGCAATGCCGCAAGGCGTGTCATTTTTGCATCGCAACGAAAAAACCACACAGCTATCTGGCAGCGCAGCAGAACCTTCAATTGCCTGTCACTTATCTGTCATGTAGCGCGACTAAAGCCTCGGCGGAAACCGGAACGGCACGAGGGCGTTCCGGCGAGGGTCGATCAACTCGGGGAAATCACCATGATCAAGAACTTCTTTGCACGCAGTGCATCCATTGCCGCCATTGCGGCCTTGGCGCCGGTTGCTGCGGTTTATGCGCAGGTAACCACGTCTGACGCCCGCGGCGTCGTCACCGACTCGGCCGGCCAGCCGATCGCCGGCGCGACCGTCACGATCGTTCACGAGCCAACCGGCACTGTGACCACAGCTACCACCGGCCTCAACGGCCTCTACACCGCGCAGAACCTGCGTATCGGCGGCCCGTTCACCTTCACCGTCACCGGCGAGGGCGTCGTCTCCAGCCGCGTCGAGAACGTCTATACAGGCCTCGGCGAGACCTCGGTGGTCAACATTGCCACGGTCGCACCCGACGCAACGGCGCGCCTCGAAACCGTGGTCGTCACCGGCTCGACGGTTGTTTCCAACGTGGCCACCGGCCCGTCGAGCACCTTCGGCCTGCAGACCCTCGAAAACATCCCGGCCATTTCGCGCGACCTGAAAGACGCCCTGCGTCTCGATCCCCGCATCTACATCGACGATGGCTTCGTGGATGCCATCTCCTGCGCCGGTGCCAACCCGCGCTACAACTCGCTGACTGTTGACGGCGCCCGCCTCTCCGACAGCTTCGGCCTCAACTCGAACGGATACCCGACCGAGAGCATGCCGTTCGGCTATGACTCGATCCAGCAGGTTTCGGTCGAGCTCGCCCCGTTCGATGTAGAATACGGCCTGTTCACCGCCTGTAACATCAACGCGGTCACCAAGTCGGGCACCAACTCGTTCCATGGCGGCCTGTTCTTCGACTATACCAGCAACGATCTGCGCGGTGACTCGATCGAAGGCACCAAGATTACGACCCAGGACTTCGAAGACAAGCGTTACGGCTTCAATATCGGCGGCCCGATCATCAAGGACACCCTGTTCTTCTTCGGCTCCTACGAGAAGAACGAAGCCGTCAACCTGTTCGACAACTCGCCGCAGTTCGCCCGCATCGACCCGGCTGTCTATCAGCAGGTGATCGACATCGCCGTGAACCAGTACGGCTATGTCGCCGGCGGTATCCCGACATCGCTCTCCGTCGAAGACGAGAAGATCTTCGGCAAGCTCGACTGGAACATCACGGACCGGCAGCGCGCCGCGGTGTCCTACACCAAGAACGAAGCCTTCAACTTCAACCCGTCGGACTCCAGCCCGACGCAGGTCTCGGACGGCAACCACTTCTACAAGCGCGGTGGCCTGCTTGAGAGCTATTCAGCCTCGCTGAACTCCGACTGGACCGACAATTTCAACACCGAACTGCGCTTCACGCGCGTTGAATTTGACGCGGTTCAGGATCCGGTTGTCGGCAATGAAGGCTGGGGTGAGGTTCAGGTCATCGTTCCGAACACCGCTGGCGGTGCGTCCACGATCTACCTGGGCGCTGACGACAGCCGTCACTTCAACGACCTGATCTACACCTCCGACGTCTACAAGCTGAAAGCCAACTGGCAGGTCGGAAACCACCTTCTGACCTTCGGTGCAGAGCGTGAAGAACTCGACGTGTTCAACGCGTTCATCCAGCGGACCCGTGGTCTGTGGATCTTCGGCCGTTTCAACAACAACGGCGCCAGCGGTATTGCAGACTTCGCAGCCGGCAACTTCGATGACCTGCGCTATCAGAGCGCTGCCGGCACGAACGATCCGAACGATGGTGCGGCCCAGTTCGGCTACGAGATCAACACCTTCTACCTGCAGGACAAGTGGCAGGTAACTCCGGAGCTCCAGCTCACGGCCGGTCTGCGCTATGACAATTACACGTCCAGCGACGCCCCGCTTCTGAACCCGCGCTTCGTGAACTCCTACGGTTTCGCCAACACCGCGACGATGGATGGCCGCGACCTGCTTCAGCCGCGTATCGGCCTGAAGTATGACTTCTCGGACAACATCCGCTTCCATGGCGGCTTTGGTCTGTATTCGGGCGGTAACCCGAACGTCTGGATTTCGAACAACTATTCGAACAACGGCGTGACCCTGTTCGACTGCCGCGAGCGTGCAAGCGGCAACGACTGTATCCCGGGCATCGCCGGCAACATCGCCAACTACACCTATGGTGGCGGTTCGGGTCAGCCCTTCTTCGACGTGCCTGACCAGATGATTGCGGCGCTGGCAGCAGCCAACGCATCGGCAGGCGCAGGCCCGGTCAACGCCCTCGACCCGGACTTCAAGATCCCGTCCGAGTGGAAAGCCGCCTTCGGCACCGTCATCGACTTCGGTTCGGCGGATGCCTGGTATGGTGACGACTGGCGCCTGATGCTCGACTTCCTCGTCTCCAAGACGAACGAAGCCGCCTATGTCCTGCCGATCTCCTTCGTGCAGACCACGACCGCTGCTGATGGCCGTCCGGTCTATACCGGCAACACCAACGACTTCCTGCTCACCAATGCCGAAGAAAAAGGCTGGGCACGGTCGATCTCGGCTGCCCTGACGAAGAAGTACGATAACGGCATCGACTGGAGCGCAGGCTACGCCTTCACCCAGGCCAAGGACGTCAACCCGATGACCTCGTCGGTGGCCTTCTCGAACTGGTCGAACGTCCAGACTTTCGATCCGGTCAACATGCAGCTGGGCAACAGCGACTATGTGATCCCGCACCGGTTCACGTTCAACCTGAACTTCCGCAAGGAATTCTTCGGTGAGTACGCCACCAAGGCCTCGCTGTTCGCAACGGCCAACGAGGGCGCGCCCTACAGCTACACGATCGGCTCGACCAACGCGTTCACTGTGGGCAACAACTCCGCGCGTAACCTGGCCTACATCCCGACGGGTGTGAATGACCCGGTGATCTCGCCGTCGTCGAACGCGACGGTTGTCCAGAACCTCGTGAACTTCATCAACGGCAATGAAGACCTGCGCGACATGCGTGGCCAGATTGCCGACCGTAACTCGCAGACTGATCCGTGGCGCTCGCGCTTCGACATCCGCCTTGCCCAGGAATTCCCGGGCCTGCGCGCGGATGATCGCACCGAAGCCTTCATCGTGATCCGTAACGTCGGCAACCTGCTGAACGACGAGTGGGGCGTGCTGAAAGAGCACGGCTTCCCGGGCAACGCCCAGCTGTACGGCATCAGCGGTCTCGACGGACAGGGCCGCCTGATCATTACCTCGTTCAGCCCCACGGTTGACCGGGCCTCGACGATCAACTCGGCTTCGCTCTGGCAGATCCGACTTGGCGTGAAGTACAAGTTCTAAGCGGCACACGCCGCTCAGGCACACTATATGAGGGGGCGGCCTTTCGGGGCCGCCCTTTTCCTTTGGGTGAAGCTATGGCAAGGCGCGCGCTGACATGACTGGTACAAAACCCTTCCTGGCCCCCGAATGGGGCCCGCACGCCGCGCTCTGGAGCGGATGGCCCCGCCTTGCCGAAGAGTGGGGCGGAGACCTCACGGCCGCGCGCGCGGACATTGCCGGCTTCATCCACGCCGCCGCGCGGCATGTGAAGGTTAAGGTCGCCATCGGCTCGGATGAGGCCATGGCCTCGGCGCTGGCGGCCGTGGGCGGCGCGGCGGAGCTTGTCCGTATCCCGACAGGCGACATCTGGCTGCGCGATACCGGCCCCATCGTCACGGGGCAGGGGGCGGCCCGCGAGGCGCAGGTGTTCCGCTTCAATGGCTGGGGCGGAAAGTACCTGATGGACGGCGACACGGACACGGCCGGTGCGCTCGCGGCTCACGAAAGCCTGCCCGCCCGCGCGCATGATTTCGTGCTCGAAGGCGGTGGTATTGATGCTGACGGCGAAGGCCGGCTGCTGACAACGCGCCAGTGCCTGCTCAATCAGAACCGCAACCCGGCGCTGGATCAGGACCAGATCGAAGGCCAGCTGCGCGCCGCGCTCGGCGTCGAGCAGATTCTCTGGCTCGGCGACGGGCTCGCCAATGACCATACCGATGGCCATGTCGACAATATCGCGCGCTTCATCGGCCCCGGCCATGTGCTGTGCCAGCATCCTGCCTGCGAGGATGATCCGAACACGGACGTGCTGCGCGAGATCGAGTGCACGCTGTCAGCAGCGGGTATGATGGTCTCCACCATTCCCTCGCCCGGCCCGGTGCATTTCGGCGACGGCGTGCCGGTGCCGGCGAGCCATATGAATTTCACAATCACCAATGGCTGCGTTCTCGTGCCGATCTATGAGGACCGCTACAGCGCCGTGGCGCTCGCCGAGCTGAAGGCGCTGTTCCCCGGCCGCGAAGTGATCGGCCTTCCCGCGCGCGGCATTCTTGCCGGCGGCGGCAGTTTCCATTGCATGACCCGCGAAATCCCTGCCTGAGAGGAGGCCTTCCGATGCCCCGCACGCTGACCCTCGCTGCCATCCAGTTCACGCCGAGCGATGATGTTCAGGCGAACATCGACCGCGTTGCCGGCTTTGTGCGCGAAGCCGCCGCGAAGGGCGCCGATGTCGTGCTGCCGCCGGAGCTTTTCTGCGGCTATTATTTCTGCAAGACGCAGGAGGAGGAACACTTTGCCCGCGCGATGGAGTGGCAGGATCACCCGGCTGTTCGTCAGCTCTCGGAGCTTGCCGCCGAGCTTGGCGTCGTCATCCCGGTCTCGATCTACGAGAAGGAAGGCCCGCTCTATTTCAACTCGGTCGTGATGATCGATGCCGATGGCGCCCCGCTCGGCGTCTATCGCAAGAGCCACATTCCGGATGGCCCCGGCTATCAGGAGAAATATTATTTCCGCCCGGGCGATACCGGCTTCCGCACCTGGTCGACCCTCAAGGGCCGGATCGGGGTCGGCATCTGCTGGGATCAGTGGTTTCCCGAATGCGCACGCGCGATGGCGCTGATGGGCGCTGACGCGCTCCTCTATCCCACCGCCATCGGTGCCGAGCCGCAGGATGCCGGCCTCGACACCGCCGCGCGCTGGCGCCGGGGCATGCAGGGCCATGCGGTTGCCAACTGCATCCCGGTTGCCGCGGCAAACCGCGTCGGCAATGAGCAGGGCCAGGTTTTCTACGGCACCAGTTTCATCGCCGATGAAACCGGCGAGATCGTCACGGATTTCGGCCGCAAGGAAGAAGGTGTCCTCCTCGCCACCTTCGACCTCGACCACCTCGACCGCGCCCGCGCCGCCTGGGGCTTCTTCCGTGACCGGAGGACGGATCTTTACGACATCCTGAGCTAGAGCCGCTTGCCCGGAGACAGGTGTGTTGCCGCGTTCACAATCGCGTCTGCATCGATCATGAAATGACGGTAGAGGTCGGCGATTGTGCCGGTCTGGCCAAAATGTTCGACGCCGAGCGGGGTGACGGCGTGGCCTTTGACGCCGCCGATCCAGGCGAGTGTGGCGGGGTGGCCGTCCGTCACCGTGATCAGCTGGCAGTGGCGCGGCACGTTTTCCATCAGCCGCTCGATCTGGCTGAGCGCCTGCTTCTGTCCGCGTGCGCGGGCGCGGCGGGCGGCGGTCCAGCCGGAATTCAGTCTGTCTGCGGACGTTACCGCCAGCACGCCGATATCGCGCCGGCCTTCGCCGATCCGCGCCGCTGCCTTGATCACTTCCGGCGCCACGACGCCCTGATAGGCGATCACCACTTCGCAATTCGGTCCTGGCTGGCGCAGCCAGTAGCCACCATCGATCACGCCTTGCCGGAAAGCGGTGTCGTCGCGCTTCCACACGCGCACCTGCTCTACCGGCCGCGTCGACAAACGTAAGTACACTGAGCCTCCGGTCTCGTCGCGCAGCCAGGTGCGCTCGTCGGGGTCGCCTTCGCCGTCGCGCTGAAGGTAGTCGAAACTCCAGTCCATGATGATCGAGAGTTCATCGAGGAAAGCTGGCTCGAACGAGACGAGCCCGTCCTGGCTCATGCCGATCAGCTGCGCGCCGATGGACTGGTGCGCGCCGCCTTCGGGCGCGAGCGTCACGCCGCTGGGCGTGCCCGCGATGATGAAGCGCGCATCCTGGTAACAGGCATAGTTCAGCGCATCGAGCCCGCGCGCGACGAAGGGATCGTACACGGTGCCAATCGGAATCAGCCGCTCACCGAACACCGAATGCGAGAGGCCTGCCGCGCCGAGCAGCAGGAACAGGTTCATCTCGGCAATGCCGAGCTCGATATGCTGGCCTTCCGGCGAGAAAGACCATTTCTGCGCGGACGGAATTTTTTCGTCGCGGAACGTGTCGGCAACATTCTCCCGCGCGAACAGGCCGCGGCGGTTCACCCAGGGGCCGAGATTTGTCGAGACGGTCACGTCCGGCGACGTCGTCACGATGCGGCGGGCAAGATCGGTATCGCCCTTGGCGAGTGCGTCGAGGATCTTGCCGAGGCCGGCCTGCGTCGATTGCATTTCGTCATCTAGGAAGACGGGGCCGGGCGAGGGCACAGCCGGCGCCGCATAGCGGCGTGGGCCGGCGGCAAAGAACGGGGTCTCTTCAACGAAGCGCTGCAGCGCCTTCGGGTTGGCAACGCCGGCGAAGGGTTCCCATTCCTCGCCCTCTGCGATGCCCATCGTCTTCTGGAATTCGGCCATCTGCGCCTTGGTCATCAGGCCGGCATGGTTGTCCTTGTGGCCCGCCAGCGGCGTGCCCCAGCCCTTGATCGTGTAGGCGAGGAAGACGGTCGGTGTCTCGTCGGTCGCGCGGTCGAATGCGTCGCACAGGGTCTCGAGGCATTGGCCGCCGAGATTGTTCATCAGTTCACTGAGCTCTGCATCGGAGCGTTTGCCGATCAGGGCAGATACATCGCCCTGATCACCGAGATCGTCGAGCAGGCGTTTGCGCCAGGCCGCGCCGCCGAGATAGGTGAGCGCCGAATAGAGCGAGTTGGGGCAGGCTTCGATCCAGTCCTTTAGCCTTTCGCCGCCGGGTTCGGCAAAGGCGGCGCGCTGTTTCGCGCCGAAGCGCAGCACTTCCACGCGCCAGCCAAACGCCTTGAAGATCGCCTCGATGCGTGCCCACAGGCCTTCGTGTACTACGCCGTCAAGGCTCTGGCGGTTATAGTCGATGATCCACCATGTATTGCGCAGGTCGTGCTTCCAGCCTTCCTGCAGGCATTCATAGATGTTGCCCTCGTCAAGTTCCGCATCGCCGACGAGCGCCACCATGCGGCCCATCTTGCGCTTGCCACTGCCAAGGTCCGTCCACGGACGGGCGGCGATATAGTCCTGCATCATCGAGGCAAAGGCCGTGATCGCCACGCCGAGGCCGACCGATCCCGTGGAGAAATCCACGTCATCGATGTCCTTGGTGCGCGAGGGATAGGACTGCGCGCCGCCATAGCCGCGAAAGTTTTCCAGCTTCTCGCGCGTCTGGTTGCCGGCGAGATAGTGCATCGCGTGGAACAGCGGCGCGGCGTGCGGCTTCACCGCTACGCGGTCTTCCGGGCGCAGGACGTGGTAGTAGAGCGCCGTCAGGATCGACACCATCGAAGCGCAGCTGGCCTGGTGGCCGCCGACCTTGACGTCGTCATCTTCCTTCTCGCGCAGATGGTTGGCATTGTGCACCGTCCAGGCGGCGAGCCAGAGGAGGCGCTGCTCAAGGGTCTTCAGCGTATCGAGGGGCAGGGTCATGCCCCGGGGTAAATCAGGGCGGTCGCCAAGTCCATGGGGCCGGGTTAGTCTGCTGCAGGGACAATCCATGGGAGGGACCGATGAGCGATCTGGCGGAGCGGCGGCTGCAGGTGGTGCGCGACCACATGGCGCTGGAAGTCACGCATGACTGGGACGCGGTGATCGCGACCTTCGACCATCCGCGCTACGAGATGTACGGCTCGGGCGCCGTGTTCGATGGCGAGGCGGCCGTGCGGCGCTACTTCGCGGCTTCGCGCACGCCGTTTCCGGATCAGGGCAACGAGATCATCGCCATCGCGCATTCGGAGAATACTGTGCTGGTCGAGTTCTGGCTGACCGGCACGCATCTCGGGCCGCTGGCGCTGGGCGGCAAGACGATTGCGCCGACAGGGCGCAAGTTCCGCGTGCGCATGGCGGCGAGTTTCGAGTTCAAGCCGGGAAGTGACCGCATCCTCTGCGAGCGGCCGTATTTCGATCAGGGCGCGGTGCTGCGCGCGCTGGATCTGGCATAGCCTAACTTAGCCACGCGCGGCGCGGTTGGCCTTGTCGAACAGGTCGGTCAGCGTCGTGCCGGGAAGGGCGTTCATCGACTGAACCCAGGACGGCATGCCCTGGATGATCTCGGCCGCGTCCGACCAGCGGCGCACGTTGGAGTCGGCCGCGCGCTGGAAGGCCTCGCGCATATAGTTCTCGTCGTGCGAGTCCCAGCCATCATTCAGCGTGATCGAGGAGAGGCTCATCATACTCTTCTGGAAAGTCAGCATCGTGTCGAGCGAGGCGGTGGTCATCGCCAGCGAGGCGCGCCAGGAGGTGAGCCAGAAATCCATCATGTCCTGATGTCCCATGCCGTTAAGCCTTCAAGCTAGACCTCGATTGTGCGGTGCACAACAAGTTTTGTGCCATCTGGCCCGCTGACGCTGCGTCTGCGCCCTGATTGCGCCGTGTCCGAATGCGCTTAGATACGGGCAGATGCCTGAAACCGTGCCCTATCCGTTCGAGCCTTCGCCTGCCCGGGGCAGGGTGCTGGTGTTTGATTCCGGGGTCGGCGGGCTGACCGTGGCGAGCGAGATACGCGCGCTCGGGCCAAGGCTGACGGTTCACTATGCGGCCGACACCGGCTTTTTCCCGTATGGGGACAAGTCGGACGAGGCGCTGCGGGCGCGCCTGCCGGTGGTGGCGAAGGCGCTGGTCGAGGCGGCAGAGCCGGACGTGTTCGTCATCGCCTGCAACACGGCGAGCACGCTGGCACTGGAGGAGGTGCGCGCGGCGCTCGGCATTCCGGTTGTGGGCACGGTGCCGGCGATCAAGCCTGCGGCGAAGCTCACCGAGACGGGCACCATCGGCCTGCTCGCCACGCCCGGAACCATCCGGCGCGCCTACACCGCGCGGCTGATCGAGGAGTTTGCCGCCGGCAAGCGCGTCATCCTGCATGGCAGCCTGGAGCTTGTGAAACTCGCCGAAGCGCATGCGCGCGGCGAGGATGTGCCGATCGAGGCCTATGCCGCCGCGCAGGCACCGATGTTCGAAGCAGAAGGCGGCAGCGAGATCGATACGGTGGTGCTTGCCTGCACGCATTTCCCGCTGGTGCGCGGCCAGCTGATCGCGACCGCACCGCGGGCTGTTTCCTATATCGATTCAGGCGCGGCGATTGCCCGCCAGACGATCCGTGTACTGCCTGAAATTACTCATTCCGGCGGGCAGGGAGGGACAAGCCTCCTCACCCGCCCGCCGGACGAGACGGACGGCATAGTGCGCGTCCTCAGACGCTACGGATTTCCGGACATTCAGTTCGTCGCCATCGACCCGATGGAGATGACTTCGGCGCCTTCCGCCGAGCCATAAAGCGACGGCCAGGGCGCGTCCTGCACTTCCACCACTTCGGTGTCGCCGAAGCCGTTGAAGCGGGTCGACATCGAGCGGCCATAGGCGCCGATATTGCCGATCTCGACATAGTCGCCTTCCATCAGGCCGGCCGGAAGCCAGACCTTGCCGGGCAGCATGTCTGCCGAGTCGCAGGTCGGTCCGTACACGGTGTATTCCACCATGCGGCCGAGCTTGCGCCCGTCGACCGAGATCGCGCGCATCGGGAACACCCAGTTCTCGTGCACCGCGTCATAGAGCGCGCCGTAGGAGCCGTCGTTGATGTAGATCGCGCGGCCCTTGGCGAGGTCCACACGCACCAGAAGGCTCTCGGCTTCCGCCACCAGCGCGCGACCCGGCTCGCACCACAGGTCGGCGTTCTCGAGAACGAACATGTTCTCGAACGAGCGCATCACCATGGCGACATAGTCGTCCATCTCCGGCGGCGTCTTGTCGGCATAAATTGCGGGGAACCCGCCGCCGACATCCACGATGTCCACGGTCACGCCGGCCTCGATGATGACGCGGCTGGCATCCGCCATTGCGGTTGCCCAGGCAGACGGCTTCATCGCCTGGCTGCCGACATGGAAGGACACGCCGACCTCATCCGCATAACGGCGGGCGAGGCGGAGAATCTCTGCCGCTTCAGCGGCATCGGCGCCAAACTTGCCGGACAGCGGCAGGGCCGAGCCTTCGTTCGAGACAGCGATGCGCACGATGATCGTCAGATCTTTCGCGTTGTCAGTCGCTTCGAGGATCTTGTTCAGCTCCGCCACCGAGTCGGTCACGAAGATGCGGACGCCATGGTTGAAGTAGGCGCGCTCGATGGCCTTGCGCGGCTTCACCGGGTGCAGGAACGCAATGCGGGCTTCCGGGAAGCGGCCGCGGATCAGCTCGATCTCTTTTTCAGAGGCCGCGTCGAACGAACGGATGCCGGCTTCCCAGAGCGCGTCGAGGACGTGCGGGGCCGGGTTCACCTTTACGGCATAGAAGGCCTGGGCTGGGAATTTCTCCACGAACCAGCGCGCAGCCGCCGTCACGCGCTCCGGACGGAAGCAATAGGTCGGCAGCTCGGGCTGTGAGCCACGGGCAACGTGATACGGGGTCGCGTAAGTGTGCATGACACCTAACCTCCAAAGGGCTTCAAACCAGCTTTGGGCGTTAGTACAGGGGGCCCCCCTTGTTGTCGGGTTAGCCCAGATGTCCGCCACATCAATTTTCGAGGGTGCAAATAGGGGATAAGACGAGGACTTGCAACAAGAATTTTCGGGGTTACGGGTCTCTGTCGCAAAACTGTCGCTTTTTTTCGCAGCGAATGTCACGCAGAGGGCGTATGGCAATGGCCGGAATCGCCCGTTATTGCAGGCCATCGAGCGCGGAGACGACAGATGAACAGAGCTTTCCGGACCCTGGCGGCGGTAACCCTGATGGGCGCCCTCCTGGCAGCCTGTGGACAGAGCGACCTGTCAAAACTGGAAGATGATTCGGGTGTCAAACCGGTTCCGGCCGTTGCCAGCGCGCACCAGAAAATCAAGATTGTCGGCTCCTCCACCGTCGCGCCGTTCTCGCGCACGATTGCCGAGCGGTTCGGGGCGACGACGCGTTTTGCGTCGCCGATCGTGGAATCGACCGGCACCGGCGGCGGCTTCAAGGCGTTCTGCGAGGGCGTCGGCCCGCTGAAGGCCTCGATTGCCAATGCGTCGCGTCCGATCAAGAGCTCCGAGCGTGAGCTTTGCGCGGCCGCCGGCGTAACGGAGATCACCGAAATTCCGATGGGTTATGACGGCGTTGTGCTCGCCACGGCCAAGGAGAGCCCGCTTTTCGACATTACCAAGGAAGAGCTCTACCTCGCCCTCGCCAAGGACATCCCGGACGGCAAGGGCGGCTTCCAGCCGAACCCCTATAAATTGTGGAGTGAGGTGTCCCCCAAGCTGCCGGCGGCGCCGATCCTGATTCTCGGCCCGCCGCCTACGTCCGGCACGCGCGATGCTTTCGTCGAGCTGGGCATGGAAGCTGGCGCGCTGGCCATTCCGCAACTCGCCGAGCTGAAGAAAACGGATGAGGCGGCCTTCAAGGTGCTGGCGCACACGGTTCGCACGGACAACACCTGGGTGGATTTCGGAGAGAACGATTCCGCCATCGTCCAGTCGCTCGTCAAATCGCCGGATGCCGTCGGCATTCTCGGCTTCTCTTTTCTTGAGCAGAATGGTGACCGGGTGAAAGGCGGCCTGCTGGGCGG
>NZ_JBKBXB010000034.1:0-35402 GCF_046313975.1 Hyphomonas sp. | reverse complement strand
GCGAGGTCCGCAAGCTATCACGCCGCCTGCGTTTCTCTTCCTATCTCTTACGATGTCAAACAGCTGGAAACCGGAGCTTCCTGAAACCCTCGAGAGCCCGCCGGGCCCGCTCGGAAGTGGCGGCTTATACAGCCGCCCTTTTCCCCGTCAACACCCTTTTTCTCACTCTTCTGCAGTCCGTGGATTAACCAGCGAGCCTGCCGTAATTTGAGCGAACAGAACTCTTCGACCGAAATGCTCGGCCCAAAAATTCAGGCATTCAGAGGAACCGCACATATAGCCGCTGTTCGGGGGAAAGGGCAAGCCCTTTTCTACAAACAGGCGACCAGCTGGGGGTCATCGCGTCGCCCGCCCAAGGGGCCGGTTCAGCGAAGTGCGCGATGTAGCGGCGTGCTCGGCGGCCCGCAACCCCTTAAATGCGGAAATCCACAGCTTCCCGGCTTTTTTCTGCGTCGCGTCAGAACTGAGCGGACAGGTAAGATTTCAGGGAATTCGCTTCGGCCTCGGTTTCGGCGATCTTCCACTTCACCAGGTCACCGATCGAAATAACGCCGGTCAGCCGCTCATTGTGCACCACGGGCAGGTGCCGGATGCGCCGGTCGGTCATCGTCTGCAGAGCTTCGTCAATCGCCGTCGACGGCGCCACCGTCACCACAGCCCGCGTCATCGCGCTGCCCACCGGCATATCCAGCGCCGCCGCGCCCAACCGGGCCACCTGGCGCACGACATCGCGCTCCGACAGCACCCCGATGATTCTCTCTTCCCCATCCAGCGCCACCACCGCGCCGATCTTTTTGTCATCGAGCAGCTGCGCAGCCTCCTTCAGGGTCGTGTCCGCCTTCAGGGTCACGACCGAGTGGCCTTTGTCGTTCAGGATCTGCTCAACAATCATCGCTCAGGGCCTCCCAACCCGGGCAGGCCGCGGATAAGTCTGACCTGCCTGCGGCAGGATAGCACACCCCTGCCCCCGAATCGACTATCCGCTTTGAAAGCCCGCGACTCAGGCCGCCCCGGCCGCCATCCGCCACAGCACCAGCCGCATGAACAGCGCCCCGCCGAGATAGCCCCCAATGTGCGCCTGCCAGGCGATTCCCGCCCCCAGGAGGCTCGGCCCGAGCACCGCCAGCAGGGCGTTGGCCACCACGAACAGCGCCGACGCCACCAGGAACCCCCGGGTCAGCAGCCACTGGTCCGGCCCGCCCCGCAGCAGCAGGAGTGCCGCCAGAAGCCCGCTGATTCCCCCCGACGCACCGACGGCAATCGGCCCGTCCGGATAGTTCATCGCCAGATAGGTCAGGCTCGCGGTCACCTGCGCGGCCAGGAACAGCGCCAGCAGCATCCCCGTCGCCGCGGGCTCCCGTCCGGGCCACACGCGCCGGAACAGCTCCAGCAGCGGCTTGGCCATCGCCACCAGCAGCGCCGAATTCAGTACCACATGCATCCAGTCGCCATGCAGGAACGCGCTCGTCACCGTCGAGGCCGCCGCTGTGAGCACCGAGCCATAGGCCGGCAGCGCCCCGGCCGCCGCCCCGCCGGCATCGGCCCAGAACCGCTCCGGAATCAGGGCGCCGTGGAAATATGCGTAGTTCTGCAGGCCCGATGGCAGCAGCACCCGCACGCCATGCGCCGCAAGCAGCACGACCGCGAACACCGTCACCGGCAGCGGCGCATTGATGATCGGCGGCTTGCCGGGATTGCGGCTCATGGCGTCTCCTCTCGGGCAGGCGCGGCGCCCGGCTTTTCTCCTATATAGTCAGGCGACTGGCAGGCGCACACCCGCTCCGCATTGCCGCCCCGTCAGATCGCGCTAGCTCCTCCGGCATGCTGATCCGGTCCTATCTCACGCTCATGGCCGCCATGTATGCCGCCTTCGGCCTCTGGTCGCTGCTGCAGCCGCTGGCGATGGCCGCCAGCCTCGGGGTCGAGGTCGGCGGGCCCAACGGCGCCTACGAGCTGCGCGGGGTCTATGGCGGCATCAGTCTCGGTGCAGCGTTGTTCTGCGCGGCGGGCGCCGTCCGCGACAGCCTTCTGCGCCCGGCCCTCTGGTTCATCACCGTCTACATGGGCGGCTATCTCTTCGCCCGCGCCGCAGCCCTGTTTCTCGGGCCGCCGCCGGTCGGTTATGGCGCCTTCATCGCGTTCGAAGCCATCAGCTTCCTGCTCGCCGCCGCCAGCCTGCGCGCCCTCGCCCGCCGCTGAAACAAAAGAAGCCCCGCCGGTCAGGGCGGGGCTCCTCAGTTTATCATTCCTGATCAGATCAGAACGACTTGCGCACCGTGATACCGAACGTCCGCGGCTGGTTCGGATAGCCCGAGATCGAGCCGGCCTGCGCCACGGCCGGGAAGGCCACCGTGATGAACTCGTCATCCGTCAGGTTCCGGGCCCAGACCTGCACGGCGAGGCCGTTGGCGGTTTCGAAACCGGCCGAAGCGTTGAACAGGTTCACTTCCTTCTCGATGCCGATCAGCGCCTGGTTGGCCGGATCATCGAAGTAGCCGGTCGGGCTCTCGTACTGCCAGTCAGCCCGCACGAAGGAGTCGAGGCCCGCCACGTTGAAGAAGTAGGTGGCAGAGGTCGAGGTCGTCGTGTCCGGGATGTTGTAGGGCTTGAGGCCCGACAGGTTGCCGCTCGCCGAGTTCGGGAAGCTGTCATAAAGCGCATCCTGGAAGGTACCGGCGAAGGTCAGCAGCAGCGGATCCACCGGCTGCCAGGTGAGGTCGACTTCAACACCCTTGTTCGACTGTTTACCGGCATTGGCGAGCGCGAAGCCCGTGCCCGTGAACACGTTCGACTGGAAGCCTTCGATGTTCTGGTCGAACAGCGAGAGGTTGATCGCGAACCGGTCGAACTGCGCCTTGATGCCGCCTTCGAGAACCGCCGCCTCTTCCGGTCCTGCATAGCGCGTACCGGTGGAGAGGTTGGGCAGGGCGAGGCCGGCATTGCGGATCGGCGAGCCCGGCGGGCTGGTGACGGCAGAGCCTGGAATGAAGTCCGAGGCGAACGGGCGCGAGTCGCGCGACAGGTTCCAGGACGTCGCCTTGAAGCCGGTCGCATACGAGATGTACGCGTTTACATTGTCCGTCACATCATACGCAAAGCGCGTCGTGTAGGTCATGTTGTTGTCGTGCGAGTAGCCGTCTTCCACCGCGTTCGGGAAGCCGAGGAACGGCGGCAGGAACTGCAGCGGGCGCAGCGCCAGGAACGGGTTGAAGGTCGGGTTGTTCGCCACCTGCACCGGCACGCCGACAGCAACGCCGAGCGCCACGAGATCAAGCGCCGAGAAGGCGTCGGTGTTGACAATCCGTCCGTAGGCGGACTTTTCGTCATCGGTATAGTTGGCGCCGAACGTGAAAGTCGCACGGTCGCTGGCATGGAAGTCGAAGGTCGCGAACAGCGACTTCGCGGTGTTGTCCTGGCCGAACTCTTCGGCAAGACCCTGCCCGGCCTGGCCGAACAGGTTGCCGACTGCCGGAGCGCCGCCCAGGATGCCTTCGATCGTGTTCAGCGCGCCGTTCGACAGAACATCCACATAGCCGCGGAAGTCCGTGCCATAGCGGAAGTCGTTCTCGATCTCGACCTTTTCGTCGAAATAGAAGCCGCCCACCATCCAGTCGACCGCGCCCACGCCCGAAGACGCGATGCGGAATTCCTGCGTGAAGGTCTGGATGTCGGTCTTGTTGGCGTTGCGTCCGATCAGGTCGGCGCTGGTGAAGTCGGAGTCCTGGTTCGTATCCAGCTTCGATTCGCGATAGGCCGTGATCGAGGTCAGCTGGACTTCGCCGAGGTCCCAGTCTGCCTGGAAGGACAGGCCGCCATTGTCGATTTTGTTGGTCGAGCCAAAATTGTAATAGACATCATACGAGAACGGATCTTCCGCCGCGAGATTGCCGCCGAGCAGTTGCACGATGGCACCCGTCGGGCCGTTCACGACGTTGCCGGCTGCGCAGCAGACTTCATCGATCTGGTCATAGTCGGCCAGCAGGCGGAAGCTCAGGTTCTCGTTCGGTTCGAACAGAAGGTCGCCGCGCGCGCCCCAGCGGTTGCGCTCGTTCTGGTCCGGGCCAAAGCCCTTGTCTTCGACATAGCCGTCGCGCTTGTTGTAGGTCACGCCAAACGCACCGGCGACGTTCTCGGACAGCGGGCCGGTCACATAGCCGTTCAGGCGATAGCCATTGAAGTTGCTGACCGTGGCGTCAACCACACCGCCAAATTCGTATTGCGGCTTCTTGGTCACCACCGAGACGACACCTGCCGAAGCGTTCTTGCCGAACAGCGTCGATTGCGGTCCGCGCAGCACTTCAACGCGCTGGATGTTCGGAAGGTCCGAAATCTGCGATGCCGAACGCGACCGGTACACGCCGTCGATGAACACGCCGACCGACGGTTCGATACCGGCATTGTTCGCGCCGTTGCCGAAGCCGCGGATGATGAAGTTGGTATTGGCCGAAGACTGAAGCTGGCCAACCGTCAGCGACGGCACGACAGATTGCAGGTCGTTGAGGTCAACGATGGCCGCGCGCGCGATCGTGGAATCGTCCACCACCGAAACGGCAATCGGAACATCCTGCAGCGTCTGCTCACGCTTCGTTGCTGTGATCGTCACGGTCTGCAGCGTGCGGGTGGTTTCTTCCTCGGCGACATCTTCCTGTGCGAGGGCGGGCGCTGCGAATGCCGAAAGCGCGGTGAGGCCGGCGCCAAGGCAAAGCGCAGCGCGAAGGCTGCCGAAGCGGCCTTTGTACAAATTGTTGGAATACACTCTGAGTTTTCCTTCCTGGGAGTTTGCGTGAAACGGTGGGGCGGTGACAGGTATTCCGGCGAATCCCGTCTTCCTTAATTATCTTTCAGGGTAAACGCGCCGCGAATGAGAGCGCAACCCCCGCCCGCAAAGGTTTCGCAGCACAAGAACGTGAAACCATTCCGCCTGTTGCATTCGCGCCATTTGTACCGGCATGAGACGCGCGCAAAGGTCTAAAAAATCAAACTCGCCTGAGACGTGCGCAATCGCACCGCACGCTGACGCCGGATGGGGAGCCAGCACCGCTTCAGAGGCGAGACTTTCCCATCCGCGTTGAGCCAGCAGTCTGGAACAGATATTGCGATTGCCTTCTCCGGAACGGCGCGAGAGCGGCGCCGCAAGATTTACATCCGGAGTAATCCCGTCCCATGACCGACCGGTCGATCCACCCCAACACGCGCGTCCTGCTGGATGCCTGGCGCCGCATGCAGGAAAACCCTCAAGGCCACGCCCTCGAAGGTCCCGATGTGCGCGATCACGCAAGCCTCGTCGAGCGCATCTTCGTCATCGAACGCCGCGAAGACCTCTCCTGGCTCGTGCGCACGTCCGGCCCGGCCCTCAACGCCCTCGTCGGCCGCAACCTCGTCAACCGCAACTGGCTCGACCTCTGGACCGGCCCTGACCGTGCGATGATGGCTGCCTTTCTCGAAGGCATCCGCTTCGACGGCGCCCCGGGCGTCGTGCGCGGCCGCGGCGAGACCCTGAACGGCGACTGCGCCGAACTCGAAATCTCGCTGATGCCGCTCAGCCCCGAGGCCGGCCGTACCCCGCGCCACCGCATGCTCGGCCTCTGCCAGACACTCGGCAGCGAGCAGGCCCTCGCCGGCAAGTCCGTCTTCCGTCACCGCATCTCGATGCTGGTGCCGCCCGACACGCGCCGCCTCGGCCCGTCGCTGCGCCTCGTCGCAAACAACTGATCAGGCGGTCGCCAGCGCCCGCTTAGGCTCCTCGCGTGGCGGCGGCGTGCGACCGAGCATCATGTCGGCGGCTTTCTCCGCCACCATGATCGTCGGGGCATTCGTATTGCCGCCCACCAGTGTCGGCATCACCGACGCGTCGACCA
Source organism: Hyphomonas sp. (assembly GCF_046313975.1). Classification (GTDB taxonomy): domain Bacteria; phylum Pseudomonadota; class Alphaproteobacteria; order Caulobacterales; family Hyphomonadaceae; genus Hyphomonas. The sequence continues at coordinate 29,544 of NZ_JBKBXB010000034.1, read as the reverse complement.
CGCGCAGCCCGCTGACCCCGCGCACGCGCAGCTCGCCGTCCACCGGCGCATCCGGCTGCGTGCCCATCGCCACTGTGCCGACCGGGTGATAGATCGTCTCGCCCTTCGCGCGGATGAACGCGTCGATATCCGCATCCGACACCACGCCCGCACCCGGCATGATCTCTTCTCCCGTCAGCGGCTTCAGCGCCGCCTGCCGGCACACCTCGCGCACCATCTTCACCGACTCGCGCATCGCCCTGCGGTCTTCTTCCGTGGCGAGATAATTCGGATCGATTGCCGGATGGTCGAACGGATCAGCCGATTTCAGCAGCACGGTGCCCCGGCTCTCCGGGCGCAGCTGGCAGGCATGCACCGTGTACCCATCTTCCGTAGGCGTATGATTGGCGTGGTTCATCATGATCGCGTTCACCACATGCAGCTGGATGTCCGGCATCTCGAGGCCCGTCCGCGATTTCAGAAATGCCCCCGCCTGCAGGAAATTGTCCGCGCCCGCGCCCTTCTGGGTCGCCAGATATTGAATACCCACGAACAGTTTCTTGATGCCCTTCTGCTGCGAATAGGCCGACAGCGGCTGCGTCATCTTGTTGATCACCGTCACATCCAGGTGATCCTGCAGGTTCTGCCCGACATTCGGCGAGGCTGCCTTCACCTCGATGCCCAGCGCCTTCAGCTGCGCCGGATCGCCGATCCCCGACAGTTGCAGGAGCTGCGGCGACTGTACCGCGCCCGCGCACACGATCACCTCCCGGTCCGCGCGCACCTGCACCGCTTCCTTGCCGCGCCCGTCGACATATTCGGCGCCCACCGCCTTGCCGCCCTCGATCAGCACACGCGTCACCATGCCGGTCGAAATCACCGTCAGGTTCGCCCGCTTGCCCTCGATCGGGCGCAGGTATCCGAACGAAGCGCTCCAGCGCTCGCCCTTGTAGATCGTGCGTTGATACGGCCCGAAGCCTTCCTGCTGCGCGCCATTGAAATCGTCCGTCACCGGATGACCCGCCTGCCGGCCTGCCTCAATGAAGGCCTGGTAGACCGGCCCGCCCATCGGGCTCTCGGTCACGTTCAGCGGCCCGTCGCCGCCATGGAAATCATTCGCACCGTTCTCATAGCTTTCCGCGCGTTTGAAATAGGGCAGCACATCGGCATAGCTCCAGCCCTTCAGGCCCATCTGGCCCCACAGGTCATAATCGCCCGCATGCCCGCGGATATACACCATGCCATTGATCGAAGATGACCCGCCCCAGCCCTTGCCGCGCGGCCAGTAGAGCTTGCGCCCGTCCATGTGCTTCTGGTCTTCGGTCCAGAAGCCCCAGTTATAGTCGCCCGGCGCCTTGATCAGGCTGCCCACGCCCGCCGGCATGCGCACCATCAGCGACGTGTCCTTCTTGCCCGCTTCGATCAGGCACACCTTCACGTCCGGGTCCGCCGACAGGCGGTTGGCCAGCACGCAGCCCGCGCTCCCTGCTCCAATGATCACATAATCGAACGCGACGGCACTCATGGCTCTGCAGCTCCTGCAATGGTTTCCTCGGCCTTAAGCCTAACGGCTCTAACCATAATCGCGCAACCAATTGTCAATCTTCCTCTTTTATCCGGAAACGAGGCGAACCGCGGCCGCCGGCGCGCCTGCCAGCCGGATGACGAAAATGACGCAGCCACAATCACTCCGCCCCGCGCCTTTCCCCGGCGCCAGCCCGCGCCGGGACCGGCGCAGCTACAAGCGCGTTGACCTGCGCCTCACCGGCCGCTTCCTCACCGACGAGCAGGACGATCACGAACTGCTCACCGCCAATGTCTCCTGTGACGGCGCCCTCATCCTGTCCAGCACCCCGCCGGATTCCGGCAAGCAGGTCGTCTGCTATTTCGATGATCTTGGCCGCGTCGTCGGCGATGTCGTGCGCATGGCGCCCGGCGGCTTTGCCGTCCGCTTCCAGACCTCGACCCTGAAACGCGACAAGCTCGCCGACCGGCTCACCTGGCTCGTCAACAAGGACACGCTCGGCCTGCGCGAAGACCGCGTCGCCCCGCGCTTCGCCGCCACCGGCCAGGCCGTCGTCATCCTGCCGAACGGCACAAACCTGCAATGCCGCCTCACCGACATCTCGCTCACCGGCGCAGCCTTCGAGGCGCTCGGTAATCCGCCCTATGTCGGCGACCGGGTGCAGACCAACAACATGCGCGCTGAAGTCGTCCGGGTCGCCGGAAAGAAATTCGCCGTGCGCTACCTGCGCGGCGCTGAAGCAGCGCAGGACTGATCCATGATGCGCCGGCGCCCCCGCATCGACCGGGTCCTGCCAAAGACGCCTGCCCGCGCCGACGCCCCGGACGCGCTGAACCTAGCCGATCTCGATCCCCCGGTCTGGTATGTCATGGGCCAGGGCAAGGCCCACGGCCCCTTCACCCTCGGCCAGCTCCAGTCCCTCGCCGATGCCGGCCGCCTCGGCCCCCTCGCCCGCATCTCCGGCGGCGATGGCGAACCCTTCGTCTCCGCCCTCGACCACCCGGTCCTGCGCCCGCGCATCCAGGCTGCCCTCGAGGCCCGCGCGGCGCGGCGCACCGAAGCCACCAATTTCGTCCTCATCTGCGGTCCCGGCGTCAGCGAAGGCGACCGCCACACCATCGCCCAGGCCCTCGCCCCGCTCGGCCGCTTCACCGAACCGATGCCCGGCACCTTCATCCTGCGCTCTGCCTTCATCCTCGGCGACGTCCGCCGGGCCATCGCCGCCCTCCTGCCGGCCACCGCCCAGCTGATGATCTTCGAATCCCGCGACGCCCGCCTCGGCTGGACGGGCTTGCCTCTCGCCGAAGCCGAATCCCTCCGCACCACCTGGAACGCCCCCCTGGATTCAAAACCGTAAAAAGCTGGAATCGCCTGTAACGGCCGGCAATCCGCGCGCGCTTCAATCCACCCGCTTCATTCCCGCGCGGTGCTTCTGCCAGTTCTCGACATAGTGATGCGCCGACATCCGGATGATCTGCAACTGAACCTCCGAGACTTCCTTCACCACTTTCCCCGGCGCGCCCATCACCAGCGAATTGTCCGGAATCTCCTTGCCTTCCGCGATCAGCGTGTTCGCCCCGATGATACAGTTCCGCCCGATCTTCACCCGGTTCAGGATCGTCGAGCCCATGCCGATCAGCGTGTCGTCGCCAATCTCGCAGCCATGCAGGATCACCCGGTGGCCGACCGTCACATTCTTCCCGATCGTCACCGGCGCGCCAATGTCCGTATGGATCACCGACAGGTCCTGGATATTCGTGTTCTCGCCGATCATGATCGGGTCATTGTCGCCCCGAAGCACGCAGCCATACCAGACCGAGGCATTCTCCCGGAGAATCACATTGCCCATCACCTCGGCGCTGCCGGCGATCCAGTAATTGCCGCTCGCCGGCAGGCTGGGCCTGACTCCATCCAGTTCATACATGGCCATTTTTTGGTCGTCCCTGTTCGTTACTTATTTCGTAAGCGGAATGTCGCTTAACCTTCAGATAATGGTGCTACTCTATAAGGGTCGTAGATTCGGAGAGGCAATGGCCGTTTTGGTGCCTGATTTTCCCTCGCCGCCGGGAGCACACCTCCCGGAAGCCGGCAGCCCGCCACCGGGGTCTGCTCCCGCCTCTTCCACCTTTTCGCCAGGCCGCTGCGCTTTTCCGCCAGCGGCTTTTTTCATGCCCGCAGCCAAGGAGGCCTCCCATGGGTAAACGCAACGCAGCCAAGCGCCTGAAGACCGCAACCGAGGTTCGTCCCTCGGCCTGGTTCGACGAGCCGGCCCGGGGCAAGGGAGCGCATCTGCACGCCATCGAAGGCGGCCGGCGCGGCTGGCATCCGGATGACGGCGACACGATCACCAACACCCAGGCGCCCGAACGCACCCAGCGCTACCAGAAAACCGTCAAGCCCCGCTCGGAAAACCAGGCCCAGCTTATGGAGGCGATGGACACCCGCGCCCTGGTGTGCGCCCTGGGGCCCGCAGGTACGGGCAAGACATATCTCGCCATCTGCAAGGCCGTCGAGGCGCTGCAGAAAGGCAAGGTCTCGAAGATCGTGCTCTCACGCCCGGCGGTGGAAGCCGGCGAGCAGATCGGCTTCCTGCCCGGCGGCATGGAAGACAAGCTCGCGCCTTACCTGCGCCCGCTCTATGACGCACTCTCGGATCGTCTCTCGCCCGGCCAGCTGAAACACATGCTCGCCGAAGGCGTCATCGAGATCGCGCCCATCGGGTTCATGCGCGGGCGTACACTGAACAATGCCTTCATCGTCATCGACGAGGCGCAGAACTGCACCTACACCCAGCTGAAGATGCTCCTTACACGGCTGGGCTGGCATTCCACGATGGTGATCACGGGCGATCCCGGCCAGTCGGACCTGCTGCCGGAATTCTCCGGCCTCGCGAAGGCGGCGGAAAAACTCGAAGCCCTCTCCGGCGCCTCAGTCATCCGCCTCGAAGCCGGCGACGTGGTGCGCCACCCGCTGGTCGCGGAAATGCTGGACGTGCTCTAGCCAGAAGGAAACGGGGGCTCGCGGCCCGGGCCCCCGTTCATCCGCTCAGGGACGGTTTCGGGTCTCCGACCGGGAGAATCCTCAGGCAACTTCCGAAGCCATATGCCCCACGAGTTCGTGGGCAACGATATTACGCAGCGGACCCGGACGGCCGAAATGATAACCCTGCAACTGCTTGCAGCCTGTCGCCTTCAGCGCCGCCGCAAGGCTTGCCGTCTCGACACCCTCGACCACGACGCTGACATCCAGCCCCCGCGCCATCTGGATCAGGCCTGAAATCAGGAAGCCCGCCTTGGGGTCATGGTCCAGCCTTTTCGTCAGCGAGCAGTCGATCTTCACACAGCTGAATCCGAAGGACTGAAGGTAGGCAATGCTGGTAAAGCCCGTGCCGAAATCGTCGAGCGCGAAACTCACGCCGAGGCCGCGCAGCGTATCAATGGCCTGCGAGGCGCGCTCCGGATAATCGATCAGGTGGCGCTCGGTGATCTCCAGCTGCAGCCGCTCCGGCGGGAAACCGGTCAGCGCCAGGATCTCCTGGACATGCCGGCAGAAATCCGGATTGTTGAACTGGGTCGGGGCGACGTTGACACTGAGCTTCAGGCCGCGGATGTAACCGGTCTCTCGGCACGCGCGTTCCAGCACATACATCCCGAGCGCCTGGATCGTGCCGCTGCCTTCCGCGATGCCGATGAATTCATCCGGGGTCAGAGGACCTCCCGGCCGGCCCGGCCAGCGCACCAGCGCCTCGACACAGACCACCGCTTCCGTCCGTGCATCCACGATCGGCTGGTAGACAACGTCAAACTCGCTGCGCCCGAGACCGGTCGCGATCTCCTGCTCGATCTGGTGGCGCCACTTCTTGCCTTCGTCCAGCGCCTTGTCGAACAGCTGGATGCCATGCTTGCCGTTCGCCTTGACCGCGTACATCGCCGTGTCCGCCTGGCGCAGCAGCTCGAACGGCGCAGTTTGCCCGTCCAGATCAATCGCGATGCCGATGCTCGCGCCGATCTGGAACTGCCGGTCGAGAATGGTGATGGGCTGGGTCAGGCAGGCAAGTGCAGACGCCGCAAACTGCTGCGCTGCGGCGGCGGCATTCCCGGCTTCGATGAGCAGGGCAAACTCGTCGCCGCCCATACGCGCCAGCATTGAATGCTCCCCGCGCAGCGAGCAGAGCGTGCGGCCAACCTCCGTGATCAGATGATCTCCGAACTGGTGGCCGTGAAAATCGTTGATCACCTTGAACCCGTCGAGATCGATGAACACCATTGCCAGCTGTCCGGGTTCACGGTCCGTCCGGCTGGCAATCGCCTCGAGGCGGGACAGCAGCGCGCGCCGGTTCGGCAGGCCGCTCAGAGGATCGGTGAAAGCGATCTGCCGGTTCTCGTCGCTCAGCTTCTGGGTTTCAAGTTGCCGCTGGCGCAGAATGTGCCGTGAGCGGATGAGTTTTGCGAAGGTCGCATTGTATTTGTAGAGAATGAACACCATCCCGCCCGCGACCATCGTCAGCATCAATGCCTCGGGCAGCCTGCGTGCATTGTCGACCACCGAAAAGTGGATCAGGAACGGTATCGTGGAGAATGTGGCAACGGAAAGCGCTGCCGGGCGAAGCGGAAACAGGCAGAATACGGCGCTGATCTGCGTCAGTGCCAGGAAGAAGGTCAGGTGCGTTTTTGTCTGCTGGTCGCCATGCGGGTAAAGCAGGAATGTCCAGACCGTAAAGGCCGAGGTGAGCACAATCGCCAGGATACCTGTGGTGCGGATATGGCGCAGGATTTCAGCGTCCGAAAATGTCGTCTGGCTGTTCCGGGTCCACCAGAATCCGCGCGCGCACCCGACAGCGCACAGGACCACCGGGAATATCAGGTTGAGCCACGGGCTGGCCTCATTTCGGTAAGTGAAGGCCACCGCGACCGCGTTCCAGCAGACGATGAAATACATCAGCGGAACCTGATGCACGAACTCCCGGAACTGGGCCCGGCACAGGTCCATGTCTCCGGTCTGAAGCCGGTACTGGTTCCAAAGTAAGGTCAATGCGCGCTTCAGTGACGGCACAGCTGAGGACTCTTTTTTGCCAACCCTAACCCGCCGAGACTAGCCGAAACCCGGAAAGGTATGGTGTGGCGGATCGGTGAAGTTTCATCGTTCGGCGCAATCCGGTGCGCGGGCGGCAATCCGCCCTTTGTACAGCAACCGGTCCGCCCGCATCAGGCCTCAGCTTTACGGCTCACGCGCCCGGCAGGTTGTCTCCCGGCCCACATCCCGTTAACTCCTGCGCATGAAAACCTACCCCTCCTTCGACGGCACGCCCATCGCCTATCACGACCTCGGCACTGGCCCCGCCATCCTCCTCCTCCACGGTTTTTCCGGCAACGCCGACCTCAACTGGCTGCAGCCGAAGATCGCGGAGAAGATCACCGCCGCCGGCTACCGCGTCATCGCGCCGGACCTGCGCGGTCATGGCGCCTCGCCCTATGACGCTCCGCCCGAAGCCTGGCCCGCCGATGCCATCGCGCGCGACCAGATCGCCCTCACCGCCCATCTCGGCGAGGCGCCGCTCGCTACGGTCGGCTATTCGATGGGCGCCATCTCCGCGCTGCGCTTCCACCTGCTCAGCCGCAAGACCGGGCGCCTCATCCTGGGCGGCATCGGCGACTCCGTGGCCGACGAGCACAACACCGACCGCAACACCGCCTTCCGCGCCGCCATCGAAGACGGCCTCGCCGGCCGCGACACGCCCGGCGCGAAAGCCATCCTCGCCCGCGCCAGAGCCACAGGCGGCAGCCTCATCGGTTATCTCGGCGCACTCTCCGCGCGCATCTACACACCCGCCGACCTGCTCGCGACCTTCGATGTGCCCACGCTCGTCCTCACCGGCGAAGACGATCTCGACAACGGCTCCGGCCCTGCGCTCGCCGAGAAGATTCCCGGCGCCCGCTACCGGCAGCTGAAGGGCAACCACCTCACTGCCGTCCTCGACCCCGCCCTCCCCGAAGCGATCCTTGCGGAACTCGCTGCGGCAAGCTGAACCGTTTCCCCAACGTCTCCCCTCGCGCCTGCTTTCCGTGCGCGTTAAACCGCCCGGACAGCGGCAAGCAGCGAGGAATACGTCATGGCAAAAGGTGATCTCCCGGTCCTCATCGGCGTCGGCCAGTCCCTCAGCCAATGGGATGGCAAGACGGGCCCCGCCGGCGCGCCCTCGCCGCTCTCGCTGATGACGGAGGCCTCCAAAGCCGCCCTCGCGGATATAGGCGCAGCCAACATCGCCGCCGCCATCGACACCATCGCCGTGGTGCGTATCTTTGAAGACTCGGTCGGTCGCGCGAGCCATCCGCACGGCCACAACACAAACCTGCCCGGCACGCTCGCGCGCGAAACCGGCACGAAGCCCGCCCGCCTCGTCTACGAAACCGTCGGCGGCCAGAGCCCGCAGGCGCTCGTCAACGAATTTGCCCGCCGCATCCATGAGGGCGAAGTCGACGCCGTTCTCATCTCCGGCTCTGAGGCGAACCGCGCCTCGAAAGGCGCGCGCAAGCATGGCGTCGAGATCAACTGGGCAGACGGCGCAGATGCTCCGTATGAGGATCGTGGCATGGGCCCGATGATGCTGTCGCGCGAGGAAATCAAGCACGGCCTCGTCGCGCCCGCCTATTTCTATGGCCTTTTTGAAAACGCCATCGCTGCCCGCGAAGGCCGCACCCGCTCCGGCCACCGCCGCGCCATGGCCGAGCTGTTCCAGCCCTTCTCCGCGGTTGCCGCGAGAAACAAGTATTCGCAGTTCCCGGTGGAACACACGGTCGACTTCCTCTCGACGCCCTCGCGCGACAATTACGAGTACGCCGACCCCTTCCTGAAATGGTTCATCGCGCAGGACGCCGTGAACCAGGGCGCCGCCGCGATCCTCGTCTCCTCCTCCAAGGCAGACGAACTCGGCGTGCCGGAAGCCAAACGCGTCTATCTTCACGGCGGCGGCGATGCGGGCGACGATCTCATCTCGCTGCGCCCCGTGCTCGACCGTTCCTGGGCGATGGACACGGCCGTCTCCCGCGCGCTGGCGCAGGCCGGAAAGACACAGACCGAAATCCAGCACTTCGATCTCTATTCCTGCTTCCCCTGCGCGGTATTCTCCGGCGCCGCCGCGCTCGGCCTCGACTGGGAAACCGACAAGCGCCCGCTCACACTGACCGGCGGGCTGCCCTTCTTCGGCGGGCCCGGAAACAATTACTCCCTGCACGGAATAGCCGAGATGACCGCCGCGCTTCGCGCCAATCCCGGCAACTTCGGCCTCGTCCTCGCCAATGGCGGCTGGATGACCAAAGAATCCGCCGGCATCTACTCCACCACCGCGCCGAAATCCTTCACCCCGGCCGAGCCTGCCGCTAAGCCGAAACAGCAGGTCGAAGTCGCCATCGTCTCCGGCGAAGCCACGCTCGAAACCTTCACCGTCACCCACGGCAAGGACGGCCCCGAACGCGGCATCATCTTCGCCCGCTTTGCAGACGGTCGTCGTGCGATCGCCAACAATGCCAATGCCGCGACGCTGGCTGTATTGCGCGAGGATGCGACCCCCGTCGGCCGCAAGGTTGCCGTCACGGCAGAGGATGAGACGGCAACGTTCGTTTTCGTCTGACCCCAGCTCCGACTACCCCCGCGAAGGCGGGGGTCGCGGGAGACTCGGCTTTGACCCGATCCCAGCCTACGCGGGGATGAACGGAAATATACCCTCCCGCTTGCCCCCCGCCCCGGCTTCGGCCAAACAACCCGCATGACAACGCATTTCAAATCCTTCGGCGTCATTGGCGCCGGCGCGTGGGGCACGGCGATTGCGCAGGCGATTGCGCGCGACGGCCAGTCCGTCCTGATCTGGGCGCGCGAGCCGGAAGTCGCCGAGGCAATCAACAGCGCCCACGAAAATACCGTCTTCCTGAAGGGCGTGCCCCTGAAGCCGCAGATCCGCGCGACGAACCGTCTCGAAGACCTCGGCGCCTGCGACGCCATCTTCGCCGTCGCCCCGGCCCAGCACACACGCGCCACCCTCCGTGCACTGAAGGCCTCGCTGCGCCCCGGCACGCCGGTCGTGCTCTGCTCCAAGGGCATCGAGCTTGCGACCGCGCGCTTCATGACCGATGTACTTGCCGAGGAGCTACCCGAGGCTGCGCCTGCCGTCATGTCCGGCCCCAGCTTCGCGATTGATGTGGCGAAAGGCCTGCCCACTGCCGTCACGCTCGCCATGCGCGATGCGGCGCTCGGCACCGAACTCATCCAGGCGATCTCGACGCCCACCTTCCGGCCTTATCTGGGGACGGATCTTCTCGGCGCGGAAATCGGCGGCTCGGTGAAGAACGTGCTCGCCATCGCCTGCGGCATCGCGCTCGGCAAGGGCCTCGGCCGCTCCGCCCACGCCGCCCTCATCGCGCGCGGCTATGCCGAGATGACGCGCCTCGCCCTCGCCCTCGGCGCCGAGGCGGAAACACTCACCGGCCTTTCCGGCCTCGGCGATCTCGTGCTCACCTGCTCGTCCGAGACCAGCCGCAACATGTCGCTCGGTCTCGCCCTCGGCAAAGGCGAAAAGCTCGCCGATGTGCTCGACGCGCGCAACTCCGTCACCGAAGGCGTCGCCACCGCCCCCGTCCTACGCCAGCTCGCCCGCGCGAAAGGCATCGAGATGCCGATCTGCGAAGCCGTCGCCGCCGTCATCGAAGGCGAGATCACCGTGGACGAAGCCATCCTCGCCCTCCTGATGCGCCCGGTGGGGCATGAAAAGGTGAAGGCCTGAGCCCTCCCCCCGCGTCACCCCTCGCCGCTCCGCGCGCGCCTGCTACATTCCTCCTCAAACGGAGGAAATCCCATGCTCAAGCCATCCTATGAAGCCTTCAAGGTGACCATCGAGGACAAGGTCGCCCACATCCAGATGAACCGCCCCGAGGCGATGAACACGATGAACAAGGCCTTCTGGAACGAGCTTCCGGAAATCGTCCGCACCATCGACCAGAACGCCCTCGCCCGCGTCATCGTCATCTCCTCCACCGGCAAGCATTTCTCCGCCGGCATGGACACCACTGTCTTCACCGGCCCGCGCCCCGCCGCCGAGCATGACCGCTACATTCTTGCCGAAGCCTTCCGCACGAATGTCAAAGCGATCCAGCAATCCTTCAACTGTATGGAAGAGGCGCGCATCCCCGTCCTCTTCGCCTGCCATGGCGGCGTCATCGGCGGCGCCATCGACATGATCACCGCCGGCGATATCCGCTGGTGCACGAAGGATGCCTTCTTCTGCATCATGGAAATCAACATCGCGATGACCGCCGATGTCGGCACCTTTCCGCGCCTGCAGCGTTACATCCCCGAAGGCTGGGTGAAGGAACTCGCCTATACCGGCCGGCGCATCGACGCGGCGAAGGCGAAGGAGATCGGCCTCGTCAACGACATCTACGACACGCACGAAGACCTGATCGCCGGCGTGATGGCAACGGCGCGCGAGATCGCCTCGAAAAACCCCATCGCCGTCACCGGCTCGAAAGTGCTGATCAATTACGGCCGCGACCACAATACCGCCGACACGCTCGACTATATCGGCATCTGGAACGCCGCCATGTTCCCGCCCCCGCACATGGCCGAAGCCTTCAAGGCCCGCGCCGAAAAACGCGAACCGGTGTTCCCGGACCTTGCGCCGTACCGGACGGAGCCGATGTAGCCCGCCGTCTCCGAAGGGACCTGCGAAGGCAGGTACCCAGACGCAGAAAAGCTGGACCCCTGCCTTCGCAGGCGTCTACGGCAAACTTCATGAATAAAAGGCTTGGAGCCGGCCTACTCCGCCGCCACCATCTGCGCCTCATCCGGGCGCACTGCGCGGCGGATCACGTCGCCATAACCACGCGAGATACAGTCGAATCCGTCATAATATCCGCCTGCGGACAATGTGCGGTGCAGGCGCGGCAGGTTATAGGGCGGGATGGACGCAAACATATGGTGTTCGAGGTGGTAGTTCACGTCGTTCGGCGCCAGGATCACGCGCTGCCAGAAAGGCGCGACAGTTGTGCCCGTGTTGAGGCGCGCGTCGAGACTGGTGCGATCCTTCGCCGTGCCATGCTCGCCGATCTGCCGCAGGCGGACGATCGCCGGATAGAAGAAAATCTCCGCCGCCCACCACATCAGGTAAGCCCAGGGCGCGCCCACCGCCGTCAGGATGCCCAGGAGCGCAATATGGAAGGCCGGCCACTGCCACTGGCGCGCAAACTTGAAGTTCCGGATCTTGCGCAGCGTATCGCGATATCCCGTCTGGCCCGTCAGATCCCGGATGAATTTCCGGCGCAGGCTTTCGGCCGGCACGGGGTAATTCTTCACAAAACCGATATCCGGATCGTCCGGCGTGCCGGCATATTTGTGATGCTTCAGATGATAGGCGCGGTAGGCGGGCAGCGAAATGTTCATCGGCGCGCCGCAGATCCAGTGGCCGACAAAATCATCCACCTTCGCGCTCTTGAAGAAGGCATGATGCGCGCAGTCATGGTTGATCACGCCAAGCGCCAGCTGGCGCCCGCCAAGGATCACCGCGCCGGCCAGGAAGGTCAGCGGGTTCGGCCAGACGACGAACAGCGCAAAGGCGCCCGCGATCAGCGCCCAGGTCCAGAGGAGCGAAGCCGCCGCCCGCAGGTCGGATTTCTCCCGCAGCGCCCGCAAGTCTTCCTTTGACAGCGCGTCCGAAAGCTTCACCGTGTTCATTGCGCGGGCCTCCCATCATCCTTCTTAGTGATTTATTACACGATATGTCATATCACGTCAATTGATGTATTATTTTGAACCCCTCGCCCCGGAAGACGTCTCCGCCCGCGCCCTCGTCCTGTCGCTGATGAGCGGCACGGAGGCCGGCCCGCAATCCATCGGCCGCCTGATCGGCGCCGCCGCCCTGTTCGGCATCGAGGCAGCCACCCTGCGCGTCGCGGTCACGCGCCTCCTGAAGGAAGGCCTGCTCGAAAGCCCAGACCGCGGCGTCTACTCTCCCGGCCCGCGCGCGCGCGCGCTGACACGGCGCCTGCAGGACTGGCAGAATGTCCGGGAACGGATGACCGCGTGGAATGGCGACTGGCTGATCGCCCTGACACACGATCTCGGCCGCACCGACCGCAAGCAGCTGCGCGCCCGCGAACGCGCCCTCGCCCTCTACGGCTACCGCGAAACCGCCGGCGCGCTCTGGGTGCGCCCCGCCAATCTCGCGCGCACGCTGGAAGATCACCGCGCAGACCTCACCGGCATCGGCGCAGACGGCGACATGACCCTGCTTCGCATCTCCGCCATCGCCGCCGCCACCCCGCCGGACTGGCCCACCCTCTGGCCGCCGGACGCGCTCGCCGATGCCTATGCCACCGCCATCGCCGCGATGGACGCAAGCCTCGCCCGCCTGCCCCGCCTCGGCAAGGATGAAGCCGCCCGCGACACCCTGCTCACCGGCCAGGCCGTCATCCGCCTCATCAACTTCGATCCGTTGCTGCCACCCGAACTAGGTCCGCAGACAGAGTTTTTACGCATGGTGGATGCTATGCGGGCTTACAATGATGTGGGGCAGAAGTGCTGGCGGGATTATTATTCGGCGATTGGGTAGCCGAGGAACTTACCCCAGCCGCTTCACCATATCCTTCACCGACAGCCGGGACCGTTCGACTACGGACGAAACCAGCTCATGCGAGAAGGTCGCGCCGGTGAACCATGTCCGCCGCCCGCCCTGCGCTTCCCTCAGCGCCGAGAACAGCCCGGCGCCGACGGCCTGCGCATTGTACTGCGGGAAATACTTCCAAGTCCGCGCATAGATCACATCCGCCTGCACGCCCAGCGCGGCGATGTCCGAAAGCAGGATCTCGCGCAATTCCGCCGGCGTGAGGTTGTTGGAGAACTGCCCCGTAACATAAAGCCGTGCGCCGTCCTCCAGCGCCTCACCCTCGCGCCGCGAGCCGAGCATCGCCCCGCGCAGCGAGGGGTCCTTGCAGGCCCGCGAATAGCCATGCACCTGCGCGCCGGTGAACCAGTTCTTCGAGGCGACCAGCGTCGTCGTGTAATTCTGCCAGTCGACGCCTGTCAGCACTGCCTCTTCCGCCGGCGCCAGCGTCGCCAGCCGCGCAAACTCATCCATCGGCACGCTGGAAACGAGCGCATCAAACTTGTCGGTGCCGTTCTGAGTGTAGACGGTCACGCCCGTTTCGTCCCGGTCGAGGCCGAGCACATTGGCTTCAAGGCGAATGTCGAAGCGTTTCGAAAACCGCTCCCAGAACTCGCTCCACCCTTCCACCGGCATGTGCATGTCGTTCAGCACGCCGGAGATCAGCAGGTCAAAGTCGCACCATTGCACCGTCTGGCCGATGGTCACTTCCTTCGCATAGCCATAGCCCTGCGCCGGCAGGATACGGTGCATGGCGAGGTCCAGCTTCGGCAGCTTCAGGCGTGCGAGCCAGTCATCCACCGTCATCGCCGCCTCGGCGCGCACGGCCTTGTCCTCCGGCGCAGCGGCAATCTTCCGGCGCAGCTTTCCCGCTTCAGTGACGAATTTAAGTGCCTGCACCGCCAGCGGCGGCCCGGCGCCCTTCTTCACATAATCGACCACCGGCGCATCGTCGTAGCGCGCCTCGCCCAGCCTACGCAGGTGGATGCCATGCTGGCGCATCCAGCGCTTGACGATCACATGCTGGCGCGTGGTGTAGCAGGTCCCCATCTCGTTGAACGCATCGCCGTTCGAGAACGAGAAGGATTTACCGCCGATCCGGTTTTCCTTTTCGAAAACAACGGCTTCGTGCCCGGAATCGCGGATGAACTGAGCCGCGCTCAGTCCGCCGGGGCCTGCCCCAATCACCGCGATTTTCAACCTCGGCATGCGATCCTTACCTTCAAGTGCGCCTGCTCGTGCCAGCCTGCGCCGCCGATGTCCACCACCAGAGCGAGCTTTGAAAGCTACCAGGCGGCGGCGCCCACCGCCTCAATCTGTAGCAATCAAAACAGGATGCCGGGTTAACAGGACGCAAACACAGACCTTCAAATCTGGCCGGCCCGCCAAGCGGGAAAACAAGGTTTCCCTGCCATAAACGCGCCCATGAGCGAGCAGTTGAACTTCCTCCGCTATGTCCTCACGGGCAAGCCGAACAAGGAGGCGGCCATAGGGCCGCGCGTCCGGCTGCAACAGCATCTGGACGTCTCGCGCGCCATGCACATCATGGCCTTCGTCACCGTCTTCAACACGTTGATCGCCAGCTATATCGCCCACACGATCTCGGGCGAGACGCTGATCTTCATCTGGATGCTGACCAACCTGGTCGCTGCCGTGTTCATGGCCTTCGACTATGTGCGCAAGATTGGCCGTCCGGCGCCGAAATCGGTCAGCGGCCGCTATGTGCGCCGCTCTGAATCGCTCGCAGTCTTCATGGGCGCGCTGTTCGGCAGCCTGCCGCTCTACCAGACGAGCGATCCGTTCTGGTCGCTGGTGTTCGGCTGTCTGTTCATGGTGTCGATGTGCGCCGGCCTGATGTGCGTCATGCCGCGCAACCCGCGCCTCGTGCTGCGCTACATGGCCGGCTCGGCCCTGCCGCTTTACCTGCACATGGTGCTGCACTTCAACGACCGGATGGTGGCCATCGCCATTGCCCTGTCGCTCTTGCTCTTCACCATCTATTTCGGCGCCCGCCAGGCCTTCGTCCTTTACCTGAAGGAAGTGAAGTCGGTCGAGGAAGCCAGCCAGTTGCGCGATATTCTCGAAGTGGCGCTGGAAGGCTCTGGCCAGGCGTTCGCCGTGCGCGCGAAAGACGGCAGCATCGTCTTCCAGAACGAACTCTACGCCCGCGTGAAGCAGGTGCTGCGCAATGTCGAATCCACCGGCGGCGTCGCCCATGCGCTCGACCGCTACTGGCAGATGGCCAATTATGAAGTGGCCAGTATCGGCTCGGTCGAAATCTTCACCGACGTTACCGGGATCGAAGACTCCCGCCAGGAAGCCGAGTCGCTGCGCCAGGAAGCGGACGAGGCGAGCACCGCCAAGACGCGCTTCCTGCGCTCGGTCACCTCCGAACTGCTTGTGCCGCTGCGCACCATCCGCATGCAGGCCTCGATGATGGACGCGGGTTCACGCATCCCGGTCACCAAGGCCGACATGAACCGCGCCGCCGATCAGATCCGCCTGCTGACGGAATCCCTCGAGGCGCGCGTCGAACAGATCATCGGCTATGCCAGCGGCGACGCTACGCAGGAACACACGGCCGCATCGGTCAACGATCTCACCAGTCCGGATGACAACCCGGTCCTGAAGCTGGAAACCTTCATCCGCCGCAGCCTGCGCACAAGCTCCGGCAGCTGACCTCAGCGCCGCGCGCGGATGCTTGCATTGTCCGCACCTGTCAGGACCAGCGCGCCGGTCTCGTCCACCGTATAGGACGTCACCGCCCGCAGCGCCGCATGGAAAGCCTGCTCCTGCTGCATCACCGCCTCCTCGCACGCCATCTGCGTCGACATCGCATCACCGAAGCTGATGCCTTCGCCGTTCAGCGTATAGCTGGCGCCCCAGCGATTGCACCCGCCTGTGCCGCCCGCCCGGCCATCTGCCGGCTCGAATGTAAGCGTCACGCGCGCGCTGTCCATCACGCGCTGGCCGTTGATTTCCTCAATGCCCCATTCGGCGCCCGCCAGCACTGCCTGCGCGTCGCCGCCGCAACCGCGGTACACGTTGTCGCCCAGCGTCACGGTCACCGTGTCCGGGTACGGAATACCTGACATGACATCCTGGCATACCTTGTAGAGCCGCGTCACTGCCAGCCCGCCGGGGCCTTCGATATATTCCACGCCGCCCTCGATCGGCGTCGGCCCGGTCACCGCTGCGGTATGCTGCGCCTGATTATAATCATAGCCGAAAATGGCCTCGCCCGCCTCGATGGTCAGCATCCATCCCGGCTCCTGCCCCACCGCCGACCAGCGGCCCTCCGCCGGCGCGCTCGCGGGCGCAGCCCCCACGGGGCCGCACTCGGGATACTCCTCCCCGTCGATCACCAGCAGGCCATTCTCGCCCTTGCTCCAGAACGAGGTTTCCGGCCCGTCGCCCGCCGCTGCGTATTTCGCGCCCGACCCCGTCACGACCGGTGCCAGCGCGTACTCCGCCCCGCCTGCCCGCATCAGCGAATTCTCGTCCGCAAACGTCACCTCCACCGCAAGGTCGCCGCACATATACTGCGCCACCACTGCCTCCGCCGGCTCAGGCGCCGGGGCGATATAGGGCGTGCACGCCGCAACCAGGGCGGAAAGCGGCAGGGCCAACAGGACAGGTCTCATCAGGTCTCTCCTCCGGACAGCGGCGGGTCCGCCGCAGGGTTTCATCGACTCTTATACCACTTCCCCGGCGGAACTTCGTCAAATGCGGGACAATCCCGTGCCCACGGGAATGTTATCCACCCCAGACAATACAAACGATTGCAATTTGGGGAGCTGAAGGGCTAGACTAAAGCACCGGAGACCGCAGACTGCGCCCGGATACAGAAAGAGGGCCGCGCCAAGCCGGCCGAACCGAGGAGGACAAACAGGCCATGAAACCTGCATTTCTGCTGAGCGCCGTCCTGGCCCTTGCCGCCTGTACCTCCAGCCCGGAGGCCCCGTCCGCCGCACCGCAGCGCGCCGCAGATGCCCCCGCCTGCACCCAGCTCAGCGCGGAGACCACCGCCTTCATGGCCGGCGTGGTTGAGCGGATGATGGATCCGGACAGCGGCTTCACCCATCAGTCGATCTTCGGCAGCCCCGCACTAAAGGAAGTGCAGGCCGCCAACAGCGCCCGCCTGCGCACCGACTGGGCCAATCTCTGCCACTACAAGGAAGACAATGCTCGTGTGCTGGCAAGCGGCACGCCGCCCAAAGCCGTCTTCATGGGCGACTCGATCACCGAATTCTGGAGCGCCGGCGACCCCGCCCTGTTCGGCCCCGGCATCCTCAATCGCGGCATCAGCGGCCAGACCACAGCCCAGATGCTCGTCCGCTTCCCCGCCGATGTCGTCGCCCTGCGCCCGGACGTGGTGCACATCATGGCCGGCACCAATGACCTCGCCGAAAATACCGGCCCGGTTAGCGACGAGACCTACAAGAACCAGATCCGCGCCATGGTGACGCTTGCCCGCGAGAACGGCATCGCGGTCGTCCTCGCCAGCATTCCCCCGGCCGAGAAGTTCGGCTGGCGCCCGGATGCGCAGCCGCCCGTTCGGATCGCCGCGCTCAACACATGGCTGGAATCCTATGCCGCGCAGACCGGCTCGGTCTATGTCGACTATCACAGCCTCCTCTCCGATGACGGCACCCGCATGTCGCCGGCCTACACGCCGGACGGCGTCCATCCCAACCGCCCCGGCTACCTCGCGCTGCACGAGGCTGCCGCAAAGGCAATCGCCGCCGCATCGTCCGACAAATGGGTCGCCACCTGGGCCAGCAGCGTCTCCAGCGGCATCCCGACCGGCCCGTCACCTTCCGGCCGCAAGCCGCCGGTGCTCGAAGGCACGGTGCGTTACTTCATGCGCGTCAGCGCGGGCGGCGAACGAGTGCGCATTGTCCTGAATGGCGGCCCCAGCATTTCGCGCCTGCCCATCGGCGGCGCCACCATCGCGCTTTCCGACGGCGAAACCATCGACCCCGCAACGGTTCGTACACTGACCTTCTCGGGCCGTCCGGACTGGCTGTCCCTGTCTGCCGGCGCGCCGATCCTGAGCGACCCGGTCGATCTCAAAGTGCCGGACGGCGCCATTCTCGCCGTCAGCCTCTACCTGCCGGAATCGGTCGCCGTTCCGAACGCGGACCCGCAGCTCGTCGTGCACGTCTCGCCTGGCGATGACCGCACCGGCGCCGAGCGCCTTGAAGGCACCACCCGCCTCGTCGCCCGCCCGCTCGTCACGGCGATCCACACCGACAATCCGCGCGTTGACCGCGTCATCGTGGCCTTCGGCGACTCGATTACCGATGGCATGGGCAGCCGCGATCCGATGATGCGCGGCTGGCCGGATTTCCTCGCCGAGCGGATGCGCGCCGAGGGCATGACCAACGTCGCCATCGTCAACCAGGGCATCGGCGGCAATCGCCTCCTGCAGGACAGTGTCGGCCCGAGCGCCCTGTCACGCTTCGACCGTGAAGTGCTCTCCATCCCCGGCGTCACGGATGTCATCATCCTCGAAGGCATCAACGATCTCGGCCTCAGCGGCCTGACCGTCTTCGGGCGCACGGAACCCTTCCCGACGCTGACCGTGGACGATTTCATCGCCGCCTACACGCAGCTGATCGACCGCGCCCATTCGAAAGGCATCCGCGCCATCGGCGCCACGCTGACGCCCGATCTCGGCTCGCCCTTCCCCGGCTATGCCACCGAGGAGAAGGATGTCATCCGCAACCAGATCAATGACTGGATCCGCACCAGCGGCGCCTTCGATGCCGTCATCGATTTCGACGCCGCCGTGCGCGACCCCGAGGCCCCGCAATACCTCTGGGAGAAGTACGACATGGGCGACAAGCTTCACCCATCCGACACCGGATACAAGGCGATGGCCGACTCGATCGACATCGACCTGTTCCGCTGACCAGAGGCCGGCACAGGAAAGAAGGCCCCCTGACCGGGCGGAATGGATTTACAAACGTTTGTATTGGCGTTAGCGAGTGACGGGCCGGAGGAAATACCAGGATGAACACGTCAGATCAGACCGCCGCCGCCGGCACTGCCCCGGCAAAGTCCATGATCCCGATGGTTGTGGTCCTCTCCTATGCCATGTTTTTCATGTTCGCGATGACCACCGATGCCGTCGGCGAGATCATCAACATCGCCAAGAAGGAGATGAGCCTCTCCAACACCGAGGCGAGCCTCTTCCACTGGGCCACCATGGTCGGCATCGCGCTGAGCGGCATCCTGCTCGGCTTCCTCGCCGACCGGATCGGCCGTCGCAAGGCGATCATCCTCGGCCTCACGATCTACGGCGTCTCCAGTGCCGCCTTCTTTGCGTCGAACGCGTTCTATTTCTATCTCTCCCTCCTGTTCCTCGGTGGCCTCGCCATCGGCGTCTTCAAGACCGCCATCCTCGCCCTGATCGGCGACATCTCCACCTCCACCAGCGACCACACCCGGCGCATGAATGCCTGCGAAGGTTTCTTCGCCATCGGCGCGATCATCGGCCCGCTGATGGTTGTGACGCTGGATTCTGCAGGCCTCTCCTGGCGCTGGCTGTACCTCTTCGCGGCGGCGCTCTGCCTGGTGATGATCCTCGCCTCGCTGAAAACCGATTTTCCGGAACCGGCCCACAAGACCGAAACGAAGGATGCCAGCTTCCTCAGCGCCATCCGCCTGATGGGCAACCGCTATGCGATGGGCTTTTCTGGCGCCATCGCGCTGTATGTGGCCTGCGAAGTCGCCATCTTCGTCTGGGCGCCCACCCTGTTCGCCGGCTATACCGGCACACCGCTCGCCATGGCGATTGCGACCTATGCCGTGATGATCTTCTTCGTGCTGCGCGCCGTCGGCCGCTTCCTCGCGCTGTGGATCCTGAAAGTTCTTGACTGGAAAGTCGTGATGGCCGCCTTCACTGGTGCCATCTTCCTCTGCTTCTTGCTCAGTACACTGATGGGCAAGGACGTTGCCGTGTTCCTGCTGCCGCTGTCCGGCCTGTTCATGTCGATGATCTACCCGACCTTCAATTCCAAGGGCATCAGCTGCCTGCCGAAGGCGAAGCACGGCGCCGCCGCCGGCCTGATCCTCTTCTTCACCGCGGTTTCCGCGGCCTTCACTCCGCTCCTCATGGGCTATGTCAGCGACGCGTTCGGCGGCGGACAGATGGAAGCCGGCTTCCGGCTTGCGGCTGTCTTCGCCGGCCTCCTGTTCGCTTTCGCGCTCTACAACCTGATTGCCGATCCCGCCGGAAACGCCCTCTCCGAAGCTGACTCCCGCGAGTACTGAGACCTGCCGATGTTCACCCAGAAACCGGCCCCGGTTCCACCGCCGTCGGCCGAGACCTTCGAGAACGGCATTACGCATCCCGAGCTGTGGCTCTGGGATTCGTGGACGGCCGAGCTTGGCGGAACGATCCATCTCTACTGCCTCGCGCTCAGCCGCACGGGCCATGATGGCGCGCCGATCTCGCCGGACCATCGCAACGACTATCCCTTCCACATCCGCCACTTCATTTCGGTCGACTCTGGGCGCAGCTGGAAGGATGAGGGCGTGTTCGCCGGACCGCGCGATACCGGCGACGGCGCCTTCGCGCGCAATGTCTGGAGCGGCGGCATGCTGGCGCGCAGCGCGGGCGACTGGGTCTGCGGCTTCACCGGCATCCGCAGCGCCGCGGCGGGCAAGCCATTTCTGCAGACCATCTGCCTCGCCCGCTCCGGCAGCGCCACCTCCCTGCACGAGCTTCCGGCCGCCGCGCTCTCCTGCCCGGCGCGCGACTATGACGCGATCCGCGCAGCCGGCTATTATCTCCCGGCAAGGGAAACGCTCGGCGCCCATGACGGGGAGGAAGGCGGCCCGATCCTCGCCTGGCGCGACCCCTTCATTCTGGATTCAGGCGATGGGCGGCTTGAAGTTTTCTGGTCCGCAAAGATAGGTCCGGCCCGCCCGGCCGTGGCTCATGCCACTGTCCGCCAGAGCGGCAGCGCCTTCCGCATCGAAACGCTTCACCCGCCGATGACGCTGCCCGATGACAGCGCCTTCACGCAGGCCGAAGTGCCGAAAGTCTATGCCGATCCGGAAACCGGAACCTGGTACATGATCATCTCCGCCTGCGACCGCCTCAGCGAAACGCAGCCTGCGGACGAAGTCACCAAGGTGCTGCGCCTCTACACGTCAAAATCCCTGCGCGGCCCTTGGAAGCCTGCCTTCGCGAACCAGGCATCCCTCATTCCGGATACGGAGCACCTGTTCGGCGCCAGCATCATGCAGACGGATTTCCGCGCCGGTCGGCTTAGCCTGGTTGCGCCCTATACGGAATATGCAGCCGTCGACCGGCAGCTCACCTTTGCACCGGTCAAGACCATCCGCCTGCCGCAGGACACGACCGAACTCGCGGCCTCTTCCCCGAAACGCTCCGGCGGATAGAGGCGATCAGGTCGAGCTGCGGATGATCAGCTCGGTATTGGTGAAGCGCGACTTCACCTTCTCGCCTTCGAGCTTCGCCAGCAGCAGCTCTACCAGCAACCGTCCGCCCTCGGCGATATTCTGCGACACGGTCGTCAGCGGCGGCGTCATCATCGCGGCCTGCCCGATATTATCATAGCCGACAATCTTCACATCGCCCGGCACGCTCAGCCCTTCGGCGACCAGCGCATGGATCGCCGAATTGGCGAGAAGGTCGGAGCTTGCGAAGATGCCATCGACCTTGTTGCCCGCCCGCACGAATTCCAGAACCTGGTCATAGGTCGAGTGGCCGCTGAAATTCATCCGCAGCAGGAACGACGCATTCACCGCAATGCCCGCTTCCTTGTGTGCCTTGAGATAGCCCTCATAGCGCTGCTTCACCTCTGGCAGCGTCGGGTCGCCGAGAAATGCAATCCGGCGCGCGCCGCGCTCGAACAGGTGCGCCGTCGCGATCTGCCCGCCCTTGACGTTATCACTACCCACCGTCGTGTACTTGGCGCCGCTCATCCGGCCGCCCCAGACGACAAAGTTCGTGTGCACCGCCGCCAGCTCGTTCAGCCGGTCGCTGCGCGCCGCTTGGCCGATCACGATGATGCCGTCCGCCCGGCCAGTATTGAGCAGCCGCTGCTCCGCCAGCTGGCGGGCATCGCGCGGCACGCTCACCACCAGGTCAAAGTCCTGTTCGGCGGCGGCCTGCGACACGGCCCCGACCATCTCGAGGAAGAACGGGTCCGACATCGTCTGTTCGGTTTCCGGGTCCAGCGGGATCACCATGCCGATCGCCCGCGCAGACTTGCGCCGCAGGCTGCTCGCCGGTGCGTTCACCGCATAGCCGATCTCGGAAGCAATACGCTGGATCCGCTTGCGCGTGCTTTCCTTGACCACCGGGCTGTCATTCAGGGCGCGCGACACGGTCGAGATATCGACCCGCGCGATCCGTGCCAGCTCCAGCATTGTAACTTTCTTGTTCATTTCATCCGCTCTTCGAGTGGTTCTGGCCGCTGACTCTAGCGCTCAGGCCGGGCATTGTTGAGAGACATCCGGGCATCCCCGGCCCTGGCACACGGCAACGACGCATTTCCGGGCAACCAGCGGCATCCGGAACATCGCGTAATCCGCCTGCAACCCGGCACACCATCCCCTCCCGATATGTAGCATCATCCCTTTCCCGGCCAATACCGGCCGGGGAAAATACTTCGCGCCCGGCCCGTTTTGATAGTAAATACAATCGTTTGCAAATATCGTGCTGGCCGTGTAGGCAATCCGGCAGAGACCCTCCGGTATCCCTCCGCCCGCCCGGGCCATGCAACCCGCCTGCCGCTGGAAGGTGCCGCAAAGGGTGAACACTGAAGCGGAGGACCCCATGCGCGCATCATTCACCATCCCGGCCGGCCTGCGCCGCGCGGCCCTTGCCGGCGCCGCGGCGCTGCTCGCCGCCTGTGCCCATGCGCCCGCCCCGGCCGCCGAAGCCGCGCCCGCCCCGGCCACCGTCACGGTCGACCCGGACGGCACCGTCCACGTCCCCGCCATGTCGATCCCGATCACCCCCTATCTCAGCCCGGAAGGCCAAGCCTATCTGGTCGACCACCTGCTCACGATGAAAACGCCGGAAAAGCTCGCGCCGACTCCAGAGCTTGGCGCCGCAAACTTCCTTCAGGCCTTCATCGACCGCCAGAAGATCCTCTTCCCGGTGAACCGCGCCGACACCGAGATCGCCGGCGTCCGCGTCTACGACTACACCCCCGCCGGCGGCGTTCCCGCAGAGAATGCCAAACGTGTGCTGATCAATCTGCATGGCGGCGGCTTCATCAATTGCTGGCCCGCTTGTGCGGAGCTCGAATCCATGCCGGTCACCCATCTCGGCGGCTTCCGCGTCATCTCTCCCGAATACCGTCAGGGTCCGGACCATAAATTTCCGGCCGCCAGTGAAGATGTCGCCGCTGTCTACACCGAACTCCTGAAATCCTATCCCGCAGCTAATATCGGCATCTTCGGCTGCTCGGCCGGCGGCATGCTGACAGGCATGTCGCTCGCCTGGTTCCAGAAGCACGGCCTGCCCACACCGGGCGCTGCCGGCATCTACTGCGCCGGCAACACGCCGCCGATCCCGAGCTATTTCGGCGGGGATGCCGTATTCACCGCCACCGCTGCTGGCGAGGGCCGCTTCTTCGCTCCGCCTCGCGGCGCCGAGGCCCCGGTCCGCTCGCGCATCGGCTATCTTGCCGACGAGGATCCCTACAATCCCCTGATCGCGCCTGCCGTCTCCGATGATGTCCTCGCCGCCTTCCCGCCCACCCAGTTCATCACAGGCACCCGCAGCTTCGATCTCAGTTCCGCCGTCTACACGCATTCGAAGCTCGTCCGCCTCGGCGTGAAGGCAGACCTGCACGTCTGGGAAGGCATGTTCCACGGCTTCTACACCAATCCTGATGTGCCGGAATCGCGCGAAGCCTATGATGTCATGGTTCGCTTCTTCGATACGCATCTCGGCCGCTGACCGGCATTCCGGTCTGTCATCCCGCCGCGCGCGCGGCTATCACCTGACCAGGGAGAAGACATCATGTCTGGAAAACAGCGCTTCGCCGGCGTCGAACTGGGCGGCACGAAATGCATCGCCCTGCTGGTGGAAGGGAACGCAATCCTCGACCAGGTCAGCGTGCCGACCACCTCGCCGCGCGAAACCCTGCCGGGCGTCAACCAGCACCTCACCCGCTGGCAGGCCGAAGGCGGCTTTGCAGCGCTCGGCATTGCCTCCTTCGGTCCGCTGCAGCTGAACCCCGCCCGTCCGGATTTCGGCCGCATGCTGAGCACTCCGAAATATGGCTGGTCCGGCGCAGATGTCGCCGGCACGCTAACTGAGGGCCTCACCTGCCCCTGGAACATCGATACAGACGTGAACGGCGCCGCCCTCGCCGAATATCTCTGGGGCGCCGGCGCCGGCTGCGACAGCCTCTGCTACATCACCATCGGCACCGGCATCGGCGGCGGATTGCTCCTCCACGGCCGCCCGATCCACGGCGCCATGCACCCGGAAATCGGCCATATCCGCACTCGGCGCATGCCCGGCGATACGTTCGGCGGCATCTGCCCTTTTCACGGCGACTGTATCGAAGGCCTCATCTCCGGCCCGGCCCTCGCCGCACGCTTCGGTGCGCCGGCCGAGACCGTGCCCGACACGCATCCCACCTGGCCGGATGTCGCCGCCGACATTGCCGAACTCGCCGGCACGATCCTTCTCACCACCTCCGCCCAGCGCATCCTCTTTGGCGGCAGTGTCAGCGCCTATCGTCCCTTCCTTCTGCCGATGGTCCGTACACGGCTGGTCGAACAGCTCTCAAGCTATCTGCCCTTCTTGAATGCGGCGTCGGCGGAAGACATCATCCGCCTGCCCGCGCTCGGCACGGAAGCGGGCCCGCGCGGCGCCATCGCGCTCGCCCGCGGCGCGCTCGGCGCCTGACAAGAAAAAGGGCGCCGGGTTTTTGCCCGGCGCCCCAGGGGACGCACACAAGTCAGGGAATGTGCATCGTTCGCTTCAGTTGGTCTCTTCGATCAGGTCAAGCATGCCGTTGACGATCGCCGATTCTGCGCAACCGGGCTTCAGCCGCGAGGAAATCACTTCGAACGTGTACTGACCATAGGCTGCATCGTTCGGAATATAGCCGGAGCCCGACGAACCATTCGTCAGCGCCACGAGGATCGAATTCTTCAGCGGCGATTCGGCCTTGAAGCGCTGGGCAATCATCGTGAACATCTCGGAGTTCACGCCGCCAATTGCCGTATCGCCAAGGCGCAGCAGGCTGAGACGCACGCCGATCGGATCGGCATCCTCATACTCTCCGGCATAGCCGGCACGGCCCTGGTTCAGGCGTTTGCGGCCCGGGCACATCACCGTCATCGCCGCACCTTCGACCTTTACGTCCGTCTCCGGACGGCTGAGGCCGCTGCGCAGCACATGCAGCACTTCCTCGCCCAGCATCTGGCCGAACGTCAGGTTCATCTGTTTCTGCTGTTCCATCAGCATGGCAACCCGGGGATTGTTCCGGTCCATACCCTGGCCGCCCGGCGGCATCGCATTGCTGATGTCTTCACCGCGTGCGGCGTAATCCGCGATGCGGATGGCGCGCAGGTCATAGGTCTGCTGGAAGAAGATCGGGTTCTGGTCGCCGGCCGCGCCATAGGAGTTTACGGCCACCACATCGCCGCCTAGCGAATCCTCGATATATTTCGAGGCTGCGCCGGGAATGTCGCCGCTGATCATGTCGAGGTTACCGGTGACAACCGGGTGAACGGCATAGTTGTAGTACACGGCAATCGGTTCGCCGGTCAGCGTTTCGAAGTTCACGACCGCAACTGTCTTGTCCGATGGCCCATCATAATTAGGGCCTTCCCACCAACGCTTTGTCACCGGGTCGATGATGTTGCGGTTGGTGTTGATGTAGGAAACACCTGTGCCATTCGACATCCGCGCCGGCTGCAGCGCTGCAGCTGCTTCTTCCAGCGCTTCGTACACCTGCTCCTCATAGCCGACAGACCATCCCCACGGCACAGAGTGCGTGTGCGTCGCAGTCATCAGCAGGTTCTCGACAGGAATATTGAGTTCCTTCGCCGCTTTCGCCGAAACACGTTCCCAGATCGGCGTCGGGATACCGCCGACATCCACCGTCACCATGGCTCCGCGGTCCTTGCCATTCTCGACGACGATGGCGCGAACATGCACGCGGTCCAGCACGCCGAGGAAATTCTGCGGCAGCTTCTCGCCCTCCGGCGTGATGTCGACCTTGGCTGCACCGGCCTTGAACGTGTCGGCATGCGCCATCACCGGCTGCGCCAGGAACATCGCGGCCAGCGGCAGCATCATCCGCATACCAATGGTTCGCGCGCCGCGCCGGGCTGCGCGGCCCTCTGATCTGCGGCGCATTACGCGCCCTGTTCTGGAATTCCTCATCTCGTTCTCCCTTCCGGTTTCTGGCTTTTATGCAACCGATTGTATTTTGCTTATGCCCATGCTGCGCCGAGTTCAAGCCACAACCCGCCAAGCGTCTTCACTTTCCTGTCAGTCCGCCCTCTCTGGCACAGGCCGGCGCCGCGCGCGAGCCACCGCCTGCCGCCCGTCTGCAGCGCCCGGATGCCCATTTCTGCGCGTTTCGTGCAAGGAATCACACTGCGCCGGGCGGATTGCGTGCCGGTGCGCCCTCGGAAAGCCCGGCGCCTGCGGACTTTCCGCAGCGCAACAGATGTATTTACGCAACGCCTCGGGAATATTCCGATTTTCCATCTTGGAATCTCCGGATCACAGGAGTATGCAAACGTTTGGAATTTGAAAAAACAAGAACCTTAGGGAGGTTAATCATGAATTGTCTTCGTTCCACATCCGCCGTTTCCCTTATCCTCGCCATGTCGCTGGCGACCGGCTCGGCCCTTGCCCAGACGGAAGAAACCGAATCGGCTTCGACGGAAAAAACCCGCCAGCTCGAAACCGTGATCGTCACGGCGTCCAAGTCAGGCGCCCAGGAACTCCAGTCGGTCCCGCTCGCCATCCAGGCGTTCAGCGCCGAAGACCTCAAGGTCAAGAACATCAACACGATCGACGACCTCGTCTCGTCCATCCCGGGCGCCTATGAAGGCCAGCGCCAGTCGGTGGCTTCGCGCTCCTACAACCTGCGCGGCGCCGGCGGCAGCAACGCCAACGGTGATTCGCCCATCGGTTACTATCTCGACGACGTCCCCTTCATCGTCACCAATTTCGGCATCGCCCCGCCCGTCCGCTTCCTCGATATGGAACGCGTCGAGGTTCTGCGCGGCCCACACGGCACGCTCTATGGTCAGGGCTCTTCGGGCGGTGTGTTCATCTTCCACACCAAGGACCCGAACCTGACCGACATGGAATGGGCCGCAGAACTTGAATCTTCCAAGACCACCGGTTCGGACGGCAGCAATTTCGGCTATGCCGGCGCAGTTTCCATCCCGATCATCGAAGACCGCCTTGCCGTCCGCATCAGCGGTGGCACCTCGGAAAACGCTGGCTGGGCCGACGTCTATTACGGCCTCTTTGACGGCACGCCGGACCGCAAGGACGCGAACGTCATGAAGAATGACGACATCCGCGTCGTTGCGCTCGCCAAACCCGCCGACAACATCACCCTGCGCGCCCAGTACTGGCACTTCCAGCCGCGCCAGGACTTCCTCGGCAACATGGCCTCGGTCGAGCCGCCCTACTACCAGAACACCCAAGGCCAGCCGAGCTTCGGCAATGGCGACTTCAAACTGTTCAGCTTCACGGCGGATGTGGAGTTCGACAACTTCACCCTCACCAGCGCCACCAGCGACCTGTCCGGCAATTTCGGCATCTACATCCCGCAATCGCCCTCGGGCTTCTTCTCCAGCCAGTTCTACCCGGAAATGTTCGCCCAGGAGATCCGCGGCTACTCGACCGGCGATGGCCCGTTCAACTGGGTGCTCGGCGCTCAGTACCTCGACGGCCAGGGCCCGCAGAAGAACCAGCTGCTGAACCCGACGACCAATATCAACGCTGACAACAACACCATCACTGAGAGCTACGCGGTCTTCGGTGAGGTCAGCTACGACCTGATGGATGGCAAACTCGTCCCGCTCGTCGGTCTTCGTCAGTACCATGACGAACGTACCTTCGAAGACGCCACCAGCTCGCTGCCCAACGAAAAGGACGTCACGACCTGGCGCGTGAACGTGTCCTACCTGCCGTCAGACAACCTGACCATGTTTGCCACAGCCGCCACGGGCTTCCGCGCTGGCATCGTGCAGTCGCAGGCCCAGGTCCAGTCGCTGCAGCTCGCCGGCGTGCCGGTCAGTGTCGCGCTCAACCCGGAAACATCGAAGAACTACGAAGTCGGCCTGAAATGGCGCGGATTCGACAATGCCCTGTCAGTCGGCCTGAACCTCTATCAGACCGAATACACCGACATGCAGACCAACACGCCCGGCGCCATCGTCGGCGTCAACGGCTTCTCCAACTTCGGCGACGCGACCTCCAAGGGTCTCGACTATGAGCTGCGCTGGATGACGCCGGTCGAAGGCCTGTCGGTCGGCATCGTCGGCAACGTCAACGATACGAACTATGACACCGTGAACCCGGCGGTTCAGGCGGCTCTGCCGCTCTTCCGCCCCGGCTCGCGCGTCGTCAACACGATCGAGTCGAACTACCGCCTCGATGCCTCCTACAGCCGTCAGCTCACGGATGAGTTCGAAGGCTTCGGCAATATCGGCTACAGCCGCAGCGGCGACCGCCTGCAGGCTAACGGCCGCATTGCCGATCCGTACAGCATGGCCAACTTCACGCTGGGCGTGCGGACCGACAATTACGAAGTGTCCCTGTTCGGGACCAACCTCACCGATGAACGGGGTCCGACCTTCGTCGGCAACGCCGGCGCCCCCGCCGGTGCTGGCCCGACGCCCAAGACCATCGGCGTGCGCCTGCGCGTGATGTCGCAGTAAGCCTGAGGTACCACCGCTCCGCCCACTCCTCCCAGGGGGCGGGGCACACCGGCCAAGGGGGTCTACCCTCCCCCTTGGCCGCTCTGTTTCTAGGGTTGGCGCAATTCGCGCTTCACTGGCCTTGTACTGGCCTGGAGGAAAATGGTGGGCGGTAACGGGCTCGAACCGCTGACCCTCTCGGTGTAAGCGAGATGCTCTACCAACTGAGCTAACCGCCCCCAACTTTGGTACGCCGCCTCTTTGCCGCTCCGCGCGCCGGAATGCAAGCGCGGGGTGAAGTCCCTCACCCCCATTGCTTCGCAATGGGCCCCCAAAAGAAAAACCCCTCCTCCATCCGGAGAAGGGGTGACCTGAGACCCTCGGGTCCCTCATTCATTTCGAGAGTCTGGCCCTTTCATAGTCCATGGTTTGAGGTGTGGCGAGCGCGTCGGGAGCGAGGCTCCCCACATGCACGAGCGACCGGCGC
>NZ_JBKBXB010000033.1:0-35477 GCF_046313975.1 Hyphomonas sp. | reverse complement strand
TTCGCTCCGGACATCCCCCGCTCAGCGTCCGGTGATTTTCCGGAGGCGCGCCTCGCTGGCCTTGAGTGCCGAATCGTATTGTTCAGCCTCAAGCGGCGTATGCGGGTCCGGGAAAGCGCTGCGAGCCCAGTATAGGGCGCGATCGAACAGGCCGGGCGCTTCGGGTGACTGTTCAAGCGCGGCCTCGTAGGCGCCGGCGAGCGCATTGGCCCCGTAGATATCGGCATCGATGTGGCGGACCAGAGCCTCGGCCTCGCCGAAGCGCAGGGCGACGATCAGGGCGACTGCTTCGCCGGAGACCTCATCCAGCCTGCGGCGGATGTCCTCCACCGTATCGGCCACGGGCGCCCGCTCTGTCACGTCCGGCACGCCCTGCCCGGTAAAGAGCGGAAGACGCGGCGAGGGCGTGCCGCCGGGATCGATCGAACGCATGACCGCCTCGAGGAAGATGCCATAGTCCGCCCAGAGATCCGCCGGGGCTTCGGCAAGGCCGTGATAGGCCGCGCCCCCGCTCTCGAACAAGAAATGCATCCGGCACGGCGCGCCTTGCGGCTCAGCCCGAAGGCCTGGCCAGACATGCCCCTGCCCGGCCTGGTCCCTCTGCGGCGGCGCTTCGGTGAGGCCAGAGAGGATGTCGGCGAGGCTGGTGGCCGCGCCGATCCCGATCTTCCGGATACGGAGGGTTGCCGGCGCAAGCGCGGTGAGCGCCACGAGACATCCGGGCGGGGCCTCGTCATCCTCCATGAGGCCGGGCGGGATGGCGAGCGAGATGTCGCCGAACTGACGGCGCGGCCAGCCGTTCACAGGAACCGCCAAGAAAGCCATGCCGCCAGCAGCGCCACCGTGCCAACCAGCATGAAGATGATCGGGCCGATGCCCTTTTCCAGAAGCAGGAAGGCCTTGTCCGGATGCGCCTCGTCCACCCAGGCCTGAACCTGCGCGCCAACCGGGAAGGCGGCGATCTCTTCAGCGGCGG
The DNA here is from genome assembly GCF_046313975.1 of Hyphomonas sp. Classification (GTDB taxonomy): domain Bacteria; phylum Pseudomonadota; class Alphaproteobacteria; order Caulobacterales; family Hyphomonadaceae; genus Hyphomonas. Next base: position 34,501 of record NZ_JBKBXB010000033.1, on the reverse strand, counting down.
CTTCCTGCGAGGCAAAGCTGGTGACGATGATGTTCGGGCGCAGGAGATCGCTTTCGTAGACCGTGCCCTTGACCGCGTAGCGGAACGCGACCTCCGGTGTGAAGCTGACAGTAGAGGTGTTGCGCGTGACGCTGCGGTCAGTGTCGCGCGTTTCGCTGCGGATGATCTCTGAATGAAAGATCTCGGCCTGAACCGGGCGGGCATGGGTCGCAATGCGGCGCTGCATGAAAAACTGCGTGACGCCGACATAGACCAGCATCAGGCCCAGGCCGCCGAACAGGATGACAAACAGCCAGCGCATGAAGACATCCATGTGCCTATCGCCCCGGGCCCGCCGACACGCCCGGCGTATAGGATTCCGCAATTGCTGCAGCGATCTTGCGCGCCTGTTTCTCGCCGCCATGGCTATCGAAAATCCAGACCGCGATGCGAAGCCCGCTCTTGTGGTCAACAGCGTAGAAACGTCCCGGCTTGTCGTAGACCCTCAGTGTACCGACCATATGGACAGACAGGACGCCGGAGATTTCAGGGCCCTCCGGCCCCTCGCGGCGCTCGACCGGCAGTTTCGTATCCTCCTTGCCATACCAGCGGCCTTCGGTCTCGTCCGCAACCGACCAGCGGTTCGTCAGCATGGCACGGGAGGCAGAGACGAAGGCATCGAGGCTGGTGTGGCGGTCTGCGCGCGCCACAGCGATCATGCCGTCGCATTCGGACGTGCCGGAGAGCATGGAGCGGTGATTGCGATAGGCCGTGACGCCGCCAGTGTCCCGCCACCGATAGTTGTCTTCCGTGACGAGTTCGTAGCGGGCCGGCAGGGCGACCTGCCCTCCCCCGGGAAGACCGGCGGGCACGGTGCGCGCCCCGAAGGCGAGAAGGGGCAGGAGCGTCATTAGAAGCAGTCCTGGCAGCAGGAGATGTTTCAGCATGGCTTAGGCATGCCGCGCTGTGCTGTCATCGGCAAGTCCGAAGGCCGGGTGCTTCAGGTCAGGGCGTTCCGGTCTTTGAGTTGAATGTCGCGCTGACGGCTGCGCCGCCCGGCGCCTTCGCGGCCCAGCTGATCTCACTTGCCACAAGCACGACTTCCTCGACCTGTTTGCCGGAAACGGTCTGGCTGGACGCGGAGGTAACCGTCACATTCTTGAGCGTAACGGTGAGCCCTTCAACTTCGATGGTGGCGTCTTTCAGAACCTTCCCGGTCAGCGCTGCCTGCCGGATCTGCGGCGTCGTGCTGTCGGTAGCCTTGGTTATGACAATCGGGCGGACCTGAACTTTTCCGGCGCGGGCAGAGCCGCCGCCGGCCGCGGCGGAGGTGGGCACATCGATGCCTTCGGCGAGGCTTTCGATTGTGATCCAGTCCTTGTGCCGGGCGTCGGTGGACTCGCCCTTGATGTCACCGAGCTTGAGGTAGCCGGCAGCAAGGGCCGGCAGGGCGGTCGCGATCATGGCGGCGAACAGCGCGAGCAATGTCTTGCGGATCATGGGTTTCTCCTCCCCCTTTCCGCATGCGGCCGGATTGTCCGTGTCCGGATGCGGGACAGCCACAAGGATGCCACCGGCGAGGCGCTGCGGCAAGCCATGCCCGGAACGACAGCAGGCGGAGCATTGCTGCTCCGCCTGCCTCGTGTCTCTTTGATCAGGCCTCAGCGCGGGGCGAGGACCATGGTCATCTGCTTGCCTTCGAGTTTGGGCTCGAGTTCGACCTTGGCGGTGGCCTCGAAATCCTTTTTCATCTTCTCGAGCAATTCCATGCCGAGATGCTGGTGCGCCATCTCGCGGCCGCGGAAGCGCAGCGTGATCTTCACCTTGTCACCCTCTTCGAAGAAGCGGGAGATGGCACGCGCTTTCACTTCGTAGTCATGCGTGTCGATGTTCGGCCGGATCTTGATCTCTTTGAGCTCGGAAGATTTCTGCTTCTTCTTCGCGGCGGCCTTCTTCTTGCGCTCCTCGAAGCGCACCTTGCCATAGTCGAGGATCTTCACGACCGGCACTTCCTGGCCGGCGGAGACCTCTACAAGGTCAAGCCCGGCATCGCGCGCCGCGTCCAGCGCCGCCCCGATCGGCATGACGCCTTGTTTCTCGCCATTCTCGTCGATGAGCAGCACCTTCGAGGCGCGGATCTCTTCGTTGATGCGTGGGCCTGCCTGTTTCTTAACGGGCGCTTCGGCTTCAGGTCTGCGAGCTATGGCAAGTCTCCTTCTCGGATTGTTTCAGGGTCGCGGGAATATGCCCGTATTTACGGGCTCCGGCAAGCGCAGGGGGCTAACCGGGACCGGGGGGCGGGTCAAGTGGGCAGCGGCGTCAGCGCGGCAGAACGCCGAGGGCGCGGACGGATTGCCAGACATCATCGACGCTCAGTTCCTGCAAGGTCGGGGCGGCGTTGACGATCACGGGTTTGGGGCCGCGGGGGGCGGAATGGTCCGGGTTGCTCTCGGTGAGGGCGAAGAGGGCGATGCCGGGGGCGCCGGCGAGGGTGGCCATGTGCATGGGGCCGGTATCGTTGCCGACGACGAACAGGGCGGTTTCGGCCAGCGTGACGATCTGGAACAGGTCCGTGCGTGTCACAAGGCTTTTGACGCGCGGCTCGCGCCGGACGATTTCGTGGGCGATCTGGCCTTCGGCGGTGCCGCCGATGATGGCGGGCTGGATGCCGGCATCGGCAATGCGCTTGGCGAGGGCGGCATAGTTCTCGACCGGCCAGCGCTTGGCCTCACGGTGTTCGGAGGCGCCGGGGATGAGCAGCATGTAAGGCTGGGTCAGGCCGAAATAGGCGGGCGCGAGGCGCGGCGTGTTGCCGAGCTTCGGGCGCACCCAGCCGAGATCCGGGAACGGCGCACTTTTGCCGAGCCAACGGCCCTGCGGTGCGACACCGGCAACTTCGAGCTGCTCTGCCAGGCGGTCGATGGAGTGCATCGTGGCGCGGGCCGGATTGTCGTGGAAGAAAGCGGCCTTCTCGTGATGGCCGGACCAGAGCGGCGCCTTGCCGCCGCGCATCAGGGCGGAGAAATAGTTCTTCGTACGCCCGCTCGTCTGGAAATCGTAGATGATATCGTACTTCGCCTTCTTGATGCGCTGGATCAGCGCGGCTGTGGGCTTCAGGCCTTCCGGGCGGCCATCGGTCTCGACCACGTCGACATAAGGCAGGAGCTTGGCGAATTCCTCATAGGGCGGGGTGGTCAGCAGCGTGATACGGGCGGAGGGGTGAAACTCGCGCACCGCGCGCATGGCGCCAAGCGCGAGCACGAAATCGCCGAGGGCGCTGAGCTTGATGATCAGCACCTCTTTCGCCTTCGCACCCGGATTCACCGGGCTGGCGCTTCGCTTGCGCTCGCTCGTCAACAGGTCTGATTACCCCTTCTCCAACAAGCGCTTATAGACGCTGAGGGTCGCGGCCTGAAGCCCCCTTTTGGAGAAGTGGCGAATGACATGGGCCCGGCCCTCGCGGCCCATGGACGCGCGGGCGGTCGGACCGAGGGACAGGAGGGCCCGGATTCCCCCGGCTAGGGCCGCCGCCGAGCCGGGCTCGACCCGTGTGCCGGTGACGTATTCGATGACCGTTTCGCGCCCGCCGCCATGATCCGAAACGATGACGGGGCGCTCCATGGCCGAGGCTTCGGCGGCGACCCGGCCGAAGGCTTCCGGACGGATCGAGGGGGCGAGCACGACGCCGGCGGCGAGATAGGCGGCGGGCATGTCGCTGCCGGCGATATGGGGCGAGAGGCGCACGGTCTCCTTGAGGCCGAGCGTTTCGATCTGGTGCTGCAGCTCGTCCACATAGGCATCCCGCCCCTGCGCATCCCCCGCGAGGACGAGGACGAGACCCGCGCGCTCCTCGGGCGTCAGGCGCGACATTGCGTCGATGGCGAGGCCCTGCCCTTTCCAGCGGGTGAGCCGGCCGGGCAGGAGGAGGACGAGGCGCGTATCGCCCGCAAGGCCCCAGAGGGCGCGGATACGCTCGACTTCGGATGCAGGCACCCGGGCGGGATCGAAGGCGACAAGATCAACACCGCGCGGAATGGTGATGATGCGGGCGGGATCCGTTTCGTGCACCTTGCGGATATGTTCCGCGATCCATTCGGAATTGGCGATGACGAGATCACCTCTCGCCATGACGGAGTTGTAGGCCCGCTTCAGGCCGGAGGTGCCGGAATAGGCACCGTGATAGGTGGTTACGAAGGGAACGCCTTCGGCCTTTGCCGCGGCCCATGCGCTCCAGGCCGGGGCGCGGGAGCGAGCGTGGACGAGGTCCACCTTCTCCTCGCGGATGATCTGGCGGAGGCGGCCTTCATTGAGCTTGATCGTGACGGGGTTGCGCGACTTGGCATCCATGCGGAAAAGCTCGCCGCCGAGGCGCTCGAACTCCGGCTCCATCCGGCCGCCCTTGCTGGCGAGCAGGGCGCGGCCGCCGGCCTCGATGATGGCTTCAGTGACTTCAAGAACCGTGCGTTCCACGCCGCCGGCAGAGAGTTCCGGCGCGACCTGAAGAATGGTCCGGCCCTTGAGATCCGGGAAATCGCCCAACACGCGGCACGCCTCGACTCGCTTGACAGGCGAGACAGATGACGGAAGGCAACTGCCATGACAATGGACTATTTCACCTCACCCGAAGGCAGGCGCCTGGCTTACCGGCGCGTCAGAGCGGCTGCAGGCTCGCCGACATTTGTCTGGCTCTGCGGTTTCAAGTCGGACATGAGCGGCGGCAAGGCGCAGGCGGTAGAGGCATGGTCGAAGGCGCACGGGCATGGCGCGCTGCTGTTCGATTATTCCGGACACGGTCAATCGGAAGGGCGTTTCGAGGACGGCACGATCTCCGCCTGGCGGGAGGATATGCTCGCTGTGATAGATGCGCTGAGCGAGGGGTCTCTGGTGCTGGTCGGCTCGAGCATGGGCGGATGGATGGCGCTTCTGGCGGCGCAGGCGCGGCCGGAGCGGGTAAAGGGGCTGGTGCTGATCGCGCCGGCGCCGGACTTTACCGAAAAGCTGATGTGGCCGGAATTCACGCCGGAGCAGCAGGACGAGATATTGCAGGAAGGCTTCACGCTGAGACCGTCAGACTACGGAGAACCTTACGCGATCACGCGGGCGCTGATCGAGGATGGCAGGAACTGGTCGATCCTAGACGGCGATATCGCCTTCGAAGGGCCGGTGCGCATACTGCAGGGGATGGAAGACCCGGATGTGCCCTGGGGCCATGCGCTTGCGCTTGCCTCGGCGCTGACGACGCCGGACCTTGTGCTGACGCTGGTGAAAGACGGCGACCACCGCCTTTCGCGCGACGAGGATATCGCGCGGCTGCTGGCCGTATGCGCGGAGATGGCGGGTCTGGTCAAAGCCTGATCAATACCGCCGCCGCATCGTCGCGCGCTTTCAGGCGCTGGCTGTGCGGTTTTGCCTCGTGGGCGCGCAGGGCGAGGAGTGTGGGCAGGAGGCCGTGTTCGAGGACGCGGGCGAGCAGGCTCTGCGGGGTTTCGAGGCGGTAGGGTTCGACAAAGCGGTAGAAGCCATCGGTCATCAGCAGAACATGCGCGCCTTCGGGCAGCGTCAGGCGTTCGGTTGCCATATGCCGGGCCGCAGCGGGGTTCAGCGTGACGAGGCCGCGGGCCGGATCGTTAGCGCCGCGCCGCTGTGCCTGCAGGATAGCCCAACGCTCTTCGTTCGGCATGGCGAGCATGCCGGCAGCGGCGCGGGTTTCATCGCCCGCCTTCTCTTCCGTGCCGATCAGGCGGACGCGCTCGCGGCCTTCCTCTGCGATGGCGAAACAGTCGCCTGACCAGACGAATTCGCAGGCGCGCCCGTCGCGGCGCATCCACATGGAAGAGGCGACCGGCAGCGCTTCACCCGGCAAGGTGCCGAGCGGGATCGCCGATTGGCGGGCCGCCTCGGCCGCGACCTCCGTCAGTACACGGCCGAAATAGGGCTTCGCCCCTTCCCCGGCCTGCGGGGCGGTGAACATCAGCCGGGAGGAGAAGGTTTCCGCCAGCCAGGCCGCGCCGCTTTCCGCATTCGGGAAAGGCTTCAGGTCAGTTGCATCGGTGGCGCCATCGATGACCCAGGCGCGGCCGGCAGAGGCATCATGCCCAAACCTGTCGTCGCCTGTCTTGCCGGGAGTGCCGGGATCGTTGATCCAGTCGAGCACTTCGATGGACATTGTGTTTCCTAGTCGCGCAGCAGTTCGTTGACGGCCGTTTTCTCGCGCGTCTTGGCGTCTACTGTCTTGACGATGACCGCGCAGGCGAGCGAGGGGCCACCTTTGGGGTCGGGCAGCGTGCCGGGGACGATGACGGAGAAGGGCGGCACCTTGCCATAGATGATCTCGCCGGTCTGGCGGTTCACGATCTTGGTGGACTGGGTGATGAAGACGCCCATCGCCAGCACCGAGCCTTCCCCGACGATGACGCCTTCGACGACTTCAGATCGCGCGCCGATGAAGCAGTTGTCTTCGATGATGGTGGGGTTGGCCTGCAGCGGCTCGAGCACGCCGCCGATGCCGGTGCCGGCGGAGATGTGGCAGTTCTTGCCGACCTGCGCGCAGGAGCCGACCGAGGCCCAGGTGTCGATCATCGTGCCTTCGCCGACATGCGCGCCGATATTCACATAGGACGGCATCAGCACGGCATTCTTCGCGATATAGGCGCCGCGACGCACGGCGCAGGGCGGCACAGCACGGAAGCTGGCGTCCTGGAATTCCTTCGCGCCCCAACCTTCGAATTTCGATGGCACCTTGTCCCACCAGTTGCCGCCGCCGGGGGTTCCGGAGATCGCACCGTTGGCATTGAGGCGGAAGGAGAGGAGCACGGCCTTCTTCAGCCATTGATGCACTTTCCAGCTGCCGTCAGCCTCTTTCGTGGCGACGCGCGCTTCACCCGAATCGAGCAGGCTGATGGCGGCGTCGACGGCATCGCGCACTTCGCCTGTGGTCGAGGTCGAGAGCGTATCGCGCGCCTCCCAGGCAGATTCGATTACGCGGGCGAGGGCATCAGGCATCGGTCTCAGTCTTTCTTCGTCGCTGTCAGGTCCACCGCCGACTGCAGGAAGGCGGCAAGGTCGCCGGTGATGTAGTCGATGTGCCCCTCCCCGTCACCCCCGAACCGGTCGCCAGCGCCGGCGGGACGCGCTTCGACCGGCTCATGGCTCCAGTCCTTGGTCGAGTGCACGAGCACCGTGGTGAAGCCCAATGATTTAGCGGGCAGGAGGTTGCGGGCAAGGTCTTCGAAGAAGGCGGCGCCTTCTGGGGCGACCTGGTTGATGCGGCAGAAGGACTGGTAGGCGGAGAGGTTGGGCTTTGGCGTATAGGCGCTGTCCTCGATGCCGAAGCTCGCATTAAAGAGGTGTGCAAGGCCCATCTTCTCTGTCACCCGCTCGGCATGGCGGCGCGGGCCATTGGTGTAGATGAACTTGCGCCCCGGAAGGGCAGCGATGGCGCTGCGCAGGCCGGGCAGGTCCGGCAGCGGCGAGAGGTCGATCTCGTGCACATAGTGCAGGAAATCCGCCGGATCGAGACCGTGCTCGGTCATCAGCCCGGCGAGTGTCGTGCCATAGGTGGCGTAATAGTGCTTCTGCAGTTTGCGGGCTTCCTCGGGCGGCAGGTTCGTCAGGCGGGCAACGAAATCCGTCATCCGCGTGTCGATCTCGGCGAAGAGATCGCACTCGGCGGGGTAGAGGGTGTTGTCGAGGTCGAACACCCAGTCGGCGACGTGACCAAGGCCCGGCGGATCGGACGCCATTATTGCGGGGCCTGCGTGAAGTCGCGTTCGAAGAATTCGTAGACGAGCTTGCGCTCGGTCGGCGCAGGCGTGCGGGCGAAGAGCGCGGTGCGGTAGCTGCCCTCCTCGCACTTGTCGCGGCCGGAGATGGCAAATTTGGAACGGCCGACACAGAAGGCTTCGGATGCGCGCGACAGGGTGCGGATGCCGCCCGGCTCTTCCAGTTCGGCATAAACGAAATGTTCCGAGCCGCGCAGCGGGCGGTCGATCACGCGGGCGCAGCCGCCTGCCTCAATGCGCCACCAGCCGCGGCTTTCCCAACCATCGGTGCTGCGCCGGGCTATGGCGCTCCAGACGCGCTGCTTGGTGCGGTTGCAGAGGGTGAAGCCGACGGCACGGCTGCGCTCATCAGCGGCCTGTTCCAGATAGTCAATCAGGTCGGCGTCGGACGTGTCCGCCGGCAGGCCCTTGAGTTTCAGGAAGTCATTGATTGCGGCGCGGGTGCGCGAGCCGATATGGCCGTCGATGGTGCCGGAGACAATACCGGCCTCGTCCAGCAGGCGCTGCAGGCCGGCGTTCCGGGCATTGTCGAGCGACCAGTTCTCGATCTCGGTGAAATTGTTGGTCCAGCTGTCGGCACGGTCGATCTTCACCGGGCGGAAGCCCTGCGCCTCCAGTCCCATCGAAGCACAATCCGGCGGGCTTTCGAGCGCGAAACCGCCGGTCGGGTCCACGCACAGTTCATAGCGCCCGCCCCATTCGCGGCCGCCGCCCTGGTGCGCGTCGGAGCCGCGGCCATACAGATAGTGTGTGCCCGGAACAAGCGGACCAGGAAGCGCCACCTCGCAGGTGCCGGGGGCAAGCTTGGTCCAGCCCTCGACCTGGATGCCGGCGCCTTCGGCATGGCCGACCGCCGCTTCGATGATGTAGCTGGTGCGGTTGCAGAGCTGCCAGCCGCTTTCGGCCTGCGCCTGTGCAGGGGCCGGCAGCAGAAGTGCGGTGGCCGTCGCAACCGCGAGGACGACAAGCCTAAGAAACAAGCGTTCCAGCGCCATGTTCAGTGAACAGCTCCATGAGCAGGGCGTGCGGGGCACGCCCATCGAGGATTACCGCCGCCCCGACGCCATGAATCACAGAATGCGCTGCCGTTTCAAGTTTGGGAATCATACCACCTGCAGCGGTGCCGTCCGCAATCAGGCCCGGAATCTCGGCGACGCGGATTTCGCGGAGGAGATTCTTCTGCTTGTCGAGCACGCCGGCGACATCGGTCAGCAGCAGGAGGCGGCTCGCGCCGAGCGCTGCAGCGACTGCGCCGGCAGCCGTATCCGCGTTGATATTGTAGCGGGCGCCGTCCTCGCCGATGCCGACCGGGGCGACCACCGGGATCAGGTCATCATCGGAATCCCGCAAGGCTTTCAGGACGGCAATGTCGACGTGTTCCGGCTCGCCGACATAGCCAAGATCTACGACGCTCTCGATATTGCTGTCGGGGTCCTTGGTGGTCTTGGTGGCCTTGCGGGCCCGGATCAGGTTGCCATCGGCGCCTGAGAGGCCGACCGCCTTGCCGCCCGCCGCATTGATGGCGCGCACGATGGATTTGTTGATCGGGCCGGAGAGGACCATCTCGACGACTTCCATGGTCGCGTCGTCGGTAACACGCAGGCCGTCCTTGAACTCCGACTTGATGGCGAGCTTGTCGAGCATCGCGCCGATCTGCGGGCCGCCGCCGTGCACGACGACCGGGTGGATGCCGAGCAGTTTCAGGAGCACGACATCGCGCGCAAACGCCTTCGCCAGCTCGGGATCCACCATGGCGTGGCCGCCATATTTGATTACGATGGTCTGGTTGTCGTAGCGCTGCAGGTAAGGCAGCGCTTCGGACAGGGTGCGGGCCGTCAGCAGGGCCTGGGTCTGAGCTTCGGTCATGGGGCCGGTGTTTAGTGCGTTTCGCCCGGCTGGCGCAATGGAAGAGTCAGGCGAGCTTCAGGGTCATGAAGGTGCTGTTGGGGTCGTCCACATAGTCGCCAAAGGGGCCGCAATAGGTGAAACCATAGGCCTCGTAGAGGCGGCGGGCCGGAATGAAGGCGTCCATCGAGCCTGTCTCCAGCCAGAGGGCGGTGTAGCCGCGCCGGCGCGCCTCGCCGAGGATGAATTCCAGCATCACCCGGCCAAGACCCCTGCCCCGCAGCGCCTCGCGGGTGTGCATGGATTTGATCTCGCCGGTGCCGTCGCCGAGGTCTTTCAGGGCGCCGCAGCCGATCAGGCGTCCTTCCTCCCACATGCTCCAGACCGAGACCGTGGGATCGCGCAGCCCCTCGATCGGGAGGAAGTGGCAGCTCTCCGGCGGCGAGGCAGCCAGCATGGTACGCGCATGGATCGCGATCAAGTCCTCCATCTCGGCGCTGGTCAGGTCGTCGGGGCGTATCTCGGGCATCAGAGTGTTCCGTGCAGTGCTGGCAAATGGCTAGACGAGGCTCAGACCGGGTTCAAGCAGCCCGCGACAAGCGCGGGATGAGCCGCTAGGCTTGCCGCAAAAGCGATCACGGGGGCTGAGGATGAAGCGGATACTGGCGGGGATTGGCGGGATTGTTCTGCTGGCCGTTCTTGGCGCAGGCGTATGGCTGTGGCACCCGGTGGGCGGGCATGTGCCGGCCGCGCAGCTGGCGGCGGCCGCGGCGAACTATGACGCCGAGATCATCCGCGACTCCTACGGCGTGCCGCATGTCTATGGTGCGCGCGATGCCGATGCCGCGTTTGGCCTCGCCTATGCGCATGCCGAGGACGATTTTGAAACGATCCAGGAAACGGTGGCGGCAACGCGCGGCGTGCTGGCGCACTATCGCGGCAAGGATGCGGCGGCCGTCGACTATATCGCTTCCCTGCTCGGTGTTTGGGAAACGGTCGAGGCACGCTATGAGGCCGATGTTCCGGCAGACGTGAAGGCGATTGCCGAAGGCTATGTGGCGGGGCTGAACCTTTATGCGTCAGAGCATCCGGACAAGACCTGGGCGGGTCTTGCGCCGTTCACGCCGGAGGATGTCGTCGCCGGGTTCATCTTCAAGACGCCGTTCTTCTTCGGGCTCGATGGCACCCTTCTGCAGCTATTCGGCGAGGATTACACACAATCCATTGCGCTTGATCCGGCGGGACCGAAGAAAGCTTTCCTGCTCGGCCCGCGACCGGCGAGCGAGCGGGGCTCGAACGCGTTTGCGGTGACGCCGGCCCGCTCAGGCGACGGCGTCACGCGCCTCGTCATCAACTCGCACCAGCCGCTGACCGGTCCTGTGGCCTGGTATGAAGCGCAGATGACGTCCGGCGAGGGGCTGGACATCACGGGCGGGCTATTTCCCGGAACGCCGGTGATCCTGCACGGGTTCAACAGGCATCTCGGCTGGGCCAACACGGTGAGCGCGCAGGACCTGACCGATACATTCGTGCTGACGATCAATCCGAAGAACAAGAACCAGTATTGGCTGGACGGGGCATGGGCGGACTTTGATGTCAGCCATGCGCAGATCAAGGTGAAGCTGCTGGGGCCGTTTGCCTTTCCGGCGAAGCGGGCGGTAAAGCGATCCGTGCACGGACCTGTGATTGAAGGCCCGACCGGCACCTATGCCATTCGCTATGCGGGCATGGGCGAAGTGCGCCAGCTGGAGCAGTATTACCGGCTGAACAAGTCCGGGAATATTGATCAGTTCATGGGCGCGATGGCCATGAACGCCCTGCCCTCGATCAACTATGTCTATGCCGACAAGGCGGGCAACATCGCCTTCATCCACAATGCGCAATATCCGGATCGCGATAATGCCTGGGATTGGTCCGGCGACCTGCCCGGCGACCGTTCAGATATCATCTGGCAGGGATACCGGTCGTGGGATGAGGTGCCGAAGCTGGTGAACCCGGCATCAGGCTTGATCTATAATGCCAACAACACGCCCTATTCTGCCACGGACGGGCCGGATAATCTGAAGGCGGAGGATTTTCCGCAATCGATGGGATTGCAGACGAACCAGACGAACCGGGCGCTAAGGATCATGGAGCTGACGGGCGATATCGATCCCATCGACGCCGCCCGCCTGCTCGCCATCAAGTTCGACAACAAGTATGCGAGCGGCTCGGAAGCCGACGCCGTGGTGAAGGCGGTACTTGCAATGGACTGGTCTGCAGAGCCGGAGATGGCGGAAGCCGCCGCGCTGCTCGCAAGCTGGGACTATGGCACAGATGCATCCAGCCGCACGGCAGCACTCGGCGGCATGACAACGACGCGCGCGATCACCGAGAAATATTCCGGGATCAAGGCGCCCCCGCCTGAGACGGCGTTCCGCGAAGCGGTTGCCTGGCTGAAGGCACATCACGGACGGATCGATCCCGAATGGGGCGAGGTGAACCGACTTGTGCGCGGCACTGTCAGCCTGCCGATCAGCGGCGGACCGGACACTCTGCGCGCGGTCTATCCGAAGGCAATCCGCGACGATGGCGAGCTGCACATGTCGGCGGGTGATACCTGGATCGCACTCGTGGAATGGGACGCCGAGGGCAATCAGACGGCGCGCGTAATCAGCCCATACGGCAGCGCGGTTCTGGATGAAACCTCACCGCATTATGCCGATCAGGCGCCGCTGTTTGCGGCGGAGGACTGGCGCACAGCGCTGCTTACAAGAGCCGATGTGGAGGCGGAGGCGGCGCGGCGATACCGTCCGGGTAAGGACTAGAGCAGTGCGACGATTTCGGCGCGCAGCTCCGGGATGCCCCAGCCTTTTTCAGCGGATGTCTGCAACACCACGGGGTGCGCGGCGCCGCGCTTCTTGAGCTTGGCGGCAACGGCTAGCGCGGTTGCCTCGACTTCGGGTTTCGGCACCTTGTCGACTTTGGTGAGGACAAGCTGATAGGGCACGGCGGCGCCGTCCAGCAGGTCCATCGTCTCTTCATCCGTGTCCATCAGGCCGCGGCGCGCATCGACCAGAAGGAAGACGCGGCGCAGGCTCGGGCGGCCGCGCAGGTAGGACTTGATCAGCTTGGTCCATGCGGCAACCTGTGTTTTCGAGACCTGCGCATAGCCGAAGCCCGGCATGTCGACGAGATAGAGGCGCCCCTCGCCGATGTCGAAATAGTTGAGTTCGCGCGTGCGCCCCGGCTCGGCGGAGGAGCGCGCGAGCTTGGCACGGCCCGTGAGCGCATTGATCAGGCTCGACTTGCCGACATTGGAGCGTCCGGCGAAGCAGACCTCGGTCCGGTCAGCAGGCGGCAGACCGGAGAGGCTGGCCACGCCCAGCCGGAATTCCGCCGGGCCGGAGAACAGCACCCGGCCCGCTTCGATCTGATCGTCCGGATAGGAAGGCCGTTCCAAGGGATCAGTCCGCCGGCGCCTTGCGCCGTCCGAGAAGGCCGGCAACGAACTTGCCGACTTCCGTCTCTGCGCCGTTCATCCGCATGATGATGTATTGCTGGATGAAGGTCAGCACGTTCGACCAGACCCAGTAGAGCACAAGACCAGCAGCAAATCCTCCGAACACGAACATGAACACGATGGGCAGCGCCATGATGATGCGCGCCTGCATCTTGTCCGGGGGCGGCGGCGACAGCGACTGCAGCACCGCCATCGTCGCGCCGTAGAGCAGCGGCAGGATGCCGATGCCGATGATGATGCCAAGCACCGGAATCGCCTTGATATCGGCCGCGTCCCAGAAGCCGAGGAGGCCGAAGAGGTTGCCGATGGCGGTCGGATCGGGCGCCGAGAGATCCTTCATGTACCAGAAGGGCTCGTGGCGCATGTCGAGGGTGACGTAGAGCGTCTTGTAGAGCGCGTAGAAGATCGGGATCGTCGCCAGGATCGGCAGGCAACCGCCAATGGGGTTGGCGCCGGTCTCCTTGTAAAGCTTCATGATCTCCTGCTGCTTGCGCTGGGGATCAGCCGCGAAGCGTTCGTTGATCTCCTTCATCGGCTCCTGAAGCTTCTTCAGCTTCGCCATCGATTTGAAGCTGACATTGTAGAGCGGCACGAGCGGCAGCTTGACGAGAACCGTGAAGGCCAGGATTGCCCAGCCGAAGGCGCCGAGATGGCCGTGCAGCCAGTGCAGCACATAGAAGAACGGCTTGGTCAGGAAAAAAGCCCAGCCCCAGTCGATGGCATCGACGAGCTGCGGAATGTTCTTCTGTTCCTGGTAGGCGCGCAGCAGGTCGAATTTCTTGGCGCCGGCGAAGATGCGGTTCTCGACCGTGACGCTGGCACCGGGCGCGACTTCATAGGCGCTGCCTTCGGTGCGGATTTCGATGGGGCCGTTGCGGGTGAAGTTGGCCTTGTTCACGCGCGCGGTGAAGGCTGCGTCCTGCGCGGGCACGAGCGCCGCCATCCAGTACTTGTCACTGAGGCCCCACCAGCCGCCTTTCGAAGAGGGAAAGTCCCCTTCCTTCGATTCGCCCTTGGCCTTTTTCGCTTCGACCATCGGCTTATATTTCTGCAGGCGGAGCGTTCCTTCGGTGACACCCATGAGCCCCATATGCGCAAGTCCGTTCAGCTCGCGAGAGACACCCGGCTCGGTCGCATCAAGGAAGGCCTTGAACTGACCATACCGCTCGACCGAACCGATCGGGCGCAGCGATTTTGCGGTGCCGGACGTGTTGGTCAGCGTGTCGGTGAAAGTGAAGAGGAAGTTCTCGTCAATCGAAACGACGCGGTCGATCGTGACGCCGTCTGCCTCGAGGCGGAGCGTGACCGGGCTTGCGGGCGTCAGCGCGGTGCCGTCGACCAGCTTCCAGTCCGAGTTACGGCCAGCGACCAGCGTGTTACCGTCGGCCCAGTAGTACGTCGAGAAAAAGCCGAACTCGCCTTCTTCGGGGCGAAGCAGGCGGATCTCCTGGGTCTTCTCGACCGTGACGTAATAGTTGCGCAGGCTGAGATCATCGAGGCGCGCGCCGGCAAGGCGCAGCGAGCCATCGACGGAGGGCGCATCAATCGTCACGCGCGCAGAGGCAGCGAGGGCTTCCGGCAGCGGTTTCGGCCCGGTCTGGATGCCGGCGGCGGTATTGATTTCTTCCACCTGCTTCTGCGCCGCTACAGCGGCCTGCTGGGCCTGATAGCGTTTCTGCGCAGGCTCCATGACGAAGAACTGATAGAGGAAGACGAACACAATCATCGCCGCCATCGCGAGCAGGAAGTTGCGCTGTTCTTCTTTTTCCATAGGGGAGTTCCGCCGGTGGGGTTTGGAGGGAGGCAACCGGAAGCCGGCCGCCCCGGGGCCTCAGATGCGCGCGAGGCTTAACAGTGCGCTTTCCATATCGTCAAGCAACCGGGACCAGCCCACGTCGAGCGTTGCTTCCCTTGCAATGAACACATAGTCCCATCCGGGGCGCCCGTGTGAGGCGAGCAGGCGGCGGGAGGCTTCCCGCAGGCGGCGCTTGGCGCGGTTGCGCTGGACAGCCCCGCCGACCTTCTTTGTCGCGGTAAACCCCTCCCCGATATGCCCGCCGGCCGCCTCGCCGGGCCGGGCCCGGGCCTGCACCACCAGGGATTTGCGCCGTTCGGTCACGCCGTCGCGCACAAATGTGAATTCGCGCCGCTTCTTGAGGCGGCGCGTTTCGGGAAGTCTGGGAATATCCGGGCCGGTCATCGGCGGCCTCCCGGCAGGCAGGCCCGGCAAAGGGACCTGCAGCCTGTCCTAGGCGGTCAGGCGCTTGCGGCCCTTGGCGCGGCGGCGGGCCAGCACCTTGCGGCCGTTTTTCGTGGCCATGCGCTCACGGAAACCATGCGTGCGCTTGCGGCGGAGGTTGCTCGGCTGGAATGTGCGTTTCATCGGTCTGCCCTGACGGCTTGGAATCTGGAAACCGCGGCCAATACAGGCCGGGCGGGGCGAGGTCAAGCGGGGCCTGCGGGATTCCGCGCTGCCTTTGCAGACAGATTGCAGCAGGCCTGCAGGTGCCGGGTTTACACTTTGATGGCACACACGCCCTTATCCTGCTGCAATTCAAATCAGCCGGAAGGGGTTTCAGGTGCGGATTATCGGGTTCCTTCTGATCCTTGCCGGCGTTATGGCCGGCCCTGCCCTGCCGCAGACCCTGGACTATGACCGGCTCGACCAGCGCCTCAGCCAGCTGTCGCGGGAAGACGACATGGTCGGCCTCGCTGTCGCAGTCATCGAAGGCGGCGAGATCACCTTTGCACGCGGTTATGGTGTGACGGCCTATGGCGAAAGCCCGGTAACCAAGGACACCGTATTCCGCTGGGCCTCGCTGTCGAAGGGTGTGGCCAGCAGCCTGACCGCCAAGCTGGCAACTGAGGGCCGTTTTGCCCTGGACGATGCCCTGATAACTTTCAAAACCAGCCTGCGTCTTCCCGGCAAGGGCGAAGAGAAGGCGACCCTGGAAGATCTGCTTGCGCACCGGGTCGGCGTTGTCGCGAACGCCTATGACACGCTGCTGGAAGATGGCCGCGACCCCGTTGATATCCGCGGGCGGCTCGCGGGGCTGAAGGTTGTCTGCCCGATCCGCGAGTGCCATTCGTATCAGAATGTCGCCTTTGATGCCGTCACCGAGATCATCGAAGCCGCTACCGGCGCTTCCTATGGCGCTTCTGTCGAGACGACGCTGTTCAGGCCGCTGGGCATGGGCACTGCTAGCACCGGCCGCGCCGGGCTGATCAATTCCGCCTCCTGGGCCAAGCCTTATGAGAAGAAGAAGGACGCGGCCCGCCCCGTCCGCCAGACCGTGAAGGAGCCTTACTACAAGGTGCCCGCGGCCGGGGGGGTGAACGGCTCCATCCTAGACCTCGCGCAGTTTGCGCGCGCGCAGATGGGCCTTGCGCCCGATGTGCTGGCGCCCGAGACGCTGGAGGCCCTGCATACGCCCCGCGTCTACACGCCCCGCGAACAGTCGCGGCTCAGCGCCCATTTTGGGGGCCGGATGAAGGATGCCCGCTACGCCCTCGGCTGGCGGTCCTACAAGTATGACGTCACTGGCAGCCGTGTCGTGGGCCATCGCGGCGCGGTGGAGGGCTATCGCTCCCTGATGCTGTTTGATCCGGAACTCGATTCCGGTGTGGTCGCGCTGTGGAACTCCAATGCGCGCGCCCCGGTGGGCATTGAGCTGGAAGTCATGGACATGATCTACGGCCTGCCGCCCCAGGACTGGATGCGGATCGACAGCAGCGGCGCCGGCGCGGCGAAGTAATCCCCGGAGTCCGCCCCGTTTCCCTTGCGACGCTTATCGCCTACATCTCGGACGTGATTGCCCGCCCCCTCTCCTCTTTCCTGAAGCGACTGCCGGGCGCAACACGCCTGACGGAGAGCCTGTCGGCACGCCTCTTCGCCCTGACACTGGCGGCGATCCTGGTTACCGAATTCCTGATCTTCATCCCGTCGGCCAGCGGCCAGCGCATGCAATGGCTGGAAGAGCGCGCCTCCGCCGCCCGGATTGCCTCGCTCGCCCTCGAAGCGGCCCCGATGCGCGAAGTGTCAGACGAACTCGCCGAGAGCCTGCTGATGAAGGCCGAACTCCTTGCGGTGGCCGAAACCGAAGACGACATGCGCTTCCAGCTGCTTGCCCCTGCCCGGCCAATCGAAGGCCCAGTGCGCAGCATCGACCTTCGCGGCTCCGGCATGATGAGCCGCTCCATGGCGGCCCTGTCGGAGTATTTTGCGCCCCCTGGTGAAATCCTGGTCGTCACCGCCGAAGGCGCGGACGAAACGCGGGTGATCGAATTCGTCGTCCCGCAGGCCCCGCTGAAAGCCACGCTGGTCGCGTTCGCATGGCGGGTGACCGGCCTGTCCCTGATCATTGGCCTTGTCGCCGCCGTGCTGATCTATGCCGTGCTGGACGTGCTGGTCGTACGCCCGATGAAGCGGGTGACGGTGAGTGTCGAGCAGTTCAGCCGGGACCCCGGCAGCTGGACGCGCCGGCTGTCGCCCACGCCTCGCCGCGACGAGATCGGCCGCGCGCAGAATGCGCTCGCGGGGATGGAAGAAGTGGTTGCCGACGCCTTCCGTCAGAAAGCGCACCTCGCCGAACTGGGCAGCGCGGTCGCCAAGATCAACCACGATCTGCGCAATTCGCTTGCCTCCGCGCAGCTGGTTTCAGACGTGCTTGCGAAATCTGAAGATCCCCGCGTGACACGCGCCGCGCCGCGCCTTGAACGCGCACTTGAGCGCGCCATCGAACTCGCCACCGCGACGCTGGACTATGGCAAGGCCGCGCCGCGCGCCCCCAGGATCCAGACCGTCAGCCTGCGGAATGTCATCGCCGAGGCCGCTGACGAAGCCCTGAACGGCAGCGGGGCGCTGGTTCCGCTTGCCATCCCGGACTCCCTGCGGATCGACACCGACCCCGAACACCTCCACCGCATCGCCGCAAATCTCCTACGCAATGCCGCCGAAGCATTGGGGCAATCCGGCCGTCCGGATCCCCAGATCAGCGTGACGCTGGCCGCCGGGGCGCTCATTTTCCGTGACAATGGCCCCGGCCTGCCGGAAAAGGCGCAGGAAAACCTGTTCCGTCCGTTCGCTGGCACCGGGCGCATGAATGGCACGGGCCTTGGGCTCGTGATCGCGCATGAGCTCGCCCATGCTCTGGGCGGAAACCTGTCGCTCCTGGAAACCGGCGAGCAGGGCACCGCCTTCCGCCTCGCCCTGCCGGGCCTCACCGCGTGAGCGCTTACGCTCCGCCTCTCGAACGGCTGGCCATCCTGCATGCCGACGACGCCCTGATTGTGGTCGACAAGCCGTCCGGTCTTCTCTCCGTACCCGGACGAGGCGAAGACAAGGCCGATTGCGCTGTCTCTCGCGCGCAGCAGAACTACTCGGACGCCCTGACCGTTCACCGCCTCGACATGGCGACCAGCGGCCTCCTCCTCTTCGCGCGCGGCAAGGAGATGCAGCGCGCACTCTCCGGCCTGTTCGAGCGCGGAGACGTAGCGAAGCGCTACATCGCCGATGTCTGGGGCGCGCCGTCCCCGCCCTTCGGCGAGATTGACCTGCCGCTGATCACCGACTGGCCGAACCGGCCTCTGCAGAAGGTCGACCCCGAGACCGGCAAACCGAGCCGGACGCTCTACGAGACAGTGTCCGCCTCCGGATCAACGGCGCGCCTGGCGCTGACTCCGCTGACCGGCCGCTCACACCAGCTGCGCGTCCACCTCGCCGCGATCGGCCATCCCATCCTTGGCGATGAATTCTACGCCCACCCCGAAGCCCGGGCCGCTGCCCCGCGCCTCTGCCTGCATGCCGCCGCACTCTCTTTCTGCCATCCGCTCACCGGCGAGAAGCTGGAGCTTCACTCACCCTGCCCTTTCTGAACGGGCTTGACGCTCCCCTTCTCTCCATATATTGAATATCGATATGCCGAAGGAGCGCCCCATGCACGCCGAACTTGTCCGTGTCGCCTTGCACGAAGTCGATATCAAGATCGTCTCCGGCGACCGCATGCATGTGCTGCAATGGCGCCGCAACCTGCTCTGGGACGAAGTGCTGCTCGACGGCAAGCGGCAGGCCTCCAGCCACGGCCTCTGGGGTCGCGAAAAAGTTTATGGCCTGGTCTTCGGACGCGATGAGGAAGGCCGCGGCGGCCAGCAGGTAATGCTGATCCTCGATCCCGGTTATGGCAGCTATGATTACAACCACAATGGCCAGCGCATCAAAGGCGTGCGCCTTGAGGGTGTCAACGGAACGCTGGTTTCGTTTGGCTCGCTGGATGCCAAGGCGCTGGAAAAGCCCGCCACCTTTGCCGACTGGATGAAGAAATCCATGGGCATGGACTGGGGCACCGGCTCGCCCCGCCAGCCGCATTGAAGCACAGGCTCAGTTCGCTGCGGCGATATCAATCAGCATACGGTCGATCAGGGCCAGCACGGAAGGCGCGTCCG
Source organism: Hyphomonas sp. (assembly GCF_046313975.1). GTDB lineage: Bacteria > Pseudomonadota > Alphaproteobacteria > Caulobacterales > Hyphomonadaceae > Hyphomonas. The sequence continues at coordinate 14,953 of NZ_JBKBXB010000033.1, read as the reverse complement.
CAGGCCGGTCATTGGCGATGACGGAGAAGACCAGCGTTTCGCCGCTCGCCGCGATCATGTAGCCGGAGAGCGCGTTGACGCCCTGCACCGTTCCGGTCTTCGCAAAGATACGCCCCTGCAGAGCGGTGCCGCGGAACCGGCGCGCGAGTGAACCTGTTTCGCCGCCGATGGGCAGCGTTTCGCGGAAGGTATCGCCCCAGGGCTGCGCCGCCGCCCACGTGAGGAACTTCACCGTCGCCGCCGGCGTGATGCGGTTGTAGGGCGTGAGGCCCGAGCCGTCGAACAGTTCGACCTCAACCCGGCCGATGCCAGCCTCTTCGAGCATCTGGTTGATGGCCTCGAGCCCGTCTTCCGATCCATCGCCGCCGGTCGCGCGCGCGATGTGCCGCAGCAGGAGCTCAGCAGCGAGATTGTCGCTGTCGCGGGAAACATCATTCACCGCTTCGATCAACGGCGGCACTTCGAGGCGGGCGATTTCTTTCAATCCTTCATGCAACAGCGCCCAATCCCTCCGTGTACGGATCACTACCCCACCCTCGACGATAACCCCTCGCGCTTCCAGAAGCCGCTTCAGACGCTGGGCGGCCATCTCGGCGGGTTCATTCACGCTGAGAAAATAACTTCGCGGCGCCGTGCCGAGTGGCAGGCTGCCGGAAATGCGCACCGCTTCAGTGCCGGGCCAGCGCAGCAGGCTGAGCCCATTCTCGCTGCCGGCGGCGCCCGTCACCGCCTCGATCACTACCGGCATCAGGTCATCACCCGCTGCCCATTCGGCCAGCACGGCAGCACCTTCCGCCGCACCGGGCGACACGCGCAGCGCCAGCGAATTGCCATTCACCGTCAGCGCCGAAACAGGCGCGCCATAGTAGAAAGGCAGATTGTTCCAGCTCCAGCCAAGGCCGTAGGGCTCAAAGGGAAACAGGCTGGCATCGCCAATGATGTTGTCCACCCGCACAATCCCGCGCGCAGCGACCGCATCGGCCAGCATGGAGAGGCAGTTCGTCAGGCAATCTGGCCGGTCGGAAAGCTTGGGATCGCCCGCTCCGCGCAGCACTAGCGATGGCGGCGCTTCTGCCTCGCCCGGCAAGAGAAGCAGGCTGGTGCCCAGCGACAGGTCCGGTTCCGTCAGTGAGGGGATGAAGCGAAAGGCTGCTGCCGCCGTGAAAATCTTGGTGTTGGAGGCCGGGATGAAACGCTCCTGCGCCCGCTCCGCCTCGATCACTTCGCCGGCCAGTGTCGCCACCATCAGTCCGAGGCGCACACCTTCCACCTGCCGTTCGATTGCTTCGCTCGGCGGCAATGCGGGCGCTTCGGGCGCAGGCGCCGTCGCGCAGGCCTGAAGCCCGACGATCAGCAAGGCGGCAGAAAGGGCTGACCTCAATTTCATCCGCGTCCTGCCTTTTCCTAGCTCAGCCGTTTCTTGGTGCGGCCTTCATGCGCCCGCGCGTTTGCCGGGTCCTCCGGCCAGTCATGCTTGGGGTAGCGCCCGCGCATATCTTTCGCCATGTCCTTGTAACCTGCGCCCCAGAAGCGCGCGAGATCCTGCGTGGTGGCGACCGGCTTCATGCCCGGCGACAGCATCTCCACCGTTACCGGCACACGTCCCGCCGCGATCGCCGGATGCGCTGTGAGACCGAAGAAAGCCTGCGCCCGAGCCGACACAAGCGGCGCCCGCGGGTCGAGCCAGTCGACGCGCGCAGTCTGGCCGGAGGGCAGGTCAAGCGTCAGCGGGGCGTGATGGCGCAGCGCCTCCTGCATCGGCCAGTCAAACGACTGCACCAGCGCGTCGCGCACCTCATGCGGCGCCGGCACAGCCGCGCCCTTGCGCCGCAGGAGCGGCAGCAGCCAGTCCGCAGCGCTTGAAACTAGTTCTGCGGCCTCCCTCACAGGCGCCTCGATCAGGCCGGCCTGCTCCAATATCCTCAGACGGCTGAGCGTTTCTTCTATCACTTCCTCCGCGCCAATGGCTGCGAACCCGCCTGCCTCCAAAGCTGCAAACATTGCCGCCGCCGCAGCGTCCGCTGAAGGCTTTGGCAGGGGCGCTTCGGACAGGATGATCGCGCCGAGCGCCTTCACCCGCCGCGCGGCGAACTTGCCGGTCTTCGGATCAAACGTTGCGCGGTCTTCTGTGAGCACCTTCTGGCTCGCCAGCGCCTCTGCCTCCGTCAGCGGCAGGGCAAGCGTGATGCGCGGCTCGCGCGCAGCGCCGCCCAAATCTGCAACCACGAGCCAGTCAGATTTCGCCAGATTATCCGTAGTCGGAAGGTTAGCCGCCCGGCCGGAGGCCATCAGGTAGGCCCCGTCCGAACCCGGCCGCCGGCGCGCCACCTGATCCGGCCAGGCGAACGCCAGCAGCGCCGCGAGATTTCCGCCGGGCGCCGCGCCGCCGCCCCAGCTTGCCGCCTGCGCCTTCAGACTGCGCGCCCGCGGGCTGCCATCAGCGCGGAAACGTTGCAACCGGTCGCGCAGATCACTCGAATCGCCGCCCATGCCGCGCTCGCCCGCCAGCGCTGCGACTTCCGCCGCCAGCGCCTTCTCCGCTGCGCCGGGCGCCGCCGCGATCAGCGCGGCGAGACGCGGCGCCATCGGCAAGCGCGCCATCTCGCGTCCCTTCGCCGTCAGTGCGCCGGCCTCATCAATGGCGCCGAGCGCTTTCAGCTGCGCCTCCGCCGCGCGGTACTTTCCGGCAGGCGGCGGATCGAGCCAGGTCAATTTTGCCGGATCACGCTCGCCCCATTCGGCCAGCGCCAACACGAGACCCGAAAGGTCAGACGACAGGATTTCCGGCACCGGCGCAGCCATCAGCCCGCGCGTCGCGGCTTCATCCCACAGCCGGTAACACACGCCCGGGGCCGTACGCCCGGCCCGGCCCCGTCGCTGGTCCACCGATGCACGCGATGCCCGCACGGTCGAGAGCCGCGTGCCGAGCCCGCCCGCTTCATCTTCCGCGACACGCGACAGGCCGGAATCGATAACGATCCGTACACCCTCAATCGTGAGCGCGCTCTCGGCAAGGTCGGTTGCGAGCACCACCTTGCGCTTGCCGAGCGGCGCGGGCGACACAGCCGCATCCTGCTCCGCAGGCGACAATGCCCCGAACAGCGGCGCAATGATTATGTCAGGCCCAAGTCCTTCGAGCGCCTCTGCCGTGCGGTGAATTTCCCGCGCGCCCGGCAGGAAAGCCAGCACCGAGCCCGCCTCTTCCCGCAACGCCTGACGCACGGCTTTCGGCATCCGGTCCTCGATCCGGTCCTCCGACCGGCCGAGATAGCGCGTCTCCACCGGGAACATGCGCCCTTCGCTCTCGATCACCGGCGCACTCACCGCACGCGCCACCGCCGCAGTATCCAGCGTGGCCGACATGATCAGCAGGCGGAGGTCTTCGCGCAGCGCGCCCTGCGCCTCCAGCGCCAGTGCAAGCCCGAGATCAGAGTTGAGGCGCCGCTCGTGAAACTCGTCGAACAGCACCGCGCCGACGCCCTTCAGCTCCGGATCACTCAGGATGCGGCGCGTGAACAAGCCGTCGGTGATCACTTCGATTCGCGTCGCCGCAGACACTTTCCGGTCCACCCGCGTGGTCAGGCCGACCGTCTGCCCCAGCCGCTCGCCAAGACTAGAGGCCATGCGCTCGGCTGCCATGCGCGCCGCAATGCGCCGCGGCTCCAGCATCAGGATACGCCCGTCGATCACACCCGGCTTGCCCGCAAGCCCCGCCAGCGCCAGTGGCACCCGCGTCGTCTTGCCCGCCCCCGGGGGCGCCGCCAGCACCAGCCGGTTGCCCTCCCCCAGCGCCACCCGCACCGCCGGAAACACATCATCAATCGGCAGGGCATTCATGGCGGCAGGCATGGCCCCGGAATAAAGGGCCTGCCCCCGAACTGGCAAGCGTCAACACCCGGATAAAAATACTCCTCGAGGTTGATTCGTTGCAGGATCGTAACTAACGTCCCGCCGGGGCGGAGGCTGACATGGCGGATGGAACAGGACCGAGCAGCAGTGAAATCGAGACAGCGAAGGCGTTGCCTGCGGCACGGGCTGAACGCGCCAAGCTGACGCCCTGGCTCTTTGGCACGCGAAATGGCTTGATGAGCTTATGGGCCGTCGTGGCTGCTGTCGGCCTCGCTGGTTTGCTTGCCATCAACGAGTTTGTCCTTCCGGTTCTGGAAACAGACTGGGTGCGTGAAACCGCGCTTATCGCGACCCTTCTGTTCTGGGCGCCCGTCTTGCTTCTTCTGCTTGATCCTTCAGACAACATGGCCCGGGGGCCGCGCTTGCGGCTGCCGATCATGAGTATCATCATCCTGGCTGCATTGGCAGGCTGGGCCGTCGCTGCCGGCACGATCACCGGATATTCGGGCCCACCCCTGCAGGAGACGGCCGCGTCTCAGAGCAAGCTGCCCCTGTTCATGAGCCTGCTCACTCTCGCCTTTTTGCCGCTGATCTGGAACGCGTCGAACTTCGCAAGATTCCAGCAAGCGCAGATGCTCGAGCGCCGCCAGCATGCGAACCGTGACGAAGCCGGCGAAGATGTTGCCCATATAGTCGCTGCCGCGCGTGCAACAGAAGCTGCGAGCGCGCTGACCGCAACCTTCGTCGTGCTGATTATCGGCGGGCTGGCCATCTGGGCAGGAGCCGGGCTGAGTGCGGAGGCCTCAGGCACTGGCAACGAATCTCTGAACCTTTCCCGCACATTCGGACTTGCGCTTTGCGGCTGCGTCGCCGCGCTGTTTGCAGCGGTGGTGATCTCGGATCACATTCAGGATTGGCCCATCGTGACGCGCCTGTCCCGTATGCTGAATGGTTTGTCCCGGCCCGCCGCCGGACTCGCCGCGTTCTATGGCAGCGTCGATTCCGCGCTCGTGTATATCGGCGCCGGAGTCGTGGGAATGTACCACCGGACTTGGACCGGGCGGTATTTCGTTCTTTGCGCCTTGCTTGGAAACCTTGCCGTCATGGGCTGGTTCCTGCCTGCTCCTTGGGGTCTCGTGCCGCTTGGCATGGCGTTCCTGCTTGCGGTTTCGGTCTCACGTCTCTGGAGCTGGGTTGAAGAAGACCGGTCGCTCGCGGCAATGACAGGTCACAGCGAGCGAGCGCCGTACAAGATCGGCTTTCGGGAAGACTACCGCGACGAGACCCTGCTCGGTTTCATTTTCATCTTCGCGCTGGCGCCGATGGCCATGAAGCAGCTGCACGTCGGGATGTTTGAGTCTCAACTGTTCAATGTGACAGGATCGCCAGGCTTCCTGGACTGGATGGCCTTCTTCGGGGTTGAACTTGCCAAGGCTGTTCCGATTGTCGACTGGGCAGAAATCTATGGTGTGAATTCCAACGGCCTAGCCATATCGATGGACAGCGCGCCGTCCCGCCACGCGGTTTTCCTGGCACGGATCATGGTTGACCTCGTCCTGATCGCCGCCCTGCTCCAGGCCTTTTCGATCAGCGCCCGGAACCGTAGCCAGAAGCGGCTCTATGCCGATCGGAACATCGACCGTCTCGACCGGTTTGTCGAAAACCGGGAGCTTGCCAAGGCAATCCGGCAATGCCGGCAGGCTGACGGAAGCTTCAAGGTATCGCTGCTGCGCAGCCCCGACCTTGTGGATTTCCGGCACTACAATATTCCGCGCCTGCAAGTGCTGCATTCGACCTCGACAAGCGCCGATGTGCGCAGCTTCATCGAGGCGCTGTCCACGGATCAGGGCCGGTTCCGGCTTGAGCCCGCAATCAACGATGTTCGCAACCTCGCAAATGCCGGTGCGAGCGGAAGGGAAATCCTGCTGGCCTTCCAGCGCGCGGTTGAGGAAGACACCTACGCGCGGGAACTGCCGGAGGGAACGCCGGGACGCGAGGATCGGCTGATCGATGCCGAGGACCTCAAGGACGTGCTGACAGCTTTGCGTGCCCGGTCCGGTATCCGCGATCTCAAGGAAATGCTGATCGACCGTCTCGCCGCCGCAGCCTCGCCGCAGAAAGTTCTGGAGTATCTCTCCGGCATCGTTCACGGCCCGAGCCAGGATGTTCAGATATTTGCCCGGGAACGGGCAACCCGCCGCATGCTGGATGCAATGGAGGCCATCCGCAAAACCGGACAAGCCGGGCATGCTGCCATCATGGATGCAAGCATAATCTCAAACCTGTCGAAGGCGGCCGCCACATCTTCCGGCCAATTGGCGGATCTGATCAACAGGCTGATCCGGCAGCTCTCTGAGTAATAGCGCCGCGCCTTACCACTGCCCTCAATCGCTCTCGCCGGTTGCCATACTTGCCCCCGCCCCCTAGGGTCCGGCCCCTGTGGAAGCTGATGCGGAGAAGCGGCATGAAGGGCTGGTTTGCGATCGATCTCTGGAAGCGGGTGATGCTGGGCCTTGTGCTCGGTCTCGCGCTCGGCCTTGCCCTGAGATACGCGATCAGTCCCGAAGCGGCGCGAGAGATCACCACCGTCTGGTTCAAGCCCTGGGGCGATGCCTTCATCCGGCTGATCCGGATGCTGGTTGTGCCGCTGATCTTCACCACGCTGGTTGCCGGGGTGCTGGCCATGGGCGATCCCAGCCGGCTGGGCCGTCTCGGTGTCATGACGCTGGGCATCTTCTTCCTGACCACCCTGGTCGCGGTCGGCATCGGCCTTGGCATGGGCACGCTGTTCCAGCCCGGCGCCGGGTTCGATCTCTCGAGCGTATCCGCCGCAGACGCCGCGGCCTACGGCGAGCGGCTCGAAAGTGTCGGCGCCGCCCCGTCCCTCGTCGACCGGCTGCTGGCTATCATTCCGATCAACCCGGTGGAATCGATGGCGAAGGGCGACGTTCTGCCCATCATCTTCTTTGCCCTGATCTTCGGCGTCGGCATCCTCCTCGCCGGAGACGCCGGCAAACCGGTGGGCGATGCCATTTCCAGCGCTGCCGAAGCCATCCTGAAAGTGACGATGTTCGTGATGGAAACGGCGCCGTTCGGCGTATTCGCCCTGATGACCTGGGTGATGGCGGATCAGGGTCTCACCGTTCTGATCTCGCTCGGCAAGATGACCGCGGCGCTCTACCTGACCAGCGCCGTGCAGATCTTCTTCGTGTTCGGACTGGTGCTTGTCGGCCTTTTGGCAAGACTCCCAATCCTTCCCTTTTTCCGGGGCATGGCCGACGCGATTGCCGTCGCTTTCTCGACCTCCTCCTCCAGCGCGACCCTGCCTGTCACCATCACCTGCGTCACGCAGAACCTCGGCGTGAAGAAATCCGTGGCCGGCGGCGTCCTGGCGCTTGGCGCAACGGTCAACATGAACGGCACGGCGGCCTATCAGGGCCTGATCGCACTCTTCGCCGTGCAGGCGCTCGGGCTTCAGCTCGGCCTTGGCGACTATGTGATGATCATGATCCTGGCGACGCTGGTCGCCATCGGTACGGCCGGCATACCGGGCGTCAGCCTCTTCCTCGCGGCGAACACATTGTCCGCCATTGGCGTATCGAACGAACAGATCGTGCTGATCATCGCCGTACTCTTCCCGTTCGACCGGATCCTCGATATGGCGCGCACCGTGACCAACATCACGGGCGATGCCGCTGCTGCGACCTTGATCGGCAAGTGGGAAGGCGAGATCGACGAGGAGGTCTACCGGGCTTCAGACCGGTTCTGAAGAAAAGCAGGCGCGTGCCGCGTTCAGTGCGGCGCCGCCTCGCCCAGTTGCGGCGCCGGCAGCGGCGCCCCTGCGGCCACCTTCGCCGGCAGCCAGCAGGTGACTTCCAGCCCGCCGCCATCGACCGGCTTCATGCCGACCTGTCCACCATGCAGGTGGATGAAATGCTTAACCAGAGCGAGGCCGAGGCCCGCACCGCGCTGGTCGCCGGAAACGAAACTGTCGAAGCTCGTCGCCCGCTTCTCGGCATCGAGCCCGACGCCATTGTCCCGCACACTGAGCATCACCATATCGCCCGCGCGCTGCGCCGAAACCACGACTTCCCCGCCCGGCTCCGTGAATCGCAGGGAATTGGACACCAGGTTGAAAAGCACCTGCTTGATGCGCCGCGCATCGGCGCGGATCGTGCCCAGCTTGCCGATGATGTCGGCGCGGACGGACACTTCGGTATCCTCCGCCTTCGACACGACCATCTCGATACCTTCGGCGATCAGGTCGTCGAGCAGGACCGTGTCGAGATCGAGATCCATACGGCCGGCCTCGATCAGGGCGAGGTCGAGAATGTTCTCGATCAGCTTGTTCAGGTGATCGGATGCCGACAGGATTGCGCGAACATGGTCGGTCTGACGCTCCGTGAGCGGACCATTGCGCTGGGTCTCCAGAAGCTCTGCATAGCCGAAGATCGTGGTCAGCGGCGAACGCAGCTGGTAGCTGACATTGCGCACGAATTCGGTCTTCAGCCGGTCTGCGGCCTCGAAGGCTTCCGCGCGGTCGCGCAGGGCCGATTCCACGCGGCGCGTTGCGGTCACATCGGCAAAGGCAATCAGCGTGTTGCCGTCCGGCAGCGGGTTGGTCAGATAGGTCAGCAGCGTGGCATCGGACCGGTACATCTCGCCTGCAGTCGCCTGCCGCGCAGCGGCGGACGGGTCGGTGATGTGCACCTTGATCGCATCCCACACTTCGCGCTTGTGGAACATCGGCACACAGGCCTCGACGATATCGTCATAGTCCGGCGTGTCCTTCAGGAGATCAGCCGGAAGTTCCCAGACGCGCTCGAACGCGCGGTTGTGCAGCCGCAGCCGGCCATCACTTCCGAACACGGCGACAGCTTCGTGCAGATTGTCCAGCGTCGAACGCTGCGTCTTGATCAGCGCATTGAATTTCGTCTGCAGGGCGAGGTGGTCGGTGATGTCCTTGAACAGCAGCAACAGTCCGCCCATCGGATGGCGCTGGCGCGTCACGGACAGCGTGCGGCCATCCGGCAGCGCCCACTTGTCTTCCTTCACGCCGTCGAGATCAATGTAATAGGCGATCTCCTCGGCGCGCCATTCGGCATAGTTCGGCCGGCCCGGCAGCTTGCGGCGCTCGCGCAGCCTGTCGAGCAGCTGGCCGTGATTGGGGCGTTCCAGCAGGAAAGCCTCTTCCAGGTCCCACATGTCGCGGAATGCCTTGTTGTAGAAGCTCAGCCGGCGATCCGCCGAGAAAATCGCCACCGCATCGGCCACATGGTTCAGCGTCTCGTCATGGGCGCGGACATGGCGGTTCAGCTCCTCGCGCGCATTCTCCTGCGCGGTCACGTCAAAGGCCATCGCCCCGGCCCCGCCCGACAACGGGAAAGTCAGTACACGCATCGCCCGGCGCTCATTGCGGATCGACACGGTGCGCGTCTCGTCATGTTCCTGGCCGTCCGAAATCGTCTTGCGCGCCTGTTCGGCAATCGCCTGATCGAGCATGGTCTGCTCTTCCAGCAAGCGGTCGAGGCTCGAGACATCCACCGCGGCAAGGTAGGCAGGGTTCGCCCATTGCAGCCGCCCCATGCCTGACACGCGCCAGGCCGGGAACGGCGCCTTGCGCAGCATGTCGAGGAAGGCTGTCGGATCGCGCGCGATCACCTGGCGCGCCTCTTCGAACTTTCCGCGTGCGGAGCTTTCCTCAAGCCCCTTGATGGTCGAATCGGTGACCCACACCACCGCGCGCGCGCCCGCTGTGCGTCCGTCCGCTTCAAGGAAACGGCCCGATGGTCCGATGATCGTCAGCGAGAACGGATTGCCCTGATCGCGCAACTCGCGCAGGCGGATGCGTAGCGTCGTGTCCTGCCCTGTCGAATCGCGCGCCTCGAGATCGGCAATGCCTTCCACGATCCGCACGGTCGGGTTTTCTGAGATCGCCGCGTCCGTGAAACTCAGAAGGCCCGCCAGCGCCACGGAAGAGCCGAACACTTCCGGCGGGGTGATCTCGTCGCCTTCCACTTCCAGCGCGTCGCCCTGCCAGACCAGCACCACGCCCGGATGCGCGCCGAGAATCGATTTCAGCGCGGCGTTTTCGGTTTCCCGTTCCCCGGCAAGGTCGCGGTAGCGCTTTGCCGCGCCCCTCGCCCCGTCTGAAACCCGCAGCGCCCAGAGCAGCGCGCCCAGCGCCAGCATCGCCGTGCCGACGGCCATCAGGGTGGGGACTTGATCAGCGTTCATCCGGGTTCGCCTTTCCGACAGGCATGACACAGCCATTCCGGCCGCGACTCGGGGTCAGTTTATACTGGTTAACGAATGGCTCCGAGAGCGTTAAGGCAGGGTTAATTCACGGCCTGTCAGGCTTGCCCGTGCCGCTCCTTTAGGGCTGCATCCGCCTGTTGCAAAAACGCCACACCCGCCTAGGGTAACCTTTCTGAAGCCCGTGGAGTCCCCGCTTGATGCGTTCCCCCCTTCCGTCCCTAATCCTGTCCGCCCTGCTTCTGGCCGCCCTTCCGGCCGCCGCCCAGGCCGAAGGCGACGGGGACGACATCGTGCGCCTGCCCGGCCAGGGCCTCGTCAAACCCGATGGACTGCCCGCGGAGCTGAAGCTGGAACGGCTGGTGCCCGGCGGCGGCCTGTTCGCCAGCTTCGATACCAACGGCGACGGCAAGGTGTCGGCCCTCGAGCTCAAGGACGGCATCCGCGCCGCCTACACGGCAGCCGACGTCAACAAGGATGGCCAGCTCTCCGCCCTCGAACAGATCGACTGGGCCGAAAGCCTGCCGACCCGCGATGATACTCTGGCCAACCCGGTCCGCTTCGACCCGAATCTCGACCGTATTGTCACGTTCGAGGAGTTTGCCGCTGTCATCAACCAACTCGCCGGCAACTATCAGGACGCGGACGCCTCGATCGATATCGCGAGACTCTCGGCGCCCGAGCCGAAAGCCGAGCGCGGCGACCGGCGCTTCATGGGCGGCCCGCCTCAGCAGGGCGGCTCCCGGTTCCGCGCGGGCTGAGCCCGGCTTGACACAGGCCCGCTGTCAGGCGACCCGCTGGCTGCCATGACCCTCCCCACCCTTCCGCCCGCCCGCGGCAAGCTGATTGCGAACGCCCCGCTGGCGCCCTACACTTGGTTCCGCGTCGGCGGGCCGGCCGATGCGCTGTTCCTGCCGGAAGACGAGGATGATCTCGAGGCCTTCCTGAAAGCGCTCGATCCCGCGATCCCCGTCACCATCCTCGGCGTCGGCTCGAACCTGATCGTGCGCGATGGCGGCATCGAAGGCGTCGCCATCCGCCTGATGGGCCGGCAATGGGGCGAGATCACCAGGACCGGCGAGACCGAACTCACCGCCGACTCCGGCGCGCTGGACCTTGCCGTCGCCAGGGCCGCCGCAAAGCATGGCCTCACTGGCCTCGAGTTCCTCTCCGGCATCCCCGGCTCGCTCGGCGGCGCCACACGCACCAATGCCGGCTGCTATGGCCGCGAACTGAAAGACGTGCTCGTCCGCCTCGAAGGCTTCACCCGCGCAGGCGAACGACGCACCTATGGCGACGGCCACACGCCCGTCCACTTCACCTACCGCCACACCGACCTGCCGGACGATTTCCTGGTCACCCGCCTTGTGCTGCAGGCGACCGGCAACGGTGACCCCGCTGCCATCGCCGCCGAGATCGAAACGCTGCAATCGCGCCGGGCGGAGACCCAGCCGATCCGCGAGAAAACCTCGGGCTCCACCTTTGCAAATCCGGACCCGCCGGGCACGCCCGACCAGCGCTCCGCCTGGAAGCTGATCGACGCGGCTGGCTGCCGCGGCCTGAAAGTCGGCGGCGCGCAGGTCTCGCCGATGCATTGCAACTTCCTGATCAATACCGGCGAAGCCACCGCTGCCGACCTCGAAGCGCTCGGCGAGCTTGTCCGCGCCCGCGTACTCGACACGTCCGGTGTCTCCCTGCGCTGGGAAGTCCGCAGGATCGGCCGTATACAGACGGTCTAGAACTTCCCCTTCAGCTCGAAGGTAAAGATCGGGCCGAAGCCGCGGCTGTAGTCTTCCGAGCGCACCAGCGTGCCCGAACGGTCCGGCGCATATTGCTGGCGCCAGAATTTGTCGCGCTGGTCGAACAGGTTGCCGAACGCCACCCTTGCCGTCATGCCGGCCACGTCCTTGTGCTCGACATAGGCGAAGGAGAATGCCGGCTCATTCTCGCGCAGCATCACTTCGGAGATCCGGTATTGCGGCTCCTGCTTGAAGCCTTCGACGATCAGGCCCCAGGCCCAGTCCGTGTTCGGAACATCCTGACGGAGTTCAAGATTGTAATCATAGATGAGGTGCGCATTGATCGAGCGGCGCTGGCCGGTCACCGGGTCATCGACTTCCGTATCGAAGTAGCGGCCATTGAACGTCAGCTCCGCGCCGGCAAAACCCAGCTTGCTGAGTTTCATCGTGGAGTTTGTCTCCAGCGCAAACAGCTTGCCACTGTCGATATTCCCAGGCCCAGCGCCTGTGCCGATCGGCACCTGGTCGATCACGTCTTCCAGTTCGACAAAGATCAGCCGAACCGTCGATGCACCCCAGTCCTTGAAGTCCTTCTGCGCTTCCAGGTTAAGCCGCCATGACTGGTTGGGCACGATTTCCGGATTGCCATCCACACCGCTGCCCTGATCGAGGTTCACCGACGAGATGAAGTCGAAGAAGTTCAACTGGCCAACGCGGCGCTCGACCTTGCCGACGAGTTTCAGCATGTCACTCTGTTGCCAGGAAAGCGTCGCCTGCCCTTTCGGGCGCGTGAATTCGCGCTTGTTCTCGGCGTCGCCGGTCTGCGACAGTTCGGAATATTCCGCGCCTGCCGATATCTGCAGGTTGAGTTTCGGCGAGAGCTTGCGGCCATGCGTGAAGATCACTTCACCGCGGCGTTCTTCCACGCGCGAATTGGATAGGCCGAGCGGGATTTCCACCAGCGGCCCGCCGCCGATGGCCTCGAAAAGGTCCGTCTCCGCTTCCAGCGTGTTGAACGCGCCTTCAGCTGAAACCTGCCAGTCCACGCCCGGCTTGGTCGACATCGCATACTCGGTGCGCAGGATGTATTCGCCCTCGTCCACCGTCTGCAGAAAAACCTGGTCGAACCTTCCCGTGCCATCGAGATTTCCGGAACGGAACACATCGGTGTACGGACTATGCTCATACCGCGCGAGACCGATCAGCTTCAACCGCCCGGGACCTGCGCCAAACTCATAGTCGCCGCCCAGTTCGCCGTTCCACTCATCTTCCGAGCTGGTGAAGAAACGCCGCCCCTCCACACCGCCGACAGGGAAAGTCTTGGAAATCTGCTTCTGATTCCCTTCATATATCTGTCCCTTGGCATTGAGGTTCGCGATCACGCCGCTCGGCGGTTTCCACGACAGCGAACCCGACACAGAGACATTGTCCTGGATCGAGGTGAAATCCTCGTCGCGCCGTTCGATCAGCGTTCCGGTGCCGTCCCAGATATTGCGCCAGCCCGCATCCGCGCCCCGCCCCGGATTGCCGCTCGCTTCCAGCGTCCAGCTCGTTGCGTCCTTCGCGCCCGACAGGCTGACATTGAACTCGTCAAACGAGGGTGGCAGGTCCTCGCGGACGCGCATCTTCCAGCGCCAGCTGCCATCCACCGTGCCAACCCCGTCCGTCACGACATTGACGACCTTGCCGGAGAGGCCCGGAATCTCGAGCTGGCTTCCTTCCAGCACTTCAATGCGCACAACCCGCGCCGCCGCGATCCGCCCGAGCGCGGCCTCCGCACCGTTCGACTTTGCCGAAACCCGCTGGCCGTTGATCAGCACATTGCCCCGCGCCTGGCCAAAGCCGCGCTGGCCGCTGTCATCGCTGAGGATCGCAAATCCCGGCACCCGGCGCACCATGTCGAGCGCGGTCACAGGCGCGTACTGGCTGAAATCGGCCGGCTGGAAAACGTTGCGGTCGGCGGCGGAGGCAGGCGTCGCCTCCTGGGCGATGGCCGGTCCTGCAAGTGCAGCAACAGCAAGGCTTCCCAGCAGCAGGGAACGAAACGGCATAGGCGACTCCTCCGAATTCTTGTTCTGGTAGTCTCGGTGGCTCGCGCCAGAAGATTTACCGTTTTTCAAAATGGATTTGTCGCTTATCGATAATGACTATGGCTGTAGTCAACCCCCTTTCTTTCGCACCTCAGATGATATTTCCGTAATGCTCCTTAATCCCGCCAGACAGCTGCCGCGCACAGCCTTTTAAGATCGTATTCACCGCACCGCGCCATCACGGAGGCCGGGCGGACAGAACGCGCCTCAGGAGGATTGATGATGAAACGGGTGGCTGTGATTTATGGCGGTTGGTCCTCGGAGCGGCCGGTATCGCTGTCCTCCGGACGCCAGATGGCCGAAGCCGCGCGCAAGGCCGGCTACGATGTCACCGAGATCGATGCAACCCGCGAACTCGCCCGCCAGCTCGCCGAAGCGACACCCGATGTCGTGCTCAACGGCCTGCATGGCCCCTGGGGGGAGGATGGCTGCGTGCAGGGCCTCCTGGAAATCATGGGCATCCCCTATTCCCATTCCGGCGTGCTCGCCTCTGCCCTCGCGATGGACAAGCTCAAATCGAAGGCCGTCTACCGTTCTGCGGGTCTCGATGTCGCCGGAGACAAGCGCGTCACCCGTGCCGAAGCTGCCGCCGCGCATGCGCTGAAACCGCCCTATGTCATCAAGCCGGTCAATGAAGGTTCGTCTTTCGGCGTCCTGATCGTGCGCGAGGGCAGCAATTCGCCGCCGCAGGAACTCACAGGCCCGAACTGGCGCTACGGCGATTATCTGATGGCGGAGGAATACATCCCCGGCCGCGAACTCACCGTCGCCGTGCTCGGCGACCGCGCGCTCGCCGTCACCGAGATCACGACCTTAAGAGACTATTACGATTTCGATGCAAAATACGCGGCTGGCGGCTCACAACATGTGATCCCGGCGGATCTGCCCGCGCATGTGACCAAGGCGGCGCTCGACGCGTCCCTCACAGCGCACCGGGCTCTGGGATGCCGCGGGGCGACACGTTCTGACTTCCGCTATGACGAAAAGAAGGACCGGCTCGTGATCCTCGAGACAAACACC
>NZ_JBKBXB010000032.1:0-37374 GCF_046313975.1 Hyphomonas sp. | reverse complement strand
ACGGCCAGAGGATCAGGTGGAGAAGGGGGATGCCCTCCGGAGGATGGCGCAGCGAGTATTTCATGGGCGGGAGCGTACGCCCGGTGCGGACCCTACCGGATTGGAAAGCTGTGGAATTCTTCGCTTTGGTGGGGCGGTGGAGGCTGGGAGCCCGCTTGAGCGCTGTTCCTGCTGGGCTTTCTGGGTCCCGGCTTTCGCCGGGATGACAGGAGTGGGGGCGGAAATGTTGCGCTCAGGGCTTTGACTACAACAGGTTTCGGAAGGTGCAGGCCCTCATCCCCAACCCTTCTCCCACTGGCAAAGGGGCTTTCCGGGGTCAGGCCGATGTTTCGGGTTGGGGGATCATGAAGTGGGCGGTGATGGCGGAGACGGGGTCGGCGCGGTTTTCCTGCCAGGCTTCGGCGCGGACGGAGGCCATGCGGCGGCCCATCTTCATGACGAAGGCGCGGGCGTAGAGGTCCTTGGCGTGGCCCTGGCGGAGATAGTCGATGGTGATGTTGATGGGCCGGGGCGGTCGCGGCATGTCGGAGACGAGGAAAACCTGCAGCATCGCGGTGAGCTCCAGGAAGGAGGCGATGGCGCCGCCATGGAGGGCGCGGATGGTGACATTGCCGATCAGCTTTTCCCGGAAGGGGAGGATGGCGGTCATCTCGTCGCCGAGAATTTCGCAGCGCATGCCGAGGGTCTGCGCGAAGGGCATGCCTTTCAGGATGGCCTCGATTTCGTCCGCGCGCGGATTGGTGAGATCGGGGTTCATTTGCCGGACTTCCCGCCGCCGAAGCGCGGCTTGTTGATGGCGAAGGTGCCCTGCGAGGAGGCGATCAGCCGGTCGCGGGTTTCGTGATAGGCCCAGGCGCGGGTGAAGCAGACCGTGCGGGTGAGATGGTAGCACTCGGCCTCGCCGATGATGTCGAGGCCCTGGGTGGCCGGGCGCATGTAATCGATGCGCAGGTCGATGGTGGCGACGAAACGCAGCTGGGTCATCGCCGCTGTGCAGGCCATGCCGGAGAGGTTGTCGAGGAAGGTGGTGATGACGCCGCCATGGATGACGCCGGTTTCGGGGTCGCCGACGAGATGCTCCGCCCAGGGCTGGATGCCCCAGACATGGCCCTTTTCGACCTTGGTGACGCGGAAGCGCGTTTCGTTGGCCCAGGGGACAACGTCGCGCATCACATTGATGTTTTCGTTCATGATTGCCGCGATGTCATACTGCTTTTTCGGCTTGTCGGTCATGCCGCGGCCCCGTTTCGGATTTGACGCCCTGAAAACGCCGGATAACATCGCGGCGGACTCATGCAAACGGAAAACCCTCAGGGAAGGATGAAGGCTATGGCGTTTGACGCTGCGGCAAAGCCGAAGACCTGCATTATCGGCGCGGGCTGTTCGGGGTTCACGATGGCCAAGCGGCTGAAGGATCACGGGCTACCTTACGACTGTTTTGAAAAGTCGGACAATGTCGGCGGTAACTGGTATTACAATAACCCGAACGGGGTCTCGTCCTGCTACCAGTCGCTGCATATCGACACGTCGAAATGGCGCCTGGCGTTCGAGGATTTCCCCGTGCCGGAGGACTGGCCGGATTTTCCGCACCATGCGCAACTGCTGCAGTACTTCAACGACTATGTGGACCATTTCGGGCTGCGCGAGACGATCACGTTCAACACGGCGGTGACGGATGTGGCCGACCTGCCGGGCGGGCGATACCGGGTGACGCTGTCGACCGGCGAGACGCGCGACTATGATGCGGTGTGCGTGGCGAACGGGCATCACTGGGATGCGCGGATGCCGAGCTATCCCGGCACGTTTGACGGCTACCAGGTGCACTCCCACCATTACCGCGATCCGTTCGCGCCGTATGATTTCCGGGGCAAGCGCGTGATGATTGTCGGCGCGGGCAATTCGGCGATGGATATTTCGTCGGAACTGTCGCAGCGCCCGATTGCGGAGAAGCTGTTCATATCGATGCGCCGGGGCGTGTGGGTGCTGCCGAAATACATGGACGGCAAGCCCGCGGACAAGGCGGTGCTGCCGGCCTGGATGCCGCCGGGCGTGGGCCGGGCGCTGGCGAAGGCGAAGATCAAGAAGACCCTCGGGAACATGGAAGATTACGGTTTGCCGAAGCCGGACCATGAGCCGCTGGACGGGCATCCGTCCGTATCCGGAGAATTCCTGACGCGGGTGGGATGCGGCGACATCACGCCGAGGCCGGGTATCGAGCGGCTGGACGGGGACGGGGTGGTTTTCACCGATGGCACGCGCGAGAAGATCGATGCGATCGTCTGGGCGACGGGATACAACACGACCTTCCCGTTCTTCAAGCAGGACGAGCTGACGCCGAAGGACAACGTGTTCCCGCTGTACAAGCGGATGGTGCAGCCGGGGCGGGAGACATTGTTCTTCCTCGGGCTGGCACAGCCGCTGCCGACGCTGGTGAACTTTGCCGAGCAGCAGTCGAAACTGGTCGCGGCGGCGCTGACGGGGGCGTATGCCTTCCCCTCGCATGACGAGATGCGGCGGGTGACGAAGGAAGACGAGGAGGCGCATCTCGGCCATTTCTATGACAGCCCGCGCCACCGGATGCAGGTCGACTTCAATGCCTATTGCAAGGACCTGCTCAAGGAGATCGAGCGCGGGGCGAAACGGGCGAAGGTGAGCGCGTGAGCATAGGCCTTCGGGGGCTTGTCTTTATACTGATGATATCGCTGGGCGCGTGTGCGACCCAGCCGGCGCCGGTGATCGTGTACGGGCCGCCAGTGGACTATGGCCCGCCGGGCGATCCGAAGAATCCGCCGCAAGGTACGTTCCAGCCAAACGCCTATCTGCGGCTCTGCCCCGGCATGAGCGTGTCGAACGCACCGCCGCATGACAGCGAGCGCTGGGTGATCGATTTCAATCCGGTGATCGTGGTGGGGCAGGTGGTGCTGGCGAGCGTGCCGGTGAATGATGTGTGCCTGTCCTCCGGCATCGGCTACCGCGCCGGGCGGATGCATGAGGGCATCGACCTGACGAGCCGGCCGCCGGGGATGATCTTTGCCGCCGCGCCGGGGCGGGTGATTGAGGCGCGCTGGTCGTCCGGATACGGAAACCAGGTGCTGATCGATCACGGGCACGGGGTTTACACGCGTTATGCGCATCTCGAATATTTCGATGCGAACGTCTATCCGGGGGCGGAGATCGGCTTTGGCCAGCCGGTCGGGCAGATGGGGGCCACCGGCAATGCCGAGGCGCCGCACCTGCATTACGAGATCCTGACCGGGGATTACAGCAATCCGAAGGGTTCGAAGGGGCTGGCAGTGCATAGCCCATTTGGCTTTCCTGCCTACGACTTTTCCGGCTATTAGGGCGGCGGGGAGGTATTTCCGATGCGAATCGCGAAACGCGCGCCGGCGGCCGGCGCAATGGTCCTGAGCGCCGTACTGTCGGCCTGCTGCCTGATTCCGAAAGCGCCGGTGGCCGAGCCTGTGCCGGCGAACTCGCCCTTCGGGGCGCTGGAAACGCTAGTCGGCAAGACCTGGCGCAGTGTGCCGGTGGGCGAAGGCGAAAGCGGCCCGGCGGACGTGTCGCGCTGGAGCCGCGACCTGGGCGGGCGGGTGCTGGTCAACCGGCATGTGCTGGAGGATGGCTCGTATGGCGGGGTGACGTATGTGTACGAGAACGCCCAGACCGGCAGCCTCGATTATGTATATGCGACGAGCGGCGGCTTTCACACGAGCGGCAGTTTCGAGCTGGGCGAGGATGGCAGCTGGACAGCGGAAGAGGAAGTTACCGGGCATGAGACGATCACCCGCGTGCGCTCCACGGGCCGGATCACGCCGGACGGTCAGCTGGCGATGACGTCGGAATATTTCGCCAATGGCGAATGGATGCCGGGGCGAAACGTCGTGTACGGACAAACCACGCAGGCGCTGCCGGAGATCAGCAGGCGCGAGGGAAAATGAAGGGGAAGTTCCTTGACCCTGGCGAGATCGCCCGGGCTTACCGCGATCCGGTTTCGCTCGCCTCGCTGGGTGTCGACCTGTTGCCGCTGGTGGCTGTGCTGGCCTTCGGCTGGGGGGCGACGCCGTTGGTGGCGCTCTACTGGCTCGAGAACCTCGTCATCGGTGTATTCACGATTTTCCGGATGATCGGCACGGCGGCGGCCGCGCTGGTCAATCTTGGCGTGGCCCTGTTCATGGTGCCATTCTTCACGGTGCACTATGGCGGCTTCTGCTACGGTCACGGCATTTTCCTGAACGTGTTTGCGACCGGCGGCGATAACAGTTTCCAGACGCCGTGGGGGCTTGTGACCTGGGCGCTGGGCACGGCGCCGGAGATGTTGTGGTTTGTCGGCGCCATCGTGGCGGTGAGCGCGCTTTATTTTGCTGTGGATTTTATCGGGCGCGGTGAATACCGGCGCACCAATCCCTCAGCCGAGATGTCTTCGCCCTATGGCCGGATCATCACGCTGCATGTGGCGATCATCCTGGGTGCGGCGGTGGCCTTTTCGATGGACGAGCCGCTGGCGGGTGTGTTGCTGCTGATCCTCATCCGCGTCGTGTTCGGCATCTTCATGACCGTGATGCGGCGGCGGAAGCGTGAAGCGGCCGTGGAGGCAGGCGCAAGCATGGTGGACGACGACGCCTGAGCGCCGCCGTCCGGATACGGATTATTTTCAGCCGCAGCAGGCGCGGACCGGCTTGAATTCCGGGATCGGCATGCCGGTCGGCGTTGTGGCGAGGCGTGCCTCTTCGATGACCGCGCCGCCGCCATAGATGGCGCTGTCGCCGGTGGTGTGGAAGACTTCCCAGGAGATGCCGGCCGGATCGCTGACCCAGCTTTTTTCCGACTGGGCATAGCAGCAGGTTGTCTGGCCTTCTTCGAGAACGGGCGCGTCTGCGGATTTCAGGCGGGCATAGACTTCGCGCAGCTCTTCATCCGACTCGGCCTGGATGCCGAGATGTTCGACGCCGGGCGACGCGCCGCGGGCGCTGATGGCGAAATTGACGCGCGGATCGTCGAGCATCCATTTGGCATAGTCGCTCTTCTCGACGGTGGGCTCGGCGGCAAAGAGCGTGGAGTAGAAGCGGGTGGCGTCGGCGAGATTTTCGACGGCAACATGGACGTGCAGGCGTTTCATGGGAGGGCTCCTTTCGAGGGGCGGGGGGGTGGATCAGGATCCGCAGCAGGCGGAGTTGCTGGCAGCAGTGAGGACGGGCCCGCGGATTTCGGTGCGGCCCTGGCAGCAGTCTTCCATCAGGTAGATGATCAGCTGGCTGACGGTATCGTAGCTGGCGAAATAGATGATCGAGCGCCCGCGCCGCTCGCTGCGCACGAGGCCGGCCTGCGAGAGCACCGAGAGCTGGGCGGAGAGCGTGTTCTGGACCGTGCCGAGGGCGGCGGCGATCTCGCCGGCGGGCAGGCCGTCATGGCCGGCGCGCACGAGCAGGCGGAAGACGGTGAGGCGGCCTTCCTGGGCCAGGGCGGAGAGCTGGGAGACGGCGGCTGTAATATCCATATATCCAGATTAATAGATATATGGAAGTACGTCAAGAGGGCGTAAGGAAAAATGGGGGTGGGGCTGGTCCGGGATCAGCAAGGCACATCCCCCCTCCGGTTCGCTTCGCTCACCACCTCCCCCACAAGGCGGGGGAGGATGGGCCCAGCATCCCGGGCGAGCGTATCCTCCCCTGCGAAGCGGGGAGGTGGCAGCGCGCTCCGCGCGCTGACGGAGGGGGCTTTCTGTGCTCTTCACTCCTGCGGCGGGCCGTGAGAAGAGCAGGCCATGAACCCCATCCTGATCCTCGACTATGCGGGCATTGCCGTGTTTGCGGCGACGGGGGCGCTGGCGGCGTCGCGCAAGCAGCTGGATATCATCGGCTTCCTGTTCTTTGCGGCCTTCACGGGCGTGGGCGGGGGGACGGTGCGGGACCTGATCCTCGATGTGCCAGTCTTCTGGGTCGCCAATCCGGACTACCTGGTGATCTGTGTGGTGACGGCGGTGATGGTCTATTTCACGGCCCACCTGTTCGAGTCGCGCTACAAGCTGCTGCTCTGGCTCGATGCGATCGGGCTGGGGGCGTATTGCGTGTTTGGCGCGTGGAAGGCGCTGGGGGCGACCGGCTCGCCGGTGGTGGCCATCGTGATGGGCGTGATCACGGCGAGCTTCGGCGGCATCCTGCGCGATCAGATGGCGGGCGAGCCGAGCATCGTGCTGCAGAGGGAAATCTATATCACGGCCGCGCTGGTGGGCGCGGCGGCCTATACCGGGCTCGCCTATCTCGATATTCCGGTGATGATGGCGGCGGTTCCGGCCGCCGTTCTGGCCTTCGCGATCCGGGGCGGGGCTATGCGGTTCGGCTGGTCGATCCCGCCCTACAAGGCGAGGCCCGGGCGGCGGCCGGAGGATATTTCCTGAAGATGCAGGGCTGGCTTGCAGTCCAGAAAAGTTGACGCTTCGTGACGCCTCGGGCAGGGTGGCGGCGGAGAGTCGAGGCAATTTATGGCAGAGATCAGCGCGGATTCGCGGACAGATGGTAAACGGGCAAGCACCAAGGCGGCAAACCGCAGGGCGATCCTGACGGCGGCGCGGCGCGTGTTCGCGGTGATCGGATATGAAGCCACCACGGTGCGCGACATCATCCGGGAGACTGAACTCGCCTCGGGCACCTTCTACAATTACTTCAAGTCGAAGGAGGAGGTGTTCCAGGCGATTGCCGAGGATTCGACCCACCGCTTCCGCGCCCACCTTTCGGAAGTGCGCGAACGCGCCAGCTCGCTCGAGGACTATATCGAAGGCGGGTTCAGGGCGTATTTCAGCTTCATCGCGGAAGAGAACCGGGACGCCATCCGCGAGGGCGCGCCGCACATCGCGCTGATGGGCGTGCGGGTCGATACGCCCGAGATGCTGGCGGTGGCCGACGAGATCCGGGCCGATCTTGAGCGCACCCTGTCGAAGGATGTCGCGGTCGGGCTTGACCTCGAATACCTGACGGCTGCTTCCATCGGCATTGCCCGCGAGATGGGCGACCGCATGCTGCAGCGCCGGCCGCTGGATGTGGAAGGCACGACGAAGTTTGCTGCCAGTCTTATCCTCGCGGGCGCGCGGGCGATGGCCGGCAAGTAATTTCCCCTTCCCGGCGTCACCCCTTGGCGGCGCCGGAAAACCGCCGCATCATTCCGCCGTCAAGACATGCGGAAGGAGTGGCGATGAGCCTGCAACGTGTTCTGGCGAAAGCTTTCGCCAGCCTGCCGGACAGCTGGATCGTGAAGATGGCGGGCGGCGCGCCGCTGACCATCGAAGGACGCACGCTGGAGCCGCAATTGCAGCTGGCCGCGTGGAACGGGCGCGAGGCGCCGCCGATGTCGTCGCTGCCGGCGGAGATGGTGCAGGCGGGCGTGAAGGCGCAGCTGGCGCTTCTGGCGGATACGCCGGGCGAGGGGGTCGGGATATCGGAGCTGAACATTCCGGGTCCGGACGGAAACCAGATTCCGGCACGGATGTACCGGCCCGCTTCGCAGGACCCGCGCCATCCGCTGATCGTGTATTTCCATATGGGCGGCGGCGTGGTCGGCGATCTCGAGACCTGCCATGCCTGGTGCGGGATGCTGGCGCAGGGCGCGCAGGCGCCGGTTCTGTCAGTGGATTACCGGCTGGCGCCGCAGCACATCTTTCCGGCGGGGCTGAATGATTGCTTTGCGGCCTACAAATGGGGTGTGGCGAATGCCGCGAAATTCGGCGCGCCGGCGGGCAAGGCGGCGGTGGGCGGGGATTCGATGGGCGGGAATTTTTCCGCGATCATCAGCCAACAGATGAAACGCGAAGGCGGGCCCATGCCCGCGCTGCAGCTGCTGATCTATCCGGCCATCGATATTTCGAAACACTATCCGTCGAAAATCAGTTTCGCCAAGACCTTCACGCTGAGCCAGGACACGATGGACTGGTTCATGCAGCAATACCTTCCCGAAGGCTTTGACCATACGGACCTGCGCGTTTCGCCGGGGCAGGAGACGGACCTTTCCGGACTGCCGCCGGCGGTGGTGGTGACGGCGGGGCATGATCCGCTGGTGGACGAGGGCGACGAGTATGCTGCGCGCCTGAAGGCGGCGGGCGTGGATGTGGTGCACAAGCGCTATGACAGTCTCGCGCACGCCTTCACGGCGTTCACCTTCCTGTCGCCGGGCTCGCGCAAGGCGTGCCGGGAGACGGCGGAGATGGTGCACGACATGTTCGCCAAGGCGGCGCGGGCGGGCGCATGAAGGCTCTCGTCTGCCGGGAGCTGTTGCCGGATTATGCAGGCGTTGCGATCGAGGACCGGCTGCTGCCGGAGCCCGGCGCGGGGGAAGTGCGTGTACGGATCAAGGCTGCCAGCCTGAACTTTCCGGATCTGCTGATGACGGAAGGCAAATACCAGCTGAAGCCGGACCTGCCGTTCGTGCTGGGCATGGAGTTTGCCGGGATCGTGGATGAGGTGGGCGCGGGCGTGGAGGCGCTGGCGCCGGGCGATGAAGTGGCGGGAGGCAACCGGACCGGGGCGTTTGCGGAATATGCGGTGGTGCCTGCTGCAGCCTTGCGGAAGAAGCCGAAGGCGCTGAGCTTTGCCGCGGCGGCGTCCTATGGGGCGGCCTATCTGACGGCCTATGTCGCGCTGGTGCGGCGCGGGAACCTGCAAGCCGGCGAGACCTTGCTGGTGCACGGGGCGAGCGGCGGCGTCGGGCTGGCGGCGGTGGATGTGGGGCGGCTGCTCGGCGCGACGGTGATTGCGACTTCGGGATCGGAAACCAAGCGCGCACGGCTGAAGGAATTCGGGGTTGAGCATGTGCTGCCGGATGCGGGCTTTCGCGGCGCGGTGAAGGACCTGACCGGCGGGCGCGGCGCGGATGTGATCTATGATCCGGTCGGCGGGGATGTGTTTGACGAGAGCGTGCGCTGCATCGCGTTTGACGGGCGGCTTCTGGTGATCGGGTTCACCTCGGGACGGATACCGTCCGTGAACGTCAATATGCCGCTGATCAAGGGTTTCTCGGTGGTCGGCGTGCGGGCAGGAGAGTATGGCCGGCAGTTTCCGGAGCGGGGCCGCGAGAACCAGGCGGCGATCTGGCAATGGGCGGAAGAAGGGCGCGTGCGCCCGCTGGTGCATGCCGAAGTGCCGCTCGCCGACTGGCGGCGCGCGTTTGAAATGATGCGGGACCGGCAGGTGGTGGGCAAGGTGGCGATAACGCTGTGAAACCGGGGATTGCGGCGAGCAGCTGTTAAGGATTCTGGTGTAAGCCCGCGCGTGGATGAGAGATTTCATGCGCAATCTGAACATGCCCGGAGCGGGCATTCTCGCCTCAGTGCTGGTGCCGGCAGGGCTGGTGCTGATTGCGGTTGCTTTGGCGGCAATCGTGGGGGACGTGGCGCCGCACTATTTCCTGCGCGATCTGGCAACAACGGCGGGCGTTCATCCGCTGACCGGTGCTGTCTCGATGCTGGGCATGGCTGTCTGGTCGGCGGCGGCGGCCGTCAGCCTGCTGACGGTCCTTTACCTGAAGCGCAAGGGCCGGGCGGGTGCGGGATTCTTTTTGGCTTCGGCGGCGCTGTCCGGCTGGCTATTGTTTGATGACCTGTTCCTGTTCCACGATGTTCTGGCGCCGGCCTATCTGAAGATCAGTACAGAGATCGTTTTGGCCGGGATAGGTCTTGCCGTCCTGGTCTGGCTGGTGGTGTTCCGGAGCGAGATCCTGAAGCGCGGCCCATTCTTTCTTGTGCTGGCAATCGGATTTTTCGGACTGTCGATCGGGGTGGACCTTGCCTCCGACTACCTGCCGCAGACCATGGCACTGGGGCAGTGGCGCATCTTCTATGAAGACGGCGCAAAATGGCTGGGTATCGCCTGCTGGCTCGCTTTCCATGTGACGGCCTCGCTCGGTGCGCTGGACGAGGCCGCAGGCTGAGCAGCTCCAGCGGATAGGATCACATCCGGGCCGGATGAACGATGGCTGTGTGCGTGGCAGCCGCGCTAGAGCCGGTAATTGATCGTCTTGGACGAGTCGCAGAATTGTTCGAGTTCACCTAGGGCGATGCGTTCCATGGCGGGGACGAATTCGTCGAGACCGGCGCCGGCTTCGATGCTGGCGGTAACGCGGGCGATGTCTTCCCTGTAGCGCACGAAGCGCGCGGCGGAGGGCTCGGTCAGCGAGGCATTGTCGAGCACGAGTTTCGACAGCGAGGCGACGAAACAGGATATGGCGAGGAAATCGACCCAGGCGCTGATAGGCATGCCGGGGATGACTTTCGACAAGAGCGAGAGCAGCACGAGGATTGCGCCGGCGAAATAGATGAAGTCGGCAGCGGAATGGAAGAAGCGGCGGTTTTCGCGCAGGCGATGGAGCTCTGCCATCGCGAAACGGTCCTGATAGAGGATGCGCAGTTCGCGGTAGGCAGTGGTGGCTTCGCGGATGATCTGCGCATCGCCGGGCGTGACAGGGGGATCGGGATCGATGACGAGTTTTTCCGGCACGAAGTTTTCGAACGTGGCGATGCCGACATTCACTTCTTCCGTGAGCTTGGCGAGCTCGGTGGCGGAAAAATCCGCAACGCGCGCGGCGAGACTTGCCTGATCCGCAGCGCCGGAGGCGAGCGCGAAGGCCTGGAACTTGATCGAGCGCAGGCGCTCGCAGGCGAAACGGTTGACCAGCCATGCGCTACGCAGCCGGGCGGCGAGCATCCAGACCTGTGAGCCTATGCCGAGGCCGGCGGCGATAGTGATCAGGATGCCGACCCAGGCCGGGGCGATGCCCTTGAACAGCAAGGTCTCGGCGATGGTGTAGACCGCCGATCCGCTGATCAGGAACACCGAGACGAGACCGAGATTATGGTAGAGGCGCTTGGCACGCACCGAGAGGGCTTCATGCCGGTTGAAGGCGGCTTCGACGGGTTCGTTCGAGAGCAGGGGGGCGATGGACGGAAAACGCACCCGCATTTCGGGCGCAGGGAACATGTCCCGGTTCGCTACCTGCATCGACGCCCCCGAAGCCTGCCTCTGGCAAGCCTCTTACACCGTCCGCTGGGCCTTGTCCTTAGCGTTCGTGGCTTCAATGGCCTGCCGGGCGGCGTTCCATTGCTCGTCGCCCCAGGCGGTCAGCATGCTGAAGTTTCCGCCGGACGCGTTGTACATGGCGCCGTCGATGGCGATGGTCTGGCCGTTCACATATTCGCAGCCGGGTGCCATCAGGAGAACGGCGAGATTGACGAGTTCGTGCATCTCGCCGACGCGGCCCATGGGGTTCGCGACGCCGCGCTCCATGCGTTCGGCGCCGTCTGCGTCCGGTGAGAGGCGTTTCGACATGCCTTCGGTGGGGAACGGGCCTGGCGCGATGGCGTTGAAGCGCAGGCCGTAGCGGCCCCATTCGATGGCAAGCGACTGGGTCATTACATTGACGCCGGCCTTCGACATGGCGGAGGGCACGACGAAGGGCCCGCCATTCCAAACCCAGGTGGTGAGAATGGAGCAGACATTGCCGCGCAGCTTCTGCTCGATCCAGCGCTTGCCGATATCGTGCGTCATGTAGAACGTGCCGCGGAAGACGATGTTCGAGATGGCGTCGAAACCGCGGATGGAGAGATCCTCCGTACGCGAAATGAAATTGCCGGCAGCGTTGTTGATGAGGCCGGTGAGGGGGCCGTGCTTGGCCCAGATATGATCGTTCATGTCGGTGATGGCTTCGGCGACACGGATATCGCAGGCATGGGGCACGACCTTGCCGCCATGTTTATTCATCAGCTCATCTGCCGTATCCTCGCAGACGCCGCCGCGCCGGCCGCAGATGTGGACCTCGGCACCGAGCTTCAGGAAGCCTTCGGCCATTTCCTTGCCAAGGCCGGTGCCGCCGCCTGTGACGAGGATGCGCTCACCCTTCATCAGGCCGTCCTTGAACATGAGTTTTGACGTGTCCATTGCCGTATCCTCCCGTGTGTTGGGAGGTAGTATAGACCTTGCGCACCGCTTGGGGAGGGCGGACGCCGGGTCAGGTCATTTGCGGAACGGCAGAGTGGCGAGGCGCCAGATGGCCCAGATGGGCACGACGACAATCAGGCCGGCGAGGGCGGGTTTCCAGAAACTCTCGAGCGCCCAGCCAAGCGCGGTGAGGGCACGGTGGATGATGGCGGTGACGGCGCCGCCGGCATCGAAGGTGGCGCCTGCGGGGGAGAAGTCGAATGCGAGGATGAAGAAGCCTGCGAGCGTGCTGATGCCGAGAAGGCGCAGCGCCTGACCGAGGGTGAGGCGGAAGGCGCGGATGTACCAGGGGCGCGGCGGATCGGCTGCGGCAGGGCCTGCCTCGGCCGGCAGAGGCGCAGGCGTTTCGGGCACATCCGGGCCTGTGTCAGTCACCGCTGCCGCCTTCGGGATGTTCCGGCGGTCCGCTGGGCTGCTCGAAGACGGGGGGGCGCGGCTTGGCCTTCCTCCCGCCCTCATACTGGTACTCGACCTGCGTGGGGAATGGGATGGTGATGCCGGAGGCGTCAAAGGCCTGTTTGATACCCTTGTTGAGATCGGCCTTCACCTGCACGAAATCTCCGGTCGCGACCCAGGCGCGCAGGCGCAGTTCGACGGACCAGTCACCGAGCTTGTGCACGCCGGCCCAGGTTCCGAGACTTGTCAGGATTGCCGGGTGGGCATCAGCAGTGGTGCGCATGACGTCGATCGCGTGATCGAGATCGTCGTCATAGGAGACCGTGAAGTAGAGATCGAGGCGGCGGCGCGGCTCGAGTGTGTGGTTGATCAGGGGGGATCCCCAGACCTTGTCATTTGTGATGGAGACGATCTTGTTGTCGATCTGGCGCATGGAGGTTGTGAAGGGCGTGATGTTGGTCACGGTGCCGTCGAGATTGGCGAGTGTCACGAAATCGCCGATGCGGAACGGGCGGAAAATGGCGAGCATCACACCGGCGGCGACAGATTTCAGCGTGTCCTGCAGTGCGAGGCCGATGGCAAGGCCGGCGGCGCCGAGTACGGCGGCGAGCGAGGCGGCCGGGAAGCCGAGCTGCGAGAGCGCAAACACGATCGCGACCGCAAAGATGATGTATTTGATCAGCGAGGCCGAGAACGCGATCAGCGTGTCATCGGCGCCGGAATGGGCATGCGCGCGAGCGCCGAAGCGGCGCAGCGATTTCGACACGGTGTTGGCGATGACGAAGGCGACGACGAGGATGATCGTCGCGGCGAAAGCGCCGGGGCCATACTTCTCGACGAGACCGCGCCAGTCATAGCCAGCAAGGCCGAGCGGCAGTGGCATCATCAGGATGAAGGCGAAGAACCGCGCGGTCGAGGCGGCAAGGTCCCACGAAGTGGATTCCAGGCTCTGGTCTTTCGGCGTCAGGCGCCGGCCAATAAAGAGAATGAGCCATTTCAGGATCGAGGACACAACCCAGATCAGCGCCACGGAGGCGACGACAAGCCCCCATTTTACAAGCACCGGCCAGGCGATGGCGGCCCAGCCCGGCCAGGCGCTGGTGTCGAGGCTGAGCAGGAATTCGGCAGGGTGGGGAATTGTGAATTGGGTCATGCCTGAGGTTTAGGATGTTTGCGCCGCCGCGTCACCCGGGAGAGCAGCAGCGCCGACAGGAGCAGGGTCATCAGCGCGATGACATGCAGCCCGGATACGGTCCAATTGTGCCAGAAGGTGGCGGCAACGCCCCAGCCGAGCGCAAGCAGGTACCAGTGCCGGGCGCCCTGCCGTCTGAGGAAAAGCCATGCGTGGAGGATCACCAGCCCGGCGGTGATCCAGAAGAAAACCCAGGGCGCGTCGCTGCCGCCGAGGTCATCCAGCGGGCGGATGAGCGATGGGAACAGCAGCGCCGAAGACATGGTGGCGGCGGCCGCAAGAATGCTGACACCGGCGTCTGCGTAAATGCGCGAGACGTCGCGCGCCGCATCGGGCGCCGCAAACAGCCATGCCCGGGCACGCCATGCCACGTAATTGAGAGCGATCAGCATGAGCACAGTGATGGCGGTCAGTCCTGTGTACTCGTGAAACAGCAGGCAGGTTGCGGCTGCCAGTGCCGCTATGGCGAGGCGGCGGGCGGCGTAGGCCGGCCAGGCCGATGTCTTGCGCCAGGCAAGGACGGCGCTGACCAACAGGGCAACAGCGCCGAGACCCCAAAGCCCGGTCATTTCGATCAGGGGCGGCTCCGGCGCATCAGGCCCGGCGGGCGACCAGGCTGCAGCGGCGCCATGACCCGGCAGGAAGGCGAGCGCTGAGGCGCCCAGCAAAAGAGCGGAGGTTGCGGCGAGCAAGGCAGCTGGCGGGATACTCATAGCCCCTGGCCCTTTCCGCCTTGCCTGGGTTTACCTGCACGCGTCGGGGCTGGCCTCGCAGAGGGCGATGACGCTGTCGATCCAGCCGGTATAGCCCTGCAGGTTGATGTAGCGGCCATTATAGTCGCCTGCGCAGAACATGCCGGTGGCGCGGTTCTGTTCGACTACTGACAATATGCCGACAATCCGGCGTGTGCCATCCGCGTCCGTGACATAGAGCGGGCCGCCGGAATCGCCGATGCAGGGCCCGGCGCCGGCCTGGCTGGCGACGGTGATGGTGGCAGGGCCAACAGCCGTGATCTTCAGCTTGGTGGACAGCAGGTCATTCGACAGCTGGCCGCCAAACCTTGTGAGGCCCCAGCCGGCCATGTCGCCGGACGGATAGTTGGCCGGCGCAAGTGGAAGGGCAGGCGCGGCAAGCGAGACCACCGGAACACTGGCGAGCGCGGCAGATTGCTCCGTATCCAGATGAAGCAGGGCGAGGTCGTTGCCATAGCCATTGTCGGTGCCCTGGTAGCCGCCATGGCAGATGGCGGTACTGGCGGCAGTGACGCGCGCGGCGGGACTGCGCAGGTTGGCGGCGTCGCCGATGACGCGCAGTTCGTCATAGGGCTGGTCAACACAATGTGCCGCGGTCAGCAGCCAGTTCTCGCGGATGCGGACCGCGCTGCAATGGCCTGTGGTGTAGAGGCCGCTCGCTTCCTTGCGGCGCGGCTCCAGCTTCACGATGCCTGGAAAGGCGCTGAGGCTGGCGGCGAGCCCGCCGACGGCTTCGGTGCCGGCGAGGGGTTCTTCCAGCTGCGTGGCGCCGGCGATCGAGGCGACCGTGGGCGTCGGCGCGGAGCCTGCAGGCAGGGCGCAGTGCTGCGCGTTCACGAGGGCGAGGGCAGAGGGGCCGGCCGGGGCAACGGCCGCGGTGTTCAGGGTGGCGGCGGCATCAGCCTCCGCCTCGGTCGGCGGGCCGGCATCGCGGTCCACGGTCGGCGTCTCTTCGTCGGGGCCCAGATCATCGGCCCATTCAGATTCCTCGCCGGTTTCTTCCATGTCGCTGGCCGCAGCCGCGGCGACATCCTCCTCCGGTTCTTCCGCGATCTGGTCGGCAATGCTCTTTGGCGCGGCAGGTGTCTGGCCGGGGAGCGTATCCTGGCCGGGCAGCCGGACCTGGTCGCAGGCCGCCAGCAGAACGGCCAGGCTGGCAGCAGCCAGCAGGGTGAGGCGGGTCATGGGTCAGGCTTCCCTTCTGAAAGTCCGGCCCATTAATCCTGCCGGGCGGGGCGGGGTCAAGGCGAACCGGATGCCCGCCGGATTACAGGCCTGAAACACTGCCGCCCCGGGGTTGCCCCGGGGGCGGGTGGGCCTATTCTGGCGGCAAAACCGGAGACCTGACACGATGCGTTCCCTTCGCGCGGCCGCCGCTGCCCTTGCCCTGATCCTTCCCGCCAGCCTCGCCGCCGCCCAGGAAGGTGGCACGACCGATATCACCGATGCGGCCCTCGCCGCAGGATGGAAAGCCAGCTTCACCTGTTCGGGCCTGTTCGTGGCCGGCCAGACGCTGCAGGAGATCGAGCAGAACGAGCTTTCCGGCATCTATCCGGATTTCCAGCGCAACTTTGATGCGCTGCCGCCAGCGAAGGTGGATTATGACCGCAAGCTTGTCTCGGTATCTTATGCGCCGGACGTGCCCGCGCGGATTGCCGCCTGGCGGCCGGGTTTCGGATGCACACAGCTGCCGACCGGCGCGGGCGAGGAGGCCTTGTCCTTCCTGCCGCGCTTTGCCGCCTGGCCGGGCGCCCCCGCGCAGGACCGGGGCAGCGCCATCGGCTCGAATGTGAAAATCTCCCTGCGCATTGAGGAAGCCGAGCGTCTCGAAGCGCCGGTCTCGGCGGCCTTCGACGAGATCACCTATGGCAATGGCACGCGTACGGCGTCCGTCATCGTGGTGCAGGGCGGGCAGATCGTGGCCGAGCGCTATGACCGGGGCATCGAGCATGAGACGCCTGTGCGCACCTGGTCGGCGGCGAAATCGCTGACGGCGACGCTCATTGGCGCCGCGCGCCGGCAGGGGCTGATCGATATCGACTATCCGGCCGTGATCGAGGAATGGAACAAGGGCGCTGACCCGCGCCGCGCGATCACGATCCGCAACCTGCTGCACATGGCGAGCGGGCTGGACAGCGGCGAGAATGGTTCGCGTACGGACAAGGTCTATTTCGCCGGGGCGCGTGTCACCGATGCGGCGGCGGGCAGCATTCTCGAAGTGAAGCCCGGGACGCGGTTCAAGTATGCCAACAATGACACGCTCATCGCCATGCGCGCGCTGCGCGAGGCGATGAAGGATGACAACAGGTTCCACCGGTTCCCGTACGAGTCGCTGCTGCACAAGATCGGCGCGATGCATACGACGATCGAGATTGACTGGAACGGAGATTTCATTTCCTCGAGCCAGGTCTGGGCAACCGGGCGTGACCTGGCGAGGATCGGCCAGCTCTACCTGCAGGACGGCATGTGGGGCAATGAGCGCCTCCTGCCCGAAGACTGGGTGAAGTTCGTCTCCACACCCGCGCCCGCACAGCCGGAAGAGGGCGCCGGTTATGGCGCGCAATTCTGGCTGATGACCGATGCAGAGGGCGTGCCGCCCGGCACGTTCTACGCGGCCGGCAATCGCGGACAGTATATCGTCATCATTCCGGCACTGGATGCGGTGATCGTGCGTCAGGGATTTGACGTGATCGGCGGCGCGCGTTTCGATATCAACCGCTTCACGCGCGACATGGTCGTGGCGCTTGCGGCGGCAGGCGCTGAGCGCAGCGCGGCGATCGAAGCCGCTTCCGCAGCTGAAGCCACGCCGGCGCCCGATCCGAACCGCGAGCGCCCGCGCCTCATCCAGCGCAACTGATCCGCTGCCGGACTACTCCGCCGGGGCAGGCTTCGCCGGAGGAATGTGCTCCACGGTCAGGCCGAGCAGGGCGACGATGTCGAGCGGCGGGGCTTCTGCCATGCCGGCATCTTCCGGCGGCGCGAGGCTGGCAGCCGTCACCGGCGCAGCAGGCGCAGACGCGATGCGGATCGTGCCGCCTTCGGCGATGAAGGCCGCGAGGCTTGCGAGCCATGTTTCCGAGCCGGGGATTTCCGCCGTGACGGCACTGCCGGTGAACAGCAGCATCATCGACGCGAAGCTGCGCACAGCGTCCGGTGTCGAGTCGGCAAAGCCGGCCAGCATGTCGCCGCCGTCCTCTTCACTTGCCATTCCGCCGGAATATTTAGCTGCCTCGATGACGAGGGAGGCGACAGCGTTCAGCAGGCCGGAATCGGTCAGGCTGTAATGGCCGCCTTTGAAGGCAAAACCCGTCTCGAAAATCTGGCCGAGCAGTTCTTCGTCGGGTGTCAGCCCATCGATGCCGAAGCCGGGGATCAGCGCAGCATAGGAAGGCAGGGTCAGGGAAACCCGCGTATCGTCCGTATAGAGATTATCCGTGATACTGTCGGAAACCAGCAGCGTTTCGCCGGTCTCGCTATCCCAGGTCAGCGAAAATTCGCCATCCCCGGAGATCGTCGCCAGGCCGGTGCGCTCCAGAATGGCAGCGATCTCCGCAATAGCAGGCTCGTTCTCGGGTGCATCCTGCTGCAGGCCGAGGCCGTCGATGGCCAGCATCAGGTCTGCGAGGTGGAGCGAAGCGTCCTCGTGGCGGAAGGTGATGCGTTCCGGCAGGAACCAGGCAAACTTGTCTGCGCTCATTTCGAGGTGGCCAAGGGTGAACATCGGCTTGCCGCCGAAATCCACATTGGTGCCCGAGAGAACATAGGTGCCGATGCTCCAGAGATCCTTCTCCGTGATCGGCGGCAGCTCTCCGCGCTCGCCCCATGCCAGCAGGTTCGATAGCTTGAGGCCGTTCCAGGCGGCATAGTCCGTGCGTCCGGAGAACTCGATGGGGGTAAGCGCCTCCGGCAGGGCGCCTTCTTCAGAAGGCAGCGCGTTGAAGGCGGGAAACGGAATGGCGCCGGCGAAGTCCATGCCGGTGGAGACCATCACGGGAATATCGCCGCGGTCATACCCCTGGATCAGCGAACGCTCATAGGCGGCGGTCATCGTCGTGGTGATGCCTTCGGTCTGCACGACTTCCTCGGTGCGGGTGTCGATGTAGAGCAGGCTGTCGAGCGAAAAGCTGCGGGCGAAGGCTGAGATCAGGCGGATGGCGGCGATGCCTTCGTCCTCGCCTTCACGCTCTGTATGCGTCCATGGATGCAGGGTCATGCGATCCAGCACGAGACGGCCGATGTCCAGTGATGCCGATTCATAAACCGTGTCGACCGCAGCGCTTTCGTCCATGACAGAGGTCACGGCGCTATCGATCGCGTTGACATAGCCGGAGATGTCCGCCTTCACGCCGCCCAGCTCGATCCGCTCGAACAGGGGCAGCGTCTGGCCCAGATTCTCGCCCCTGAGGCGGGCGGTGAGCCCGTCAATATCGGCGTTCCAGAACAGGGCTTCCTCGGCGGTGAACAGGGTGACCGGCGTCTCGCCGAGGAGCTCCACCTGCACGCCGGTCAGGCGATAGGCGCCACTGCCTGCATCTGCGCCCGCAGTCTCGTAAGTGATGCGGGCCATGTCGCCCAGGAGGCCGTTCAGGCCCTCGATATCAAACGCGGACGAGGGGGCGGAGGGCCGGGTGAGCGCGCTGGCCACCAGCTGGTCGGCGATTTCGGCAGGCGTGAGGGCGACCGGCGGTGCGGCGTCCTGCAGCGCAGAGGTGGTGCACCCTGTTGCCAGCAAAACGGAAAGCGCGATCGCGCGCGCGGATTTGAACCATGCCATGACGGGTCCCCCTTGGTCGGCTTTCCTCGTCTAGAGTGCCTTGCCTCGGGGGTTCAAGCCTTGTCGGAAAATTTCGGCAACCCGTTCTGGTTATGCCTCAGGGCGCGCCATAGCCGGAGGCCGCAACTTGCTTCAGGTTTGACACCTTGCGGGTCTCATTCTGCGAGAAGGCCTGCATCATGGCAGAGCCCGCCATGTTGAAGCTGAACGTGTCGATATGGGTGCGCCCGTCCGGAGCGGCCTTGCAGGCGACCTTGAAAGTCATCTTGTCGACTTTCGCCACAGTCATCGGCTTGAACGCCTTTGGGGCGATCATTTCGAAGCTGAGGATATTGCCCGTGTCTTTCTCGATGACCGCCTTGCCATTCAGGAACTTGTACGCCTTGGCGATGTCGCCATCGTCCGGCCCGGGCGTGGGGGTGAAGGTATAGGTGATGGCCGTATCCGTTTCGGAGGCGCGCTTGGCATTGGCGGGAATGTTCGCCGCAAACTCGCTGCACATGATCTTGCCTTCGGTGCGCGTCATCAGGCGCTCGGCGGTCTTGGCGGAGTCGCCCTTCAATGTCTTCGGATCCGGCGAGATGCGGACGACGCGCTTGCCTTCGGGCTGGGTCGGATCAACCGACATGCGGAACTGGTCGGTGCCGTCACTGTAGTCGAGGTCGAAGGCATAGACCGGGCCATTGGTGGCCGGGGTCCTGGCTTTCTGGAGCACGGCGTCTGCGCTGGCGGGCAGGCCAGCGGCGGCAAGGGCGGCGATCAGGAACAGGCGGCGCACGGCAATCTCCAGGGCGGGGATTAACGGAATCTGGACGAGACGCGGCAAAAGGAAAGAGGGCAGGCGCAGTCTGTTGCGATAGTTTAAGGTCCGGTCATGGCTGACACGCTGCCCCCTGCCTTCTCCCTGCCGCCCGTCTTCGAGGCGTGGTTCGCGGCGCGTGGCTGGTCGCCGCGGTCCCACCAGCTGGCACTGGCGCAGGCCTCGCTCGCAGGCGACAGCGCGCTGCTGATTGCGCCGACCGGCGGCGGCAAGACGCTGGCAGGCTTTCTCGGCAGTCTGGTCCAACTTGGCCGGAGCGAGCGCACCCGGCCGGCGCTGCACACGCTTTACATCTCGCCGCTGAAGGCGCTAGCGGCGGATGTGGAGCGAAATGTCAATGTGCCGGTGGCCGAGATGGGCCTCAACGTGCGGATCGAGACGCGCACCGGGGACACCGCGACCCATGTCCGCCAGCGCCAGCGCAAGTCGCCGCCGGACATCTTGCTCACGACGCCCGAACAACTCGCCCTGCTGATCGCATACGATCATGCGGCAAGCTTCTTCTCTGACCTGCGCTGCGTGATTATCGACGAGATCCACGCCCTCGCCCCGTCCAAGCGCGGCGACCTGCTGGCGCTCGGGCTGGCGGCCCTGTCGGAATGGGCGCCGGGTTGCCGGTTCATCGGCCTGTCAGCGACGGTGCGCGATCCGGGTGCGCTGGCGCGGTGGCTGGATGTACGCGCACCCGGTATCGGAGGTGTACGGATCATCACCGCGTCCGGCGGTGTGAAGGCGGAAGTCGACATTCTGATCTCGCGCGAGAGGATTCCGTGGTCTGGCCATTCCGGCCGGTTCGCCGTGCGCGAAGTCTACGAGGCGATCCGAGCGGCGCAGATGAGCCTTGTGTTCGTCAACACACGCAGCCAGGCGGAGCTCCTGTTCCAGGAATTGTGGAACGCGAACGAGGACAACCTGCCGATTGCGCTGCATCACGGCTCGCTCGCGCGCGACCAGCGCCAGCGCGTGGAAGCAGCGATGGCGGCGGGAAAACTCAAGGCGGTTGTGTGCACCTCGACGCTCGATCTCGGCATTGACTGGGGCGAAGTGGACCTCGTGATCCAGCTGGGTGCGCCGAAAGGCGCCGCGCGCCTGATCCAGCGCATTGGCCGCTCGAACCACCGGATGGATGAGGCGAGCAGGGCGTTGCTGGTGCCGACGAACCGGTTCGAAGTTCTCGAATGCCGCGCCGCAGAGGCTGCGGTGGAAGCTGGCGAGATTGACGGCGAGGGCGTGCGCGAGGGCGCGCTGGATATCCTTGCGCAGCATGTGATGGGGCGCGCGTGCGGCGAAGGTTTCCGGCTGGACGCGCTTTATGACGAAGTGCGCCGCGCTGCTCCGTATGCGGAGCTGGATTGGGAGACGTTCGAGCGCATCGTCGATTTCGTCGCGACGGGCGGCTATGCGCTGAAAACGTATGACCGTTTCCACCGCATCGTGCGGCGCAGTGATGGTTTGTGGACGGCGAGAACGCCGCGCGACAAGCAGGCGCACCGGATGAATGTCGGCGCGATAGTCGAGGCGCCGATGCTGTCGATCCGGCTTGCGAGTTTTGCGGGTGGTGCCGGCGCGCCGGGCAACGGGGCGGAGAAGCGCGCACTGCGTGCGGGCCGGAAACTTGGCGAGATGGAGGAGTATTTCCTCAGCCTGCTGACACCGGGAGACACGTTCCTGTTCGGCGGCGAAATCCTTCGGCTGATTGCGATTGACGGCATGGATGCGCTTGTGATGCGGGCGCAGTCTGACAGTCCGGCGATCCCGACCTACAATGGCGGCAAGTTTCCGCTAACGACTTTCCTGGCCGACCGTGTACGGAAGATGATCCACAATCCGGACGAGTGGCGCCACCTGCCCGGCCCGGTGCGCGAATGGTTCGAGATACAGGCGCTGCGCTCCGCCATTCCGCCTCCTGACCATCTGCTGGTAGAGACCTTTCCGCGTGCCGGGCGGCACTATCTTGTCACCTATCCTTTCGAGGGACGCCTGGCGCACCAGACGCTGGGCATGCTGGTCACGCGGCGGCTGGAGCGGGCGGGCGCAAAGCCTTCAGGCTTCGTTGCGAGCGAGTATGCGATGGCGGTGTGGGGGCTGGAGGACATGCGCGGCCTCGACATGGACCAGATTTTCCATCCCGACATGCTGGGCGATGACCTTGAAGAATGGCTGGACGAGAGCGCGCTCATGAAGCGTACGTTCGCGCATTGCGCGATCATCTCCGGCCTCATCCACCGTAACCTTCCGGGGTCGGAGAAAAATTCGCGGCAGGTCAGTTTCTCGACCGACCTCATCTATGACGTGCTGCGCAGCCACGAGCCCGATCACATTCTCATGCAGGCCACGCGGCGGGACGCGTCCACCGGCCTTCTGGATGTGCGCCGCCTGTCGGACATGCTCGCGCGCGTGTCCGGCCATATCGTGCATCAGCGCCTCGACCGGATCAGCCCCTTTGCCGTGCCGGTGATGCTGGAAGTGGGTCGCGAGCCGGTGTT
Source organism: Hyphomonas sp. (assembly GCF_046313975.1). Taxonomy (GTDB): domain Bacteria; phylum Pseudomonadota; class Alphaproteobacteria; order Caulobacterales; family Hyphomonadaceae; genus Hyphomonas. Next base: position 14,979 of record NZ_JBKBXB010000032.1, on the reverse strand, counting down.
TGGCGCGTCCGCGATGGAGGCCGTGCTGCGCGAAGCGGAAGAGGACCTGGTGCGCGATGCGATGGGCTGATCAAGCCGGGGGCGGACCGCGCCGCAGCCAGCCGGTCACGGCATGGCGGGCGCCCTGCGCAAACGGTGCGACCGCGCTGACCGCGTGCTGCTGGGGCACTTTGAAGAAAGACAGCGTGTTGAATTTCGGCGTGAAGGCCTCCTGCACATGCCCGTCTTCGCCTGTAAACATCAGCAGGCCGCCCAGATCCGCCGACCAGTCGGGCGTTAGGTTCAGCACAAAGGCAGCGACGCGCCGGAATTCAGGCAGCTCGTCATCATGCGATGTGAGGAAATGTCCGGCGCGGTAGCGTGTCAGCTGGCCATCGCAGAAGGTATCGCCCGGCGTGAAGGTCTTGCCCATGATCGCATGGAGCAGGCCGATGAACTTGTCCGAGTTCAGAAGCTCTGCCAGTTCACGCAGGGACCCGGCCGGAAGTTTTCCGGCGCGCAGATTGTCATAGAGCAGGTGGCGTTCGAACCGGTATTGAAAGCCGCTGCGCGCTTCATCCGCGACGAGGTCCTCAAACGTCTGCAACTTGTCTTTCGGCACGAGTTCCATCTGCGCGGCATCAAATTCGCGGTGCCTGCCCTCAATCCGTGTGACCAGCAGCCAGCCTTGCTGCGCGCCGATGGCGCTGAGCACGTCGCGCGCAAAATCCGGTTGCAGGATATCCGGCACGAGCACGCGCCCGTGTTCAGCAAAGCGGCTGCTGAGGCTTTCAATATCGGTACGACTGGAAATCACGCTGGAAGGGACCGCTACTCTACTGCCCTTCGACTAACCCCGAATCCGGATAGCTTTCCCTGCGCACGCATGCAACGCCGGATTTCGCACGTTGACCCGACGTTCGCTTCGCGCCAGTTCTCGTCTGATGATCCCTGCCGCCGCCCAGTCCAACCAGACACTGCTTCATCTCGCCGGGGAGTTGCTGACGCCCCTGCAGGAGGGTGCTCTCTGGTGGCCGCAGCAGTCTGTCCTGGTCGTATCCGACCTTCACCTCGAGAAGGGCTCGAACTATGCCGCTACCGGGCAGATGCTGCCGCCGTATGATACGGGCGCGACGCTGGCGCGGGTGGAAAAGCTGTGCGCAGCGCTGCAGCCGCAGACGGTGATTTCGCTGGGCGACAGTTTCCATGACCGGCGCTCCGAGCAGCGCCTGCCGGCTGAATATGCCGCACGCATCCGCGCACTGACCGGCGCGCATGACTGGGTGTGGGTCGAAGGCAATCACGATCCCGATCCGCCCGCGCATCTTGGCGGGCGCGCAGCGAAAGTGCTGCGTCTCGGCGCGCTCGTGTTCCGGCATGAGCCGGAGGGCGAGGCGGGCGAGGTGGCCGGGCACCTGCATCCGGTGGCGAAAGTGGCCGGGCGCGGACGGTCTGTGCGGCGGCGGTGTTTCGCATCGGACGGCGCGCGGCTGGTGATGCCGGCGATGGGCGCGTTCGCGGGCGGGCTAAACATTCTCGACGCTGCGTTTGCGCGCGTCTTCCCGGAAGGCTGCATGGCCTTTGCGATCGGCGAGGCGCGCGTCTACGGCGTAGCGCAGAAGAACCTGCTGCCCGATGGCAGCAGCGGCGGCGCGCCCTGGAAGCTCTGACGGGGGCTGCGAACATGCGCCGCACTTGTCCGGACCCGGAGCAGCCGTTAGCTGTGAGGACACAGGACGCCTGCCCAATGCCCGCGCCCGCCGCGCCTTGAAACCGAAGATCCTGACCACGCTCAAGACCTATTCCTGGAAGGATTTCCGGGCAGACGCCTTCGCCGGCGTGACTGTCGCCATGGTCGCGCTGCCGCTGAGCCTCGCGATTGCCATTGCCTCGGGCGCCGAGCCGGCGAAGGGCGTCGTCACGGCCATCGTGGCGGGATTCCTGATTTCGCTGCTCGGCGGCAGCCGCGTACAGATCGGCGGGCCGACGGGCGCCTTCATTGTGGTCGTGTACGGAGTAATAGCGCAGCATGGCTATGACGGGCTGGTGCTTGCCACGCTGATGGCCGGTATCATCCTGCTGATTGCCGGTTTTTTCCGGGCGGGGAACCTGATCCAGTTTATTCCGGAGGCGGTCGTCTACGGCTTTACCATCGGCATTGCCATTATCATCGCTGTCAGCCAGTTGAAGGACCTGTTCGGGCTCGAGATCGCGAGCCTGCCCGCAGATTTCCTGCACAAGCTGCCCGCGCTATGGGAAGCGCGCGAGACGCTGAACCTTCCTGCGCTGGGCATAGGCCTGGTCACGATCCTGCTTATCATTCTGTTCCGCAAGCTCGCGCCGCGGTGGCCGGGCCTGATTCTGGCGGTCGGGCTGACCTCGGCAGCTGCCGTGCTGATGCACCTGCCGGTCGAGACGATCACCAGCCGGTTCGGCGCGCTGCCGGATCACCTGCCGGTGCCGTCTTTGCCGGAGGTGAGCCTGGCGCGGCTGCAGGAACTGTTGCCGTCAGCGCTTGTCATCGCCTTCCTGGCGGGAGTCGAGTCGCTGCTCTCGGCCATGGTGGCAGACCGGATGATCGAGGGAAAGCATCGCCCCAATGCAGAGCTTCTTGCGCAGGGCACGGCGAACCTTGGTTCGGCTCTGTTTGGCGGCCTGCCGGCGACCGGCGCGATTGCGCGCACGGCGACGAATGTGAAGGCGGGCGGGCGCACGCCGGTTGCCGGCATCATCCATGCGCTGACGATTTTCCTGATGATGGTGTTTGCCTCCTCGCTCGCCGGAGAAATGGCCCTGCCAGCGCTGGCGGGCCTGCTCATCCTGACAGCGTGGAACATGAGCGAGCCGCACAAGTGGCGGGAATATGCCGGTCTGCGGATGGAAGACCGCGTGCTTCTGGTGCTGACCCTTGTGCTGACGGTTGTGGCCGATCTCACTCTCGCCATCGGCACGGGTGTTGCGCTTGGCCTCGCTCTTCGGCTGCGCCGCCGCAATGTACCGCCGGCCGACTGGACCCCGCCGGAGCGCTGAGGCCCGCATTGACGCCAGGCAATTCTTCCTGATAGGAATAATTTCCACGCAATCAGGGCAGGCTCCATGCAGCACAAGGACATCTGGCGCGGTATCGACCAGCTCGCGGCGCATAACGGGCTCTCGGCCTCGGGGCTCGCCAAACGGGCCGGGCTTGATCCGACGAGTTTCAATCCGTCCAAGCGCGAAGGCGCTGATGGCCGCCCGCGCTGGCCGACCACGGAGAGCCTGGCGCGGGTGCTGGACGCCGTGGGGGCGGGGTTTGACGATTTCGCTGCGCTGGTTGAAGGGCGCCGGGGCGCCACTGCGCCGCTGATCGGTTTCGCGCAGGCCGGACGGGACGGCTATTTCGACGATGCCGGCTTTCCGGTGGGGTCAGGCTGGGACGAGGTGCGCTTTCCGGGCCTAGGCGACGAGACCGTCTATGCCCTGCAGATTTCCGGCAATTCGATGGAGCCTGCCTACCGCGCCGGCGACCGTATCATCGTGGCACCCGGCGCAGAGGTGAAGATCGGCGACCGGGTGGTGGCCAAGACCGTGGAGGGCGAGGTGATGGCGAAAGTCCTTGCCCGGAGGAATTCGCGCACGGTCATTCTGGATTCCCTGAACCCGGACTATCCGGCCCGGGAGTTCCGCCCGGCCGAAATCGTCTGGATCGCGCGCATCCTGTGGGCCAGCCAGTGAGCGGGCCGGAAGACGGCGCAAGTCTTGATCCTGAGGACTGGGAGGCGTTTCGCGCCTCGGCGCATGCCGTGCTGGAAGAGGCGCTCGACCGCATGCAGGAGGCACGCGCCGGCCGGGTCTGGACGCCCTTGCCGGATGAGCTGAAGGTGGCCTTCGATCAGCCCTTGCCGGGCGCGGGGCGCGACGCAGCAGATATTGCCGCCGCGCTCACCGCGCTCCTGCCCCATGGCGTCGGCAATACGCATCCGCGCTTTTTCGGTTGGGTGCATGGATCGGGAACGCCGCTGAACCTGCTAGCCGATATCACGGCTGCGGCCATGAACGCCAATACCGGCGGGCGCGATCACGGCGCCATCTATGTTGAAAAGCAGGTGATCCGCTGGTGCCGGGAATTGTTCGGCTTTCCGGAAACTGCCAGCGGGCTCGTCGTCTCGGGCACGTCGCTGGCGACGATCATTGCCCTGAAGGCGGCGCGGGATGCGCGCCTCGGTTTTGCCAGCCGTCAGGACGGCGTCGAAGGCGCCCGCCTCGTCGGCTATGCTTCGGCGGAGGCGCATGCGTGCAATTCGCGCGCCTTCGATATGCTGGGCCTCGGCGCTTCTGCGCTGCGCCGCGTTCCGGTCAATGACCCGTTCGAGATGGACACGGCGGCGCTCGAAGCCGCGATCGCGGCAGACCGGGCTGCGGGCTACCAGCCCTTCGTCATCATCGGCACCGCCGGTACAGTGAACACCGGCGCGACCGATCCGCTCGCTGTGCTGGCAGACATTGCCGCGCGAGAGGGTCTCTGGCTGCATGTTGACGGGGCCTTTGGTGCACTCGCCCGGCTCGTACCGGATCTTGCGCCACGTTTCGCCGCGATAGAGCGGGCGGACTCCCTCGCCTTCGATTTCCATAAATGGCTGCATGTGAACTACGATGCCGGCTGCGTTCTGGTGCGCGATGAGGCGCTGCACCGGCGCGCCTTCTCTGACCGGCCGGACTATCTGCAAGGCGAAACGCGCGGCCTTGCGGCCGGCAATCCCTGGCCGGTGGAGTATGGCCCCGAACTCTCCCGCGGATTCCGGGCCCTGAAAGTCTGGACACAGATCGCCGGCTTCGGCACGGCGCGTCTCGGCGAGGCCATTGCCCGGAATGTGCAGCAGGCCGCCTTCCTTGCCCGACAGATCGGCGCTGATGCGGATTTCGAGCTGATGGCGCCGGTTTCTCTCAACATCTGCTGTTTCCGCTACGCGCCTCAGGGGCTCGGTGGTGCCGCTTCCGATGCCCTGAACGCCGAAATTGTCGTGCGCCTGCAGGAAGAGGGAATCGCGGCGCCGTCCACCACCCGCCTGCGGGGGCGCACGGTGATTCGGGTAAACCTCACCAATCACCGCACCCGGGAAGATGACCTCCTGCTTCTGCTGCGCGAGATAAAACGCATTGGAAATCAGGCCGAAACGCGCGCGGTTATGCAACGTCGCCTTGAATAAATCGAAATCAGCCGTGAGAATCAGTGATTGTGCCGCGTTCAGGTGGAGGCGTGGAGGCGATCATGGATTGGGGTAAACTGCGTTCGTTTCATGCGGCTGCCGAAGCCGGCAGCCTGACGCTGGCCGGCGAACGTCTTGGCATTTCGCAGTCGGCGGTCTCGCGCCAGATCGCGGCGCTGGAGGAACAGCTCGGCGTGTCCCTGTTCCAGCGCCATGCCCGCGGCCTTGTGCTGACCGATAGCGGCCACACGCTCTACCGCTCGACCATGGACATGGCCGCCGCCGCCCAGTCGGCCAACACCGCGCTGAAGGACCAGCAGGAAACCCCGCAGGGCGAACTGATCGTCTCGGCGCCGGTGGCCTTCGGGTCGACCTGGCTGGTGCCGCGCCTCGGGGGCTTTGTCCGGCGCCATCCGGACCTGCACCTCGATCTGCGGCTGAATGACCAGCACGAGTATGACCTGCTGAAACTGGAGGCCGAATGCGCCATCCAGCTCTGGGCGGCGGACAAGGCCGACCTGATCCAGCGCAAGCTCGGAACCGTGGCCACCAACCTCTATGCCGCCCCGGAATACCTGAAGGCGCACGGCGTACCGCGCACCGCCCAGGACCTCGATAATCACCGGATCATCGCCTATGGCGACGATTCCAGCCCGCTACAGGAAATGAGCTTCGCCCAGAGGGTAGGGCGCGGTGACGCACCCCCCCGTCCTGCCACCCTCAAGGTGAATAACGTTTTCGCGATGATGCGGGCCGTGGATGCGGGTCTGGGTATCGCCGATGTGCCGGATTACATGGCCAGCGCACTGCCCCGCCTTGTCCGGATCCTGCCCGAGATCACGGGGCCGACATTCGACCTTTATTTCATATATCCCAGTGACTTGCGCCGCTCGAAACGGGTGGCCGCGTTCCGGGATTTCCTGACCACGGAGACCGAACCGTTGCGCAAGTTGCCCATGCGTTAGTGATCGTGAATTTGCGGTAATTCATGCAGAATTGCATGCGTGAGATGCTCTGCCGCATGTTGCATTGCAGCGTAAAGCGCCTATCTAGGGGTCATGCCAAGGGTCCTGGGCATAACCCGATCATTCCTCCGATTGGGCGTTTCCTCCCCCCTAACAGGACCCCACTTCAGCCCGGCGCGTCTCAGGATGCAGCCGGGCTTTCTTTTTCCGCCCCGCTGACCATTCCGCGCTTTTCCAGCTCGGCGACGCCGATATAGGCACCCAGCGCGCCCAGAACAGAGATCACGAACGAGCCTTCATAGCCCTGCGTCCACAGCGGCATGGCTTCGGCGGCGGCTTCGTCGAACAGGCCGACGAACCAGGCGGGCATCCCGTAGCCCAGGAAGCTCAGCACCGCGCCCGCAAACAGGGCCGCCAGCGCCGCCTTCTCCCGGCCATAGCCCGAGTGCAGGCCGATCAGCAGGGCCACCACGATACCGGCCGATCCGAAGGAGGAGGCGATCTCCACGAGGCCTTTGATCGTCTCGCCCGAGGCCGCGATGGCATAGGCCATCAGGCCCGCCAGCAGGGTCAGCGAGCGTCCGAGCATCAGCTTGCGCGGCTCCGGCAGGTCGCGGGCGACCGGGTCGATCAGGTTGCGCTGGGCAATGGCCGACACCGCCAGCAGGGTCGTGTCCACGGTGGACAGGATGGCCGAGATGATGGCGCCCATCAGCAGGATATACATGACCGGCGAGAGATATTGTTTCGCCAGTTCCGGCAGGTAGCTGTCGGTGGAGTCGGCCTCGAAGCCGGCCGAATGGCCGAGGAGGCCGATCATCAGCGGAATCGAGCCGAACACGAGATAGAGCGCGGCGGCGAGGAAACAGCCCTTGCGGGCGATACTCGCGGACCTGGCGCCGAGGAAACGCGAGATCGCCTCCTGCGCTACCAGCGAGCCGAGGATAGGCACCATCCAGGTGTCGAGCGCCGACAGCCAGGATTCCCGCGTGCCCTCTTCGTCATAGGTGAAGAGGTCGAACTGTTCGGGCGTGATCTTCGCGAAGGAGAAGTCGCCGGACACGAGGATGGTGATCAGCAGGATTGTCAGGCCCACCATCATCACGGCGCCCTGCACCATGTCGGTCATCGCATCGCCCAGCAGGCCGCCGATGGTCGTATAGGCGATGATCAGCACGGCTCCGCCGAACAGGGCGATGTTCAGGCTGATCATCGCGGTTTCGGAAATGATCTGGCCCATGGCCAGCAGCTGCGCCGAGGCCCAGATGATAGAGGTCGGGATGGTCAGGATCGCGGCGGTGACCTCGGCGCGGGCGCCGAAGCGCTGCTCGAAGAAGTCCGGGAAGGTCATCACGCCTGCATCGCGCAGCTTGTAGGCGAGGAAGAGGGCCATGCCGATGAGGCAGATCGTGTAGCCGAACGGGTCGGCCCGCCCGCCGGCGAGGCCCTCTTCGGCAATCGCACCGGAGGCCCCCATCACCGTCTCCGCCCCGAACCAGGTGGCGAAGACCGACACGCCGACCATCAGGAGGCCGAAGCGCCGCCCGGCGACGAAATAGTCTGCTTCTGAATTGACGAACCGGCTGGCCCAGAGTGCGATTGCGAATTGCAGGATGATATAAGCCGCCAGCGCAAAGATCATTCGCCCGGTCTCCCCCAGATGTCATGGCCCCGTCATGATGCGGAGCGTTAAAACATTCCGCGTGCGTTGCAAGTGCGCAGTGAAATGCGGCGATCCGGGACGGGCATGTGCCTTGAATTGGTCATGGGTCTATGATGTCTCGCAGGCAGGTTTTGCGAGGTGGGCGTGATGCGGTGGTTCCTGCTGATACTGTTGCTGCTGGTGCTGGCAGGCGCAGGCGCTGCGGGCGGTTATTTCCTGCTGAAGCCTCAACCGACCAAGTATCATCCGGAATTCGGAACCGATTGTGCCGCGCTGCTTACGCCGGCGACGCAGAACGCGGTGGACTGTGTGCGCGTGCTGTTCGGCACCAACCGGGAGCTGGCGCTTGAGGGACGCGAACCCGGGGCGGCGGAGGAGACAGATGTCCGCAAGGCCACGTCAAACGATGCCGGCCAGCTGCTGTTCGGGCGCGCAGATGTCTGGTTGCCAAAGCTGATCGAGGAAGGCGGCAGCCGGGACAGGGGCGAAACCCCGATTCTGGAAGGCCCGCCGCCGGAAGAGCCTTCCGAACTCGCCAAATATGTCTTCCTGACACGGATCACCCAGGCAGGCCGCGAGACTTTCCTTTCGGAACTGGACGAGGCACTGGCAAATCGCGGCTCGGAGTCGGCGCTCCTGTTCGTGCACGGGTTCAACACGCCCTTCGATGACGCCCTGATCCGCTCTGCGCAGCTGTCGGTCGACCTGTCGCGGCGGGGCATCTTTGATGTCGGCGTGCCGGTGTTGTTCAGCTGGCCTTCTGCCGGGAGGGTTTCGCTGGGCGATTACCGGGGTGACCAGGACCGCTCGCTGGCGGCGGCGCCCTATCTCGAGGAATTCCTCGATGTGCTCACCGGCAATGCGCAGATCCGGCGGATCAACATCGTCGCGCATTCGATGGGCAACCGTATCCTCACCGAGGCTCTGGAATCCTACGCGTCGGATTATCTGGAACGGAAGAGCCGCGGCGATATCGAGTTCCGGATCATCCTCGTGGCCGCCGATGTCGACCGCGACATCTTCGAGGCGACCACCGGAATCCTCGACAACCTGCAGGCCAACATCACGATCTACACCTCAGATGCCGACCGCGCGCTGCACGTCTCCCGCGTCGTCAACAACAAGCTGCGCCTCGGCGATACGAATGGCGACAAGCCCTTCATCCGCGCCAACCCCTACTACCAGACGGTCGATGCCACCGGGATTGCGACCGAGCTGTTCGGGCTGGGCCACAACTATTATTCCGACAATCCCTTCATCCTCGGCGACATCGTATGTGCGCTGGCGGAAGCCAATCCGGAGAAGAGGGCGCTGGAGCGCCGCCGCTATGGCAGCGTGCCGGACGGGCTCGAATATTTCCGGGTGAATGTGGGCCTGAGGCCGGCTGAGGAGGATTGCTCCCTCTACCGCACGGCCTTCCCGCTGCAGAGCGTTTCCGAAGCACCGGTGCAGCCGCAGCGCATGCGGGTCGGCGCGCCGACGCCGGCGCCGGAGGAGATGCCGCAATTGCCGATGACGGATGATGGCGAGTTGGAAGCGCTGGAGACCGTGCCGCCACCGCCTCCGCCACCACGACCACCACCTCCTCCGCCGCCCTCAGCAGCGCCGCCGCCACCCGTAACAGCCCCGGCGCCGCGATATGAGGTGATCCCCAGCGTCTTCCTCCGTATGCAGATCGAAGACCGACGCACCTTCTCGCCCGGCGCGTATGCGGATGAAATCCTTCCGGCTCTGCGGGCAGGCGAAGTGTCCGAAATCCGGATCGAGGCCCATACGGATGGCGCCGGCGAGCGCGAAGCCGAGCGCGCGCTCAGCCAGTCCTGGGCTGAGGCCATGCGAGACTGGCTGATCGCGCAGGGCGTTGATCCGGCGATTATCGTCAGCGTTACAGGCTATGGCAGTGACCGACCGCTGGAAGTCGTGGATGAGGGCCAGCGCTCTGCCATCAGCCAGCGGATAGAAGTCAGAATTGAGTACAAGAACGGCGTCATCCGCTATCTCGAAGATGATGAGTAGAGCCGCGCCCGGGAGGAATAGCATGCCGTCACGCCACCTCGTGGACCCCGAACTCCTGCCGCTGATCGAGGCGATGCCGACGGTCACCCTTTCGGCTGAGAATCTCGGCGTCATCCGGCAGGCGCGCAATGCGATGCTGGCATTGTTGCCGCCATTTCCCGAGAGCGTGTCGGTGGAGGAGCGCTATATTCCGGGCCCGGAAGGGGCGCCGGATGTGCGGGTGAAGCTCTACCGGAAAAAATCCGGCGCTGCCGCCCGCCCCGCGATCCTGCACCTGCATGGCGGCGGCTATATCATGGGCAATCCGGAATTCATGGGCCCGCAATGCGCGCTATGGGCCGATGCGTTTGATGCGGTCGTGGTCGCGCCTGCCTACCGCCTTGCGCCGGAGACGAGCTATCCCGGCAATGTCGAAGATGCGTATGCGGCGCTCGCCTGGGCCGTTGCTCATTCGGCAGAGCTCGGCATCGACACGGCCCACATCGCTGTGGCGGGCGAGAGCGCCGGGGGCGGGCTGGCCGCCGCGCTCGCCCTCCTGGTGCGCGACCGGGGTGAATACCGCTTCTGCCACCAGCAGCTGATCTTCCCGATGATCGACGACCGCACCGCCGTGCGCGCAGATCTCTCGCCGATGTACGGCGAATATGTCTGGAACAACGGCTCCAACCATTTCGGCTGGTCGAGCCTTCTGGGCCAGCCGCCCGGCAGTGCGGGTGTCTCGCCCTACGCCGCCGCTGCGCGCGCGGAGGATGTCTCCGGCCTGCCACCGGTCTTCATGGCCACGGGCGCGCTTGATCTGTTCACGGAAGAAAACCTCGACTATGCCAAACGCCTGATGGCGGCCGGTGTGCCGGTCGAGCTGCACGTCTATCCCGGCGCCCCGCATGCCTTCATGCAATATCCGGGTGTCGCGGTGACGAAGCAGTACATGCGCGATGCGATGGCGGCGCTGGCACGCGGCCTTGGTGTCAAGGTTTAAGCAGACGCCCGCAGCATCCAGGCCGTCTTCTCGGCGATCTGCGCGCGCTGGGTGAAGAGGTCGACCGAGACCGGGTCGCCATTCTTCTCCGCGATCTTGATGCCCGCCTTCGCTGCCTTGCTGACCGCCTCATGCCCGGCGGCGAGGTTCTTCACCATCTCGGCGGCTTCCGGCACGCCATTGTCCGGCTTGATCGAGGCTTTCTCGAGCATCTCGCCGGACGAGCCCGGTGCAAAATGCCCGAGGGCGCGGATCCGCTCCGCGATCAGGTCGAGCGCCAGCCAGAGCTCGTTGTATTGCGCCATGAACATCGTGTGCAGCTCGTTGAAGCGCGGCCCGGTGACGTTCCAGTGGTAGCCATGCGTCTTGGTGTAGAGCGCGTAAGTTTCGCCCAGCAGCACCTTCAACGCCTCGGCAGAGGATTTGCGGGCGGCGTCCGTCAGTCCGATATCGATCGCCATGTCAGTCTCCTTGCAGCTCTCGCAACCTGTGTAGGCTGGATATGGGCACGCGCCCACCCGCGCACAAATGTGGATTGTCCGAAGGTGCTATAGGCCGCGTCTATGACAATGCGGTACAAAACCGCTGAATCCGCACCAGCGCCTCCTTCAGCACCGCATCCGAAGTCGCATAGGAAATCCGGAACGTGCCCGGCAGGCCGAAAGCCTCGCCGAAGACGAGGGCGACCTTTTCGGCTTCCAGCAGCTCTGCCGCGAAGGTCTTGTCGCTATCGATCACCGTGCCCGAAGGGGCCTTCCTGCCGATCAGGCCGGTGCAGGACGGGTAGACATAGAACGCCCCCTCCGGCTTCGGACAGACGATTCCCTCGGCCTTGTTCAGGCCCTCGACCATCAGGTTGCGACGGCCCTGGTACGCGGCGCGGAAGCCGGGCAGGAAGTCCTGCGGCCCATTCAGTGCCTCGACGCTCGCCCATTGGCTGACCGAGCAGGGGTTGGAGGTCGACTGGTCCATCACCTTGCGCATCGCGCCGATCAGTTTCTCCGGCCCGGCGGCATAGCCGATGCGCCAGCCGGTCATGGCATAGGCCTTGGAGACCCCGTTCATCGTCAGGGTACGGTCATACAGCGCCGGCTCGACCTGCGCGATGGTCGAATATTCGAAGCCGTCATAGACGAGGTGCTCATACATGTCGTCCGTCAGTACCCAGACCTGCGGGTGGCGCAGCAGCACATCAGCGAGGCCTTTCAGCTCGGCACGCGTGTAGGCCGCGCCGGTCGGGTTCGACGGCGAGTTCAGGATCAGCCATTTGGTCTTCTGCGTGATCGCTGCTTCCAGCGCCTCCGGTGTCAGCTTGTAGTTCGTGTTCGGCCCGCAGCTGATGGCGACAGGCTTCGCGCCTGTGAGCAGCACGATCTCCGGATAGCTCACCCAGTAGGGCGCCGGGATGATCACTTCATCGCCCACGTTCAGCGTCGCGATCAGCGCATTGAACAGCACCGCCTTGCCGCCTGGCGAGACGTTCACTTGGCTCGGCTTGTAGGTCAGCCCGTTCTCGCGCGCGAACTTGGCGCAGACCGCTTCCTTAAGCTCCGGGATACCGTCGGAGGGTGTGTATTTCGTCTTGCCCTCGCGGATGGCGCGGATGGCGGCTTCCTTGATGTTTTCCGGCGTGTCGAAATCCGGCTCGCCAGCACCGAGACCGATCACGTCAAGGCCGGCCCGTTTCATCTCGTTCGCCTTGGTCGTCACGGCAATCGTGGCAGAGGGCTTCACGCGGGAGATGGCTTCGGAAAGCTGGATGTCGGCGGCCATGGAACGGGGGTCCTTCGTCTGAGGGAAGCGGGGCACGCATACCGGGGCGCCCCCCGCTCCGCAAGGCGCGCCGGGCCCGCCAGCGGCGGAAAGGTTTGGTTTCCCGCAGATTGCGCCGGTAAGGAAAACTTCCGTTCCCGAATTGGCCCCGCCGTAAAAGGATTGGCGCAGAATCCGCGTCCGGCTGGGCACTAAAGGCCATTGGGCAGGCCCGGAGACGGACGATGGACGGTGGATTGTGGAAGGCGCGGCTTGAGGCCGCGTTGTGGAGCATAGGGCGGGATATCGGCGACATGAATCGCCAGCTGAATGCCGCGCTGGCTCAACTCAGCCTGACAGAGCGCCTGATCCTGATCGGGGTGGCGTTGATGGGCGTCCTGTACCTTGCGGTCAGCCATGTTGCGCGCCGCCGGAGAGGTGAGGCGGCAGAGAGCCAGTTCCTCGGCATCCTGTTTTTCCTGGTCGCCTCCGCGGCCGGGGCAGGCTGGATGATGGCCTCCGGACCCACAGCCTGAACCCTTCCGGGATTGCCCGGGCAGGTCTATCTGTCTGGCATGAACGAGAATCAGCCCGGCGCCGCGCCTCTGCGCGGGGTCGATGTCATCCGCGTAAACCTGCGCCTGCTTCCCGCGAAGCCGGGCGTCTACCGCATGTTCGGGGATGCGGACGAAGTGCTCTATGTCGGCAAGGCGCGTGACCTGAAAGCGCGCGTCTCCAACTATACCCGCATGGGCGGGCACACCCAGCGCATCGCCCGCATGATCTCGCAGACGCGGCGGATGGAATTCGTCGTTACCGAAAGCGAGACCGAGGCGCTGCTGCTGGAGGCGAGCCTCGTCAAATCCCTGAAGCCCCGCTTCAACGTGCTGCTGCGCGACGACAAGTCGTTCCCCTACATTCTCATCCGCCGCAATCACGAGGCGCCGCAGATCAAGAAGTATCGCGGCTCGAAGCAGGACGAGGGCGACTATTTCGGCCCCTTCGCCAGTGCCGGCGCCGTGATGCGCACCCTCGACACGCTGCAGAAGGCCTTCCTGCTGCGCACCTGCGAAGACAGCGTCTATTCCGCCCGCACCCGCCCCTGCATGCTGCACCAGATCAAGCGCTGCGCCGCGCCCTGTGTCGGGCTGATCTCGAAGGAGGACTATGAGGAGCTTGCCAACGAGGCGGCTGACTTCCTGCGCGGCAAGGGCGCTGACCTGCAGAAACGCCTCGCTGCCGAAATGGAAGCCGCCGCCGAAGCCATGCAATTCGAGGACGCTGCCCGCCTGCGCGACCGTATCCGCGCCCTCGCCCATGTCCGCGCCTCGCAGGATGTGAACCCGGACGGCATCGAGGAAGCGGATGTCTTCGCCATTGCCATGGACGGCGGGGTCTCCTGCGTGCAGGTCTTCTTTATCCGTGCCGGCCAGAACTGGGGCGCGACAGTGCACTTCCCGCGCCATGAGCGTGATCAGACCACGGAAGAAATCCTCGCTGCCTTCCTCGTGCAGTTCTACGACAAGCGCCCGCCGCCGCGCCTGATCCTCGTCAATGAGACGCCGGAGCAGGAGGAGCTGATCGAGCAAGCGCTCGCCCTCAAGGCCGGGCGGAAAATCGAACTGCGGAGGCCCGAACGCGGCGCCAAGCGCGACCTGCTCACCCAGGCCGAACGCAACGCCTCCGAGGCGCTCACCCGCAAGCTGTCTGAATCCGCGAGCCAGGAACGCCTGCTCGCGGAGGTGCAGAAGGTCTTCGAATTGCCGGAAGTACCCGAGCGTATAGAAGTCTACGACAACTCCCACATCCAGGGCACAAACGCTGTCGGCGGCATGATTGTTGCCGGCATGGAAGGCTTCCGCAAGCAGGCCTACCGCAAGTTCAACATCAAGGATGCCGACCTCGTGCCCGGCGATGATTTCGGCATGATGCGCGAAGTCATGCGCCGGCGCTTCTCGCGCGCGCTGAAAGAGCGCGAGGCCGGCGAAGTCAATGACTGGCCGGATCTTGTGTTGATCGATGGCGGTCTCGGCCAGCTGAATGCGGTGATTGAAACCCTCGCCGAACTGGGTCTGACGCCGGACGATGTCACCCTCGTTTCCATCGCCAAGGGTGTGGATCGCAATGCCGGGCGCGAACAGTTCTTCCGGCCCGGCCGCGCGCCGTTCAAGCTGCCGGAGAAGGCGCCCGTTCTCTACTATCTCCAGCGCCTGCGTGATGAAGCCCACCGCTGGGCCATCGGCGCGCACCGCGCCAAACGCTCTGCCGATATCGTGAAATCTCCGCTGGACGAGATCGAAGGCATCGGCCCCACCCGTAAGAAGGCGCTGCTCCACCATTTCGGCTCCGCCCGCGGCGTCTCCCGCGCCAAGGTGGCGGACCTGATGGAAGTCGAAGGCGTCAACGAAGCCCTCGCCATCCGCATCCACGGCCATTTCA
>NZ_JBKBXB010000031.1:0-37526 GCF_046313975.1 Hyphomonas sp. | reverse complement strand
CGCCGGCAGCGCGCGCGTCATAGTCGAAGGTCTTGGCGCCCGCCGAAAGGTCCGCTCCGGCGCAGAAGGCACGGTCGCCGTGTCCGGTGACGATGACAACCTTTACATTGTCGTCCTTGTCAGTGATGTCGAACGCCTCGATCATCTCCAGCATCATCACGCCGGTAAACGCGTTCATGTTATTCGGGCGATGGAGGGTCAGCGTGGCGATGCCGTCCTCGATGTCGAGAATGATTTCCTTGAATTCCTTGGGCCGGGCCATGGGCGGATCCTCCTTGATATGCCTGACCCGAGAAGGTGCCCCTTCCCCGACGTCCGTCAAGCGCTGCCGGGGCGGCATGGCCGGAGTGAGGGGCGGGGGTGACGGGCCCGTCATTTTTCGCTAGCGCTGGGCCATGGAGTTCACCTCGTTCCCCGATGTCACCGCGCTGGCCGCGCCGTTTTTCGTCGCCTCGGTCGCCCTCGAATGGTGGGCGGTCAGGACCGGCCGCGCCAAGGGGCGCTACGAGATCAAAGACGCCTTCGCCTCGATGGCGATGGGCATCGGCAATGTCATCGTCAACACACTCACGGGCACCATCGCCCTCTGGATGATGATGCTCGCCTGGCCCTACAGGATCGCCACCATCCCACTCACTTGGTGGACCTTCGCGCTCGGCTTTGTGCTCTACGATCTCGTCTATTACTGGAAGCACCGCTTTGCGCACCGCATGCGCTGGTTCTGGATGGAACACGTCACCCACCATTCCTCCGAGCATTACAACCTGACCACCGCCCTGCGCCAACCCTGGTTCGGCCCGTTCACAGGGCTTATCCTGCTCGGCCTGCCGATGGTCTGGATCGGCTTTCATCCTTACGTCATCGCCCTGATCGGCGGGCTGAACCTGATCTACCAGTTCTGGATTCACACCGAGGCGGTGGACAGAATGCCCCGCTGGTTCGAAGCGGTGATGAACACGCCGTCCCATCACCGGGTCCATCACGCGACCAACCCGCGATACCTCGATGCCAACTATGCCGGCGTGTTCATCATCTGGGACAAGATGTTCGGCAGCTTCGTGCCGGAACTGGACCGCGACAAACCCGTCTACGGAATTGTCAAACCGGTCGGCACCTACAATCCCTTCATCCTCGCCTTCCACGAACTGGGCGGATTGCTCAGGGATTGTTCAAAGGATGGCCTGCGCCCATGGCGCTGGATCGGCCGCGCGATGAATGCCCCGGGCTGGAGCCCCGACGGCCTCCACAACCGTTCCATTGAGCTGAAGAAGGCGTATGTAACAGCCCATCCCGAAGAAGCAGGCCAGCCAGGACTCCCGAAATGACAACCACAACCGATCTCGTCAGCCGCTACTACGCCGCCTTCAACGCGAAGGACTGGACCGGCATGGCGGCCTGCGTGTCCGAACAGATCAACCATTTCGTCAATGAAGGCGACAAGCGCGGCGGACGCGCGGCTTTTGCCGAATTCCTCGCGCATATGGGCGACTGCTATGACGAGCAGCTGTCCGATATCGTGGTGATGCCGTCCGCAGACGGAACACGCGCGGCAGCAGAGTTCATCGTCAACGGCACCTACAAGAAAACCGATCCCGGCCTGCCGGAAGCGCGCGGCCAGACTTACCGCCTGCCCGCTGGCGCATTTTTCGATGTGCAGGATGGCGAGATCACGCGCGTCACCACTTACTACAACCTCAAGGAATGGATCCGCCAGGTCTCGTGAAAACCCGCGCGCTCACCGGCGAGGATCTCGAACGCGCCCTTCCCGCGCTCGCGGCCCTGCGCACCGAGGTGTTCCGGGCCTTCCCGTATCTCTATGCAGGCACGGAAAGCTATGAGCAGCGCTATCTGCGCGACCTTGCCCTAGCGCCGGACAGTTTCATCATCGCCGCCGAAACAGATGATAGCCGCATCATCGGCTGCGCCACCGGCTCCTCCCTGACCGGCCATCACGGCGAATTTGCCGCCCCGCTCGCCAGGGCGGGGTATGACCTCGCCACCACTTTTTATTTCGGCGAGTCCGTCCTGTTGCCACAGTTCCGGGGCAGCGGCCTAGGCCATGTATTCTTCGATGCACGCGAAGCCCATGCCCGCCAGCGCGGCTACCACCGCGCCTGCTTCTGCGCAGTCGAGCGCCCGGCAGACGACCCCCGCCGCCCGGAAGGCTACAGCCCGCTCGACACGTTCTGGACGAAGCGCGGCTACACCAAGCTGCCCGGCATCACGACAAGCTTTTCATGGCCCGTCGAGCCCGGCGGCCCGGACCTTCCCCACCCGATGGCCTACTGGCTGAGAGTGCTGTAGCCGTTCCCGTTGCGTCAGTCGTGGACAGGGCGGCGCGGGGCGATAGAAGTGGGACGTCCATCCCAATTCCGCCCGGAACCTGATCATGCGTGACCTTCGCCTCGCCCTCCTGCCGCTTGCCGCCGCCCTGCTCGCCGCCTGCGCGCCCGAAGCCCAGGCTCCGGCAGAGCTTCCGCCGCCCGATGCCGCGGCAATCGAGGTGCATATGGCCTATCTCGCCTCCGACGATCTGGAAGGCCGCGAAGCCGGGACGCCCGGCTTTGATCTCGCGGCGGAATATGTCGCCGCCGAGTTCGAAAAGATCGGCCTGAAGCCCGCCGGAACGGACGCCACCTGGTATCAGCCGATCGAATTCCTGCGCTCCGTCCGCGCCGAAACCGGACACAGCTTTGAAGCACGGGATGCAAGCGGTACGCTCTTGCCCTTCACCGAAAACCTCAACGTTGCCATCACCGGCTCGCTGCAGGGCGCAGAAACAGCAGTGCAGGGGCAAGCCGTATTCGTCGGCTTCGGCATCGTCGCTCCGGATCTGGGCCGTGACGATTTCGCGGGGCTGGACCTGAACGGCAAGATCGCCGTCGTGCTCGCCGGCACGCCAAAAGGCATCCAGTCGGAAGAGCGCGCGACCTACGGCTCGCGCAAGATGCGCAACATTTCCGAACGCGGCGCCATCGGCGTCGTCCAGCTCGAAACGCCAACGTCGAAAACCGTCTATCCCTTCCAGCGCATCCTCTCGAGCGGCGTTTTGACCAGCGCCTCGCTCGCCTGGCTGAAAGCGGATGGCACGCCCTATTCCGCCGCGCCGAATATCCGCGCGTTCGCCTACGTCCCGGTTGAAGCTGCCGCGCCCCTGTTCGCAGGCGCGCCGATGGACTGGGACGCCGTGCAGGCCGCTGCCGAAGCAGACGGCGGCGCTGTGCAGGGCTTTGACCTGCCGGCAAGCATCTCGATCTCACAGCGCTCCAATCTGGACTCGGTCTTCTCCTCCAATGTTGTCGGCATGATCGAAGGCACGGACCCCGTGCTCAAGAACGAGGTCATCGTCATCACAGCGCATCTCGACCATATCGGCATCACGCCGACTGTCGGCGAGGACAGCATCAACAATGGCGCGCTCGACAATGCGGCCGGTATCGCCACGATGCTGGATGCTGCGCGGATGCTGAAGAACGGCCCGCCGATGAAGCGCTCGGTCGTGTTCCTTGCGCTGACGGCGGAGGAAAAAGGCCTGCTCGGCGCGCAATACTTCGCGATGAACCCCTCCGTCAGCGGAACACTCGTTGCCAACGTCAATCTCGATATGCCGATCCTGACGCATGAGTTCACCGACATCATTGTCTATGGCGCACCGCGCTCCACCATCGCGCCACATGTCGAATCTGCCGCCGCAGAAATGGGCGTCACCCTCAGCCCCGATCCGAAACCGGATCAGGGCTACTTCACGCGCTCGGACCATTTCCGCTTCGTCGAGGCCAGCATCCCGTCCGTTTATCTGGAACCCGGCTTTGCGAATGGCGGTGAAGCAGCTCATGCTGAACACCTCGCAAACAATTATCACCGCCCGTCCGATGACATGACCAAACCGATCAACTTCGAGTCCGGCGCCCGCTTCGCCGAACTCAATGCCCGCATCGCGCTGGCGCTCGCAAATGCCGACACGCGCCCGCTCTGGAAGAAGGACGACTTCTTCGCCCGCATGTTCAACGGGCCGCAAGAGCCCTGATCCACAGTTTAAAAAATTCCGGAGGAACCCCATGCATCCCTGCCATCACTCAAAATCCCGGCCCGATACGCCGGCCATCATCATGGCCGGTTCAGGCGAAGTCATCACCTTCAAACAACTCGATGACCGCTCCAACCAGATCGCGCATGCGCTGCGCGCTGCCGGATGCGCGCCCGGCGATACGATTGCGATCTTCGCGGAAAACTCGCCGCGCTATTTCGAAATCTGCTGGGCCGCCCAGCGCGCAGGCCTCTATTATGTGGCTGTCTCCTCGCGCCTCACCGCGCCGGAAGTGACCTACATCATCGAGGATTCGGGCGCGAAACTCCTGATCGCCAGTGCCTCGAAAGGCAGCATTGCGAAGGAAGTGAAAGCGGCGACCGGCCTCAAGGACAACTGGTCCATCGACGGTGCGATTGACGGCTTCACGGAGATGGAGCGCCATGTCGCCGGCTTCCCAGCAACCCCGATTGCCGACGAGATGGCCGGCACGGACATGCTCTACTCCTCCGGCACCACGGGCCGCCCAAAGGGCATCCGCCCGCCGCTGGAGCGCGGTACGCCCATCGACGGCGACAACGCGCTGATCCAGATCGCCCGCGTCATGTCCGGCGCGACGGATCAGTCCGTGTACCTCTCACCCGCGCCGCTCTACCACGCCGCGCCGCTGCGCTGGTGCATGGCCTTCACGCGCATCGGCGCCACGCTTATCGTGATGGAGAAGTTCGATCCGGAGGACTATCTGCGGCTCGTGCAGAAGTACAAGGTCACGCACTCGCAGCTCGTGCCGACGATGTTCGTGAAGATGCTGAAGCTGCCGGAAGACGTGCGCAAATCCTATGATGTCTCCAGCCTGAAGTTCGCAATTCACGCCGCCGCGCCCTGCCCCATTCCGGTGAAGGAACAGATGATCGCCTGGTGGGGCCCGGTGATCGATGAGTATTATGCCGGCTCCGAAGGCAATGGCATGACCTGGGTGAAAAGCCCCGACTGGCTCGCACACAAGGGCACCGTCGGCCGGCCGGTGCTCGGCGAGCTGCACATCTGCAACGAAGACGGCGATGAAGTTCCGGTCGGCGAAGAAGGCCAGGTCTATTTCGGAGGCACCACGCCGCCGAACTATCACAATGCCCCGGACAAGAACAAAGCCGCACTGAACCCGAAACACCCCGACTGGTCATCGCTTGGCGATGTCGGCAAGGTGGATGCGGAAGGCTTCCTCTATCTCACCGACCGCAAGGCCTTCATGATCATCTCCGGCGGTGTGAACATCTACCCGCAGGAAACCGAGAACATCCTGATCACGCATCCGAAGGTCGCAGATGTGGCAGTGATCGGCGTGCCGGATGAAGACTTTGGCGAAGCGGTGAAGGCGGTCGTCCAGCCTATGCCGGGCGTTGCGCCCTCGGAAGAACTTGCGGCTGAACTGATGGCCTTCTGCGCGGCAAACCTCTCTAAGATCAAATGCCCCAAGAGCATCGACTTCGACCCCGAACTCCCCCGCCATCCCACTGGCAAGCTCTACAAACGCCTCATCCGTGACCGCTACTGGGGCAACAAGGACAGCCGGATCGTCTAGGCGGGCTTGCAGCGCGGCGCCGGCCATCGCAACATCCCGGCAGATACCGGGAGGAAGCAAATGGTCAGCCGCAGTGATTTTCCGGAGGACTTTGTCTGGGGCGCATCAACTGCGTCCTATCAGATAGAGGGCGGCTACCAGGAAGGCGGGCGCGGGCTCAGCATCTGGGATGCGTTCAGCGCCGAGCCCGGCCGGGTGAAGAACGGCGACACCGGCAACGTCGCCTGCGACCATTATCATCGGTATGCGGAAGATGTCGCCCTGATGAAGGCCGCCAACTTCCGTGCCTATCGCTTCTCTGTCTCATGGAGCCGCGTGCTGGCGGAAGGGCGCGGCACGCCGAATGAGGCCGGGCTCGACTTCTATGACAGGCTCACGGACGAACTCCTGAAGAACGGCGTTGAACCCTGGCTCTGCCTCTATCATTGGGACCTGCCTCTGGCACTGCACAAGGCCGGCCTCGGCTGGACGAACCGCGAGATCGTTCCTCTGTTTGCGGACTATGCGGGTGTGCTCGCCAAACGCCTTGGCGACCGGATCCGCACATGGGCCACCTTCAACGAGCCCAACATGTTCACCATGCTCGGCTATGGTGCCGGCGTACATGCCCCCGGCATCCGCGACCGGGAGGCCTGGCTCGATGCCGTGCATCATGTGAACCTCTCGCACGGCGCCGCCATCCGCCGCCTGCGCGCAGACCTGCCATCAGGCGCAAAGCTCGGCACAGTGCCGAACCTGCAACCCGCCCTTCCCGCCACCGATACGGACGAAGACCGCGAAGCCGCCCGCAAGATGGACGCTGCGATGAACCGCGCCACCGCCGACCCGGTCCTCCTCGGCAAATATGATCCGATCACGCGCGACTGGATGGGCGCCCGCATCCGCCCCAGCGATGAAGAGGCGATCTATGCGCCGCTCGACTGGCTGGGCCTCAATCACTATTCGCCGACTTATGCCTCTGCCCGCGCCAATGCGTTCGGCTTCCGCAACATGGACCCGCCGGAAGGCGCGGAGAAAACGCTGATGGGCTGGCATGTCGCGCCGTCCGCCTTCCGCGACATCCTGATCGAGACCTCGCAACGCTACCGCCTGCCGATCTACGTCACCGAAAACGGCATGGCCGACAGTGTCGAGCCGGATGCGAAAGGTGTGGTCAACGATGCAGGGCGCGTCTCCTATCTCGACAGGTATCTCGGCGCGGTTGTCGAAGCGCGTGCGGCAGGGGCAGATGTGCGCGGTTATCTCGTCTGGTCGATGCTGGATAATTTCGAATGGGCGATGGGATATGGGCCGCGTTTCGGGATCGTCCATGTCGACTATGCCACGCTGAAGCGCACGCCCAAGGCCTCCTATCGTTATCTCGCGGGTCTCGCCGGAGCGCCGGTAAGCGCATGAGCCTGATCCCGAACCAGCGCCACCTGTTCGACATTCCGGAGGATGTCACCTTCCTAAATGTCGCAACGATGGGGCCACTGCCGAAGGCCGCCTTCGAGGCGGGACAACGCGGCCTCGCGCGCAAGCTCAGGCCCTGGACTATTCCGGATGCGGACTTTTTCGAGGATACGCGCCAGCTGCGCCCGCTTCTCGCCCGGCTGATCGGCGCGGACGAAGCCGGCATCGCCCTCGTACCGTCTGTCAGCTATGGTCTCGCTGTCGCGGCGCAGAACCTGACCGTCGCACGCGGCCAGAAAATCCTGCTGCTGGAAGACCAGTTTCCGTCAAACGTCTACACCTGGCGCAGGCTCGCGGCAGAAACCGGCGCTGAAATCCGGACGATCTCCGCGCGAGGCAACCAGTCCCTCTCCGAGGCGCTGCTCGATGCCATCGCCGCGGACACCGGCCTCGTCGCCTGCCCGCAAGTGCGCTGGACGGATGGCGCACGGATCGACCTTGCTGCCATCGGCGCGCGCTGCCGCGAGGTTGGTGCCGCGCTGGTGCTCGACCTGACGCAGAGTTGCGGCGCGATGCGCTTTGATGTGAAAGAGGTGCAGCCGGATTTCATGGTTGCCGCCGGCTACAAGTGGCTGCTCGGGCCTTACGCCACTGGCTTCCTTTACGCCGCCCCACACCGCCGCGAAGGCCGCCCGCTTGAAGAAAACTGGATCACCCGCGCGGGCGCCGAGGATTTCTCCCGGCTGATCGACTATACGGACCGCTATGCTCCGGGGGCGGAGCGTTACGATATGGGGGAACGGTCGAACTTCGCGCTGCTTCCTGCCTTCAGGGCCTCGATTGAGCTGATCCTCGGCTGGGGCGTTGACCGGATCGAGACCACACTGGCCCACAGGAACCGGGCCCTCGCCGAAGCCCTGAATGCCCGCGGCCTGCAAGTCGGCCCCGAAACCGGCCGCGGTCCGCATTATCTCGGCGCCCTCCTGCCCGATAGCGCCCCATCAGACCTGATCCAGCGCCTGCGGGCGGAGCAGATTTATGCCTCAAAACGGGGCAATCGCCTGCGGATTACGCCGCATTTATTCACTTCTGATACGGATGTGGAGAGATTCCTGTTGGCGCTGGACAGCATGCTCGGCTAGCCAGTCCGGGTAGAGTGCCCTTGGGAGTTGTGGTCGCAAGATCGCGCAGCATGAGTGAAGCAGGCTCAGATACCCTTCCCGCCGCAGGGTGGGTTCAGGAGGCGTCAGCTGCGCCTCGCACAGACCTTATAAACCTCGCGATGGCCTTCGACCGGGCCTATGCCGCGCACGCGGCAGTCGTGATTGCATCCGCAGTCAGATACCTGCCGCCAGGGTCGGCGCGCATACTCTGCCTGCATGACGGGATCGATGCAGACTATCGGCGCAAGGTCGAAAGCGTCGCGCCGGGGCACGTCTTTCTCTGGGTCGAAGTGACACCAGCCGATATGCCTGCCATGCAGGAGAAGGGATACATCAACCGCGTCTCCCTGTTCCGGCTCGGACTGGAACGATTTGCACCGGCAGACTGGTCGCGCGTCATCTATCTCGATTCCGATCTGGTGATCGGTCACGATCTCACGCCGCTCTGGCATGCCGATCTGGGTGGCCAGCCGATTGGCGCCGTGGCCGATGTCTACCAGACGCCCTCTGCCCTGCAGAACCGGTTCGGCCTGCCACCGGCGCGTGAGGAACTCTACTTCAATGCCGGCGTCCTGGTGATCGATCTCGATGCCGTGCGCCGGACACGCGACCTGTCCTCCTGCCTGCAATTCCTGATCGACAGGAATTTCGATCTCGACTTCCTCGATCAGGACGCGCTCAATGTCACCTTCTGGAACCGCTGGAAACCGCTGAACCTCGCCTGGAACGTGCAGCGCTACCTGCGAATGTCCGATCCGCTGCGCCAGCTCTGGGCGCCGTTCCGCGAACCCGCGATCATCCACTACATCACGAGCGACAAACCCTGGACCCCGCGCGTCTGGCATCCCTGGGCCGGCGCCTACTGGCGCGTGCTGAGCAACACGCCGTTTGCGGAAGAGGTCATCACACGCTACGGCGTCACACTGCGCCACCGCCTTCGTATCCGGCTGCGCTACTGGGCAAGCTTCATTCTCTGACCGGGATCAGAACGTCCAGCTTTCAGGATTTACCGGCGGCTCACCCGCTTTCAGCGCCTGCAGTCCCTTCCGGATACGGAGGATATACCAGATGATCACGGCCATGATGATCACCACACCAAACAGGAAATATGTAAAGACGAGGCCCGTCAGCACATACACCACGCTCCTGGTGAAGAGGCTGAGCTGGTTGTGGTAGTGGGCCGCCGTCAATGTATCTGCCCGCTTGCGGGCGAGTGCAGCGAGGCCGGCGGCGATGAAATTCATGCCCGGCAGGACGAGGCCTAGCAGGAAACCCCAATAGACGAGCCGCGCATGACCGGGTGTGCCGGGCGCCGGGATCAGTCGGGGTCTGGCGGGTTCACTCATTCAGCACACCGGTTCTGTCCCCACCCTTGCGGGCACCGGCGGTGGCGTCAACTGCCCGCCTTGCCCTATCGTAAGCCTTGCGCCGGGCGCCCCGCCGCGCCAGAACAGGCCAAAGCCCTAATGGAGGAACCGATGGCCAACCCCCGCAAGATTGCCTATGCCGACCTTGAATCCCTCGCCGGACAGGAAGTCGGCGTGTCCGACTGGCACACGATCGACCAGAACCGCGTCAACATGTTTGCCGAAGCGACGGGCGACCATCAGTGGATCCACGTCGATGTCGAGAAAGCCACCAAGCTGATGGGCGGCCCGATCGCGCATGGCTTCCTGACGCTGTCGCTTCTGCCGATGCTCGGCGCTGAAGTGCTGCGTGTCGAAGGTGTCACCCGCGGCATCAACTATGGCTCCGACAAGGTGCGCTTCACCAACATGGTGCCGGTCGGCTCCAAGGTCCGCCTGCGCCAGAAATGTCTCTCCGTTGAAGCGAAATCCGGCGGCAAACAGATGAAGATGGAAGCCACCGTCGAAATCGAAGGCAAGGACCGCCCCGCCCTCGTCGCGGAATCGATCACCGTGCTCTACGGCTGATCCGGCCCTCCTGTCAATTTGCCGCGGCCGCTCCGGACCCATCCGGTGCGGCCGTTTCCATTGCGGCTTCCTGAACCGGCAGGGCGACCCTATATTCGGGCGGAGCCGAGCCGTCCGGAGACTTTCATGCCCACACCCCGTATTCCCAAGCGCACCGACGAAGAGTGGCGCGCCCTCCTCGATCCCGAAGCCTACCGTGTCGGGGTGAAGGACGGCACCGAGCGCGCCTTCACGCCCGGCAACTACAATGACGAAAAGCGCGTCGGCATGTACCATTGCAAGGGCTGCGGTACGCCGCTCTGGTCGTCCGAAACCAAGTATGATTCCGGCAGCGGCTGGCCGAGCTTCTGGCAGCCGGTCGATATGGCCGATATCGGCACCAGCACG
Organism: Hyphomonas sp.; assembly: GCF_046313975.1. Lineage (GTDB taxonomy): Bacteria > Pseudomonadota > Alphaproteobacteria > Caulobacterales > Hyphomonadaceae > Hyphomonas. The sequence continues at coordinate 27,044 of NZ_JBKBXB010000031.1, read as the reverse complement.
GACTACAAGCTCGTCTATCCGCGCGTCGAAGTGCATTGCGGCGTGTGCGGCCTGCACATGGGCCATGTGTTCGACGACGGCCCTCAACCGACGGGCCAGCGCTGGTGTATCAATGGCGCCGTGCTGGATTTCCGCCCGAAGGAATAGGTCTGGACAGGCCGCACGGCGCGTTCCAATGTCGCGATAATCGATAAAGGATCGCCCCATGCGTTTCGCACTTCACCTCGCCGGCCTCGCCGCCGCCACATCCCTCATTTCCGGATGCATGATGACTGACAACACTGCCGAAACTTCCCTCGTCGCAGCACCGCCGCCTGCTCCGCCTGTTGCCGCCCGTGTCAGCCATGAGATCACGCAGCTCGGGCGCACGCGGAACGATCCCTATCACTGGCTGAAGGATGAAAACTGGCAGGAGGTGATGCGCGACCCGTCGCTGCTGAATGCCGACATCCGCGCCTATCTCGAGGCCGAGAATGCCTTCACGAAAGCGGTGCTGGAAGACCCGACCACCGCTCTGCGCGAGGAACTGTTTGCAGAGATGCGTGGACGCATCAAGGAAGATGACACCTCGCTGCCCTCCATCGATGGAGACTGGGCCTATTACACTCGCTTCCGCGAAGGCGGCGAGTACGCGATCTATGCCCGCCGCCCCGCTGCGCAGGCTTTCGACGACACCGCACCGGAAACGATCCTGCTGGACGGTGACGAACTGGGCAAGGATCAGGACTATTTCGCCTTCAACGATATCGAAGTCTCGCCCGATCACAAATATGTCGCCTACGCGACCGACCTGAAAGGCAGCGAATTCTACACGATCCGTGTAAAGAACATCGAGACCGGCGAGCTGACGCCCACCGTGATCGAGAATGCCTACGGTGCCTTCGAATGGAGCAAGACCGGCAAGGCGATCTTCTGGGTGCACCGCGACACCAACAGCCGCCCGGATGCGGTCTACCAGCGCAACATCGAGACCGGCGAAGATACGCTGATCTACGAGGAAAAAGACCCCGGGTTCTTCGTGGGGCTTGGCACCAGTGAGAGTGACGAGGTGATCTTCGTCTCCGCCGGTGGCCACACCACTTCGGAAGTCTACTGGTTCCCGTCGGATGAAATGAACCCCACACTCCGCCTGATTGCCCCGCGCGAGACGGATACGGAATATTCCGTCACACACTGGGATGGTGCATTCTATATGGTCACCAACGCCGGCGGCGCGGTCGATTTCAAGCTGGTGAAGGCGCCCATGAACGCCAACTCGCGCGAAGCGTGGCAGGATGTCATCCCGCACCGCCCCGGCACTTTGCTGCTCGGCGTCAGTGCGCAGAAGGACTATCTCGCCATCATGGAGCGCGAGAATGCCCTGCCCCGCATCGTCATCCGCGCGCGCACCGATGGCAGCTCGCATTCGATCAGCTTTGACGAAGCCGCCTACAGCCTCGGCCTCGACAGCGGCTATACCTATGACGTGCCAATCCTGCGCTTCGACTATGCTTCGCCGACAACGCCCGACCAGGTGTTCGACTACGATTTGAACACCCGAGAGAAAACGCTGCGCAAGACACGCGAAGTGCCCTCGGGTCACAATCCGGCAGACTATGTGGCCGAGCGCATCATGGCCCCGTCATGGGACGGCGCGCTGGTGCCGGTCACGCTGCTGCGCCACAAGGATACGCCGGTCGACGGCACCGCGCCGGTGCTGCTCTATGGCTACGGCTCTTACGGCATCTCGATGCCGGCGGACTTCCGCACCGGCCGCCTCAGCCTCGTCGACCGCGGCTTCATCTACGCCATCGCCCATATCCGCGGCGGCATGGAGAAGGGCTATCAGTGGTACCTTGACGGCAAGCTCGACAAGAAGACGAACACGTTCAAGGATTTTGTCGCCGCCGGGCAATACCTTGTCGATCAGGGCTACACGAAGCGCGGCCACATTGTCGGCCACGGCGGCTCGGCCGGCGGTCTCTTGATGGGCGCCGCGGCGAACATGGACCCCGGCCTGTTCGGCGGCATCATTGCCGCTGTGCCTTTTGTCGATGTGCTCAACACGATGTCGGACGAGAGCCTGCCGCTCACGCCGCCGGAGTGGCCGGAATGGGGCAATCCGCTCACGGACGAAACGGCGTATGACCAGATCCTCGCCTACAGCCCGTATGACCAGGTGACGAAGATGGACTATCCCGCCATGCTGATCACCGGCGGCGTCACCGATCCGCGCGTCACCTACTGGGAGCCTGCCAAATGGGCCGCCAAGCTGCGCCATGAAGCGCCGGAGGCCGGTCCCTACTTCCTGCGCATCAACATGGATGCCGGCCATGGCGGCGCCTCGGGCCGTTTCGAGGGCCTGAAGGAAGTGGCGACCGAATATGCCTTTGCGCTGGCCACGGTCGGCAAGACAGAAAGCCTGGACCTGCAGCGCAAGGAATAGGGGCCCGTGCTCTATTTCCTCGACTGCGAGTTCAACGGGTTCGGCGGCGAGCTGATCAGTCTCGCGCTCGCCGCCGAGACCGGTCGGGAACTCTATCTCGCCCGTCCGCGCGAGGAACTGGAGCGCCTCAGCCTCCACCCCTGGGTCGCGGCACATGTCATGCCGCTGATCGACCTGCCGGAGGCGACACCGGAAGTCCTACCCCGCGGCCAGTTTGCGGCACGCCTGCGCCAGTTCCTGCAAGGCGATCCCGCACCGGTCGTGATCGCCGACTGGCCTGAGGACATCTCGCATTTCATGCAATGCCTGATCGTCTCGCCCGGCCAGATGATCCTGATCCCCAACCTCACCCTGCGCCTCATCCACGCCCCGCCCTGGCCGGACGACCTGGACGGCGCGGTTGCCCACAATGCCTTGTGGGATGCGCGGGCCCTTCGCTACGGCGTACTGGGGGAAAACCCGGCCTGACAGGCCCTGCAGAGCGCGGGATTATCCCGGTTGCAGGCGCAGGAGGCTTTGCCTATACAGCGCGTTCGGTCGGAGCGTGGCGCAGCCCGGTTAGCGCACTAGTCTGGGGGACTAGGGGTCGTGGGTTCGAATCCCGCCGCTCCGACCATTTCACCCCGAAAATCAGGTTCAGGCGACCCGGCGCGCGCGCAGCGCGTCGATGCGGCTCTTGATGTCGCTGAGTTCGCGCAGCGCGCCTTCGAGACGCTCCTTGCGGGGAGCATCGCCCGAGGCTTCCAGCGCACCGAAAGCCCGCGCGACACTCTCCTGAAGTTCCCGCGCGGGGCTTGTTGGTGGTTCGACGGCGCCGAGCTTGACGCTACCGTTCAGCACCGCCTCGATGCCCTGCTCCGCGAGGATCGTTTTCGCGCCCTTCAGCGTCATGCCGCGCTCATGAACCAGCGCGCGGATGGCGCGCAGGGCGTCCATGTCTTCCGGGCGGAACATGCGCCGGCCGTCGGGACGCTTCACCGGGCGCACGTCCTTCGGGAATCGCGTCTCCCAATAGCGCAGCACATGCGTCTCGAGCCCCAGCTCGCTTGCCGCTTCACCAATCGACCGGAAGGCTGCCGAAGACTTTTCGATCCGGGACTTGAGAGCGGTCATACAGGCATCCTGTCTGGGTTCAGTCCTTGCCGACGAGCGCCTTGAGCATCGGCGACGGACGGAAGGTGACGACCCGGCGGGCCGCAATCGGGGCTTCCTCACCGGTCTTGGGATTGCGCCCTTCGCGGGCGGATTTGGAGCGCACGACGAAGTTGCCGAAACGGGCGAGCTTCACTTCGTTTTCCTGTTCGAGGGCGGCGCCGATCAGCTCGAGTGTGCGGTCGAGCAGGTCTGCCGATTCCTGGCGGGTCACGCCGACTTCGCGCACGATGGCTTCGGTAACTTCAGCCCGGGTGACGGTTTCGCTGTCGTTGCTCATTGGCCTTTTCCCCTTAGATTAAAGCCTAAGCCCGGTATCTTAACGAATTCCTAGCGCCGGCGTTAGCGGAATCTGGCCTTCGGGGGATTACAGTCTGAACAGGCTGGCGCCCCATGAGAAGCCGCCGCCCATCGCTTCCGACAGAATCAGATCGCCCGGCTTGGCACGCCCGGTGCGCACGGCATGGTCGAGCGCCAGCGGAATCGAGGCGGCCGACGTGTTGGCGTGGCGGTCAACCGTGATGACCACCTTCTCCTCCGGGATGTTCAGTTTCTTCGCCACGCCGTCGAGGATGCGCTTGTTGGCCTGGTGGGGCACGAACCAGTCGATGTTGTCCGACGTCAGGCCGGTCTCTTCCAGCACCGCTTCGATGGCGGCGGAGATATTGGCGACCGCATGCTTGAATACGCGGTTTCCTTCCATGCGGACATGGCCGATCGTGCCGGTGGAGCTGACGCCGCCATCGACATAGAGCAGGTCGGATTTCGTGCCGTCGGTGCGGATATGATGCGTGATGATGCCTTCATCGGCAGCGAACTCGCCCTCGCGGACTTCCAGCACGACCGCGCCGCCGCCATCGCCGAACAGCACGCAGGTGCCCCGGTCCGACCAGTCGATGATGCGCGTGAAGGTCTCTGCGCCGATCACCAGCGCGCGCTTGAACAGGCCCTGTTTCAGCATCGAATCGGCCGTAGCCAGCGCGAAGAGGAAACCGGAGCAGACCGCCTGCACGTCAAACGCCGCGCCGTGAGAAATGCCGAGCTTCGCCTGCACCGCTGTAGCCGTCGCCGGGAAGGTGCGATCCGGCGTCGTCGTCGCCAGCACGATCAGGTCGATGGACGAGGCATCAATGCTCGCCGCCTGCAGGGCCCGCCGCGCCGCTTCGGTCGCGATGTCCGAAGTCAATTCGCCATCCGCTGCGACATGGCGCTGACGGATACCTGTGCGTTCCTGGATCCACGCGTCGGAGGTTTCCACCATTTCCGACAATTCGTCATTCGTGAGCACGCGCTCCGGAAGGTAACTGCCTGTCCCGCAAATGAAACTGCGCCGCGCCATGCTGTGTTCCTTATGATTCCGCCGGGCCGCTATTCAGCGGCAACTCCGCCGGTTCCGATCCGTGCGAGGTTGGCGGCGATTTCGGTCTGGAAATCACTGCCGGCGAGGTCCGCGGCCATCTCGCAGGCCCGCGCAAAACCGCGTGCATCTGCACCGCCATGGCTCTTCACGGATATCCCGCCGAGGCCGAGCAGGACGCCGCCATTCACATTGCTCGGGTCCATCAGGGAACGGAGCTTCTTCAGCCCGCCCATCGCGAGCGCGGCGCCGGCCTTGGACACCAGGTTTTCCGTGAACGCATCGCGCATCCGGCTTGCCAGCATGCGCGCAACGCCTTCGCCGGTCTTGAGCGCCACGTTGCCCGTGAAGCCATCCGTGACCACGACGTCCACTTCGCCTGCCGAAATATCATCGCCTTCGATGAAACCGCGATAGTCGATGTTCAGCCCGGCGGCACGCAGCCACTCATGCGCTTCGCGCACTTCTTCATGGCCCTTCATCTCTTCCGAGCCGATATTCAGAAGGCCGACAGTCGGGCGTGCAATTCCGAGCGTTGCCCGTGCAAACGCCTCGCCCATGATTGCGAAGGTCACCAGCTGCTGCGCATCGGCTTCCACATTGGCGCCGACATCCAGAATGATCGTGCGCCCCCGCAGCGTCGGCCACACGGCCGTCATGGCCGGGCGGTGCACGCCCTCCATCTTGCGCAGCGCCAGCATCGAGATCGCCATCAACGCGCCGGTATTGCCGGCGGAGACAGACGCGCCCGCGCGCCCGTCCTTCACCGCCTCGACGGCATTCCACATCGACGTGCCTTTGCCCCGGCGCAGTGCCTGGCTCGGCTTCATGTCCGAGGTGATTTTCTCGGCGGCATGCAGGACTGTCACCCGGCCGGCCATAGCAGGCTTAGCGGCGACCAGCGGCGCGAGCAGCGCCTCATCGCCATGCAGCAACACGGAGAGATCCGGGCGGGCCGAAAGGAATTCGGCGACCCCATCGATGACGATGCCGGGAGCATCGTCTCCGCCCATGGCGTCAACGGAAAGTGTCTGCTTGGGGTGCATTCTGTCCTGTGCCTGACGTTTCCGGCCAGATTGGTCTGTTTCGGCGTGGTTTAAGCGTCGCCGGGGGGCAACGCAACGGGAGAGATGCGGCTCCCCTCCGGCGGATTACACAAGCGGAATGATCCAGTCGAAAGCCCCGGCAAGGATTTCCGCGTCCGGTTGCGCGTCCAGATGAGCCAGCATGGCCCGCGCGGCAGCGGCCAGCCTGCCGGCATCCGGCGCGGCCACCATGCCGTTACGGCGCAGCACTGCCGCCAAGCCGTCATCGGCATCCTCAGGGCGGTCCAAGGCCGCAAACAACGCCCTTCCCATCCCTGCGTGCGCCTGCGCCGTCTTGCGCACCTTGCGGGCAATCGAATGGTCGCCCACCCCGGTTTCCCGGTGGGCCGCGTCAAATCCGTCCAGCACGCGTTCATCCAGCCGCGCCGCCAGCGCTGCCGCTTCAGGCCCACCGATTCGCCTCAGGCGCGACAGGGCAAGGCTGGTCAGCAGCGTCACCATCCCTGCCCGGCCCTCAAAAGTGTCCGGCACGCCTAGATGCGTGTAGTGCGCCGGCTCCAGCGCATGATGCAGCAGGCGACGGTATGCTTCCGCAGCCGCCTTCCTTTCGGCGGCACGGCGAGGGAACAAGGCGTCAAAAATGCCCATCAAGGGTGCACTCCCATGCTTGCCAAGCCCCGTTACCTGCCGCTAGGTCTCCGGTCAAAGTCCATTGAGAGTGAACCATGCGCAAATCCGCCCTGCTTGCTGCGAGCCTGCTTGTGCTGCCGCTGACGGCCTGCATCACCCCGGCCCGCGATTTTCATGGCTACATTCCGGATGAGGTGCAGCCTTACGACATCAAGCCAGGCGAAGACTCGCGCTCCAGCGTAATGGCCCAGCTCGGCTCACCCTCGACCAAGGGCGTGTTCGACACCAATACCTGGTTCTACATCTCTGACGTGCAGGAGCGCTTCGCCTTCTACAAGCCGAAGGTAACAGACCGCGCCATCACCGCCATCCGTTTTGGCGAAGATGACATGGTGGACGAGGTGCTGCGCTACACCGCCGCCGATGGCCAGGTGATCAGCTATGCCGCCCGCGAGACACCTACGCGGGGCCGTGAACTCGGCCTGTGGGAGCAGATCTTCGGCACAGTCGGCGCCATGCGCCTGCCAAACACCGACGAACGCACCCCGGACAACCCGACCGGCCGGCGCTGATATCGTTCCAAGGCTCACAATGAAAAAACCCCGGAGTTGCCTCCGGGGTTTTCTTTTTGATCCGTATCCGGATGCTTAGTGGCCCGCGAGGACGGCCAGCATCAGGAGCGCCACAATGTTCGTGATCTTGATCATCGGGTTCACGGCCGGGCCAGAGGTGTCCTTGTAGGGATCGCCCACGGTGTCACCGGTGACGGCAGCCTTGTGGGCTTCGGAGCCCTTGCCGCCGTGGTTGCCGTCTTCGATATACTTTTTCGCGTTATCCCACGCGCCGCCCCCCGAGGTCATCGAGATGGCAACGAACAGGCCGGTCACGATCACGCCGAGAAGCATGGCGCCGACCGAGGCCAGAGCCGCACCCGAACCCGCAATCAGGAAGATCGCAATGAACAGCACAATCGGCGAAAGCACTGGCAGCAGCGAAGGCACGATCATTTCCTTGATCGCAGCCTGGGTCAGCATGTCCACGGCGCGGCCATAGTCGGGCTTCACTTCGCCCTTCATGATGCCTGGCATTTCGCGGAACTGGCGGCGGACTTCTTCGACCACCGACTGGGCTGCACGGCCCACGGCCATCATCGACATGCCGCCGAACAGGAACGGCAGCAGGCCGCCGAACAGCAGGCCGACCACGACGTAGGGGTTGGCAATCGAGAAGTCGACCGTGACGTTATAGAAGAACGAGCCTTCCACGGCCTTCGCCGAGAAGTATTTCAGATCCTCCGCATACGCCGCAAACAGCACGAGGGCACCGAGACCGGCAGAGCCGATGGCGTAGCCTTTCGTGACCGCCTTGGTCGTGTTGCCGACTGCGTCGAGCGCATCGGTCGTCTTGCGGACTTCCGACGGCAGTTCCGCCATCTCGGCAATGCCGCCCGCATTGTCGGTCACCGGACCGAACGCGTCGAGCGCAACGATGATACCGGCAAGCGCCAGCATCGTCGTGGTGGCAATCGCGATCCCATAAAGGCCTGCGAGATTGTAGGTGAGCAGGATGCCGCCGATGATGGTGAGCGCCGGCAAAGCCGTTGCTTCCAGCGAGACAGCGAGGCCCTGGATGACGTTCGTGCCGTGGCCAGACTCAGAGGCTTTCGCCACCGAACGCACCGGACGGTACTTCGTCTCGGTATAGTAAGCCGTGATCACGACGATCAGCAGGGTGACGAACAGGCCGACCACGCCGCAGGCAAACAGCTTCCAGCCGGTGATATCCGCCGCTTCACCCGTCAGCGGGTTGACGAGGCCGAGCAGGTCGCCCGCGCCTTCCATCGTGCCGGCAAGGCCGCCCGGAAGAACCGTCTGGATGGCGACGCCCAGTCCGACCACGGACAGAACACCGGTCACGATCAGCGATTTGTAGAGCGCGCCCATGACGTCGGTCGAACCCTTCGCCAGCGTGGCAAAGAACGAACCGATGATCGAGGTGACGATACACACCGCGCCAATGGCGAGGGGCAGCATCATGATCTCGCCGATATAAGGCGTGGAGGCGAAGTAGATGCCGCCAAGGACCATGGTGGCGACGAGCGTCACCGCATAGGTCTCGAACAGGTCCGCCGCCATGCCGGCGCAATCGCCCACGTTGTCGCCGACGTTGTCCGCGATGGTGGCGGGGTTACGCGGATCATCTTCCGGAATACCGGCTTCGACCTTGCCGACCATGTCGCCGCCGACATCCGCACCCTTGGTGAAGATACCGCCGCCAAGACGGGCGAAGATCGAGATCAGCGAAGCACCAAAGCCGAGCGCGACGAGCGAATCGATGATTTCGCGCTTCTGGCCATCATCGGTGAGCGAGAGCGCCATCGGGCCAGTGAGCAGGCCGTAATAGCCAACGATGCCGAGGAGGGCGAGGCCGACCACGAGCATGCCGGTGATCGCGCCCGATTTGAACGCCATCTGCAGGCCTTCGTTTAGGCCCTTGCGCGAGGCTTCCGTCGTGCGGACGTTGGCCTGCACGGAGACGCGCATGCCGATGAAGCCGGCAGCGCCCGAGAGCACGGCGCCGATGACAAAGCCCAGCGCAGCTTTCCAGCTGAGTGCGAACACCAGGACGACTGCAACCACCACGCCGACGATGCCAATCGTGCGATACTGGCGGTTGAGATAGGCGTTTGCGCCTTCCTGGATCGCCTGGGCGATCTCGATCATGCGCGGGTTGCCCGAAGGCGCCTTCATGATCGACTGAATTTGAATATAGCCATACGCGATGGCCAGTATGCCCGCACCAAGTGCGAGTATGAACCAGGACATTGGACTTCCTTCCTTTAACCCCTGTTGCCTGACAGCCCCGAACGGGGCTGCAGCAGTCTTATTGCGACGGCTTTGCCTGCCAGCGCCCCTTTTGGGGTGCAACCCGCCTCGCTTCAGGGGCGAGTCGCAGGCATTCCGATTCTGCCATGCTCGAAGCCGATAGTTTCAGGGAGGTTAACAACATCTCCGTGCCAGCTCGCCCCGAGCCCCCGGCCCTCGCTGACTCGCCCGATACGCGAAATCCGCACCTGCTTCAACTCGGCCAGCCGGGGTACGCCCTCCCGCGACTTCGCCGGTGAGGTAAAAAGCAGCTGGTAGTCATCACCCCAGCTGGCCAGATCAATGGCCTCGGCCGGGCCGGAAGCGCCGCCCGCAAACGGCACCGCGTCGAGCTGAACCTCCGCGCGCAGCCCGGACGCCGCCGCCAGTTGCGCCGCATCCCCGAGCAGTCCGTCTGACACGTCCATAGCCGCAGTCGCCAGCTGCGCAATCAGCTCGGCAGTCGCCGCCGGGGGCAGTTCGGGCTCCAGCAGCGCCGCCAGGTGAACGCTCGCCTGCCCTTCCGCCCGCGCCATAAATCCGCGCCGCGGCCCGCCGATCTCGCCGGTCACCCAGAGATCATCGCCGGCCTTCGCTCCGCCGCGGCGAACCAGCGTCTCGCCCACACATTCCCCGGTCAGCGTCAGAGACAGGAACAGGCCCAGCGGGCTCGCCACCGTATCCCCGCCGAGAAGCGCAATGTTCCAGCGCGACAACTCCCCGCCCAGCGCCTCTGCAAACGCCGCCAGATCAGACTCCGGCCGACCCGCAGGCCAGCCGAGCGTCAGCAGCGCCTCACGCGGCAGGGCGCCCGCAGAGAGAATGTCCGACACGTTCACCCGCACGAGCTTGCGCGCGATGCTCGCGATCGGATCGACGGCGAGGAAATGCACGCCCTCCACCATCGCGTCTTTGGTCACCGCGACAGGGCGCTTCCAGGTTCCGAGTTGCGCGGTGTCATCGCTGAGTCCGGCTGCGCCGGCAGAAGTTGCCAGCGGCGCGAAATACTTGCCGATCCAGTCGCGCTCAGCCATTGCGGCGCTGTCCGCTGGCGGTGTCAGAGACCTTCACGGCCGATGGCGTAGAAACGGTCACGCCGCTGGCGGCGCAGCTCTGCCGGCGTCATGCCTTCAAGATCACGCAGCGCGGCGTCCAGCGCCTTCGCGGCTGCTGCCATCGCGCGCTGCGGGTCGCGGTGCGCCCCGCCCACGGGCTCTTTCACGATGCCATCGACAATCTTCGTGCGCAGCAGGTCCGTCGGCGTGATGCCCATCGCCTGCGCGGCATCCTTCGCCTTGGCCGCATCGCGGTAGAGGATCGAGGCGCAGCCCTCCGGCGAGATCACCGAATAGATCGCATATTCCATGATCAGCACACGGTTGGCCGCCGCAATGCCGATGGCGCCGCCGGACATGCCCTCGCCGATGATCAGCGACACGAACGGAACTCCCAGCGACAGCCCGCGCTGCGTGCCGCGCGCAATCGCTTCGGCCTGTCCGCGTTCCTCGCCGCCCTTGCCGGGATAGGCGCCCATCGTATCGGGGAAAGACAGAACCGGCATGTTGAACTTCTCGGCCAGGTCCATAAGGCGCACCGCCTTGCGATAGCCTTCCGGGTTCGCCATGCCGAAATTGTGCTTCAGGCGCTTCTCGGTCGTGCGGCCCTTCTCATGGCCCATGATGACGACCGAGCGGCCGCGGAATTTCGCAAGCCCGCCGATGATCGCCTCATCATTGCCGAACACGCGGTCGCCGGCGAGTTCCTCGAAATCCTCGAAGATCGTGCCGATGAAGTCGGAGAAGTGCGGGCGGTCCGGATGGCGGGCCACTTGCGTGATGCGCCAGGCGTCAAGATCGGAATAGATCTGCTTGAGCTGCTTGGCAGACTTGGTCTTCAGCTTCGCCAGCTCGTCCGTGATCGACGGGCCATCCTTGCGGGCGGCGAGGGCTTCAAGCTCGGCGATCTTCGAATCGAGTTCGGCGATCGGCTTTTCGAATTCCAGATAGGTCGGCATGGGCGTTTCCTAGCAATCTGCCAGCGCTTCGCCTAGCGGGCATGTCACTCGAACACGCTGCCCAGCATGACCACCGCGGGCAGGGTCAGCACCCCCAGAAGGACCGGAAACACGAATAAAATCAAGGGCAGTGTCAGTTTTGCAGGCAGGGCCATCGCCTTTTCCTCGGCATAGAGAATGCGCCGCTGGCGCATGTCTGCCGAGAAAACCCGCAGGGTCTGGCCAAGGCTGGTGCCCATTTCCTCGGCTTGGCGCAGCATCGTGGCCAGCGAGCCCGCCTCCTCGATTCCCATCCGGTCGGCAAACGCCCGCCAGGCATTCTTGCGCGCCTTGCCCGCGCGCAGTTCCAGCGACAGGGTGCGCATGTGCCCGGCGATGATCGGGTGGCGCAGCTCCAGTTCCTCGCCGACCCGCTGCACCGCCGCGTCGAGGCTGAGCCCCGCCTCCACGCAGGCCAGCATAAGGTCCATCATGTCCGGGAAGCCGCCCGAGCAGGCCTGCCGCCGCTTCTCGATCTGCATGTCGAGGAACTTGCCGGGCGCCGCGAGACCCGCGAGCACGAGAATGATCGACGCCATCACCGGCGCATATTTCGGCAGCTCGCTCATGTAGGGCAGCGCGAAGAACAGGCCCACCTGCGGGATCACCACGCAGACGAAGCGCGCAAAGAAATAGCGCGACACGGCATTCTTCTGGTGGAAGCCCGCCTGGTTCAGCTTCGCGCGAACCGCATTGACCTCCTGCCCTTCGGTCGGCGCCGCATTGTCCGCCAGCCCCATGACGGCCCGGCCGATGCGGCTCTCGTTCCGGCGCGGCTCATCCGCATTCTCCGGCGACCGCCGCACGAGGCGCTTGGCCACTTCATCCGCAGCCTGACGGCTGCGCACGAAGGACACCAGACCCGGAATCGCCGCCAGTAGCGCGAGCAGCAGCATCGCGCCAGGCAGGATCGGACCGGAGAGGAGTGCAGCGCCCATCTGTATCAGGTCACATCTTGAAGTTGATCATCTTGTTCATGACCATGTTGCCGATGGCCATCCACACGAACAGGCCGGCAAAGCCGTACTGGATCAGCGGGTCATGAATCACGTCGCCATAGAATCGGGGCTGCATGAAATGGATCACCGTCATCACCATGAAAGGCGCCGATGTCAGGATCATTGCCGAGGTGCGCCCCTCGGATGAGGCCGCGCGCACTTTCAGCCGCATGGTCTGGCGGCCGCGGATGGTGTCGGTGTTTGACTTCAGCAGCTCGGTGAGATTGCCGCCGGTCTTTTCTTGCAGACGCACGGTCGCGGCAAACAGCTCCACATCCGGATCGCCCGCCCGCTCCGCCATGCGCTGCACGGCATTGGTCAGCGACATGCCGTAGGACACTTCGTCGGCAGTCATGCCGAACTCCGTCCCGATCGGGTCCGGCATCTCGCGCGCCACAAGACCCACGGCCGTCGCCACCGGGTGGCCGGCCTCGAGGCTGCGGCAGACGATCTGCAACGCGTCCGGCAGCTGCGCCGCCAGCTTCTTCGCCCGCTTGCCCGCAAGGTGTTTGATCACCGCAAACGGCGCGGCCACCAGAAAGACCAGGTAAACCGGTACCGCCGCCCAGATGCCGCCGAGATAATACCAGGCAAGCCCCGCCGGAATGAGCGCGCCCGCGGCCGACATGATCGCCCATTTCGCCGGCTCGAACTTCAGCCCCGAGCGTACGATCAGCTGGTTGATCCCGCGCAGCGACATCGCGAGATTGCCATCCCGGTCCAGGCCGCGGCTCTTGCGCAGCTCAATCATCGCCTCGTTATGCGTTTCGTAGCGCTCCTTGAACTGCAGGCGCCGGTTCACTACGCGCTGCGTCTGCGCCTGTGTCACCAGTCCCATCACGGACTGGATCGCCAGAAACACAGCGCCCGTCGCCATGATCGCCGGGATCAGCAGCGCCGCATCAAGGCTGGTCAGATCAGGCAGGCCAAACACGAACCACGCGCCTCCGGATCAGAACCGGTTTGTCGGATCGAACAGCCCGGGCGGCATATGCACGCCCTTGCGCTCCATCTCGTCGAGGAATTTGGGGCGCAGGCCGGTCGCGCAGAAATGGCCGAGCACCTTGCCATTCTCCGCCGTGCCGGTGCGCTCGAACTTGAATATCTCCTGCAGCTGCACCACCGAGCCTTCCATGCCGGTGATCTCCGCAATCGACACGACCTTGCGTGAGCCATCGGAAAGGCGCGTCGCCTGCACGATGAAGTTCACCGCCGAGGCAATCTGTCCACGGATGGCATCCTCGGAAATCTTCATGCCTCCCATCATCACCATCTGCTCGAGACGCGTCAGCGCATCGCGCGGATTGTTGGCGTGAATCGTCGCCATCGAGCCTTCGTGGCCGGTATTCATCGCCTGCAGCATGTCGAAGGCTTCTTCCGAACGCACCTCGCCGAGGATCACGCGGTCAGGCCGCATCCGCAGCGCGTTCTTGACGAGTTCGCGCTGGCGGATCTCGCCCTTGCCTTCAATGTTCGGCGGCCGCGTCTCCATGCGCGCAACGTGCGGCTGCTGCAGCTGCAGCTCGGCAGCGTCCTCGATGGTGATAAGGCGCTCGTCCGGACTGATGGCCGATGACAGCGCATTCAGCAGCGTCGTCTTGCCGGAGCCCGTACCGCCCGAGATCACCGTCGAGGCGCGGCACTTCACAGCGCCCAGGATGAAATCTGCCACTGGCCGCGGGATCGCCCCGAACTGCACCAGCTTGTCCATTGTCAGCGGCGACTTGGAGAATTTCCGGATCGACACCAGCGGCCCGTCAATCGCAATCGGCAACACTGCGGCGTTCACCCGGCTGCCGTCCAGCAGGCGCGCGTCTACCAGCGGCTGGCTCTCGTCCACGCGCCGTCCGACCGCCGCAACAATTCGCTGCACGATGCGCAACAGGTGGTCATTGTCTGCAAACCGAACCGGCGCAAGCTGCAGCTTGCCGCCCCGTTCGATGTAAACCTGGTTGCATCCGTTGATCAGGATGTCGGCAATCGAATCGTCCTTGAGCAGAGGTTCGATCGGGCCAAGCCCCGTCATTTCGTCCATCACCGCATCGGCAAAAGAGGCTTCCTCTGCGGCCGACAGCGCCATCTCTTCCTTGCGGATGATCTCCCCGATGATGCCGCGCACGCGCCGGCGCATCGTCTCGTCATCCATCTTGTCGAGCGCCGAGAGGTCCAGCTCGTCGATCAGCTTGGCATGAATGCGCAGCTTCGCGTCCAGCATGTCAAAGCCCGAAGCCGGCTCCGGCTTGCCGCGATTGACCAGCGGCGGCGGGGCAACCTCGGGCGCGGCCTGTTCGGGCGCTTCTTTCTTGACGGCGGGGGAGAAACCAAACCGGCTCATCTGCGGGCCTTCTTCTCTTTCTTCTGCGGTGGCGCCGCAACCATCAGGCCTTCCGGCGCAAACTGGCGCACCATCCGGTCCACATCCGTCACCAGCGGGCTCTTCGGCTTCACATCCGCAATCGGCCGGCCCAGGTTCACCGCCGTGCGGGCCGCATCCCAGTCCGAGGTGATGGTGATATCGATCTTGCGCTCGATCGCCTGCTCCGCTTTCTCGACCGGGAAACCCGCGCGGAACTGCTGCTTCTTGAACATCCGGTTCAGCACCAGGTGCGCCTTGTTCGCCTCGCCGCGCAGCACGTCGATATCGCGACACATGTCCGCCGCCGCGTGCAGGCTCGGCACTGTCAGCTCACTAACGACAATCACCTGATCGACCGCGCTCAGAACCGGCTTCGTCCACGCCATCATGTGCCGGGGCATGTCCAGGATGACGAACGGGAAGGCCGCACACGCCACATCCAGCAGGCGCAGCACGGCCGCCTCATGCGCCATCGCGTCCGCTTCCGGATTGCGCGGCGCGGCGATGATAGAAACCCCGTCCTGATGCTGCCAGCACCACGCCGCCAGCAGGCGCGCATCCAGCCGCTCCGGCGCATTCGACAGCGCCGCAAGATCCAGCTTCGGCACCGCTTCCAGGAACGAGGCCGTCATGCCATCGGCAAGGTTCAGGTCCACGAGGCACACCTTGCCCGGCCCGACCACGCGCGCCAGCGCAAATGCACTCTCGATCGCCAGCGTCGAGACACCGGCCCCGCCGACCGCGCCGCGAAACGCCCAGCACACCGAATTACCCGGCTCATCCTTCTCAGCCTCGGCGGTGTGATGCTCGGCCAGCCGCAGTGCGGCTTCCGCAATCTCGCCCACCGACGCCGATACCGGCAGCACATCCCATGCACTCAGCTTCGACAGCGCCCGCACCATGTGCGCCGGCAATTGATCCGACAGCACGATCACCGCCGTTGCAGGGCGCTCCACCGCCAGCATTAGCAACAGCTGGTCCCATCCCGCCATGCCCTGCTCGATCAGGATGAGCCCGCCGCCATGGCGCAGCACGGCGTCCGGCGCCGGCATGTGTGACAGGTCGTGAAACTCGGCGCAGGCCGGCTTCAGGCTTTCCAGCCGCGCGGGCGCGGCCAGCGCCGCAAGCGCGGGCACCGATCCAGGGGCCGGCGCAGCGGCCGGCATGTCTGCCCTTTGAGGAAGCGCGCTCATTAGTCTGCGACCCCCGTCCCGCCGGAACTGGCGAGCTGTTTTGTCTGCCCTTCATTCAGTGCCTTGACTGCCGCGACGGCGCGCACGCCCGAGGCAGATTCAACCGCCTTCGAATTCGGCAGGTCCACGTCCCGCACGGCCTGCTCCGCGATGTTTGCCCGCGTCGCCTCGCCGAGGAGGCGGCGGTCTTCCGCCTGGATCGTCTCGCAGGCCGTCACCAGCCCAAGGGAGAGGATCATGGATATCGTCAGTATACGTTTCATGTCTCAATTCCCCGAAATCTGAAGCGGCTCGCTCACGGTCTTGCCGAGCAGGAAGAATTCCGTATCGGTCGGCTCCGCGAAGGCATTGAGCGGCGAGCCGAGCCGGTCAGGATGCGATGCCGGCTGCACAAGGCGCGGAATCACGATGATCACCAGCTCGCTTTCATTGCGCTGGTACCGCTTGGACGAGAACAGGGAGCCGAGGATCGGCACGCTGCCCAGCCACGGCGTCTGGCGCACATCGTTGGAATAGTTGTTCTGCAACAGCCCCGCGACTGCGAAGGCCTGGCCGTCATGCAGCTCCACCGTCGTGTCGGCGCGGCGCACCGAGATGCCGGGGATTTCGATATTCGCCGCCCGGATACCGTTTGACCGGTCCAGCGCCGAAACTTCCGGCCGCACACGCAGGTTCACAAGGCCGTCGCCCAGCACTGTCGGCGTGAAGTCGAGACTCACGCCGAATTTCTTGAACTCGATGGTGATCTCGTTGTCCCGGCTCGCCACCGGTATCGGAAACTCGCCGCCTGCCAGGAAGCTCGCCGTATCGCCCGACAGCGCCACAAGGTTCGGCTCCGCCAGCGTGCGGATCACGCCCTTCTCTTCGAGCGCGCGCAGCTGCACGTCGATATTCTCGCCGCCGACATTGGTGAACAGAGCCACCGTCTTCTCGGCAAGGCCGGAGACCGTTCCGCTATCCGTCATTGTACGGAAATCATTGGCGTTGATCGCGTTGCCAAAGCCAATCTCGCGCACCGCGCTGCGACTCGCCTCCAGGAAGCGCACTTCCAGCAACACTTGCTGGCTCTGCCCCACGGTCAGCCCGTTCGCCACACCGCCTGGCACATGCCGCTCCGCCAGTTGCAGTGCCATGTCGGCAGCCGCCGCTGTCGTCACCCGCCCGTCCAGAAACACCCCGTCATGTACGGGGTAAACGTCAATCGGCTCGCCCGGAAGCAGGCGCTTCATGTCGGCGCGCAGCTCCTCGAGACCGAGCTTCACCTCGACCTCGATCAGCTCTGCAATGCCGCCCGCAGCATTATAAACAAGCACAGTCGTCGCGCCCGGCTTCTTGCCGCGCAGGAAGAAGGAGCGGTTGGACGTCGCCATCGCTTCGGCAATCTCCGGGTCCGCGACGACAATCGTCGCAAATGGCGAATCCGCCTCGACTACCGCAGACTTGCCCCGGCGCACTTCCAGCCGCTCGGCCCCAGGCGCAGCTGAACGCTGCGTCCAGGCATTTGCCGCCGGCACCGCTATCAGGCAGGCCATCGCGGTCACTGCAAAGAAACGTGTACTGAACATTATTGCGCCCCCAGTTTTTTCGGTTCGCTTCTGTCTACCGGCGCAGACACTTCCTCGTCCTTGTTGCCATTGATGACCCGCACGGTAGTCGTCGTGGGCGCAGACGCGCGCACGGTTGGTCTCGGCTGCACGACAGGCTTCACGACAACCGGCTTCTCTTCGGTCACCGCATGCACCATCGCCTCTTCATCCCGGCTGATCAGGGCAAGCCCCAGCGCCGCGCGCTGGCTTGCCGCGCCGAGCGCCAGCGCGTCTTCGGGCGTCACTTCCAGCGTCACGGTCTGCGAGGGCTTCGCGCCTTCCAGATTGGAATCGAACGTCTGGTCCACCGCCAGAACTTTCACATGCCGCAGCACGGGCCGCGCCAGGATATTCGCGGAAACCCGCGCGCCCTCTACCTGACCCTTGGACTCGTCGAGATCCATGAACTCGTTCACATCCACCCGGTCGCCCGGCAGCACAAAGCCCGACACGCCCGTATCATTGCGCACCACGATGGATACCGCCCGCATCCCCGGCTTGATCGCGGAGGCAAGCGTCAGCACGGCGCCCGTCGTGTCGATCTTCGGCAGCAGCAGCGGCTCACCCGGCACCATCATTCCGCGCGAATAGGCCTTCGGCCCCAGGTCCGAAATATTCCGCAGTGCGCCTTCCGGCACGGATTGCAGCGGCCAGTCGACTTCCTTGACGAATTCCGGAGTGATCACGGCGCCGGGTTCCAGCGTGGTGGTCAGTACAAGGATTTTCGTCATCGCCATGGCGGGCGGCGCAGCGGCCGCCTGCGCGTTCTTCCCGTCATCGGCGAGAAAGGATCGCCCGAAAAAGATGGCGCCGGCGCCCAGCAGGACCGATACGCCCAGACTTATCAGCGGTGCAGCTTTCATACAGATTGCCCTCTGCTGGCAGCATTCGGCTGCCTTCAGAGTGCAGTATGAACACGCGGATCATAAGGGCAGTTGAAAACAGGGGGTTAAATCTCGTCCGGGGACGGAAGAGGCCGTTAACCATGTTTTCATCCGGGGTTGCTGCAGTCTTGGCGCCGCGCCTGCGATTTGCGGTGCCCGTGAAACTATCTCGTTAACACTTTCTTTGCCATGCTGCGCCGCCCGGCATCAGGCATACAGGAATTTGTCTGCCGCGCCCGGCTCCAGGAACGCCGCCGTCAGCCGCCCGCCATACACCGCGCCCGTATCGATGTTCAACCGCCGCCCCTCGCCCGCAGCTTCCGGCAGGGAATGCACTGTCGGAGTATGCCCGTGGATCACGCGCTTGCCGCGCAGCGCCGGCGCCGTCCAGCGCGCCGGATCAAAAAAGGCCGGCCGCCGCGTCCACATATGCACCTGTTCGCCGCAATCGGGGAACAGAGCCGGGTCCACCCCGCCATGCACGAACACCAGCCCCGCCGCCTCCGCCACATGTAGCGTCGGCAATGTCTTCAGCCAGGCGACATGCGCCGCCAGCCGATCCGGCGGCACGAAGGCATACGAATCCATCGTCGCCTCGCCGCCATTGCGCGCCCACTGTTCCCAATCCAGCGACCTGCGATCGCCCGTCTCATGCGCATCGATCATCATCTGCTCATGATTGCCGCGCAACGTCACCGGCGCCGGCCAGCCGGGCACATCCAGCCTCATCAGATAGTCGATCACCTCCGCAGAGGCCGGCCCCCGGTCCACCAGGTCGCCAAGATGCACCAGCTGCACTGGCCGCCCGGAATATGCCAGCCGCGCATGATCGAACACCTGCGCGTGCAGGTCCTTCAGGCGCTCGAACTCGCCGTGAATATCGCCAATGGCGCAGTAGAGCAGCTTCGTCATGCGCCGCCACCTGCCACACGATGGCGGCAATTTCCGGGCATTGGGCTCAGCCCGCCGCGATCACCGGCGCAAAATCCGCCGCGTCGACATTGCCGCCCGTCACCAGTACACCCACGCGCGTGCCCTTCATCGCATCCGGCATCCGGCTCAGCGCAGCCGCCAGCGCAGCCGCCCCGCCCGGCTCCGCCACGATCTTCAAGTGGCGGAAGGCAGCCCGCATCGCGCCGCGCACCTCCTCATCGCTCACCCTCAGCCCGCCCGCCAGCAAGCGCTTACCTATTGCGAAAGTCAGCTTGCCCGGCTGCGGCGTCAGGATCGCATCGCAGATCGAGCGCGTGCCAGGCGCATTCGCCACGATCTCACCGCGCTCCAGCGAGCGCGCCCAATCATCATGCGCTTCCGGTTCCGCCGTCCATATCTTCGTCTGCGGCGACAGGCGCTCGAAGGCCAGTGCAATCCCGGTGATCAGCCCGCCCCCGCCCGTGCAGCAGATCAGATGGTCCAGCGTCTCGCCCATCGCCTCCATCTGTCGCGCAAATTCCAGTCCCGCCGTGCCCTGCCCGGCAATGATATGCTTGTCATCATAGCTCGGCACCACAACTGCGCCGCGCTCTGCTGCAATCCGTACACTGATCTCTTCCCGGCTCTCGGTGTTGCGGTCGTAAAGCACCACCTCGCCGCCATCGGCGCGCACGCCCTCAACCTTCACCTTCGGCGCATCGGACGGCATCACGATTACCGCCGGCATACCCATCAACCGCGCCGCCCGAGCTACACCTTGCGCATGGTTGCCGGAAGAGAACGCCACCACGCCCGCCTTCCGCTCATCCGGCGAGAGCTGCGCCAGCCGGTTCGTCGCCCCGCGCATCTTGAAACTGCCCGTCACCTGCAGGCATTCCGCCTTCACGAACACGCGCGCCCCCGCCGCCGCATCAATCGCGCCGTGGCTCAGCACCGGGGTCTCGCGCACATAGCCCTGCTGGCGCTGCGCAGCGGCCACCACGTCTTCAAAGGTCGGAAGGTCAGTCTCGCTCATGGCGTCCTCCTAGCCGGACACCTCCGCCCTGTCATCCCGGACACCGCAACGCGGTGAATCCGGGACCTTCTCTGCGCTATGGCCCTGTCAGGGCCTAGCCCATGCGCTGCGCTCTGACCGGGATGCCAGTTCTACAGAAAAGCCCGCCGGAAAAACCGGCGGGCTTCCCCCACAGCCGGCGGTCATTTGTCCCCCAAACGACCGCCATCTCCAGATGCGGCGCGTCCTGTTGAACGCGCTGCAGATCTGATAATTGGGAAGTCGTGCAAAACCTGTGCCGGGCGCCTCAGAGCGTGCCGGCAACCTTCTTCACCAGTGCGCGCGCAAACTCCGCCGTGTCCGGATTTTCCAGCGCGAAGGTCAGCACGGCATCGAAATAGCCGGTCTTGTTGCCGCAATCATGCACGCTGCCTTCGAACTCGTAGGCGTAGAACGCCTGGCTCTCCATCAGCTTCGCCATCGCGTCCGTCAGCTGGATTTCGCCGCCCGCGCCTGCGCCCTGTTTCTCCAGCAGCGCGAAAATCTCCGGCTGCAGGATATATCGCCCGGTGATCGCCAGGTTCGACGGCGCCGTCTCGCGCGGCGGCTTCTCCACCATGCCCGACATCCGGATCAGCCGCCCGTCGCGCTCCACCGGCGCAATCACGCCGTAAGACGAAACCCGCTCCTCCGGCACCGGATCGACCGCAATCACATTGCCGCCGACCTTGGCGAACGCGTCCACCATCTGCTTCAGGCTCGAAGGCTTGCCCTTCACGATCACGTCCGGCAGCAGCACGGCGAACGGCTCATCGCCGATCACATCGCGCGCGCACCACACCGCATGGCCCAGCCCCAGCGGCGCCTGCTGGCGCACAAAGCTCGAGCGTCCCGCCGGCAGGCGCGAGGCGTCCACAGCCGTCAAAATGTCAGTCTTGTTCTTGGCCTTCAGCTGGGATTCCAGCTCATGGGCATGATCGAAATAGTCCTCGATCGCGCCCTTCCCGCGTCCGGTCACGAACACGATATGCTCGATCCCCGCCTCAAGGGCCTCGTCGACAACATATTGGATCACCGGGCGGTCCACGACCGGCAGCAGCTCCTTCGGGATGGCCTTCGTCGCCGGCAAAACCCGCGTGCCAAGCCCCGCCACAGGCAGAACTGCCTTCCTGATACGCATCCCATACTCCTGATCGTCGCGCGGCCCGTCCGGGCCTTCCGCGTTCACCCTAGCAAATCGCCTGCCAAGCGAACTGCGTCAAATACCGGCGTTAAGCAAGATGGCGGCGATCCACACCGACAGCACGGTCACCAGCACCAGGCCGGCCGAATGCCCCGTCCAGGAATTGCTTTCCCGGCGCAGCTCCCGGGCCAGCCGTGCCTGCAGCGCCCGCGCGGGTGAGGGATGCGCCGCGTGGCTCACCGGCGCAGCCTCGCGGCCCTCCGGCGCAGTTTCCTGCCGGTCTGTCTCAGCGTGTTTCGGCGCGGCCTGCATGGCTCTGGAACGTCCTCTTTCCGGACAGCCTTGCTAGAAGGGCAAAGCTAAGCCCCACGTAATACCACAGGTGAAATTTCACCGGTTGCGCCGCTTGGTTAACCGTCGGCGCCCGTGCGTTCACTTTTGCGGCGCGCGCACCAGCTGCCCGCCCGCATCGCGCGCCACCCCGAACACGCCGGCCAGCACCTCCGCCGACAGCGCCGCCTCCGGCGCCCCGTCCGCTGCGATCCGCCCGCGGTCCATGACAAGGATGCGCGGGCAGAACCGCGCCGCCAGATCCAGGTCATGCAGCACCACCAGCACCGTGCGCCCCGCAGCCGCCTCGCCCGCCAGCGCCTCCATCAACGCCAGCTGGTGCGCCACATCCAGCGCCGCACACGGCTCATCCAGCAGCAGCACCGGCGCCGGGCTTGCCAGTAACCGCGCGAGGTGCACCCGCGCCTGCTCGCCGCCCGACAGCGCCTGAAACGGCCGCCCCATCAGGTGCGCCGCATCCGCCTTGGCCAGCGCCGCCTCCACCGCTGCGCGCCCCGCTGCCGCCATCTGCGCAAACGCGCGCGGCGATTCCGCAAACCGCCCCAGCGCGACCACATCTTCCGCGTTCAGGTTCCACGCCACCGGCCGCGTCTGCGGCAGCCAGGCCGCCCGCCGCGCCCGCTCCGCCACGCTGAGGCCCGCCAGTGCATCCCCGCCAAGACGCACCTCGCCCGCCTCTGGCGCCAGCACCCCCGCCATCGCCTTCACCAGCGTACTCTTGCCCGCCCCGTTCGGTCCCGTCAGCGCCGCGAACGCGCCCGCCGGAATGTCCAGCGACACACCGTCAACCACGCGCCGCCCGCCCAGCGATACAGATACTCCGTTCACGGAAATCATGTGGATGATCTCCCCAGCCGCGCCGCAATCCAGATGAACACAGGCCCGCCGATCAGCGCCGCCGCCACGCCCAGCTTCAGCTCCTGCTGGAAGGGCAGCACACGCACCGCAATATCCGCCGCCATCAGGATCACTCCCGCCAGCAGCGCCGAAGGCACCAGCAAGCGCTGCGGATCATGCTTCACGAACGGGCGCACCACATGCGGCGCCACGATGCCGACAAAGCCGATCGTCCCGGCCACCGCCACGCTCGCGCCCGTCAGCAGCGAGGTGCCGCCGATCACCAGCAGACGCAGCCGCTTCGGGTCCGCGCCCAGGCTCGCCGCCGTCTCGTCGCCCAGGCTCAACGCGCGCAGCCCCGGCCCCGCCAGCAACACCAGCGCCGCCCCGGCAATCCACCACGGCGCGCCAAACGCCATGTCCGCCCAGGACCGGTTCGCCACCGATCCCATCATCCAGTTCACAAGGTCCGACAGGCTGTAAGGGTTCGGCGCAAGGTTCAGCGCCAGCGACATCAGCGCCCCCGCCACGCTGGACAGGCCGATGCCGATCAGCAGCAGCGTCACGCTCCGCGCCCCTTGCGCCGCTGCCAGCGCCAGCAATGCCGCCGCCAGCCCTGCACCGAGGATTGCCGCCACCGGCACCGCAAGGCTGCTCACCGCTGCAAATCCGAAGAAGATCGCCACCACTGCGCCCAGCGCCGAAAACGCCGACACACCCAGCACACCCGGCTCCGCCAGAGGGTTCTGCAACAGCCCTTGCATCCCCGCGCCCGCCAGCCCCAGCGCCGCACCCACGGCAAACGCCGCTGCCGCGCGCGGCAGCCTCAGCTCCCACACAATCGTCCGTATACGGTCATCGCCCTGCCCGAACAGCGCCGCCAGCGTCTCATCCACCGGCAAGGGCGCCGTTCCCACCAGCGCCGAAGTCGCAAACAGCACTGCCGCGAGCAGCGCAAGGATCAGGTTGAGCCGGCTCACTGTCCCGCCTCCAGCGCCGCCGCAATCGCCGCCGCCTCATCCGCCACGAACCATCCCGAACACGACACCCGCGCCTCGTCCATGTCCACCACCCTCGCCCCGTCCATCAGCCGGTGCATCACCGGATGGCGCGACACGGACCATCTGTCCGTCGCATCATCATCAAAGCCGAAGAATGCCGCAAGGATCAGCACCGGCGGCTCCATCACCAGCCGCTCCAGCGGCAGCCCCGTCCAGCCTGTTCCCGTATTCGCATTCGCAAGGCCCGCCCATTGCATGATCGACCCGATCATCGTGCCCTGCCCCGCACTCACCCCACCCGGCGTCACATAAAGCGCCCGCTCTCCCGTCGCCGCACGCGCCGCAGGCCGCGCCACAAGCATCGCTTCCGCCCGCGCACCCTGCCCCAGCTCCGCCGCCACATCCCGCAGCAGCTGGCCCGTGCCTTCGACATCCCCGGCATAGCCGATCTGAACCGTCCGGATACCAAACCGCTCATACAGCGCCAGCGCCCGCGCATCGCCGCCCCAGCTGCGCACCACCACATCCGGCGCGAGCGCGACGACATCCTCTGCCGCCGCGCGCACCTTCGGAATACCGGCCGCCTTGTCCCTCAGCAGGCTGAACATACGCTCCGCATCCTTCGACACGGCAAGGATCTGCTCCCGGTCGGCGAGGGCCAGCACATACTGGTCCGCGCAATAGTCCAACGACACGACCGTAGGCCTCACCGGCTCCGCCGCAGCGAAACCGGCAAGCCCCATCAGGGCAAAGGCGGCCAGCGCCTGCCTCACCGCAGCTTCAGGCCCACAAACACGCCGGCGCCAGTATTGCGATAGCCAAACACGTCGGAAACTTCTTCATCGAAGATGTTCTCGCCGCGCAGCGTGATCGCAAGACGCTCCGTGACCGGATATTCCGCCGTCAGCGAGACAAGCGTGTAGGCATCCAGCGAAACCGCCTGCGCCGGGAACGGGCCGAAATTGAAATCGCCCTGTTCGCCGACATAGTCGAGCGCCGCCCCGATCCGGAAACCGTTCGGATTGACCTGCCAGTCTGCCGCAAGCGATGCCGTCGCCTCCGGCACGCGCACCTCATCTGCCCCGCCGAAATCCTGCGAGTCAAAAAAGGTCGCCTGCCCGGACAGCGCGAAATTCGCCGCCGCCTGCCACCGCGCCGCCAGCTCCACACCGCTGCGCTCACTCTTTGCAGAGCGGTTACGCGCCGTCGACGTGAAGTCCGGATTGAACGCGGTGAATATCTCGTTCTTCAGGTTCGCATCGAAATAGGTTGCCGACCAGTTCAGGTCGCCCAGCGTCTGCTCCCAGCCGATTTCCCAGCTCTCCGACTCTTCCGGCTTCAGGTCCGGATTGCCGATGAAGCTGCCGACAAAGAAGCCATAAAGCTCCGTCATCGTCGGGTTCTTCACGCCGGTGCCCACCGACGCGCGCACCCGCCCGCCAATTTCCTCGAACGCATAGCCTGCGCCGACACGCCAGGTCGTGGCATCGTCGAAGTCGCCCTTGTTGTCGTCATGGCGCGCCGAGGCTGCCAGATCGAAAGCCCCCGCCGAATAGCGATACTCGCCTGCAAAGCCAAGCGACTCGAACGTCTCGGACACATCCGTCAGGCCGCCATACTGCACGTCGGAACGGTCATAGCTCTCGCGCTCGAAATCCACGAGACCCGTCAGCGCATGCGCGCCCGCCGTATAACCCGGCGACCAGCTCACCTTCGTCCGCTTGCCCTTGGCATCGTCCGTCTTCACGCCGGCATTGAAATTGTCGCGGTCCACTTCATTGAAGCTCGCCCGGAACACATGGTCCAGCCCGCCGAACGATCCCGTCAGCGCCGCCCCGGCCAGCCACTGACCGGCCTCCGTGCTGTGCTCGGTATTGTTCAGCTGCCCGTCGAAATCGGAGTCCGCATCATAATCTGCCTCTGTGCTGCGCACGAGACCAACAAGGTTCAGCGTCCAGTCCGTACCCAGAGCAAATGTCCCTGTGGCGAGGCCCGAGAGCGCCTGAGACCCGTCCTTCTCGCCGCCGAGGCCGGATGTATCCACACCGTCCGTCGTCAGCCCCGACACGGCCACGCCCAGCGTCTCGCCGCGCCAGCCAACCTGCCCGCGCACGGTGCCGAAACTGCCCGCCTCAGCAAACGCACTGAGGCCCGCCGCCCCGGCGCTGGAGATCGACACCACCCCGCCGATCGCATCCGACCCGTGGATGGACGACGCCGCCCCGCGCAGCACTTCGATGCGTGCCGCCGGCAAGGCCGTCAGCAGGCCGAAATCGGTCTCGCCATTGATCGGGTCGGAAATCTCGATTCCGTCGAACAGCACCAGCGTATGGTTGGCTTCCGCCCCGCGCATCCGCACCTGCGTCAGCCCGCCGATGCCGCCATTGCGCGACACCGCCACGCCGGGCACCGCCCGCAGCTGGTCCACAGGGTTCGGCGACAGGCGGATGGCCAGGTCTTCTTCCGTCAGCACGGAAACCGAAGAGGTCACCCGGTCAAGGTCCGCCGGCCGCAGCCCGCTGACTTCGACCGTGTCGAGAACGCGCGTGTCGTCATCGGCAAAGGCAATGGAGAGACACGAATTGAGTACGAGCGCCGAAGCGCCCAGCAGTGCAAGTCTGAGGACCATGTCCGCAGCTCCTTCTAAGGCCGCCAGGGTCTCTCCCTGCGCGGCGGGTTCATGACATGTCGCATGAACGGAAGGATGCCTTCCGCGGCCCCTCGCCTGGTCCCGGGCGGCGAGCCAACGACGGCAACAGGCAGGTCTCCTGACTTCGCGGATCATCGCCCCCCGAGCTGCCTTCCCGGTTTCCCAGTGGCTTGTGGCTCGAACGGCTCCCCGCTCACAGTTACGGGCATAGCGCCGGATTTCCACCGGCTTCCCTTTTCACCCGGACTTTACCGGGCACCTGTCGCGCAAGCTCCCTCTAGGCAAAATTCCGCACCGCCGCAAGACCAGCCTAAAACCTGTAAAAAGCTGGAATCGCCTTGACCTGCCACTGAGATTTTCCTCCAGATTGAGTTAGAGTCCGGCCCCTCAGGAAGGACGGATAGATGAAGCGATCCCGTTTCAGTGAAGAACAGATCATAGCGGTGTTGAAGGAGATGGAAGCCGGCGCGAAAGCCGCAGATCTTTCTCGCAAGCACGGTGTTTCGGAGGCGACCCTATACAACTGGAAGTCTCGCTATGGCGGCATGGAT
>NZ_JBKBXB010000030.1:0-39421 GCF_046313975.1 Hyphomonas sp. | reverse complement strand
GATCAGCCCGGCCATGCCCGAAGGCCTGAAAGGCATGCGCACGCCCACCTACCGCGACACCTTCCGTGCCCTGACCAACATCACGACCCCGGTCTGGCAACAGCTCACCGACACCTCCTGACAAGGGATCAAAACCAGCCTCGCAAACCCGGAAGGCCTTCGCCTCTCCGGGCGCTGGTGCTGGGCGATGCACAGAACCCCTCACCTCCCATTGCTCCGCAATGGGAGGTGAGGGTTGCCACGCTCCCGGAAACAAAAAACCCCTCTCCGTCCGGAGAGGGGTTTCTTCAATCCGAAAACAGAGCGGCGCGCGCTATTTCACCAGTTCGAACATCACGCTGACACTCGCCGTCACGCCGACTTCTCCGCCGGCGACCGGCGTCGGGGCGCCGCCCATGTCCATGGCCATTTCGGCGCGCGCCATCATCACCGGCTGCGGCGAATACTCATAGCCTTCCGAAATGGTCACGATCCGCGCAACGCGCAGGCCGGAGGCGCGGGCATACAGTTCCGCCTTCGCGACCGCGTCCTTCATCGCCTGCTCGCGCGCCTGGTTCTTCAGGTCCTTGTCATTGTCGAGCGCGAAGGTGACGCCCGAGAAGGTGTTGCCGCCGGATTTCACCAGGCTGTCGATGGTCGCGCCCAACGTGTCGAGATTGCGCACGCGCGCGGTGACATTGTTGCTCGCCACATAGCCGGCCAGCCGCTGTTCGCCGCGCGAGCTGCCATCCTTCTGCTTGGTCTCGATATAGTCATAGCGCGGATAGAGGCTGAGGCCGGAGGTCTGGATGTCCTTCTTCGCGACACCCGCCTTTTCCAGCGCGGCGAACACACCGTTCATCGCCGCCGCCTGCGCGGCCATCGCTTCGGCGGCCGTCGCGCGCTCTTCGGTGACGCCGGCCGTGATGTAGGCAATATCCGGCGCCACGCTGATCTTCGCTTCGGCGTTGATGTTTAGCGTCGTTTCCGGCTGGATGGAGTTGGGATGTGCAGTCATGGCAGCAGGGCTCGCGAGCATGGGCGCCGCAGCGGCGGTTGAGGCAAACGGCATCTGGGCACAGGCGACCGGAACGGCGGCCAGAACCAGGGCAGCGAGGGAGAGAGCGGGGCGAAACATTTGGAACTCCTGTTTGGGCCTTCAAGGCTACGCCTGTCATCAGAGCCGAACAAGGCCGTTGCAAGGCGGCCCTGCGGCGCCTAAACGACCTGCACACAAGGGGGCCTGTAGCTCAGTTGGTTAGAGCGGACCGCTCATAACGGTTTGGTCGCAGGTTCAAGTCCTGCCGGGCCCACCAATCCCCTCCCCGCCCCAATCGTGGCCTCTGCAACACAGGTGCGTGATCATTTCCGCAGACGGGGTGAAACCCGCTGTTCACTGTGCGCGCCAAGGATTACAAACTCGCAATGCGAACGGGGTTTCCGCCATGCCGCAAGAGTGGCAGAAAGCGGCAGATTCGCCCCCACGCGAGACTAAGGAGTAGAGGCCGTGACACCGAGAGACGCCGCCCGGCGCGCGATGGCCCTGACCCTGTCCTTCGATGTCGCGATGGCCGGTCTCGCGATGTCGCTGGCACACCTCGTGATGCTGGTGTCGGACCCGGATGTCACCTCCATCGCGATCAACGCTTGGCTGCTCGCCATCAGCGCCTTCATGCTCGCCGCCACGGCGGGCCTCGTCGCGGGCGGTGTGCATCGCCAGGTCTGGCGCCACATGGGCGCGCCCGATGCCGTCCGACTGATCCAGGGCATTGCGCTGGCCGTGCTGCTCTACCTGCCGGTCATGATGGTACTGAACGGCCGCCTCATCGATCCGCTCGCCGTGCTGCTGATTTCTACCGCCTTCTGGACCGCCTTCCTCTTCGCCGGCCGCATGGTCGCGCGCTACCGCACCACGCAGGCGCCGCTGCAGATCTTCCAGAAACTCCCCTCGCAGAGCCAGCCGGTCCTGCTCGTCGGTGATCCGGACAGCTGGACCGAGGTGCTGCGCCGCCTCGAGAACGCCCCGGCCGGCTCCCACCTGCGCGTGCTTGGCCTGATCGAGGTGAATGAAAAGGAACATGGCCGCGCTGTCCGCGGCGTGCCGATCATGGGCAGCCTCAAGGAACTCGGCGAAGTCATCGATGTGCTCGCCCTGCGCTATGGCAGTGCGCCCTGGGTCGCCGTCACCGGCCCGGCCCGCGAGCGCCGCGCGATGAACGAAGTGCTCGAAATCGCCTCCGTCCACGGCGCCCACATCATGGCGCTCGGCCATGACGAAACCGCCCAGACGCTGGAGCCCGTGCGCCCGGCAGACCTGCTCGCCCGCCCGGAGCGCGAGCTCGATCTCACCCCCGTCAACCAGCTCCTCTCCGGCGCGCGCGTGCTCATCACCGGCGGCGGCGGATCGATCGGTTCGGAGCTGACCCGCCAGGTCGCACGCCAGTCGCCGGCTACGCTGACGATTGTCGATTCCTCGGAGTTCAATCTCTACCAGATCGATCTCGAGCTGAAGGAAAAGCATCCCGGCCTCGCCCTCACCTGCCAGCTCGGCGATGTGCGCGACATTGCGCGCCTCACCGCCATCTTCAACGAAGCCCGCCCCGACATCGTCATCCACGCCGCCGCCCTGAAACATGTGCCGCTGATGGAAACCAATGTCTGCGAGGCGGTGCTCACCAATGTCGCTGGCGCCGTCGCCGCCGCACGGGCCGCCGCCATCGCCGGCGCCCGCCGCTTCGTCTTCATCTCCACCGACAAGGCCGTCTCGCCGGACAATGTAATGGGCGCCACCAAACGCCTCGCCGAGCTTGCCATAGGCCGCATCGTCACCGAGGCCGGCATCGCCGGCGCCATGGTCCGCTTCGGCAATGTGCTCGGCTCGTCAGGCTCCGTCGTCCCGCTGTTCGAACGCCAGATCGCCGCCGGCGGCCCGGTCACGATCACCGATCCGGATGCCACCCGTTTCTTCATGACCATCGAGGAAGCCACTTCCCTCGTCCTCCAGGCCGCGGCCCTGCAGGGCGAGAAGCAGGAGCCGGAACTCTTCGTCCTCGACATGGGCGAGCCGGTGGCGATCCTGCAGCTGGCCGAAACGATGATCCGACTGAAGGGCAAGGTGCCGGGCGCCGATATCGAAATCCGCATCACCGGCATGCGCCCCGGCGAGAAGATGCACGAGTCGCTGACCTACTGGCATGAGACGATCGCGCCGACCGCGATCACCGGCATCAACCGCGTCATCAGCGAAGCCCCGGCCGGCGAACTGCTCGACAAGAAAGTCAGTGCCCTGATCGAAGCCGCCCGGCGCCACGACACGTCAGAGGCCCTGCGCCTGCTCGGCGTTCTCGTCCCCGAATACGGCGCCGCCCGCGACAACAGCACCCACCGCAAACCGGCCTGAACCGAAAACGGCCCCGGCTTTCGCCAGGACCGCTATTCCGGGTTTACCCGTCTGGTCAGAAGCGGGCGATCAGCGTCAGCTTCGCCGATAGCGGCGCGCCCAGCATGATGTTGTTGTCATTGTGCGAACTCACTGCATAGGTCTCGCCGGTCAGGTTCTCGAGGTTCAGCTGCAGGGTCAGGTCGTCCGAGAGCTGATAATAGGCGGCGGCATCAATCCGCGTGAAGGACGGAAGGACAACGGCGTTCGAGATGCTCGCATACCGGTCGTCCTGCCAGACCACGCCGGCACCAAGATCGATGCGATCCGTGACAAGCACCTTGTTCCACACGCTGGCGCTATGTTCCGGCACCAGCGGTGCCTTGCGGCCTGCAGGCGCAGAACTCGTGGTCTCGGTAATCTCGGCCGTCTGCCAGGCATAGGCGGCGGCGATATCCCAGCCATCAATAACTTCGCCCTGCAGCGAAAGCTCGAGGCCTTCCGTGCGCTGGGCGCCGGTCAGCACCGAAACGCCTGCCACCGGCCCCGGCGCCAGCGTGTTCGTCCGGTCCAGACGGAACAGCGCAGCGGTGAACAACAGCTCGTCCGAAGGTTGCCACTTCAGGCCGGCTTCGAGGTTCTCGAACTCTTCAGGCTCGAAATCCGCGAGGGCCGGCGTCAGGTTCGAAAACTGCTCACCTGATTGCGGCAAGTAGGATTTCGCCCAGCTCGCATACAGCGAGACATCCTGCACCGGTGCATAAACCACGCCCAGGCGCGGCGAGACAAACTCGTCCGTGCGCGACGCATCGGCGCCGATCCGGTTGTCGAAGTCGAAATCAAACCGGTCAAAGCGCAGGCCGGAAATCACCTGCAGCTGATCGGTGAGCTTCACCTGGTCCTGCACATAGGCCGCAAAAAGGCTCAGATCATTGACATTGTCCCGAGACACGCGGCCATAGGTTGCCACGGCATTCTGTCCGCGGTCCGCCAGCGAAACGGTCAGCCGCTCCAGCCCTGCCGCAGCCGGGAACTGCCCCTCGATACGCAGGTTGTCGCTCGTCTGCATACCGGCCTCGATCCCCGCGAGCAGGGTATGCTCCATGCCGCCCCACGATCCTTTCCAGATCAGATCGGTCTGGCTGATCAGGTTTTCGCGGCTGGTAAAGGAGTTGTAGGCCGCCAGCTGCACCGTACCTGCAGCGGCGTTCACGGCGCTGGCGGCGAAGATGTTCTGATAGAATTTTTCATAGTCGCCATAGAGCAGCGTCGAGCGCAGCGTCAGTGCGTCCGAAAAATCGTGCTCGACCATGGCGGTCAGCGTATTGACCTCAACCTCGCTGGGGCTGCCTGCAGCATTGCCGTAATAGGATTTCACCGACACATCATAGGGCCGCCCCGCCAGCGACGGGACACCGCGATCGGTAACCCGTTCATCGCGGAAATGCTCTGCCGCAAACTTGAACCGGGTGGCGTCGCCCGCCGTGACCGACAAGGTCGGCGCGATGCCGTAGCGCTCGCTTTCCATGGTCTCGCGATAGCTCTCGGAATCTTCGTAGACGAGATTGATCCGCCCCCCCAGATTGTCCGAGAGCGCATCCCCGATATCCAGCGCAGCGCGGGCATGGCCATACGAGCCCGCCGTCAACGTGATGGCGCGGACGCGTTCGCCGTCAGCATCCTTGGTCACGCGGTTGATTACACCGCCGCCGGTGCCGCGCCCGAAGACGAGGCCCGAGGGGCCCTTGAGCACTTCAACACGGTCGGTGTTGTAGACATCGCGGTAGTATTGCAGGTCATCGCGCACGCCATCGACGAAGAAATCCGCCGTCGTGGTGTTGCCGCGCAGCACCGGCGCATCGCGGTGGCCTTCGCCCTGCGCGACAGTCACGCCGGGCACGAAGCGGAGGGCGTCACTGACGCCGGAAATGGCATGGTCCCGGATCAGGTCGCCGGTCACAACGGTCATCGCCTGCGGAATGTCCACGATCGCCGTATCGGTCTTGGTCGCCCCGCGGGACGTGTCCTCGCTATAGCTGGCGCGGGTGCCGTAAACGTAGATCGTTTCCTGGCGCTTGACCTCATCCGGGGCATCTTCCGCAACCGCGGGCAGCGCGATGCCGGCGCACAGGCTGAGCGTTGCCGCGCAGCCCAGGAGACGGGCCGAAAGACGGGGGGCCACCGCCTTGGGGGCGTTGGAAGACAGTTTCCGGGAGAGCATGAAGGGGGCAGTCCTATGTTGCGAATGTTTCTCATTCGCTCCCTAGACAAGCCCGGCCCTAGTTGCAACTAATTCTCATAAGCAAGCTGGCATTTTATTGATCAGGCCAGAAAGTGTTGCCTTCAGGCCACGACCAGCGGGGTGAATGACCCGAAGATCATCCGGCCCATGTCGGCTCCGACGGTTTTGGGGCTGAACGCCTCCATCCGGGGGTCAGCCATGATCGCGGCCCAGCCCTTCTCCTGCGCGGCCGCGTCCTTCCAGTTGATCCAAGAAAACACGATGGCCTCGTCCGGCTTTCGCAGCACGGCCGTGTGAAAGGAGTTCACCTTGCCCTCCGGCACATCGTCGCTCCAGGCATCAACGACAGAGAGGGCGCCGTGTTCGCAGAACAGGTCCGCCATTTTCGCTGCCTGCGCCGTGTAAGCTGCCTTGCTGGCTACCGGAACAGGCATCACCGTGCCATCGACAATGCCCGGCGCGGCGAGCGCGTCGCCCAGCAGGTGCTCGAAGCCGCCATAGATCATCCGCATGCCATCAAACGGCATTTCCATGCCGGGCCCGCCGAGATCCGGGTCGACCATCACGGCGGTGTTGCCGGCATCGCGCGCGGCCCTGTCCGGCCAGACGATCCAGGAGAACATCACCGTCTCGTCGGGCTTGCGCATCACGGCAGAGTTCAGGCAGTTGACCTTGCCCGGCGGCACGTCCACGCCCCAGTTCTCGACAAAGCCTATGGCGCCATGCCGTTTGAAGACAACCGAAGCATCTGTCGCGAGCTTGCGATACGCTTCCTTGTTGGCGTCCGGCACGGCCAGCACAAATCCATCCACATACGTCATATCATCAGCTCCCTGACATGCGTTCCATTGAAGCCTTGAGGCCTGCTTCCATTTCTTCCGGCGATTTCGGTGGCCAGATCGGCGTCGCGATCGACCACATGTGTCCGTAGGGGTCCTTCACCACGCCGTAGCGGTCGCCCCAGAACTGGTCGGCGACCGGCATGGTGATCTCTGCGCCCGCCGCCACTGCGCGCGCGGCGACCGCATCGACATCATCCACCATCAGATGCAGCGTCACCGGCGAGCCGCCGAGGGCGAGCGGCGAGTGCCCGCCCATTTCGGGATATTCATCCGTCAGCATTACCATCGACCCGTTCACCCGGATTGCGGCATGCAACAGGCGCCCGTCCGGCCCTGGCAGGCGCATCATTTCCTCGGCGCCGAAGGCTTCCTTGTAGAACGCGATGGCGCCTGCGCAATTGCGGCAGGTCAGGTGCGGCGACAGCAGCCCCATGCCCATTTCGGCAGCGATTTCCGCGACCGGTTTTCTCTTGTCTGTCATATCTGTTTCCTCATGCCTTTCCCGATTGGGCGCGGTGATATGCCACCAGCGCATTGGCATGGCCGTGGCCAAGCCCGTGTTCCGTCTTCAGTGAACTGACGATCTCCATGTGTCTGATTTCGCCCATGCCTTCGATCAGCTTCAGCCAGTGGCTGACTGGCTTTCCGTAAGTCTTCTCGATGGAGGGAAAATAGGATGCAGGACCCTTGGCCTTCTCTGCGGCCATCACACGGTCTCCCCGTTGAACGCGGCCTCGATGGCGCCGATATCCAGTTTTTTCATTGTCATCATCGCGGCCATTGCCCGGCCCGCCTTCTCACGGTCGGGGTGGCCGAGGAAGCCTGGCATCAGTTCAGGCACGACCTGCCAGGAGATACCATACTTGTCCTTCAACCAGCCGCACATGCTTTCCTCGCCGCCGCCTTCGAGCAGCGCGGCCCAGAGGCGATCGGTCTCAGCCTGCGTCTTCGTCAGTATGCTGATCGAAGCGGATGGGGCATGCGCGGGCGCTCCGGGCCCGCCCGTCAGCACCATCATCGGCGCGCCGGCGAGGGTGAACTCGACCACCATCGGGTCTGCCGCATTGCCATGCTCGAACACCGCGTCGATCCGGCTATCCGGCACAAGCCCGACATAGAATTTCGCTGCCTCATACCCGCCCGTGTTGAACCAGAAACAGGTGCGCACCTTTTTCTGCAATCCTGACATATCACCCTCCTCTCAGGCGCTGACCAGCTGCGGCGGATGGGCCGCAAACACTTTCAGCTGCGCCTCCAGCGCGCGGCCGAAGGCCGGGCGGCCCGTGCAGCGTTTCACATAGGCTTCCAGCACCGGATGCGCGGCGAGCAGCGCATGCCCTTCCATCTCGCGCAGGACCGTCGCCATCAGCAGGTCCCCGGCGGTGAAGCGCCCTTCGAGATAGTCCCGGCCCTTCAGCCAGTCTGCCACGCGGGCCAGCCGGCCGGCGGCCATCCGGGCGGCATTTTCCATATACCCGTCTGCCCAAGGTGCATCGGCATGGAACAGCTGCGTAATGCGCACATTCGCCACGAACGGCTCCACAGAGTTCAACGCCGCAAAGGCCCAGCTCATCGTACGGGCGCGCCCGGCAGAATCCTTCGGCATCAATGCTTCGGAACCTTCGGCGATCTGCATCACGATCGCGCCGGACTCGAACAGCTCCACCTGATCGTCGCGGTAGACCGGCACCTGCGCGAAAGGCTGGCGCTTCAGGTGTTCGGGCTGCAGCTTCTGCTCGTGGTCGATCAGGCGTTCGGCATAGGCCAGCCCTGCCTCCTCCAGCGCCCAGCGCACGCGCAGGTCCTTCACGAAGCCCTGCGCAAAATCCGGCACCCAAGTATAGGCCGTCACTTCTCTCATCTCTTGTCTCCAGCGGAAAAAGCGGGCGCACACCTGCGACGCAGGCCTCGATCGCCCTTCCCTTGTGTTTGTTGCCCGCCTGTTCTCGTTGACGGATATGTTGATGTCAACCTACATTCTCGTCATGAAAAGCGATCTTCCGGTTTCCATCACGCATGAAGTCTACCAGCGCTGCCTCTGCCTCAGCGTGCACCGCGCGGCGCGCGCTCTCGCCCGGCGCTTCGATGCGGCTTTCGCGCCCTTCGGCATCAGCCACGGGCAATACTCGCTGCTGATGTCGCTGAACCGCCCGGCCCCGCCGCGCCTCGGCGAGACGGCCAGCTTCCTGGCAATGGACCGCACAACGCTGACGGCAAACCTGAAACCGCTGGAGCGCGACGGGCTTGTCGAAATCCGTCCGGACCCGGACGACAAGCGCTCGCGCCGCCTGCATCTCACGCCGGCCGGCCATGCCCTGCTGAAGCGCGCCGTGCCCGTCTGGCGCGCGATGCATGAGGAGGTGGATGCCATCGTTCCCGGCAGTCCGCAGAAGCTGCGCGACCAGCTCTCGCAGATCGCCGCCGCCTGACGCAAACCTGAATCAAAAACGCCCCGGCGCGGGCCGGGGCGTCCTGATGTGTTTAATCCGTTTCCAGTCAGGCGGCTTCTTCGATATCAGCCGTCTTCTGACCCGGGCGCGGGTCCCGGAGCACATAGCCGCGGCCCCAGACGGTTTCGATGTAATGGTTGCCATTGGTGGCCTGCTGCAGCTTCTTGCGCAGCTTGCAGATGAAGACGTCGATGATCTTCAGTTCCGGCTCGTCCATCCCGCCATAAAGGTGGTTGAGGAACATTTCCTTGGTCAGCGTCGTGCCCTTGCGCAGCGAAAGCAGCTCGAACATCGCATATTCCTTGCCGGTCAGGTGGACGCGTTCGCCTTCCACTTCAACCGTCTTGGCGTCGAGGTTCACGACGATCTCGCCGGTGCGGATCACGCTCTCGGCATGGCCTTTGGAACGGCGCACGATGGCGGTGATGCGGGCGATCA
Organism: Hyphomonas sp.; assembly: GCF_046313975.1. Taxonomy (GTDB): domain Bacteria; phylum Pseudomonadota; class Alphaproteobacteria; order Caulobacterales; family Hyphomonadaceae; genus Hyphomonas. The sequence continues at coordinate 30,091 of NZ_JBKBXB010000030.1, read as the reverse complement.
GCTCGTCCTTGTTGAACGGCTTGGTGAGGTAGTCGTCGGCGCCGTAGCCGAGCGTCTTCACCTTCGCTTCGATGTCCGGGTTGCCCGAGAGGATCATCACCGGCGTGTTCACGCGGCTCATGCGGAGCTGCTTGAGAACCTCGAAGCCGGAGATATCCGGCAGCGACAGATCCAGGAGGATCATGTCGTACTCGTAGACCTTGCCGAGGTCGACACCGTCCTCGCCGAGATCGGTCATGTAAACGTTGAAGCCCGCAGCCTTCAGCATCAGCTCAATCGAGCGTGCAAGGGCCCGGTCATCTTCAATCAAAAGGACGCGCATCGCTCGTCTCCCGAATCATCTTGAGGCTGGTGTAGCCTGATTGTTAACCAATGTGAATCCTAACGCCGCATTCTTGTTAACAAGTTAATGTGGAGTTCGGATACGGACTAAATCTTCAACTCTTCTCAACACGGATTAATTGCCAATCGACGCGGGTTGCCCCTCGCCGACGAGCATCTGGGCGATTGCCATCACATCCTGAACCGGCTGAGCCAACGGATCTGTGGAAATCAGGGTACGCTGACAGCGCAGCGCATCGCGGACCTTCGGCTCTTCCATCACCGTGCCGGCATGGCGCGGGCGGAAGCCGAGGAATGTGTTGCAGGCGCGCGCGATGGCTTCGTAGGTGCGCTGGCCGGCGGCGCGCGTTTCGGCGCGGTTGATGGCAACGATCGGTTCGACATTCGGCGCATAGCCGCGCAGCACCTTGATGAAGGCATAGCCGTCGGTCATCGAGGCGGGATCGTCCGTGATCACCATCAGCGTCTTGTCGGCGGAGCGCGCGAGACGCATGCAGTTGGCTTCGATGCCGGCGCCAAGGTCGATGATCACATGATCATACTGGAGCGCCAGCGCAGAGAGGCCGGCGGCGAGGCGCGCGACTTCTTCCGGCGGCAGTTCGGCAAGCGCGCCCGAGCCGGAACGGCCTGGCAGCACATCGAAGCCGCCACTGCCCGTGCCGCCATCGACCGGCGTCACGGCATCCTCGATCTCGACCCAACCCGCCACGACGGCGGCAAGGTCTGTCTCCGGCGCGATGCCGAGCTGGACGTCGACATTGGCGAGGCCAAGGTCGCCGTCCACCAGCAGGACCCGGCGGCCGAGTTTGGCCAGCGCCGAGGCCAGGGTGATGGAGATGAAGGTCTTGCCAACACCGCCCTTGCCGCTGCCGACGGCGATGACGGAGGCGGGCGTGACCCGCGGCATGGGGCGAGCCTGGGGCCGGTCCTGCGATCTGCGCATGGTGAAGTTCATGGATCAGGCAGCTCCTCTGAGGGCGATGACATCGCCGCGGGCTTCTTCCATCAGGAGCGCCGCAATGCGCGAAGGCGCTGCCGGCACCAGCCCCCCACCGATGAACGGTGTGATGGCGAGGTGCGAGAAGGCAATGCCTGCGGATGTCAGGGCCGATATGGCGCCGCCCCGGCGGCGGACCACATCGAGTTTGGTCAGGATCGCGCGGCGCACACCCGCGCGCTGGAACGCGCGGGCCGCTTCGGCGAGATCTTCGGGATGGCCCTCTGCAGAGAGCACGAGAACCGGCTCGGCGCGGATGGCCGCAACGAGATCAGCGAGGCTGTCAAGGTCATCGCCTTCGAAGGGATTGATCGCCGGCAGGTCGATCACGCAGCGGCGGTTCTCGCTGCGCAGGACACGCAGGATGCCGAACAACTCGTCCGGTGTGTCGGCGACACGGATGCGCTCGCGCTCCAGTTCGAGATAGGCCGACAGCTGGGCGCCGGCGCCCGAGCCGTCGAGGTCGGCGGCCAGCGGAATGATCTCGGCGCGCGCGACCGAGGCGCGGCGGGTGAGCTTCGCTGCCGTTGCAGTGCGGCCATGGCCGGGCGGACCGACGAGAAGGATATCGCGGTCGAGACGGGCCGGGACCGGGTCGCAGGTGATCATGCGCGTCAGGCCTTCGGCCATCGCGTCTTCGGGCGCTGCGAACTGGCCCGGCAGGCGGCCGGCGCCTTCATGGGCGACCCGCTCGGCAAAGCGCTGCGGCGCGCCGTGCCAGAGAAGGGCGTCCCGCACGCGGGCAAACATCGGATTGTCGACACCCCGGCCATGGCCGCCGGCGCGGGCATCGCGCAGGAACACAGGCTCATTGTTCAGGGCCGCGGCGCCCATACGGTCGGTCGCGGCACGCACCTCGACCCCGCCTTCCACTTCGCGCTCCGAAAGAATCACGGCATCAGAGCCCATCTCAGCGAAGATCATCGCCTTGGCAGCTTCCATGGACTCTGCAGCGAACATCTTCATGCGCATAGGGCGGCTTCCTCGCAACGCTGGGCGGCCTGAAGGGTGATTCTCCCTGGAGCCGCATAACTCAGCCTCCAGCAAAGCCGGGAAATGGTTAATTTTTCGCGAAGCGATGTTAGGAATTGGTAGAAATCCATCAAAGCTGCGCAGGCTGAAATCGCCCGTAAAACCGGGGCTTTCCGGCACTGACGATGCCTTTCCCTAGCGGCAATACCCTTAACACGGGACCTCTGCGCCCCAACCTCTTCCCGGTGAAGAAAGGCATTTAAAACCATGCATTACGGAGACATTCTGGCCCTGATCGGCCTCGGTTTCGGGGCCGCCCTGGGTCTGGGCGCGCTGTTCTCGCCCGACTGGGCCGCCGGCATCGTGCGGCTGAAGCCAGACCCCGAAAAGCCGGGCGGTTATTCCGAATTCCGGGCGACCTATGGCGGCCTGTTCCTGATGGTGCACCTGGCTGCCTTCGTGATCGTGCTGCACGCACCTCCGCCGATGGCCCTGATGGCGGTGCTGCCGATCGCTGCCGGCTGGCTGGGCGCGGCGATGGGCCGGGTGGTCTCAATGGTGCTGGACCGGGCCAAGGGCGGGGACGCGAAGATCATCCCGATCTGGATGGGCACGGAAATCGCGCTCGGGCTTGCCATAGCGGCCCCTATCCTGCAGTTCACGGCCTGAACCACAGCGAAAGACAAGACCATGACGGAGCGTCGCGAGACGGGCCGCCCGCGCCGGAAGCCTTCCGGAAAGCCGCGCCCTGCCCCAGGCAAGAAACCCGCGTCTGATGCCGAATGGCAGGAGGGCGGTGAACGGATCGCCAAGTATCTCGCCCGGGCCGGCATCGCCTCACGCCGCGAGATCGAGCGGCTGATCGAGGCGGGCGAAGTGACCGTCAACGGCCAGAAGCTGACCTCGCCCGCCTTCAAGGTGACCGGCAAGGAGCATATCAAGGTCGGCCGTAAGACCGTGATGGCCCCCGATGCGCGCCGCCTGTGGCGCTATCACAAGCCCGCCGGGCTGATCACCACGACTAACGACCCCGCTGGCCGGCGCACCATCTTTGACGAGTTGCCCAAGAAGACCCTGCCCCGCGTCGTCACTGTCGGACGCCTCGACCTGACAACCGAGGGCCTCTTGCTGCTGACCAATGATGGCGAGCTGGCTCGGTTCCTCGAGCTGCCGAAGTCAGGCCTCGAACGCACCTACCGCGTGCGCGCCAAGGGCACAGTCACGCAGCTGAAGATCGACGAGCTTGCCAAGGGCATCACGGTCGACGGCGTCGTCTACCAGCCTATCAAGGCGGTGTTCGACCGCGAGATGGGCGCGAACTCCTGGCTGACCGTGACCCTGACCGAAGGCAAGAAACGCGAAGTGCGCCGCGCGCTGGAATCGCTCGGCCTGACGGTGAACCGGCTCATCCGTGTCAGCTATGGCCCCTTCATCCTGGCCGACCTGAAACCGGGTCAGGTGGAGGAAGTGCCCGCCGACCTGCTCGAAGCCGCACTCGCCGAACTCGGCGAAACGGCCGGCGCCCCGCCGAAGCCGCGCGCGCCTGCCCCTAAGTCACGACTTGGCAGCGGCAGGGGCCCGGATACAGTCAGGAACAGACGGAAAATTCCGCGCCGCACCTGATCTCCGGAGGACACTCACATGGCAGACACCGCTGCCCTGGCCACCCCGCCGCAAACCAAGAAGGACCCTTCCCGGCAGATGAGCCGGACGGCGTCCGAGACCTGCAACCTGATCGTTGATCCGACGGTCTATTCCGAACCAAAACTGCTGGACGCGACCTTCGCGCGCCTGCGCGCCGAAGACCCGCTCGCCTGGTGCGAACCGGAAGCCTTCCGGCCCTTCTGGGCGGTGACCAAGCATGCCGACATCATGGACATCTCGCGTCAGAACCAGCTGTTCACGAACGGCGAGCGGGAGATGCTCTCCTATGCCGAGGCCGAGAAAGGCGTCTATGCCAAGTTCGGCCAGCCGCACCTGCTGAAGACGCTCGTGCAGCTGGATGATCCGCTGCACTACAAGCTGCGCCACCTGACCCAGGAATGGTTCATGCCGCAGAACGTGAAGAAGCGCGAAGACGCGATCAAATCCATCGCGAAGCAATATGTCGACCGGATGGAAGACCTTGGCGGCGAATGCGACTTCCAGCGTGATGTGGCGCTCTACTATCCGCTGCGCGTGATCATGCAGATTCTCGGTGTTCCGGAATCGGACGAGCCGATGATGCTGAAACTGACGCAGGAGATTTTCGGCGCGCAGGACCAGGACCTGATGCGCGACAAGTCGCTCGCCGAGGAACGCGATGTGGAAAAGGGCCTCGCCTCGATCCAGGCGACGCTGGCAGAATTCTTCATGTACTTCACCTCGATCACCGCCGACCGGCGCGCCAATCCGAAGGATGATGTCTCCACCGTGATCGCCAACGGCATGGTGGACGGCGAACCGATCGGCCAGCTGGAGGCGATGAGCTATTACATCATCGTCGCCGCTGCCGGCCACGACACGACAAGCGCCTCCACCGGCGGCGGCGTACTCGCCATGCTGCAGGATCCGTCGCAGCTGAAAAAAATGCTCGACGATCCGAAAACCATGTCGCGCTCCGCGGTCGAGGAAGCGATCCGCTGGACGACGCCGGTGAAGCATTTCATGCGCACAGCGCAGGATGACTATGAGCTGCGAGGCAAGAAAATCCTGAAAGGCGAGAGCCTGTTGCTGTGCTACCCGTCTGGCAACCGCGACGAAGAGGTCTTCGACGAGCCGTTCAAGTTCAAGGTTGACCGTAGCCCGAACCGGATCATTTCCTTCGGCTATGGCGGGCATATGTGCCTCGGCATGCACCTCGCGCGCCTGGAAATGCAGGCGATCTATGAGGAATTGTTCAGCCGCGTGAAGACCATCGAACTCGCAGGCGAGCCGAGCTTCATTCGCGCGAACTTTGTCGGCGGGCCGAAATCGATCCCGGTACGGTATAAGTTCTAGGGGGAAACGCCATGAGCTTCCAGAACGTCACCGAGACCTATCAGGTCGAGCGCGCGCCGACCGAGCCGAAATATGCCAAGGCCTATGCGCTGGCACCGCCCGTGGACCTGACCGATCCGGAAGTGTTTTCGAAACGCGGCGGATATACGCACGACGCTTTCGCCGAGATGCGCGAGAAGGCGCCGGTGATGTGGCATCCGGAAATCATGGGCGCGGGCTTCTGGGCCGTGACAAGCTATGATCTCGTCAAGAAGGTGGAACTGATCCCGGAAGCCTTTTCCTCGCAGAAAGGCGGCATTCTGATGAATTATGGCATGGAGGGCGTACCACGCCATCCGCTGCTGCATTCCTCCTCGCTGAACTCCCTGATCAATCTTGACCGGCCGTATCACACGCCGCTGCGCATGGAGCATATGGCCTATTTCCGCGCCGATTTCGTGGCGGAGCTGAAGAAGAAGGTCGAGGTGGAAGTCGACCGCCTGCTCGACGCGATGCAGGCGCAGGGGCCGGTGGTGGATATGGTGGAGATGTTCTCTGCCGAGCTGCCGCTGTTCACGCTGTGCGAAATTCTCGGCGTGCCGGCCGCTGACCGGCCGAAGCTGGTGCACTGGATGCACTTCCTCGAAACCTCACAATACCAGGCCCAGCAGGAAGGCCTCGGCAATGTGACGCCCGAGCAGATCATGACCTTCATGAGCGAAATCCAGTCGATGTTCGAGTTCGGACGCTCCCTGCTCGAGGAACGCCGGAAAAATCCGCAGCCGGATCTTCTCTCCGCCATTGCCAACGTGAAGATCGACGGCAAACCGCTCTCGCCGGAATTCCTGGATGGCTCATGGCTGCTGATCGTGTTTGCCGGCAATGACACGACGCGCAATTCGCTATCGGGCACGATGCGGCTGATCACGGAGAATATGACCATCCGCGACGACCTGAAAGCGGAGCCGGACCTCTTTCCGAACTTCGTGCACGAAGCGATCCGCATGGTGACGCCGGTGACCTATATGCGCCGCACCGCGACGCATGACACCGAGCTCGGCGGCCAGCAGATCGCCGAAGGCGAGAAGGTCGTCATGTACTATCCGGCGGCGAACCGCGACCCGGCGAAGTTTCCGGAGCCGAACAAGTTCGACATCCGCCGCAGCAATGCCAAGGAACACCTCTCCTTCGGCCAGGGCCCGCATGTCTGCCTCGGTCAGCGGGTGGCCAACATGCAGCTGGAGGCCGCCTATCGCCGCATCCTTGCGCGTTTCCCAAAAGTGCGCTGGACGGGCGAACAGACGATTGCACCGAACAACTTCGTGCACGCCATCTCATCCCTGATGGTGGACCTCGGCACATGAGCGTTACGCGCGACGACCAGAATGGCCTCGCCATCCTGACGCTCAACCGGCCGGACAAGCTGAACGCGCTGACGGTGGAGATGTTCGAGGAGCTGCGCCGGCATGTGCTCGATCTGTACAAGGACGAGTCCATCGGCTGCGTCGTGCTGCGCGGAGCGGGCAAGTGCTTCTCCGCCGGGCACGACCTCGCCGACATTTCCAAGGGCGAGAAAGTGCCTTCGCGCGGCTGGCATTCGGAAACGCTGCGCTTGCTGGAACGGTTGCCGAAGCCGGTGATCGCGGCGGTGCACGGGCATTGCTATACCGGTGCACTGGAAGTGGCGCTGGCGGCGGATTTCATCCTTGCCGCCGAGAGCGCGAAATTTGCCGACACGCATGCGAAATGGGCGCTCACCCCGATCTGGGGCATGAGCCAGCGCCTGCCGCGGCGCGTGGGCATCGCCAGTGCGAAGCGGCTGATGTTCACCGCCGAAACGGTGAAGGCTGCCGACGCCCTGCGTATGGGGCTCGCGGAAATGGTTGTTCCGGATGCGGAGTTTGAGCAGGCGATCGAACAGCTCGCCGCGCAGATCCTCGCCAACTCGCCCTTCAGCCACGCGGCGAACAAGCGCCTGCTGGAAGCCACCGATGCGCGCGACATGGACAGCGGTCTGCAATGGGAAATTCTCAACAATGAGGGCGTCGGCCCTGACATGCAGGCGCGAATCGGCGCCTTCATGGGCAAACCGAAATCATAAAGGCCAAGGGGACGGCGACGATGGCAGACTTCCTGATCAAACGCGGCAACCTTCGCGACACGCACTGGGTCGATACGAAGCCTGCATCGCTGGCGCCCGGTGCGGCGCGGCTGAAGGTGGACGCCTTCGCGCTGACGGCGAACAATGTGACCTACGCCACCTTCGGCGAGGCGATGGGTTACTGGAATTTCTTTCCCTCGGCGGATGCCGCTTATGGCCGCGTGCCGGTCTGGGGCTTTGCCACGGTGACGGAGTCGAGCGCAGACGGCGTGCCGGTGGGCGCGCGTGTGTACGGATATCTTCCGATCTCGGATCATTTCGATGTGACGCCCATTAACGCCGGCAAGGCAAGCTTCATGGACGGCGCTGCACACCGCCAGGGCCTCGCGCCCATCTATAACACCTATATCTTCACAGCGGCTGATCCGTCCTATGACGCCAAGCTCGAAGCCGAGCAGATGCTGTTCCGTCCACTGTTCACGACCGGCTTCATGATCGATGACTGCCTGATGGAATCCGGCGGTCAGGTACCCGAGACGGTGGTGATCTCCAGCGCCTCATCCAAAACCGCGCTCGCCCTCGCGCATTGCCTGAAACAGCGCGGGCAGGTCGATGCTGTCGGCCTCACCTCGCCCGGCAACAAGGCCTATCTCGAAAGCCTCGGCCTCTATGCGCGCGTGCAGACCTATGCCGAAGCCGACAATCTGCATGCGCGCGGACTGACGGCCTATGTCGATTTCCTCGGCCGCCCGTCTCTCACCGCTGACATTCACACCGCGCTGCACGACCGCCTCGTGCTTAGCCTTGTGATCGGCGTCACCGACTGGGAAGGCAACCGCGCGCCCATCGCCCTGCCCGATCCGCAGCCGGAATTCTTCTTCGTGCCGACCTATGCCGCCGACCGCGCCAAGGCTTTGGGGCCGGACGTGCTGAACGTGCGCCTCGGCGCCTCGCTTGCGAGCTTCTACAAGGCGTCGTCGAAATACCTGACGCCGCAATCCGCACACGGACAAGTGGCGATCTCGGCTGCGTGGATTGATACGTTGGAGGCGAAAGTGCCGCCGTCGAAGGGACTGATCCTCAGCCTCTAGAGGCGCCTCAGCGCTGGATGACCTTGAACTCGGTGCGGCGGTTCTTCTCGTAAGCCTCGAGCGTCAGCGCCGGATCGATCGGGCGGGTTTCACCATAGCCGATCGCGAGCAGGTTTTCCTGCGGCACGCCCTTGCTGGCGAGGTAGGCGAGCACAGCGTCGGCACGCTCCTGCGAGAGGCGGAGATTGAAATCATCCGCGCCGCGCGAGTCCGTATGGCCACCGATCTCGATGACAAAACGTCCGCACAGCGTGGCGACGCCGGTGACGGCATCGAGCAGGCGGGCACTGACCGGCGAGATGCGGGCATTGCCGGATTCGAACTGGATGTTGCGGCCTTCCATCGTGCCGGCAAAGGCGCGCTGGCAGCTGTCGACCGTAATGCCGCTGTCGGAGAGCTGGATCAGGCTTTCGCCCACGCCGCGTTCCCCGCCTTCCACGGAGATACCATCGACCACCAGGATACTGCGGCCGCCGGGCGCCTGGCCGGCAATTGCCGCTTCACCAGCAGCGAAGGCGGCGGCTTTCGCCTCGGCGCTCGGCGCCGTGCCCGTCAGGGTCGCGACGCGGTCGCGCAGTTTCAGGCCCATCCAGGGAAACCCGAGCGCGGCAAAGCCGGACTGGATTTCCCGCTCGGGGCCCGTGCCGGAGGTGACCTGCAGGCTTTCGGCCGTGACGGCCAGGAACTGGCCATCCTGGAACTCGTAAAGCCCTTCGGCCAGCACAACACAGTCTTCCGAAGCCTGCGTCGCGGGCTTCACGCCGGGCGGCGGCGCGTCGCAGGCGCCGAGCCCGATCAGGGCGGCGAGAGAAACGCTGAGGGCGGCGGAGCGGAGGGTAAACATGTCTGGTCTCGCTACAGGCAGGCCAGCGGCCCGGTCGTTAACCGCCAGCCCATGCAAGGCTTAAGCCGCCCGCGCTGCGGGGTCAAAAAAACTCCGCAGCGCACCGGGCGTCTGGTTAATCCAGCGGCTTGTACACCACGCCGCCCTTCATGACGAAGTCGACGCCTTCCAGTTCCCGGATGTCCTTGAGCGGGTCCTTGGTAACGGCGATCAGGTCAGCGAACTTGCCCACTGCCAGCGTGCCGATATCGGCAGACATCTGGATATGTTCCGCCGCTACAACCGTCGCGGAGCGGACCGCCTCTTCCGGTGTGAAACCGGCTTCGACCATCAGGGCGAACTCCTGCGCATTGTCTCCGTGGCGGGAGACGCCGGTATCGGTGCCAAAGGCGATTTTTACCCCGCCCTCATGCGCGCGGCGCAGCATGTCGAGCATCAGCGGGCCGACGATGGCAGCCTTGGCGCGCGACGGCGCCGGCAGCCAGGCCTCATTGGTCCAGCCGGTCACCGTGGCCCCGGCGAGAACGGTTGGCACCAGCGTCGCGCCGCTGTCCTTGAACAAGGCAATCGACTCCGCGTCGAGATAGGTGCCATGCTCAATCGAGTCTACACCGGCACGGAGCGCGGCATCAACGCCGCTCTTGCCATGCGCATGCGCCGTCACCTTGCGGCCCATTGAGTGGGCCGCCTCGACGATGGCTTCGAGTTCGGCTTCCGAGAATTGCAGCTCCAGGCCCGCCGCTGTGTTTGACAGAACGCCGCCGGTGGCCGTGATCTTGATCAGGTCAGCGCCTTCCTTGATCTGCTGGCGCGCAGCGCGGCGGCAATCATCCGGGCCGTTGCAGATGCTGGCACCGGTGAATTTTGCCATCACGTCGGCAGACCAGCCGTTGAAGTCGCCATGCCCGCCAGTCACCGCGACCGAGCTGCCGGAGGCGCGGATGCGGGGACCCGGCACTGCGCCGCGATTGATCGCATCACGCAGACCGAAGATTGCATCATTGTCGCCGCCGACATCCTGCACCGTGGTAAAGCCGGACTTCAGCGTGGTGAGCGCGAAGCCCGCGCCGTCGAACGCCGTGTCGACGATGGAATCTTCGAAGGTCTTGATGCGGCTGTCGGGGCTGCGCTCGCGCGTGATGTGGACATGGCTGTCGATCAGGCCGGGCAGGACATAGGCGTTCTTCAGGTTGATGACCGGATAGTTTTTCGGCTTCGAATAGCCTGGTGTGATCGAGACGATACGGCCGCCCTCCACGAGAATGGTCTGCTGCCGCAGGTATCCCTCACCCGGAACAGCCAGCACATGGCCGGCCTGGATGACAGCGTCCTGAGCCTCAGCGGCGGCGCAGAGCGAAGCGGCGCCGATAAGCGCGGCGGCGAGTTTTTTCATGGTCTGGGCCCTTCCCCGGAATGTATTAGGAGACCCTAACGCGGCGCGACAGGGAATCAACGCGCTAGTCTTCGATCAGACGCCCGTCCGCATCACGTTTTTCCGGGCCGTTCACCCTGGCCCGGCCATCACCAAAGGCTGCGTCGCGGGCGCGGAGGGTCGCCTTGAGGCCCTTTTCCTGGACCGACTTGCGGAAACCGCCGGCCGCGCGCGTGTTGTGGCCGCGCACATCATTCTCAACCGCGAGACGCTGCAGCGTGCGCGCGCCCATCAGTTCCATGGCGAGATTGATGATGCGCTTGTTGGCGGAGAGAAGATCCGGATCGATCAGTGCAAGGCGCGCGGCGAGGCCGGTGACTTCGGCCTCAAGATCTGCCTCCGGCACGGCCTTCATCACCAAGCCGATCTGTTGCGCCTCACGGCCCGTGATCGTATCGCCGGTCAGCATCAGACGCTTCGCCCATTGCGGCCCGCAATGGTAGACCCAGAACTGGTTCGGCAATGCGCCAAGGTCGCGCGCGGGCGGAAAGCCGAAGGAGGCTGTCTCGGCGGCGATCACCATGTCGCTCATCAGCGCGAGATCGCAGCCGCCCGCGAGGCAGTAGCCGTGCACCTTCGAGATAACCGGCTTGTGCATGTCAAAGATCGCCATGCGCCAGCGCTGCTGGCGTTCCAGTTGCCAGGCATCGTCATCGATCGAACGGTGGCCGCGATAGGTGTTTCCAGCCTTGTCTTCGACCGCTGAGACCGGCACGTCGCCGTCCGCACCGGACAGGTCGTAGCCGGCACAGAAGGCACGGCCCGCCCCTTCGAGGATAACGCTGCGCACGTCGGCATTGTTATCCGCTTCCCATAGCGCCTCGCTCAGTTCGGACTGCATGACGTAGGACAACGCATTGAGCTTTTGCGGGCGGTTCAGCGTGATGCGGGCATGCCCGTCGCGCACGGCGTAGAGTATAGTGCTGAACCCTGACATTGCCTTGTCCTCCGGTCTTTTGCCGGACTATCCGATGCCGGATGCCCGTTGCCAACCGGGGTGGACGCGGGGTCAGTCTGCCAAAGCTTTCACAACCGCATTCGTGATCTCCGGCACTGGCAGTTTCGTCAGGTCCTTATCGATCCATGCAATCACACGACGCGCCAAATCCTCGCTCGCGGATTTGCGGAACCGGCCCAGCGCAGCGGGCGGCGCAAAGATGGCAATCTGCCGGAACAGGCCCTTGGCGGCGTCCTCCTCCAATGCCGCGACGATGCCATCGATGAAGCGGTCTTCGTTCTGGGCATGGATGTCGGCGGGCTCGTGCGCGGCGCGGCGCGAGCCGGAGGGGGTGACCGCGCGCGGCGGGCGGTCGCGGCCCTGCTCGCTGGTGCGCGGATTTTCGAGGTCCCACACCTGCCGGGCTTTCAGTTCCGGGCGCGCGGCGGTGCCGATATTGACGAGCAGGATGCCGCGCCCACCATCTGCGACCACAACCCAAGTACCCGTCTTCAGCTTCATCGTCCTTCCTCGTCCCCAGACGTTGGAGGCAAGGAATCCACAAGGGCGCAGGCGGGTCTCTAGGGAAAAACCCCTAGTGCCCGGCCGGCACACCTCCGGGCGTCATGCAAGGCGTTCCTTCGGATAGTGCGGATAGCTGGCTTTCATCACGCCGTGATTGAGCAGCATTTCGGCGACCTGTTTCGTGCCGGTCTTGTCGAAGAAGCGGGTGCGGATCCAGTAATTCTCGACGCGGCGCGATTCCGACAGCGCGACGACTTCGCGGCGGAGAACGTATTCCTCGCCGACAAAGAGCGGGCCCTCGATCATGCGGATTTCAAGATCGGCGAACAGGCCGATGGCGGGCTGTTTCACCGGGAAACGGGCGGTGCGCGAGGAATAGTTGCCAATGACGCTGACGAGTTCGAGCGGAATGACCGGGCGGCCCCAGGGCGAGGCGCTCGCGTCTGAATACATCAGATCATTCTCGGTGATGACTTTCAGCTTCTCGTTCAGCGTGAAGGGATAGAGGCCGCCCATATGTTGGTCTGCGCCCATCACGACGCGTTCTTCCGCCGCGCCGGCGAGGCCGACTTTCATGTCGGCGAGGATGACAAGATCCGTAGCCGGACGAAGCGCTTTCATGCGCGCCTCCAGAAGTGTCTCGCCATGATCCGGGCCGAGGCTGGCGCTGGCTTCGAGCACCGGCGTGCCGTCTGCCTTGAAAGCTCGGGCCATGGTGCGCGTAGCATTCGGCGCAGGCGCGTCGATTTCGGCGCGCACTTCCTCGCCTTCGAACACCATGTTGAGGAAGTGGCAGGAGAAGCAGCCGCGCTCGAACCAGTCCCGGCCCCAGACATCGGCGAGCAGCGGCACGAATTGCTGGAAGTGGGTCGGGCCTTCGATGGGTCCCGCCTTGATGCCGAGGCGTTCGGCCTCCTTGTCATCGTGCAGAGACTTGTGCCCGTCATAAGTCTGCTCCGTCAGCATGTTGACGGGTCGGCGCAGCGGGCCTTTCAGAACTTCGCTCATGATCTCTCCCTTTTTTCTAACCTTGCCACCGGATCACCTACGCGTCACGCCCCTGTCCCGCGCGGCGGACCGAAGCGCAGTGCGAATGCGGAGAGGGTGACAAGCAGCGCGGACAGGCTGGCGGTCAGCACGGCGGTGCCCGTCCATCCATAGTGATCATACACCGCTGTTGCCGCCCAGCTTGCCATGCCGCCGCCAATGAACATCAGCACGATATAGGCTGTCATAAGCCGTGTACGGACATTAGCCGGCAGGCCGAGAAAGGTCATGCGGCCGGTGATGTCAATCATCGGGCCGACAAGGTTCATCAGGATAAGCGGGATCAGCAGCAGCCAGAGGCTGTGCCCGAACAGGCCGAGCAGGCAGACGGCGACGAACTGCACCAGCGAAATCAGGAACCGCGCGCGCCGCGGCCCGGTCCGGTCTGCCCAGGCGCCGAGATAGGGTGTGGTGGCAAGGTTCAGCAGCGAGATCGCGGCGAGATAGCCGACGACATCAGCGCCATAGCCCATTGCCGGGCTGGTGAGATGCAGGCCGAGCGCGAGCCAGACCGACAGGAATATCCCGAAGCCGAGCCCTTGAATGGCGCCGGACACAAGCACTTCCGGATTACGCCGCGCGATGGGGAACACAGACAGCACGAGGGCGGGATAGTTGAACTTTTCCGCCTGCTCCTTTGGTGTGTCGCGCCCCTGCATCAGTCGCGGCAGCGCCAGCGTGACGGCCAGCATCAGTGCCGCCGCGATGCCATACACCGCGCGCCAGTCCGCATGCTCGCCGATCCATCCGGCGCCTACGCGCGCGATCAGGATACCGGCGATCACGCCGGTAGTGAGCGTCGCCGTTGCGCGCCCTAGGCTCTGCGGCGCAACGCGCTTCGAGGCATAGGCGGGCAGCAGATAAGGCGTGATGGTGGCAAATCCGAGGAAGGTGGAGCCGGCGGTGAACAGCCAGAAGCCGGGCGCCAGCGCCATCATCAGGAGGCCGATGAATTGCCCGGCGGAGAAAAGGGTTGCCAGCAGACGGTTGCTGAACCGGTCTCCCAGCGGCAACAGCACGAAGATGCCAATCGCCAGCGCAATCTGGTTCAGCGCCGGCACCAGCCCGATTCGCGAATGCGAGACGCCGAGATCGTCCGCCACCAGCGCGATGATCGGATGGATGTAATACGCATTCGCCGTCACCACGGCAGCGGCGACGGCGAGCAGGAACAGGTCGCGGTCTGTCAGCAGGCGTGGTCCGGATGCCTCATCCGGCTCGCCTGCAGGCGGGCTCACGCGGGCATGCCGGCGCGGCGGGCATACTCGTACGCGAACTTCGCAAGCGGCACGACGCGCGCCGCATTCGATTCGGCGTTCGCGCTGTTGGCTGTGCCATCGCGCACGCGGCCGATGATGCCCTGCAGGATGCCGGCGAGGCGGAAGGCGTTGTAGGAGAAGTAGAAGTCGAGTTCCGGCAGGCCCTTGCGGCCCGTATGCTGGCAATAAAGGGCGACGTATTCCTCCATCGTCGGAATGCCCCAGGCCTTCAGGTCCTTGATCGCCATGATCGATCCGCGCGCGGAATCACCAGGCGGCATCACCCAGTTCATCAGATGATAGGAAAAGTCTGCAATCGGATCACCCAGCGTGCAGAGCTCCCAGTCGAGCACCGCGATGACGCGTGGCTCGGTCGGGTGCAGGATCATGTTGTCAAGGCGGTAGTCGCCGTGAACGATGGTGGTGGTGTCACCCGGCGGGATGTTCTGCGGCAGCCATTCGATCAGCCGCTCCATCTCCGGGATGTGCATTGTCTCGGAGGCTTTATACTGCTTCGTCCAGCGATGGATCTGGCGGGCGACATAGTCGCCTTCCTTGCCATAGCCCTCGAGGCCGGCCTTGCGCCAGTCGACATTGTGCAGGTCGGCAAAGGTCTTCACCTTGGCTTCGTAGATCGCGCGGCGTTCGGCGGGCGTGGATTCCGGCAGCGTGCCGTCCCATAGGATGCGGCCTTCGACACAGTCCATGATATAGAACATCGTGCCGACGACGCTTTCATCCTTACACAGCCCATAGGGCCGTGCGACCGGATAGCCGAGCGGCCACAGCGCGTTGATGATCGTGAACTCGCGGTCCACCGCATGTGCCGACGGCAGCAGCTTGCCCGGAGGCTTGCGGCGCATGACGTATTTCTTCTTCGGCGTGATCAGCTGGTAGGTCGGGTTCGACTGGCCGCCCTTGAACTGGCGCACGACCAGCGGGCCTTCATAGCCCTCGACATTCGCCTCCATCCAGCGGGCGAGGTTTTCCTCGTTGAAGCGGTGGCTTTCGGCGACTTCCTTGGTGCCGGAATACAGGTCCTGGGCGCTTACTGCTTCTGCCATGCTACTCTCCCTCAATTCCGCCGGATTTTGTATCCTAGCATAGCGAACAGGCCGGGCAGGCCAAGACCTGCCGCGACGTAGCATCCACGGCCCCGGAGGGAGGAACGACCCCGCATGATCCGCGCTGCTGCTGCCCTGATTGCTGCCCTTCTGCTGGCCCTGCCGGTCCACGCGGCTGAACTGGACCCTGAGGGCCGCATCCGGCCGCAAATTCTCAGCGCAGCCCTCAGCGCAGCAGAAGCGCATGACGGCGCCTCCGGCAAGCTGGTGGTGGTCGACTACGGCCTGCATTCCAGCAAGGAGCGCTTGTTTGTCGTCGATCTCGAAACCGGCGCTGTCTCCGCCTATCGCACGGCCCACGGCCTCGGCTCGGACCCGGACCATGACGGCCTTCTTGACAGCTTCTCCGGCAAATCCGGCTCGCAGGCGAGCCCCGAGGGCACGTTCCGCTTCGCCGAGGAATATTACGGCAAGCATGGCCAGTCCTTCCGCCTGGACGGGCTGGACGAGACCAACCGCAATTCCCGCGCCCGCGCGATTGTCGTTCACTCCGCCTGGTATGCCGAGCCGGGCTTCCTCAAACAGCATGGCAAGCTTGGCCGGTCGAATGGCTGTATCGTGTTCTCGAAGGCAGACCTTGCGCGGTTCATCGCCGAAGTGCCGGAGGGCACGCTGATCTTCGTGGGGAAGTAATCCCCCCTTGAAACCGACTGCCCAGCCCGGCTAAACCCCCGCCATGACCGATACACTCCCCGACCGCCTCTCCATCTATCCCGACAGCCCGTATTACAATTACGAGGTGCTCGCGCGCGGCATCGGCGTGCGCTTTCGCGGCGAGGAGAAGACGAATGTCGAGGAGTATTGCGTCTCCGAAGGCTGGATCAAGGTCGCTGCCGGCAAGGCACTCGACCGCAAGGGCCGCCCCCTGCTGATGACCCTGAAGGGCCCGGTCGAGGTCTGGTTCAAGGACGAGGCGGGCTGACGCCCAGCACAGAGTCGCAGTGCACCTTGTGCATCAGCCGGATACGGTCGAGCGCCCGGTGGATGATCTCGCGGTCCTTGTCGAACATCAGTTCCATGGTCGTGCCGCGCAAGGCAAGGATCAGGATGCGGTTGTGCACAATGCACTCCCCGACCAGCTCCGGCGCAACGCCTGCCGCGCAGACGATATTCTCCGTATCCTGATCGATCTCGGCCTCGATCCGCTGCGCCACGGCCTGAAGTGCTTCGGCTAACGCAGCATCTCTGCGGGCGGCCAGGAGCAGTTCGGTGACGGCCGTTCCCGCGGGAATATTCTGCATCTCCCAGCTCGCCTCGAACACGCTGCGATAGCGTTCGGCCGGATCGGCAATCGCATTGAGCCGCTCGCGCCCGCCCTTGATCATTTCCTGCATCGCGGCTTCGCTGGTCGCCGCCATCAGGGCGAGGCGGGTCGGGAACTGGTTCAGCACCGAGCCGCGGCTGAGCCCGGAGCGGGCCATTACGGTCTCGATCGTCGTGCCGGCATAGCCAAGGTCATGCAGGCAGTCGATCGCCGCCCGGATCAGGACACGCCGCGTCTCCGCCCCCCGCTTCGTGCGGCGGCGCGGAGCCGGCAGGGTGGCTGAAGGTGTGGGGGAAGCGCGTCCAGTCATGCCTGCGAATAAAACTGCCGTCTGGCAGGGCGTCAACTGCCGGATCGACAGAAATAGTCATAATTGACTAATTTCAGATTTCGTTTAGCTTCCTTCCCAATGGCGGCGCGTGGCCGGAGCGCCTGCTGAACCACTTTACCCGGCCGTGGAGGAACAGACATGGCCGATGACGCACGTCCCCAATCCGTCTCCGGATACGAGATTTTCCGCAGTGCTGAGGCCCCCTCGCTCGACGAGACGGCGCATATGGAAGTCACCGGCATGAACCCGGAATTCCAGGCCGGCATCACCAAGGCGCTGGAGGCCGGTTTTGCGGAAGGCAATGTCGTGAAGACGCTGTTCTCCCGCCCTGGCTTCAGCCTCACCTATGCCTGGTTCAAGAGCGGCTTCCCGCTTCCTCTGCATACGCACAATGCGGACTGCCTCTACTATATCGTTGCCGGATCGCTGCATCTCGGCACGGAGGCGCTTGGCCCGGGCGATGGCTTCTTCCTCCCTGCCGACAAGGCGTATCGCTACACGCCCGGCCCGAAAGGGGTCGAAGTGCTCGAGTTCCGTACGCAGGAGGATTTCGACATCAACTTCCTCGCCAAGTCCCTGCCCGCCTGGGAAAAAATCGCCGCCGCCGTGAGCGCGCGCAAACCGGATTGGGCAAATGAAACGGCCCCGCCCAGCGCTGTGCTCGCCTGATGTCCGGCAAGCGGTTCGAAAACAAGGTCGCCGTCATCACAGGCGCGGCCTCCGGCATCGGCGCAGCGACTGCCCGCCTCCTCTGGCAGGAAGGCGCACATGTCGTGCTCGCCGACATTGGCGATGAAGGTGGCAGGAGCCTCGCCGCCAGCCTCGGGCCGTCGGCCATGGCGGTGAAGTGCGATGTCTCGAAAGCCGCTGACGTCGAAGCCCTCATCAAGGCGACCGTCGCCGCGAACGGACGCATCGATATCCTGTTCAACAATGCCGGGATCGGCAGCTTCGGCACCTCGGTCGAACTCGCCCCCGCCGATTGGGAACACATCATCGCGGTGGACCTCAACAGCGTCTACTACGCCTGCCATTATGCCATCCCCCATATGCCGAAGGGCAGCGCCATCGTGAATACCGCTTCGATCTCCGGAATGGGCGGCGATTATCGCTTCGCGGCCTATAACGCGGCCAAGGGCGCCGTGATCAACTACACCCGCGCGCTGGCGGTAGACCACGCCCGCGACGGTATCCGCGTCAACGCCCTCTGCCCCGGCCTTGTGGACACGCCGATCACGGCAGGCGTCTCACAGATGCCCGGCCTGCGCGACGAGTGGACCCGGCGCATTCCTATGGGCCGCGCTGCGCAGCCGGAGGAGATGGCCAAGGTCGTCGCCTTTCTCGCCTCGGACGATGCCTCCTACATGACGGGCGCCATCGTCGTCGCCGATGGCGGCACGACGGCGCATACGGGGCAGCCGGAAGTTGCGCAGTTCATGCTGCCACTTGGCAGCTGATCTTTCAGGATACGGATCATGCGCGCTGCCGTTCTTCAGGGCAAAACCCTCACCATCCGCAGTGTGCCGGACCCGTCACCTGCCGCTGGCCAGCTCTTGGTGCGCCCGCACTATACGGGCATCTGCGGCAGCGATCTCAGCGCGCGAAAACAGATGGCAGCGTTGGCGGACACGTTGCCGCCGGAGCACCTGCCCGCGATCATACCCGGCCACGAGTTTTCTGCAGAGATTGTCGGCATGGCGCCGGGCACAGATACCGCTCTCCGGCTCGGCGACCGCATCACCGGCCTGCCATTCACCCACACGCATGAGGGCCCGCAGACCATAGGCCTGTCGCCCGGTCATGGAGGCGGGCTGGCGGAGCTGACCTGCATCGATGCCGTGCGCAGCTTCCGCATCCCGGACAGCGTGCCCTCCGACCTCGCCGCGCTGACCGAGCCCTTGTCCGTCGGCCTCCACGCCGCCAATCTCGCCAGCCGCAACCGCGCTCCGAACGTGGTAATCGGCTGCGGCCCCGTGGGCCTTTCCGTGATTCTGGCGCTGACACTCGCCGGGCGCGGGCCGGTTCTTGCCGCGGACTTCTCACCGGAGCGGCGGGCGGCTGCCGCCGCGCTTGGCGCAGACATCCTGATCGATCCGGCGACGGAGTCCGCGTTCACGCACTGGGACAGCCTCGCCTTCACGCCGCACATGATGTCGCCGCTTCTGGATCGCGACTTCCGCGGCCTGCCGCCTGGCGCCAACATCTTCGAATGCACCGGCGTGCCCGGCATGATCGATCAGGTCATCAAGGGCGCCCCGCCGCACAGCCATATCATCGTAGCCGGCGTTTGCCCGCACGAGGAAAAGCTGACACCGCTCGACGGCATCCTCCGTGAACTGACACTCGAATTCAGCTTCGCTTATCGCCCGGAAGAATTTGCCGCCGCGCTCGCCCTGATCGAAGTGCACCCGGACAAGGCCGCCCGCCTGATCACCCGCCGCCAACCGCTTGCGAACATAGAGGCCGCCTTCGACTCCCTCACGAAGAACCCGAGCGAGATCAAGATCCTGATTGAGCCGGGCGCTTAGCCCTTGAGCGCCCGCCAACCGATATCACGCCGGCAGAAGCCTTCCGGCCAGTTGATTGCGTCAACACCGGCATAAGCGCGGTCGACCGCCTCGCGTAGCGTGTTCCCGCTCGCGGTCACGTTCAGCACGCGTCCGCCCTTGGCGACGAGTTTGCTGCCGCCGGCAATGTCCGTACCCGCATGAAATACGGTGACGCCTTCGAGTGCATTTGCGGCGTCCACGCCTTCGATGACGCTGCCCTTTTCATAGCTGCCGGGATAGCCCTTTGCGGCCATCACGACCGTTGCAGTCGGCTGGAAATCTTTCAGCTCCAGCAGGCGCTCATAATCTTTTTCATTACCTTTCAGGCCGCCCGTTGCGGCGATCAGGATGGCCGGCACGATGTCGCCCGCGAGGCCCTTCATCAGCACCTGGCATTCCGGGTCGCCGAAGCGCGCGTTGAACTCGACCACTTTCGGGCCTTCGTCCGTCACCATGACGCCGATATAGAGCACACCCTGATACGGTATCCCGTCTTTGGCCATCCCGCGCAGCATCGGCTCGGCAATCTCGCGCTTCACGCGCTCCATGATCTGTTTACTGACGACCGGCGCAGGCGCGTAGGCGCCCATGCCGCCCGTGTTCGGGCCGGTGTCGCCGTCGCCGACGCGCTTGTGGTCCTGCGCCGCCGGAAGATAGAGCGCGCCTTCGCCGTCCGTGATGACGAACACGCTCGCCTCTTCGCCGTGCATGAATTCCTCGATCACCAGCGTCGCCGAGGCGGACCCGAACTTGCCGGACAGCATCTCGTCGATTTCGGCCTCGGCCTCCGCCAGCGTTTCCGCGATCACCACGCCCTTGCCCGCAGCGAGACCGTCCGCCTTCAGCACATAGGGCGCGTTCATTTTCTTGAGGAACGCCTTCGCGGAGGCCGCCTCGGTGAACTCGCCATATGTCGCCGTCGGCACACCGTATTTCACCATCCGCGCCTTCGAAAAGGCTTTCGAGGCTTCCAGCTTCGCCGCTTCTCTCGAAGGGCCGAACACATCAAAGCCGCGCGCGCGCAGGATGTCCGACAGGCCGAGCGCGAGCGGCGCCTCCGGCCCGATCACGATCAGGTCCGGCTCGATCTGGAGGGCGAGCTTCACCAGCCCGTCAATATCGTCCACCGCCACATCGAAGCACGGGCCCACAGCGTCCATGCCGGGGTTTCCGGGCGCCGAATGCACGACGTCCACCAGCGGCGACTGCGCCATTTTCCAGGCCAGGGCGTGTTCGCGGCCGCCCGATCCGATGAGGAGTATGTTCATGGGCGGCTTGATGCGCTGGCCCGCGCATGGGATCAAGCCCTCATGAGCGACTCGCCTGCCTCCAATGATTCTGCCCTGTCCGTCTCGGAACTCGCGTCCAGCCTGAAGCGGATGATCGAGACAAGCTATGACCATGTCGTCGTGCGCGGCGAACTGGGGCGGGTGACGATTGCCAAGTCCGGCCACATGTATGCCGACCTGAAGGACGACAAGGCCGTGCTCAACACGGTGATGTGGAAAGGCCAGGTGGACCGGCTGCCCTTCCGCCCCGAAGAAGGCCTCGAGGTGATCGCGACCGGCCGGCTTTCCACTTATGAAGGCCGCTCCGCCTATCAGATGATCGCCGCCACCATGCGTCCTGCCGGCGCCGGCGCACTGATGCAGCTCCTGGAGGAGCGCAAGAAGAAACTCGCCGCCGAAGGCCTGTTCGATCCGAAGCACAAGAAGAAGCTGCCTTATCTTCCGCGCACCATCGGCGTCGTCACCTCGCCCACCGGCGCCGTGATCCGCGACATTCTCCACCGCATCCGCGAGCGGTTTCCGGTGCGCGTGATCGTCTGGCCCGCCCTTGTGCAGGGCGAACAGGCCGCCGCGCAGGTGACCGCCGGCATCCGCGGCTTCAACGCGATGACCGGACCGGACCGGCCGGACGTGCTGATCGTCGCACGCGGCGGCGGATCGATCGAAGATCTCTGGCCGTTCAATGAAGAGATCGTCGTGCGCGCCGCCTTCGAGAGCGAGATCCCGCTGATCTCCGCCGTGGGCCACGAAACCGACACGACGCTGATCGACTATGTGTCTGACCGGCGCGCGCCGACGCCGACAGGCGCAGCCGAGATGGCCGTCCCGGTACGGACGGAACTGCTCCTCGGCGTTGAGGAAAACGGTCAGCGCCTGAAGCGCGCCCTGACGCGCACATTGGCCCGCGCGTCCGACAAACTCTCCGCGGCGCGCCTTCCCCGACCGGAAAACCTCTTGCAGCCCGCCCGCCAGCGGCTGGACTTTGCGGCGGCAAACCTGCCCAGGGCAGCACTTGCGCTGACGCAGAAGGCGCGCGTGAAACTGTCGCGCCTGCAGCTCTCGCCGGCGCTGCTGAAATCGGAAATCCGCCAAGGCCGCCAGCGCCTGCGCGATATCGCCGTGCGCGCGCGGCCGGCCCTGGACCGGCTGATCAACCGGCAGAAAACTGCGCTTGATGCGCAAGGCAAGCTGCTCGAAACCTTGTCTTATCAGGCAACACTGAAACGCGGCTATTCAATCGTGCGCAGCCCGGAAGGCAAGCTGATCCGCTCTGCGGAAACAGCTGCGGCTGCGGAAGAGTTTCGTATCAGCTTTGCCGATGGCGATGTGATCGCCGTCCCTGCAGGCAGCGGCGGGCCACCCCGGAATAAATCTGCGCCGCGCAAGGGCGAACAGGGAAACCTGTTCTGAGCCCATGCACCCCGCCCCGCTGTTCCGCGAGACTGATACCGATACGCTGCTCGCCCGCATCTGTGATTATCCGCTAGGACTGATCGTCGTGAACGGCGAAACGGCGCCGCTCGCGGCGCACTCGCCCGTTCTGGCGGCGCGCGGCGAGGATGGCGGCGTGCGCCTGCGCTTTCATCTGTCTGCGAACAATCCGGTGACGAAGCGGCTGGAAGCCGGCGCTGCCGCGCTGATCGTCTTCACCGGTCCCGAGGCTTACATATCGCCGGACTGGTATGGCGAGGTGCCGGATCAGGTGCCGACCTGGAACTACCTTTCCGTCGAGGCGGAGGGAATGCCGGTGCCGGCAGATGCAATCGCCTTCCTCGATGATGTCTCTGCGGAGTTCGAATCGCGCCTGTTGCCAAAGCCGCCCTGGACCCGCGCCAAGATGGCGCCCGCCGCGTTCGACCGCATGGTACGCGCCATCCGCGCGTTCGAGATGGCGCCCTCACGCTTTGAAGGCATCACCAAGCTCGGCCAGAACAAGACGCCGGAAATGCGCGCGGGCGTGGTTGCGGCGTTGGGTGAGCATCCGATCAGCGCGGCGATGGGGAAGTTGCCATCCTGACATTTTGGCCTCTCGTCATCTGCCCGGCGGCGGCTTAAACTCCCGGCATGACCCTACCTGCCGCCTTCCTCTCCGCCGCCAAGGACCTGCTCGGGCCGAAGGGTTGGACCGACGATCCGGAGAAGCGGCTCGCTGTCTCGACACCCTGGCGCGGAACCTTTCAGGGCGAGACGCCGTTCATCGCCCGGCCGGCTTCGACGCAGGAAGCGGCCGCGCTGGTGAAACTCTGCGCTGAGCACCGCGTCGCAATCACGCCGCAGGGCGGCAATACCGGCCTCGTTGATGGCGGCACGCCGCATGGCGAAATCTGTGTGTCGATGACGCGGATGAGCGCCGTGCGCGAGGTCGACCCGTTCAACAATTCGATGACGATCGAAGCCGGCGCCACGCTTGTCGCGGCGCAGGAGACAGCGGAGAAGTCGAACCGGCTGTTTCCACTCGCGCTCGGCTCGCAGGGAACGGCGACGCTCGGCGGTCTCATTTCCACGAATGCCGGCGGCGTCGCCGTTTTGCGATACGGCATGATGCGCGACCTGATCCTCGGCCTCGAAGTCGTGCTGCCCTCCGGCGATATCTGGGACGGGCTGTCGGGCCTGCGCAAGAACAATACCGGCTATGACCTGAAACACCTGTTCGCCGGCGCGGAAGGCACGCTGGGCCTGATCACGGCGGCAACGTTCAAGCTGTTCCCGAAAGTGCAGCGCGCCTGTGGCTGGGTCGTCGTGGCGACGGCGGAGGATGTGGTGAAGCTGCTGGCGCTGGTGCGCGACCATGCGGGAGATTCGGTCACGAGTTTCGAGATCATTCCGACGAACGCCGTGGCGATGGTCGTCGCCGATGTTCCGGGTACGCGCGATCCGCTTCCCGCCAATGCCGCGTGGCGCGTGCTGATCGAAATCTCCCAGCCGAAAGCGGAGCAGGCTGAAGCACTGCTGACCGAAGCCCTCGAAGCGGGCGCCGAAGCTGGCCTCGTTCAGGATGCCGCGATTGCGGCGAGCGAGACGCAGGCGAAGTCCTTCTGGCATATCCGCGAGACGATTCCCCTATCCAAGCGCGCCTATGGCACGGCGCTGAACCAGGACATCTCCGTTCCGGTGAGCCGAATTCCGGCCTTCATAGAGGCGTGCAATGCGAATGTGCGGAAAATTGTTCCGCCTGCGGACTTCGTGATCTTCGGCCATGTCGGCGACGGCAACCTGCACTATTCCGTGGTCGAGCCTGCGGGCGCGGCAGCGCCGGTTCTGAAGGAACACGAAGCGGCCGTGACGCGCGCGGTGTTCGACACAGTGATGCACTTCGGCGGTTCGATCTCCGCCGAGCACGGCGTCGGCCGGCTGAAGCGCGACGAACTCGCCCGCCTGCGCCCGCACGCCGCCACTGAAGCGATGCGCGCCATCAAGCGGGCGCTTGACCCCCTGAACATCATGAATCCGGGCCGGGTAGTCAGCATCTAAGAACTGATTTCCCATAAAATTAACCCCCCGCTAACCAAACTTTCCGAAACGCTAATCCATCGCAGAAAGTGAGGGAACGCGCGCATGGTCTGGTACACCGACCTCCGGAATCCGAAATTGTTCACGGCCGCCGAGCGCGACTGGACTTCCCGCCGCCTGCTGGACCTTCGCGCGCAGATCGCCTCGCCTGCCCCGCGCGGTATCCCGCGCCGCACGAAGGATGCGAGCCTGATCATCGGCACCTGGAACATCCGCGACTTCGACAACAACAAGTTCCGCCACGGCCCGCGCCGGCAGGAGAGCCTGCACTATATCGCGGAAATCCTCTCCTGCTTTGATGTCTGTGCGCTGCAGGAAGTGAACGA
This sequence comes from Hyphomonas sp., assembly GCF_046313975.1. Taxonomy (GTDB): domain Bacteria; phylum Pseudomonadota; class Alphaproteobacteria; order Caulobacterales; family Hyphomonadaceae; genus Hyphomonas. The sequence goes on along the minus strand of NZ_JBKBXB010000030.1, from coordinate 5,193 downwards.
GGACCTGAAGCCGCTGAAGGATGTCATCCGCCTGATGGGGCCCGGCTGGGATTTCATAGCGACGGATGTGACGACCGGGCCTTCGGGCAACCGCGAGCGGATGACATTTGTGTATGACAGCCGGAAAGTCCGTTTCCGGAACATTGCCGGCGAGATCGTACTGCCGAAGCATGCGCTGCTTCCGGGCGAGCAGCAGTTTGCGCGCACGCCTTTCCTTGTCAGCTTTCAGGCAGGCTGGTTCAAGTTTTCACTCTGCACCGTGCACATCTATTTCGGCGAGGCCTCGAAAGGCTCAGACGGCTACCAGCGCCGTGTGCAGGAGATCGACTATCTCGCCCGCGAGATGGCGGGCCGGGCCGACCGGGAAGATGAGAACTACATCCTGCTAGGCGATTTCAACATCAAGAACCCTATCGACGAAACGATGCAGGCGCTGACCAAGGCCGGCTTCCAGCTGCCGCCGGACCTCTATCCGTCAAACCTTCTGGGTACGCACTATTACGACCAGATTGCGTTCCGCACCCGGAAGGATGAACTCACTTTCCTCTCGGCCGGCGCGTTCAACTGGGCGGAAACCCTGTTCCGTCCGGAACACTACGATCATTACGCGCCCGTTCTTCCGGAACGCCACCGCGACCTTGGCGAAGACGGAGCGCCGAAGGACAAGGCAAAGGACAAGGACTATTATTCCAAGCGCTGGCTTACCTGGCAGATGTCAGATCACCTGCCGCTCTGGGTTGAGCTCGCCATCGACTTCTCGGATGCACACCTGCTCGGCAACCTCGATCCCGAGTTCGAGACCGCCGGCGCTCCCGCGCAGATCGAAAGCCTTTCGGAAGATGCCCAGGCAGCGGGTCTTGAGCCCCCGGTTGTGCCTGCCCCTGCAAAGGCAAGGCTCAAGGGCCGCCGAGCGCCGAAGATCGCCCCGCCGGAGAAGAAGGGCACGCTCGCCCCGGCCCCAAGGATGACCTTCCGGGAAGGCTGGCGCATCTTCTGGTGGGTGGCCGGCGGCGGGATGGACCGTATGCGGAAGATGCGCGACGACAAGACAAAGACCGAGAAGCCGAAGCAGGCGCCTAAAGCGAAGACCTGATCGTTCCGGCGATCTCGGGATGCGAACTGAAAACACGGTGCGCGCCTGCTGCCCTCAGTCGCCCGCCAAGACCCGCGTCTACATGGCCACCGCCTGTGAAACCCCATGCCGTCATCCCGGCAGCAAGCGCCGCTCTTATGCCGTTGACGCTGTCTTCGATGACGACGCAACGCTCCGGCTGAACGCCGATCTCCCGCGCGGTGTGTAGGAACAGGTCGGGCGCGGGCTTTCCATTGCGGACGAGATCCGAGGAATAGATGTGCGGCGCAAATGTATCATGCAGGCCGGTGATTGACAGTTTACGGACAAGCTTGTCGGCTTCTGATGAAGAGGCGACCGCCTGCGGACCGGCGAAAGCAGCCGCCACATCGTGCACGCCGTGAATAGCCGTCAGCTCCGCTTCAAACTTCTGCCAGATAGTCTTCTGAAGCAATTCCGGGAAATCATCCGGCAACGGACGGCCATTGGCGACAGCATCCGCGCGGAGCGCTGCATAGAAATCCCGATTATGCAGCCCTACAAAACGCGAAACGAATGTTTCAAAGTCATAGTTGAGACCCCAGCCTGCAAGAAGCTGACGCTCAACCTTGATTCCAATCGCTTCGGAATCAACGAGCACACCATCGCAATCAAAGATCAGCGCTTCAAACTCAGACAAGATCAACGCCGCCCGAAGAGTTTCTCGATGTCTGCAAGTTTCAGCTCGACATAGGTGGGCCGGCCGTGATTGCACTGGCCGGAATGCGGCGTGGCTTCCATCTGGCGCAGCAGGGCGTTCATTTCCTCGCCCGTGAGGCGCCGCCCGGCGCGCACGGAGGAACGGCAGGCCATGTTGCCCATCACCTCCTCGAACTTTTCCTTGAGCGAGAGCCCGGCTTCATATTCAGCGAAATCGTCGGCAAGGTCGCGGATGAGACCGGCGGCATCCATCTCGCCGAACAGGGCAGGCGTTGCGCGCACGCAGACGGCGCCTGAACCGAAGGCTTCGATCTCGAGGCCTAGCGCATCCAGCTCCGCAGAGCGTTCGAGCACGCGCGCGGCTTCGTCTTCGGCGAGTTCGACAATATCCGGGATCAGCAGCGCCTGGCGCCGCACGCCGCCGTCTTCCATCTGGCGCTTCATTGCTTCGTAGACGAGACGCTCATGCGCCGCATGCTGATCGACAATGACGATACCGTCCGCCGTCTGAGCAATGATATACGTCTCGTGCACCTGCGCCCGCACGGCGCCGAGGGGGTAATCTTCAAAAGGGCGCGCGGGCTGCGCAGTGAAGGGATCGTGCATGCGCGCTGCCGGCGCCGTGTCCGGGACGATTCCCGGCGCAGGTGCCTCGGCGACATGGTAGCCGCGGGGCGGCATGGCCGGTCGAAGTGAAGCCGCTTGCGGCGCCTGCCACAATAGGCCGACCGGTTGCGCCTCTTCAGGCCGTGCCCGGCCGAGCGCGAAGCCCGCGACCGTGGTAGACGCGCGGTGCCCCGCACCCGCGAGCGCGTGCCGCAGCGCGCCGATCATCAGGCCGCGCACACTGGCAGCGTCCCGGAAGCGCACCTCGGTCTTGGCCGGGTGAACGTTCACGTCTACAAGCTCGGGATCGAGATCCACGAACAAGGCGAGCATCGGGTGGCGGTCCCGCGCCAGGAAATCCTGATAGGCGGCGCGCACCACGCCGGTCAGCATCCGGTCCTTCACGGGCCGTCCGTTCACGAACAGGTATTGCATCTGCGCATTGCCGCGATTGAGCGTCGGCAGACCCGCAAAGCCGGAAAGCCGCACACTATCGCGCACCGCTTCGATGGGGATGGCATTGTTGCTGAATTCCCGCCCCATGATCGCGCCGAGGCGCGCAAGCCGGCCGGCCTCGCCTGCCGCTTCTGCGCCATAGCGCAGTGAGGTGCGCCCATTGTTCTCGAGCGTGAAGGCCACTTCCGGGTTCGCCATCGCGAGGCGTTTGACCACATCGGCCACAGCCAGGGCTTCCGCGCGTTCGCCGCGCATGAATTTCAGGCGCGCAGGCGTCGCATGAAAAAGATCGTCAACATCGATCCGCGTGCCGGTGAGGCCGCGCCCGGTGAAGGCGGCAGGCTTCGGCCCGTCAACCCTGCCGGCATCGGAGCTGATTTCCGCCGCGGCTTCGCCGGCCGCGCGGCTGGTGATGCGCATGCGGCTGACCGACGCGATCGATGGCAAGGCTTCGCCGCGAAATCCCATCGTGTGAATATTGAGCAGATCGACCCGGCCCTCCGCGTCGGGCGCGAGCTTGGACGTGGCATGCCGCTCCAGCGCGATCAAAAGATCATCCGCGCTCAGGCCGCAGCCATCATCCTCGATGGTGATGCGCTTGAGGCCGCCTTCCTCGATGGCAACCGCGATGCTTCGCGCACCGGCATCGAGCGCGTTCTCAACCAGTTCCTTCACCGCCGCCGCCGGGCGCTCCACGACTTCGCCGGCCGCGATGCGGTTCACCACATCGGCGGGCAGCTTGCGGATCAACGGACGGGGACGTACAGAATCAGCCATGAGGCAGGTAATGTAGTCAGGCTGTAAGCGGATGTCGCCCACCGCGCCCATCTTGGCGGATCACAATCGCCTACGAGGCATTACGGACGCGGCAGCGCGCCGCGTGGGCGGGCGGTTGAGTTTTCCGGCGAGCGGCGCGAGAGTGCAGTGATACAGACAGATCAGGACGTTGAAAACATGCGCCTTTCCGCCGGAGCCAGCCTCGCCGCCCTTGCCAGCCTTGCCCTCGCTGCCTGTGGCGGGGCAAGCGAACCTGCTGCGGCCCCGGCTGGCGCGCCGGTGGCGGAAGTTGCGGCGCCGGAGACCGCGGCGATTCCGGCTGCGGCGCCTGCTGCGGCGGAGCCGAGCCTTGAGTTCGCGCACCTGCCCGAGCCTTACCGGTCTGCGAGCTATGCGGCCGGCGTGCGGACCTGGAAACTCTGCCAGTCCTGCCACCTGACGAAGGAAGGCGCGGGCAATCTGGTCGGCCCGAACCTGCATGGCGTGTTCGGCCGGCAGGTCGCCTCTGCGCCGGGCTTTGACTATTCGCCGGCGCTGAAAGTCGAGACATTCACCTGGACGCCGGAGCAACTGGATCACTGGCTGCAGAATCCATCAACTTTCGTGCGCGGCAACCGGATGAGCTTTGCCGGCGTACGCAAGGAAGGCGACCGGACGGCGGTGATCGCCTACCTGATGGCCGAGACCGGATATGAAGCTCCGCCTGCGGAATAAATCCTAGCGGCGCATCACGACGGCGATCAGCACGGCGGTTTCTTCGAAAGCGCCGCCGATCTCTTCCCGGTAGCCGAGCGAGACATCAGCCGGGCCCCAATGGACGCCGATCTGGCTTTCGGTTTTGACAGAGCGGGCGCTGATATTGCCCTCCTCAAACCAGATCTGCTGGGTGAGGAAGATATGCTCGGTCAGGTCTGATCCATAGCCGAATTCGGCGCGCCAGCGTTCGCAGCCCTGCTCCTGGCGGATGAAGGCAACATCGCCGAAGGCATAGAACGCGCGGCCCTTGCGCTCGCCCGAATAACCGAGGCCGGTGCGCATTTCGGCGCCGAACCCGTCGCAGCTCGTGAAGCCTGTGGAGGTGCTGCCATCGAGGACCGCGGCTTCTGCGCCGAGGGTCCAGTTGCCGCGCTGCAGGAGCTGGCGGCGCAGGGACAGGCGCAGCATGTCGCGGTCGAAGGCGTCGAAGCCCTGATAGGTGACCGCCTCGGATTTTGCCGTCAGCGTGAGGTTTCCGGTTAGTCCGTACTCGGCATAAAGATCGGCGCGCCAGCCCTCGGCGCTGTTGAGCGTGTCGCGGGCAACGAGTGCGCGGCCATACCAACTGCCGTCCGCCTGCGTCCACGGCGCGGCCTCCGCCGTGGCGGCAAGGCTCGCTGCCGTGAGAATGAGTGTGACCTGCCCCCGCATGCGGATTTCTTAAGGTAGAAATTCCCTGTGGAAAAGATGGATTCTGGTTGCGCGTAGCACTTTTGGCCGGACGCGGGGGTGCCCGGCCGGTTTGGTTCTCTGAATTTTCGGAGCTCATCCTGAGCGAAGTCGAAGGATGGGCATGTGCCGAAGCGCTGGTGAGCCTGCCCATCTTT
>NZ_JBKBXB010000029.1:0-40015 GCF_046313975.1 Hyphomonas sp. | reverse complement strand
ACATCCCCCGCCGCATCTCGTCCCAGGCGTTCGCCAAAGCGGCCTGATGCGCAGGATCGGCAATACTGATCAGCGCATTTGCGCGCCCTTCAAGGTCAAGTTCGTGCAGGCGCACGGCGCCGTGCTCCGTCACCACCCAGTCCATGTCGGCGCGTGTCACGCTGGTGGCGACCTGCGGCAGGCGCGGCACGATGCGGCTGACGGCGCCGCCCTGCGCGGTGGAGAGCAGCGCTGTGATGCCAACCCCGCCTTCCGAGGCGCGCGCCCCGCGCAGGAAATCTGTCAGCCCGCCGGTGCCGGACACCTGCCGCCCGCCGATGAACTCCGCATTCGCCTGTCCGAACAGGTCCACCTCGATCACCGAATTGATCGCCGTGAACCGCGGGATGGCGGCGAGCCTCTGCACGAAATGCGTCTCTGACACGGGCAGGAAACGCACGCGCGTCTCCTTCGCCAGCCGGTCATAAAGCCGTTTCGTGCCAACCGCCACGCCGGTCGCCACAATCAGCGTATCGTCCGTATCCAGAAGATCGGCCACGGGGTCCGACACAATGCCCGAATGGATCGAAACGCCCCGCAGGCCGGAAACGGCGGCAAGCACCGCCTGCTGCACATTGCCGATGCCGAATTGCAGCACGCCCCGCTCCGGCACCAGCCCCGCAACATGCGCCGCAATGCGCTGAAAGCCGGGCGCCAGCCGCTGCGGCGCGACTTCGATCAGCGCCCGCTCATGCTCCACCAGCGCCGCAAAGCGCGATTGGTGCACGCGCACACTGTTCGGCACGGCCGGCATCTGCGGATTGAGAATGCCGAGGACCGGCAGATTCGTCCGTGCAAGGATGGCCGGGCCGAAATCCGGGCTGACGCCGAGGCTGACATTCCCGTCATTGTCCGGCGGCGAAACCATCAGCACGGCGCCGTCTAGCGGCGTCGTCCGGATCCAGTCCCAGGTTGCTGAATACGCCATCGGCAGGATGCGCGTGCGCCCATCCTCGAAGGAAGGCCGCAGGCTCGGCGGCAGGAACGTCGTCTCGGCTTGCGCCTCCGGATGCAGGCCCGCCCAGTCGGTGAGGTTGATGCCCGGCACCCAGGCGCCCACGAACGTCACGCCTGCCACCAGCTCCGGCGCCTCCGCCATCGCTTCGGCAAGGCCTACCGGTTCGCCGGCGCAGCCATTGATGAAGACGCGCAGCTTGGCAGGCAGCGACTTGCGGAACGCGGCAAACGCAGCGGGCAGGGGCGGCGCGGCCATGCTCAGCTCACTTTCCAGTCGGCGCGGCGCTTCTCGAGAAATGCGCTGACGCCTTCCGCGAAATCCGGGTTCGCGAAGCCCTCTAGGAACAGCGCCTCGGCTTCCGGCCCGTCTTCGCGCCACCCGGTCTGCAACCCGCGGATCATCTGCTTGATCGCCCGCGCCGACCATTGCGACACGCCGGCAATCTCCATCGCCAGCGCCCGCGCCGCCTCCAGCACCGGTTCATCCGTAAGCCGATCAACCAGCCCCATCGCTTTCGCTTCCGCCGCCGGAATCAACCGCCCGGTCAGCAAGAGGTCTTTCGATGCACCCGGTCCGATCAGTTGCAGCAACCGGCGCATATCGCCCGGCGGATAGACAAGGCCCAGTTTCGCCGGCGTCACACCGAAGGTCGCGCCCGCATGCGCCACGCGCAGGTCGCATGCCGCAGCCAGGCTCACCCCGCCGCCCACGCACGGCCCCTCGATGGCCGCAATGACAGGTTTCGCGCTTTCCTCCAGCGCGTTCAGCGCCGCCGCAATGATCCGCCCGGAGCGCCGCGCCGCCTCTTCCGTGCCGTACACAAAGCCGAACTCCGAAATGTCCGCGCCCGCGGCGAACACGCCGCTCCCGCCGCCATGCAGAAGGATCACCTTCACGCTCGCGTCCGCGTTCGCCGCCTCCACCAGCGCCGGAATGCCCGCCCACATCGCAATGTTCAGCGCATTGCGCCGTTCGGGCCGCGACAGCACCAGCTCCGCCGCCGGCGGCTCGATCGAGAGCGTCAGGGGCTCAGTCATCGCGTGCCGCCTGGAGCGGGCCCGGCCCGGCTGAAGATTCGAGGGCCAGCACCACAAATCGCCGCTTCAGGGGGTTGGACATGGCAGGGTCCTCGTCATAATCTCATCACAGCGTTAACCTATGGGGCTGGGGCGTTCATTGGCAATCGCATGGGGATCACCAACATGTTGAAACGTCTCGCGCACCGGCCATTCCTGCGGCCATTGCTGGGTGGAATTGCAGCTGCGGCGCTTCTGGCGGCCTGTGACCAGGTCGATCTGCGGCTCGAGCGGGCCAAGGAAGTGGCGGATGCCGCGGCCGGTCAGATCAGCGGGGAAACCGTGGTGGACCCCGGCGCCCGCAATCTCGAGGCAGCCTCGCTGCAGGACCGCGCACTTGCCGGCACCGTGATGGCCGAGTTCGTCATCGATGACGAGGAACGCCCGCTTTTCGCCATCGGCTCGATCATCGCCAAGCCGCGCGACATCCCGGTGGCCGAAATGGCACCGCTGGACGTCGAGGAGATGACGGCAGAGGAACTGGAATATTTCGAGAGCGCAGAGGCGCCGCCCTCCGAAACGCTCGAAGCCCTGCCGCCGCCGCCTTCCGTCCTGTCCGATGCCGTGCGGGGCGGAGAAGTGCTCGCCGAGAGCGCGCTGCCGAAACGGATCATTCTCGATCCCCGCTCAGCCACGAAGAGCCGGCAGGAGATTGCCGAGGCCGGACGCGAGATCGACAGGGCCATCACCGAGGAGCCCGTCGCGCAGAACCGCCTGAAACGCATGACGCAGGAAGAGTTCAAGGCCCTGCCGGTCGAGGAAAAGACCGAAGTGCGCAAGCTGGCCCGCCGCGCACCGGTGGACAAGGTCGCGGTGCAGCGCCAGCTCGATGCCAACGAGGTCATGCTGCAGACGATGACGCGCTACGGCATAGGCGGCGAAGTTGCGCTGTCGCGCCAGGGCCAGATGGTCATCCAGATCGGCGCCGATGGCGCCAGCCCCACCCAGTTCCGCGGCAAGGGCGTCGGCCCGGCCGATTTCCTCGTGCGGGCAGATGAGTTCAAATGCCCGGACAGCATGCAGCCGGATGAGGTCGGCAACGATCTTGCGCTCGCCACCGCATGCGTGGTGCGCGACCTGCGCGCCTCCGGCCAGTTCGAATATGTCGAGCCGGACTTCATCTTCCAGAACCAGTTCGTGCGCCGGCCGAAGGAAAAACCGCCGCAACCCGGCACCGGCTCTTCCGGTTCCAGCGGCAGTTCAGGCAGCAGCGGCAGCTCCGGCACGCCGACGGTCCCGGTCAGCTACACGCCGGACGATCCGCTCTGGTCGCTGCAATGGCATTTCCGCGATCGGGGCACGTCGGATGGCCGCTCGCCGGGCGGGGCTGGTTTCGAGACCTTCTGGTCGCGTCAGGCCACCGTCGGCTCGCGCAGCGTTGTTGTCGCCGTGGTCGATACCGGGCTGCAGATGAGCCATCCGGACATTGCGGCCTCACCCAACATCATGCCGGGCTATGACATGGTCTCCGATCCGCGCATGGGCAATGATGGCGACGGCCGCGATGCCGATCCGAACGATCCGGGCGACCTGTGTGATCCCACCAAGCCTTATGCCGCCGACAGTTTCCACGGCACCCACGTCGCCGGCACCATCGGGGCAGCGGCCACCAACAATGCGGCGGGGGTTGCCGGCGGCGCGTGGAATGTGCGCATTGTCCCGGTGCGCGCGCTCGGCAAGTGCGGCGGTCGCCTGTCCGATATCAATGACGGCATCCGCTGGGCGGCTGGCCTGATCCCGGCAGAAGGCCCTGGCGATACCGAAATCTGGAACGAGAATCCGGCGGACATCATCAACCTGTCCATCGGTCTGCTCGGCGCCTGCCCGGCCTCGCTGCAGGACGCCATCGACTCGGTCACCGAGCGCGGAGTGATCGTTGTCTCGGCCGCCGGCAATGCCCGCATGTCGACCAGCCTCTACGCACCGGCCGGCTGCCGGAATGTCGTCACGGTGGCCGCCTCGGATGCGCGGGGGCAGATCACGCCCTATTCGAATTATGGACCCGAAGTGATGTTGCTCGCCCCCGGCGGTGACCTCACCCGCGACGATAATGGCGACGGCAAGCCGGACGGCGTGCTCTCCACCAAGGCGGCCTCGAACTGCTACGACCCGGTCACGGGGGAGGGCGTCGAGACCTGCTATTATGCCTATGAGCAGGGCACCAGCATGGCCGCCCCGCACGTCTCAGCCGCACTGGCGCTGCTGAAGTCGCGCTCGCCCTCGGCAACGCGCGAGCAGCTGATCTCGACCCTTCGGGGCGGGCTCGATCCGCGCCAGCCCTTGCAGTGTTCCGGTCTTTGCAGCCAGTATCCGGGAACAACTCCGTTGCCGGACAATCCGGACATGTGTTCAAGGCCCTGCGGAACAGGGCTGCTCAATCTCGCCAACATACCCGCCCCCTCCACGGGCGGGGGAGGACGCTGACATGACAAGCTCCCGCGTGCCGCTGCATCTCGGTGGACCTCTCGGTGCACTCGGGCTCGGCTGTTTCGCGGGCGCGGTCGCCTTGGCCGTCACGGCGATCAACAACCGGCCGGACCCGCCACCGGTGCGCGTCGACACTGCCGGAACCGTTCTGGCGATGGATCTCGAGTCCGAACTGTCCTCCTCGGCGCGCCCGGCCAGCCCCCAGGAACATCCGCTCCCGGACATTGGCGGCGCAGGCCGCCCGCCTCAGTCGGAGATCGTGCCCGTTGTTGAACTCGCTCAGGCCCAGACGGCACCCCCGGCTCAGCTCACCGAACGGCCCGCCCGCGCGGAAGGCACCGAAGTCCACTTCATCGTCCGCCTCAAGGGCGCGCCGGAAGTCGATGTCATCACCCGCAACTTCAAACGCGATCCGGTCGCGGCGCAGACCGCCTGGTCCGAACTCGTCGCGCGCCTGCCCGGCCTTGCAGAGTTCACGCTCGTCGGCGCCAGCTATTCCGGCGAGATCAAGCTCGCCTACCAGATGCCGCCCGGCGCCGGCACATCGCCGGCAGAAATCCGCGCGGTCCAGGAACGTCTCCTGAAAGTCGAAGGCATCTCGTATGCCGACCCCGATTACATCGCTCATCCCGGCAAGGATTGATTACATGACACGTCCGCTTCTCGTCTGCGCCCTGCTGGCCAGCCCGTTCCTGCTCGGCGCCTGCGACCGCGTCTTCCAGCGCCCGGCAGACGTGCCCGAAGCGCCGGTGGAGACGCCTGCGGAAACGGAAGCCGAGACCGGTCCAGACCTGCCGGTGCGCCCCGAAACCGTAACCGCCGGTTCGAGCATTGACTGGGAAGCCGCGCGCCGCGACCTTGCTGCGCGTCCGTTGGAAGAGCGCGAGGCGAGCTTCTCCATCCAGTCCGGCGGTGATGCGCCGCCTGTGCCGGTCTTTCTGCCCTCAGCACCGGTCTCCGTGCAGGGCGGTGAAACCGCGATTCGCTTCCAGCCGACCAGCGACGGCTATTACGCTTTCTTCCCCGGCGACGCGTATGACATCATCGTCAATGGCACGAATGTCGTCTTCCTCGCACCCGGCGAGACACCGCAGCCGCGCGCAGAAACCTATACCTTCGCGCCCACCACAACCGGCGCCAGCGTCACCTTCTCGCGCTATGGCGCGGACTATCTCGTCGAGTTCGAGTGCAAGGTCTTCACTGCCGGCCAGCCCAACTGCATCACCGAGGATGAAGCCCTCGCCTTCGCCCGCGACCTTGCCCTGTCGGGAACGCGCTGATGAAACGCTACCTGCCCGCCGCTGCCGCCGCGCTCGGCCTGTCGCTGATCGCGGCCTGCGACTTTGTCCGCTTCCCCGGCGATGGCGGCCCGCCGCCCGAGACACCCGGCACGGATGAACCCGCCCCGCCGGAACTGCCCGTTGACGATACTGCTCCGGACACGGAGCTTCCCGGCGATCCCGAAACACCCGGCGAGACGGAAACGCCGTCCACGGATCAACCCGGCGACACCGAAACACCGCCCACGGACGAAACCGGCGAAACCGAAACCCCGCCAGTCGAAACACCGGACCCGGATCCCCAGCCTGAACCCGAACCGGACCCGCAACCGGGGCCCCAGCCCGAGCCGGAGCCGCCCGCCCCGGTCGAGCCCGTGTTCAGCTATTACGCCCCCGGCTTCCTGATCCCCGGCTCTGGCACCGGCCAGACGCAGCAGATCGTGCACGCCCCGGACATCCTGTTCCCGATCAAGTCGGCGCCCACCTATCTGCAATCGCAGGTCTTCATGCCGGGCGGCGGCATCGCCGGCGGCTCGCAATGCGCCGCTTCGAACTATGCCTATCCCTGGCGCGACAATTTCTGCGAAGCGCGCAGCGCCAACCGCAACTCACCCTTCTGCCCCACCTCCAAGATCCACCAGGGTCAGGACATCCGCGTCGGCACGGCGGCAGAATGCAACACCGTCACCCGCCAGCCGGTCGCCCAGCGCGGCATCCATGAGGTGATCGCGGTCGAGGATGGCATCATCTCCTCGATCAGCACTTACAATGTGAAACTGCGCGGTTCGGGAAGCATCTACAACTACATGCACCTCAACATGGCCCGCCTCGCGGTCACCGCCGGCCAGAGCGTCAAGGCGGGCGATCTGATCGGCTATGTCTCGAATGATTTCGGCGGCACACCGACCACCATCCACCTGCATTTCGAGATCATGCAGAATACCGGCGGCGAAGTCTGGTCACACGTCCCGCCCTATCTCTCGCTTGTCGCCGCCTATGAGCGCCGCCAGAACGGCCCCGGCGAAATGCTTGAGCCGCAGGTCGGTGTCGCGTCTGCCGAAGAGGTGATGGTGATCCCCGAAGGCTTCGAGATCATCGAATAGGGCAGGGTCAGCCCGAAATCGCCTGCTCGTCGCGCTCGCCGGTGCGGATGCGCAGGATGCTCTCGAGGTCGTGCACGAAAATCTTGCCGTCGCCGATTGTGCCGGTATTCGCCGCCGAGGTGATCGCCTCGATCAGGCGCTCGGCATCGTCATCGGCGCAGGCAAGCTCTACCTTCACCTTCGGCAGCAGGCGCACTTCATACTCCGCGCCGCGATAGACTTCCGTCTTGCCCTGCTGGCGGCCATAGCCGCGCACTTCGGTGACGGTCAGGCCGGTTGCGCCGGCTTCGGAGATCGCCTCGATCACGGCGTCGAGCCGGCTGGGCTTGAACACGGCGGTGATGAGTTTCATGGGATCCCCCTCGCTTGCGGTATGCTGCATATGCGAAGTTAAACTTTCGCAACCGCGCGTCAATGCTCATCGCGGCGGCTTGCCCTCGCGGGACGCGCAATTCGCAGCCGCTCGGTCACCGGCGCGCCCGTTCCGCTGGTCGGCGGGGCGTAGAGCCGCTTCACCGCTTCGATAAGCACCACGCCGCCGAGGCCCGGCGTGAACGCCCGCCCCATCATTTCCCAGCCTTCCGCCGCAGAGGTCACGAAGCCCTGGTTCAGCGGCGGCATGTACAGCGCGCTGGACGAGGCCGTCACCTGGAACAACCCGCCCGCCAGCAGGTTCGACAGCTGGCTGCGCGTCCAGGGCCGGCCCTGTCCGAACGGGGTCTGCGTCGCGCGCGACCAGAGGCCGGACCGGTTGGCAGCGGCCAGCACCACCCGGCCCTCCGGCGCCGTCACCCGCCATACTTCGCGCAGGTAGGCGCGCGGCTCGCCCGCTTCCTCAAGGCCATGCAGCACGATCACGCGGTCGAACAGGCCGTCCGGGAAGGGCAGGCGCGGATCGCCCACCGCCACCGCGGCATTGCCGCGCCCCTGTCCGGCCCAGCTCACCGGCCCGTGCTCGAACGGCACGGCGGCGATCATGCTGCGCGGCCCGGCGCCGAAGGCTTCCAGCACGGGCAGCGCATAGCCGAGGCCCAGCATCGTCTGGCCCTTCGCATCACCCCAAAGGTCGGTCAGCTTGCCCGCCAGCACGCGTCCCGCCGCCCGCCCGAGAGGCGAGGCGTAAAAGCGTTCGAGGGTCACAGCGTCCTGACGCATCCGTTCCCATATGGTAGTCCGGACACCAGGAGGCACGGACATGACAAAGATTACCCTCGATATAGAGCAGTTTCCCTGCCTGAACGATAACTACGGCTATCTCGTGCACGAGCCGGTCTCGGGCGCGACGGCTGCCATCGATACGCCGGATGCGGACGCCTACCTCAAACGCGCCGCCGAAAAGGGCTGGACGATCAGCATGATCCTCAACACCCACTGGCACCCCGACCATGCTGGCGGCAACCTGAAGATCAAGGAAGCGACCGGCTGCACCATCTATGGCCCGGCCGGCGAGGCGGCGAAGATCCCCGGCATCGATGTCGCCGTGAAGGAAGGCGACACAGTTTCCATCGGTCAGGCGAAGGGCCGCGTGCTCGATGTGCCCGGCCACACGCTCGGCCACAACGCCTACATCTTCGAGGATCAGGACGCCGCCTTTGTCGGCGATTCGGTCTTCGCGCTCGGCTGCGGGCGCGTGTTCGAAGGCACAATGGAGATGATGTGGAAAAGCCTGTCGAAGCTGAAGGCGCTCCCGCCCTCCATGCGCCTCTACTGCGCGCATGAGTACACCGCCTCGAACGCGAAATTCGCCGTCACCATCGAGCCTGAGAACCCGGACCTGAAAGCCTATGTCGACTGGGTAGGCGCGCGCCGCGCCAAAGGGCTGCCGACTGTTCCGGCAATCCTGGAGCGTGAGCTGAAGGCCAATCCCTTCCTGCGCGCTGGTGAGCCCGCGCTGCAGGCGGCCATGGGTCATCCCGGCGACGCTGTCGCCACCTTCGCGGAAATCCGTGGACGGAAGGACCGGTTCTGATGCAGCGGGCGATCCCGGGCGATCTCGGCGCCGGCGAAATCATCCGTCTCCTGAACATGGTGCCGCATCCGGAAGGCGGCCACTATGCCGAAACCTGGCGCTCGCCGGGCGAGGGGCGCGCCGCGATGACCGCGATCTACTATCTGCTGCAGGCCGATGAAGTCTCCGCCTGGCACCGGGTCGATGCGGAAGAAGCCTGGCTCTGGCATGCCGGCGGCGCGCTTGCGCTCAGCCTCTCGCCGCCGGACGGGAAGGGGGTGCACACTGCGCGGCTGGGGCCGGACCTGCGCGCCGGCCAGCGCCCGCAACAGGTCATTCCCGCCGGCCATTGGCAGACGGCAGAAACGCTCGGCGCCTGGACGCTCGTCTCCTGTCTTGTCGCGCCGGGCTTTGAATTCTCCGGCTTCACGCTCGCCCCGCCGGACTGGCGCCCGGCGATATGAGGCAGGCGATTAGGCGGTTATTGAGGTCTTCAGGGCAAGAATGACCCGCATTCAGGAACGCAGCGCATGTTTGGTGGCCGCCCGAAATATGATGATACATTCGGTGTCCCGATGGATCTCGGGGCAGACCGGAAAGACCCGATCACTGCGCCGCCGGTCAAGCGTCCGCCCCTGCGCACCGCCCGGCCTGTCGTTCTCGTCGAAAAGCCGCGCCGGCTTTCGGATATCTTCCACCAGCCGGATAATTTCGAATGGCAAGCGCAGTCCGCCCAGTCAGTGACGGTCCGCGAGGCCCCTCAACAATCTCAGTCCGGACAGGACACCGCTGAAAGCTTCCGCCGGATTGAAGCCTTCGCTGCAAGCTTCTTCCAACGTCTCTCCGTCCAGCACCGGATCTTGCTCGGGGTCGTCGGCTTCTGGCTGCTAATTTCGACAGGCCTGTTCCTCCCGGCGATCATCGCCGGGATCATCTACCTGATCGTCCGCAACCAGAAGCGCGGTGAAATCTAGCCCGCGATATACTGCGCGCCGTTCACCGTCATCGTCGCACCGTTGATGAAGGCGGCCTCGTCCGAAGCAAGATAGGTGCACATTGAGGCGATCTCTTCCGCCTTGCCGAGACGGCCAACCGGGATGGTCGCGATGATGCCTTCCAGCACTTCCGGCTTCACCGCCGAGAGCATCTCCGTATCGATATAGCCGGGGGCCACCACGTTCGCGGTGATGCCTTTTTTCGCGCCCTCATAGGCCAGCGCCTTGGTGAAGCCGATCAGGCCGGCCTTGGCGGCGGAATAGTTCGCCTGTGTGAACTGGCCCTTCTGCCCGTTGATCGAGGAGATGTTGATGACGCGGCCAAAGTTGCGCTCGCGCATCCCGTCCCACACCTGGCGCGTCACGTTGAACGCCGAATTCAGGTCGACATTGATCACTTCATTCCATTGGGCGAGGCTCATCTTGTGGAACGGCGCATCGCGCGTGATGCCGGCATTGTTGACGAGAATGTCGACCGGGCCGACTTCAGCCTCGATCTTCTTCAGCCCCGCGCCGACGGCGTCGAAATCCGCCACGTCAAACTTGTAAACCTTGATGCCTGTCGCCTTCGAGAACTCGGCAGCAGCGGCATCATTGCCGGCATAGTTCGCCGCCACGTTATAGCCCTTCGCCTTCAATGCCTCGCTGATCGCCTTGCCGATGCCCCGCGTTCCACCCGTCACCAGTGCTGTTCGCGCCATTAACCATTCCTCCCTTTGATCGTGTTGTTTTTCGCGCCCGCAATATCAGAACCCTCTGAATACCCGATTGGTCAAGCCGATGTTTTGTGCGACTATTTCGCACTAGCACAATAATTGCTTAGCTGCGGACAGCGCGGCGAGCGGCGAGGCGAGGATATGGCCAAGGCACATGGATCGGACGGACCGATCATCATCAAGAAGTATGCGAACCGGCGTCTCTACGACACGTCGACCTCGTCCTACGTCACCCTGGACCATTTGTCCGACCTTGTCAGGGAAGGGCGCGACTTCGAAGTGCGCGACGCCAAGACCGGGGAAGATCTCACCCGCCAGGTGCTCACGCAGATCATCTTCGAGCAGGAAACCAAAGGGCAGGGCGCCCTGCCGCTGAATTTCCTCCGCCAGCTGATCGGCTTCTACGGCGGCGGCGCGCAGACCTTCCTGCCGGCTTTCCTCGAGATGTCGATGAACTCCTTCGCCGACGCGCAGAAGGAATGGCGTAAGGCCACCAATCCGATGAACCTCTTCGAAGCGCAGGCCAAGCGCAACATGGCGATGTTCGAGCAGGCGATGAAACTCTTCATGCCGACGGTCTTCAATGCCAGCCGCACCGAGCGCTCTTCCACGCCGCAGATGCCGGCCAACCCCTTCATGGAATATCAGGCCGAAGCCCTCGCCGCGATGCAGGAGCAGATGGAAGCGATCCAGAAACAGCTCACCGAGCTGTCGCGCAAAGACTGATCTTCACGGCCCCCAAAACAAAAGAGGCGTCCCCACCGGGACGCCTCTTTCGATTCCGGCCCGCTGGCCTTGCGGAATCAGACGTCGCCGCCGACCCCGAAATCGCGCCGTGCAGAAACAATCGTCACGATCACGCCTGCCAGCACATCCAGCAGCGTCATCGACATCAGGATGAAGAAAGTCGAGGTCGCGAAGTTCGGCATCAGAAGGAATTGCACGAGGCAGACGATGAACAAGAGCAGCGAGATGCCATGATTGACGATCGTTGCCGTGCCCGTGCTCGTCGATTTCAGGATTTCGAGGAACAGGAACGTCACGGCCAGGAGGACGATCGCATCGCCCTTGGTCAGGATCCACTCGACCCCGGAAATCATCGGCAGGCCGAGGAAGCGCTCGTTCAGAAGGCCCTGAATCGGGGCGACCTGCGCCTGAACCGTCTGGCCCAGTTCGTTCGTGGTCTGCACATCACCGCCGCCCATCAGGGCGATCAGGTTGTAAAGCACCACCGGAATGACCAGCAGCGGAAAGATGCCGAAGATTAAGCGCATGAATGACCCCTGTTGCGGTTTCGAGTCCTCACCCCCACGCCGGGCGCGTTCGCGCTCCATCTTGGCGACGGCGGCACCGGTTATGGCGATTTTCGTGTCCCTGCGGCTCACGTCCACCCTCTGGAGTGACTGACATCACGCCCTTTGTCTAACGTATCGGCCCAGTTGTGGCGAGGGAATTTGCAGCAGCGCTTCAGGCGCCGGGCGAAGGCGGCTCCGGCGGGTCAGGGCGGGCCTGTCCGGCGCCGTGATGCAGCTGCAGGTTGAGGAGAATTCCCTTGGCCACCGGCAGCAGCCACAGGCAAAGCCCCGTAATCACAAGGGCGAGCAGGATGATCGCTCCGATTTTCAGGCCCACGGATAGCGGGCTCATCGGCACGAGGAACAGGAAGGGCGCCGTCAGGATCAGCACGCCAAAGCCGACGAAAAAGGCCGGCCCGTCCGCCGTATCGGCGGCGCGCATGTCCCGCCCGCAGACCGGGCAGGCCTCGTTCAGCTTCAGGTATGCCGAGAACAGGCGGCCCTCGCCGCACTGCCCGCAGCGCTGGCGCAGACCGTTGAGGATCGGGGTCTTGCCTGTCATCGCATGCAGATAGGCCCCGCACCCCCGCCTGCCAACGCGTCAATCCCCCGCGCGCCCCCTTGACGCATGGGGCCGCTTTGCCCACGAGAGCAGCCGCATTGCCCGCCCTTGAAAGTTTGCCTGCCTATGACCGACCCCGTCTTCCCGCGCATCGCCATCATCGGCGCCGGCCTGATCGGCTCATCGATCGCCCGGGCTGCCCGCGAGTATGGCGCGGCCGGCGAGATCGCGCTCTACGACGCGGTTGAAGATGTGCGCACCCGCGCCGCCGGCCTTGGTCTCGGCGAGGTCGCGCCCACCCTCGAATCTGCCGTCGCCGGCGCCGACTGTGTCCTCCTCTGCGTTCCTGTCGGCGCGCTCGGCGCTGCCGCCGCTGCCGCCGTGCCCGCCATGAAAGACGGCGCCATCCTCACCGATGTCGGCTCGGTCAAGGGCGAGGCCGCCCGCGCCCTCTCCGCAGCCGGCGATGGCCGCATCCATGTCATCCCCGGCCACCCGATCGCGGGCACCGAACAATCCGGCCCCGAGGCCGGCTTCCCCACGCTTTTCCGCGGCGCCTGGCACATCCTCACCCCCGTCTCCAACGGCGCACCGGGCGAGGCCGAAGCGCTCGCCCGCCTCACTGCCTTCTGGCAGGCCCTCGGCGCCAGGGTCGAAAGCATGGACGCCGCCCGCCACGACCGCGTGCTCGCTATCACCTCTCACCTGCCGCACCTCATCGCCTACAATATCGTCGCCACCGCCTTCGACATGGAAACGGTAGAGCAGGGCGAAGTCGTCAAATACTCCGCCGGCGGTTTCCGCGACTTCACCCGCATCGCCGCCTCCGATCCGGTGATGTGGCGCGATGTCTTCCTCCACAACCGCGACGCCGTGCTCGAATGCCTCGGCCGCTTCTCTGAAGACCTTGCTGCCCTCCAGCGCGCCATCCGCTGGGGCGACGGCGACACGTTGATCCGCGAATTCACCCGCGCCCGCTCCATCCGCAAGGCCATCATCGACGCCGGCCAGGACTCCCGCGCGGTCAACTTCGGCCGCAACGCGCCGGGTGCGGAGGAATAACCTGCCCCGTGCGCAATCGATAAAAAGCTGGAATCACCTGCAAGGGCCGAGGCAAACTCGACGCTCTCCTCCCCCGTTCACGGGGGAGGTGTCTGCGAAGCAGACGGAGGGGGGAGCCCCAAACACTCCCTCTCCCTTCCATCGTCACCCTCGACGGGCAGCGCCCGTCTGAGGGCCCATCTCCCGCCCCATCCCCGCGTGCAGCCTGTAGGGTGCATTGGCGAAGCGCAATGCACCGCCCCTTATGCAACAGCCAATCAGGCCAACGGGAAAAATCCCCCTACGGATCAATGCCCGCAGCAGAAAAATGAGCATTTCAATCCGACACCCCCGGCACCGGGGTTATGATGCAATCCATGATCTCGATGCGCCAGCTCCGAAGCGATCCCCACTTCGCGCCGCTCTTCCGGCACGTTCACCCGCTCTGCTGGCCCATCCTCTGGTGGAGCCTCAACCGCATCTTCCTCTGGTACGACACGTGCGGCTACGAGAACGTCATGTTGGCCACGACCCGCTGGGGCTACGTCTACCCCGCCTTCATGGGCGAGAAGAAACCCGACCCCTCAGCCTGGAGACCCTACAAGCTGGAGCGCCCCCGCTGGGATGATCCGGTGTGGAGCACCAGTGTGCCGACACACTTTCTAACGCTCGCCGCGCACGAAGCGCCGCGGCCCCATCCCAATCCTCCACCGCGTAGCGGGGGAGGTGGATCGCGCCTTTGGCGCGAGACGGAGGGGGCCTGCGTCCTCTCAACCCTCGACACGTCTTAGATTACCCCGCTCATCCCGGCGAAAGCCGGGACCCAGACAGAGGCCAGCCCTGCGCCGGCCTCCCTGGATACCGGCCTGCGCCGGTATGAGCGGCAGAAGGAAAGCTCAAAGTTCAAACCAAACCGGCCGGGCACCCCCCGCGTCCGCCCGCTCGTGCTGCCATGCCTACCCCATCGGATAGAGAATATCCTTCGAGACCTTGTCGCACGTCTTCATCACGTCCGCCGGAAGCACCAGGTCCGCTGCCGCCAGAATCTCCGCCAGCTGATCAAATCTCGACACACCGACAATCGTGGACGCCACGAAATCATGCTGCTTCGACCAGGCGGTCGCAAGCGTCACGACGCTCATGCCGGCTTCCTTTGCGATCTCCATGTAGCGTTCCGTCGCCGCCAGCGACTTCTCGTTGACGAACCGCTGCGCCATCACGGCCTGGCGCCCGCCCAGCGTAATATATCGCGAGAATCGCGCGCCTTCGGGCGTTGCCCCGCCCAGATACTTGCCGGAGAGAACCCCGCCCGCGATCGGGGAATAAGGGATCAGACTCACGCCTTCCTCGCGGCAGATTTTCGACAGCGCATCCTCGAAGCGGCGATTGTTCAGCGAGAAATTGTTCTGGATTGTCTGATAGCGGACGGTTCCGAGCCGCTCCGAAGTCCCGATTGATTTCATCAATCCCCACGCATCCTCGTTGGAACAGCCGACAATGCGCACATAGCCCTCACGCACCAGTTCATCCAGCGTTTCCATCGTCTCGTCATAGGGCGTGCCATGGTCCGGCCAGTGGGTCTGGTAGAGATCGATATAGTCCGTCTGCAGACGGGTCAGGCTTGCCTCGACCGCGCGGCGGATATTGTGCCGGTCGAGCGCCGTCATCTCGCCGCGCTGCGAGCCCTTGATCCAGCCATGCGACGGCCCGCAGACCTTGGTGGCGAGGATGATCCGGTCGCGGTCCTTGGTCTTCAGCCAGCGCCCGACAATTTCTTCCGTCAGTCCGCCATACTTGATGTCCGGCGGCACGGGATAATTCTCGGCCGTGTCATAGAAATTGATGCCGGCATCATAGCTCGCATCGAGAATGCGGAAGGCTTCCTTCTCGTCGGTCTGTGTTCCGAATGTCATCGTGCCCATGCAGATATCGGACACATATATGGCGCTCTTGCCGAGGCGGCGGTGTTTCATTGTGATTGTCCCTTTGGTCTTCTTCGCAAGATTATCCTGCGAATCGCAAAGCGCAAATCAGCCCCGCGTCCGTTCCGCCGGGTCAAGGCATCCGGCGGCCTCGAGAATGTCGAGGGCAGGGGAGAGGCCCGCCTCGTAGCGCTTCCACCGGGCAAGGGCCGAAGCGTAAAGCGGCTCACGAACCTGCGCCGAACTCGCCGTCGCCACCGGTGCTTCGTTCTCATGGAAGGCGAGGCATTGCGCCTCGAAGGGCAGGCCGCAGAAATCCAGCATCCGCCGAGTCTGCGGCTCGATCCCGGTCACGACCTTCTCATAGTGCACGACCATGAAACGCTCCGGCAGCGCCGCTTCGAAATGCCGGACCATCCGGTCGAAGCCTGCATAATAGCGCGCCGTATCCTCCAGCGTGTAGGCATAGTTGTAATAGGAGAAGCTCGTTGCGAACATCTGCCGGTAGTTCGACAGAACCGTATCAGCCGGATGCCGCCGGAGGCAGATCACCCGCGCCTCCGGCAAGGCGGCAAGGATCACAGGGGCGAGCAATATGTTCAGCGGCATCTTGTCGGTGAAGCGCCCGGAAAGTCCGAGGGATGTCCGCACACTGTGCATATAGCCTTCGCCCAGCGCGGTAAGATCGACGCGAGAAACAGCTTCCAGCGTTTCCGGGTCGAGCACGAGGTTTGACGGCGTCTTCGCCAGCCTTTTGAGGCAGAGCGCAAAGTCCGTCAGCTCTCCACCGGACGTTACCGCGCTGTGGCTGGACAAGATCCGGTCCAGCAAAGTCGTGCCCGTGCGCGGCATGCCGCAGATGAAGATGGGCGCGCCCGTTGCCGAACTCGTCCGGCCCCGGAGCGTATCGCCGGCCCGCATCGCCGCTTCGAACAGTGCCGCATCCGCAGACGCTTCATGCCGGATCTGCGTCCGCTTCAGCGCCTTCGCGCGCCCGAGCCAATCGAGCGCTTCAACGGGCTGCTTCAGATCCTCATACGTCTTCGCCAGCGCATGCCCGGCCCGCAGCAGCGCATCGGCATCGCCGGAATGCTGCGCAAACATCTGCTCCAGCGCGGAGATCTCGTTCGCCTCTGCGGTCTGTTTCGTGATCTGGACAATGGCCGGAATGCCGCGCGTATCGTCCGGATCCGCCTCCGCGCAGCGCCGATAGGCCGCCCGCGCCGCCTCCATCTCGCCCGCAAACTGCAGGGCTGCTGCGTGATTGTAATGATGGTCCGCATTCTCCGGGTTCGCCGCTGCCGCGCGGGCATAGAAGGGCAGAGCCTCGCTGTGCAATCCGGCCCGGCTCAGCACGACGCCGATCGTGTCGAGCGTGAAGGCATCCGAAGGCGCCAGCGCCGCTGCGTCCCGGGCCGCTGCCACGGCTTCGGTCCGTCTCGACAAGGCCAGCAGGCACCGCGCCCGCTGGGCCCGCGCGCCGGCATGGCCCGCATCGAGGTGAGCAGCTTTCGCAAACAGCTCCTCGGCCTTTGCAAAGTTTGCATGGTCACTTGTCAGTATACCGAGCAGATAGAAGGCTTCGGCATTGCCGGGGTCGGTCTTCAGGACTTCGAGGCATTCCCGGTGCGCTTCCTGGTATGCCTTGACTGATAACAACCGGGCCGCTTCGGCCAGCCGCGCGGCATTCGATTTCGTGTGTGATGCAAAACTAGGCAAATTGTTCCCCGGCTGCCTGCATTGGTGCCATTCGCTGTGTCGTTTGTGCAGCAATCCCGGCGAAAATGGCAACACCACCTTGGCTTTGCTTGCGCGCCGATCACCTTCGGCGGCAACTATAACCCAGAGGGGCGACGTAAAAACCCGCTCAAAAAGGAAGCTATATTCATGTCCCGCAAGAGTCTCCTGCTTACCGCCAGCGCCGCGGTGCTTGCCTCAACATTTGTCTTCTCCGCCAGCGCCCAGGAAACCAGCGAAGAGGCTGAGGGCGAACTGCGCATCAACGCCGTCACCGTTACCGCCACCCGGCGCGCCGAAAGCGTTCAGGATATTCCGCTGAACATCGCTGCTGTCGGCGAGCAGCAGATTGCCCAGCAGGGCTTCGATGAACTTGCCGATGTGCTCGCCTATGTGCCCGGCATCAACGTCGTGGATCGGGGCGGCCGGCAGGGCAACCCGCTGATCGTCCGCGGCCTGAATGCCGACGGCCTCAACTCCGGCGACGGCAACAACAATGGCGGCGGTACGGTTGCGACCTATCTGGGCGAGATCCCGATCTTCATCGACCTGAAACTGAACGATCTTGAGCGCGTCGAAGTCCTGCTCGGCCCGCAAGGCACACTCTACGGCGCCGGCACGCTCGGCGGCGCGATCCGCTATATTCCGAAAAAGCCGGATTTCGGGGGCGACACGTTCGAAGTGCGCTCGGAAATCTCGCAATATTCCGAGGCGGACGACCTATCCTATGAGGGCGGCTTCACTTTCAACAAGGCGCTCGCCTCCAACTTTGCGGTCCGCGGTTCGGTGGATTTCGAGAATGATTCCGGTTTCACAGATTATCCCTATGTCGTGCGCGAGATCGGCGTGTCTGATCCGGACCCGGACTTTACCGACCCGGCAGACGTTGCGGCCGATACGCGCCGCGTGAACGATGCGGATGGCGAGGAAGTCCTCTCCGCCCGTCTGGCCGCCCGCTGGGAGCCGCTGCCCTGGCTCGACGGCACGCTGACCTATTATCTTCAGAAGGCCGACATTGAGGGCCGCCGCGGCTCCAGCGCGCGCGGTACCGTTCCGGCCGGCGAGTATGAGCTCACCAAGCGGGTCGAGGAGCCGAACGAGATCACCAACCAGCTGCTCGCGCTGGAAGTCGTTGCCGATCTCGGCTTTGCCGAGCTGACATCCGCCACGGGCTATTCGCGCTTTTCCGATCTCGGCCAGCGCGACCAGACGGACCTGCTGATCACGCTCGAGTACAGCTACGAATTCTTCCCGACCTTCACCGCCTTCACGAAGGAGAAGGGGAAGGAAGAGCGGATCAACCAGGAGGTCCGGCTGGTCTCCACCAGCGAGGGACCGCTCAGCTGGATCGTCGGCGCTTTCTACAACCAGTTCGAAGGCGCAGCCTATTCGGCCGAATACACGCCGGGCTATGCGGCCTATGTCGGCTTCAACCGGCCGGATGATCTCGAATACTTCTCCCAGGATTACACGAAGCTTGAGGAATCGGCCTTCTTTGGCGAGATCGCCTACGACATCACCGACAAGTGGACCCTCACGGTCGGCGGGCGCTATTACGAATACGATCTCGAATCCTACAGCGATGTGGACTTCCCGCTATTCGATCCCTCTTTCGTTCCGGTCGGCGTCAGCTCGCTCAAGTCGAGCCTGCAGTCAGACTTTGCCGCCGGCAGCCCGAACGGCACCCAGCGCACTGGTCAGTCGGACAATGGCACGCTGTTCAAGTTCAACACGTCCTACAAGTTCACGAACGACATACTCGGCTACTTCACGCTGTCGGAAGGCTACCGGATCGGCAACCAGAACGGCCTTGCCGCCTGCCCGCCTTATGATCCGCTGAACAACCAGCAGGGTGCCTGCGCGCTCGCGCCCGGCCAGCAATACGGGCCGAACCCGGGCGATATCTCCACCCGTGATGAACGCCAGTACCTGTCGGACAAGACCAAGAACTATGAGCTCGGGTTCAAGTCGACGCTTGCCGATGGCCGCGTCACGCTGAACGGCGCGGTCTATTATATCGAATGGGTCGACCCGCAGCTCCAGTCCGCCTCCATCAACGCGTCCATCCCGATCCGGGTGAACGCGGATGGCGCCGAATCGAAAGGTTTCGAGATCAACGGCAACTGGCTGGTCACAGATGCCCTGTCGGTGCGCGGCAGCTATAGCCATTCCGAAGCGAAACTTACGGCGCTCGCCCCGGGTCTTATCGGTACGATCAACCCGCCGGGCTTTGACACGGTGCTGCTGGACGGCCAGGACGGTGACCGCCTGCCGGGCTCGCCGGAAGACCAGTTCTCCGTGTTCGGATCATATGTAATGGACGTCTCTCCGGGCCGCACCCTGACCTTCAATGGCGGTTATAGCTGGCAGGGCGATGTGCTGAGCCGCACCGGCGGGCGCGGCGGCGGGTTGACACTCGACAGCTTCGGCGTCGCGAATGTCTCGGCCGTGTACGATGCGGGCCAGTGGTCGGCGACGCTGTTCGTCAACAACCTGTTCGATGAGTTCTATGAAACCGGCGTCGTCTCTTCGCCGCTGTTCAATCAGGTGCTGACCGATGATGATGGCGGCCCGGTCTATACCCGTTCCTTCTACACCTATGCCGGCGCGCCGCGCGTGATTGGCGCGAGGTTCAACTACAAGTTCGGAAGCTGACCTGAGTCTGGGCAGGCCGGCGGCTTCCGGCCTGCTGCGGGGGCACTGCGGGGGTGCCAGACCGGAAAGGGCCGTCCTTCGGGGCGGCCCTTTTTGCATCTGCAGAGAGGCTCAGTCCGCGAGCCCGTTATGGAAGACTGCGCCATCCTTCATCACGAAGTCGACATCTTCCAGCTCGCGGATGTTCGTGAGCGGATCACCTTTGACGGCAATGATGTCGGCTCGCTTGCCCGCGGTGAGCGAGCCGATCTCGGCCTTCAGACCGAAGAGTTCGGCATTGCCCAGTGTCGCTGCGCGGATCGCTTCAGCCGGGCGCATGCCCCACTGGACCATGTAGGCGAACTGGCGCCCGTTGAGGCCGTGGGTATAGACGCCCGCATCGGTGCCATAGGCGATTTTCGCGCCGGCCTTCACCGCGGCCTGAAAGCGCTCGCGCTGCGCCTTGCCGACGGTCTTCTCCTTCTCCAGCGATTCCGGAAGAATGCCGGCGGCTTCGCCTTCGCTGAGGATGAAGTCCGACACATAGATGTCCATCGACAGGAACGTGCCCTGCTTGACAGCAAGCTTCAGGCTGTCATCCGAAATCAGGCTCGCATGCTCGACAGAATCGACGCCTGCCTCGAGTGCGGTCTGGATGCCTTTCGCGCCGTGGGCATGTACGGCGACCTTCAGGCCAAGCTCATGCGCTTCATCGACGATGGCCTTCATTTCCTCGAGCGTGAACTGCTGCGCGCCGATGGTCGTGCCCTTGGAGAGCACGCCGCCGGTGCCACAGAACTTGATCACTTCGGCGCCGTACTTCTTGTTCTCGCGCACTTTCTGACGCACCGCCCACGGACCATCCGCCACGCCGCCGCCAAGCGCCTTGTCCTCATAGGGTAGGAGATTGTTGTCGCAGTGCCCGCCGGTGATGCCGATCGAATGGCCCGCCGGAATGATGCGCGGTCCAGGTATCTCGCCGGTATCGATGGCGTCTTTCAGATCGACATCCGCGAAGCCGGGGCCGCCGAGATTGCGCACGGTTGTGAAACCGGCGCGCAGCGTCTTCTCGGCATTTGCCACGCCCGAGATGGCGGAGCGCGGTGTCGATACCGCGAGGCGGCGGTATCCGTGCAGGTCCGCGCGGCTGGTGAGGTGAACATGGCTGTCCGACAGGCCCGGCAGAAGGTAGGCGCCCTGCATCTCGATCCGCGCCGCGCCCGAAGCGCCCAGTGAACCCTTGCGGCCAACCGCCTTGATCCGGCCGTCCTCCACGAGGATGTCGTGATCCTTCAGCATCACGCCGCGCTCGACATCGAACACATGGCCGCCGGTCAGCAATTGTGTCTCGGCAGAAGCGGAAAGGGCAAGGCCGCATAGGGCGGCAGCGGAAACCAGTGTGCGCAGCATGGGGAACTCCTGAAGGGTGTTTCAAGGAGTAGCGGCGCATGACTGCCTTGCCTAGCGCCTCCGCAAAATCCGGGTGGTGCCTGCTGGGCGAGCGGCCTATAGCTCGCCGGCCATGACCGCCGCCATCCGCCTCGGATTTCCCGCCGCCCTTGCCTCCTATCTCATCTGGGGCAGCCTGCCGCTCTATATCCGGGCGATGCAGCATATCGGCGCGCTGGAACTTCTGGTGCACCGCATTCTCTGGTCCGTGCCGACGGCCATCCTGCTGATCGCGCTCGCAGCCAACTGGCGCGACGTGAAGGCGGCCTTCACGGGATCAAACCTGCGCTGGCTGGCGCTCTCAAGCCTGCTGATCGCGGTCAACTGGTCAATCTATATATGGGCGGTCAATGCGGGCCGTACGATGGAAGCCTCGCTCGGCTACTACATCAACCCGCTGGTAAACGTGTTGTTCGGGATGCTGATCTTCTCGGAAAGGCTGCGCCGAGCGCAGTGGGCGGCGGTGGTGATCGCGGCCATCGGCGTCGGCATCATGGCCTTTGCCTTCGGCCGCATTCCCTATGTCGCGCTCGCGCTTTGCATCACCTTCGCCCTCTATTCGGTCATCCGCAAGAAAGTCGCGGTCGACAGCCGCGCGGGCTTCCTGGTGGAAGTGGCGCTGCTCGCGCCGATCGCGGTGGGATGGCTCGTCTGGTTCGCCACCACCCAGCCGGGCGGGCGCTGGGTCGGGGAAGGGGGATGGGACATCGCGCTGCTCGCCGCCGCAGGACCGATCACGGCTGTGCCGCTGATCCTCTACGCGCTCGCGGCCAAACGGCTGAAACTTTCGACCATCGGCATGATGCAGTATATCGGCCCGACTCTGCAATTCCTGATCGCGCTGTTCGTGTTCAAGGAGACTTTCACGCTGAACCACGCGGTCGCCTTCGGATTCATCTGGCTGGCGCTGATCGTGTTCACCGCCGACAGCCTGATGGGTGATGCCAAGGCAAGGCGGCTCGCCCGGACGGCCCGTCCTGCGTGACGCAAAAAAAGATCGGCGGCTCCGTGAGGAAGCCGCCGCAAAGGTCGCTATATGCAGATGAGATCTTCCGATCCGGAATCCGCGTTGCAACGCCTGTGCCAGAAGTCAGGACCGGGGCGGGGTGAGCGCCAGCCAGACCGCGATGGCAACCAGCATCAGCGCAAAGGTTAACCTTGCCGGCACCGATGTGCGCCAGCGTTCGAGCCCGTCTCCGGCCCGCCCGGCGACCAGCACGATGCCCGCATGGACCAGCGTTGCGACCGTCAGGTGGATCAGGCCGAGGATCAGGCTTTGCGCCCAGATCGGCAGGCCGGCATCGGTGCGCACGAACTGGTTGATCAGCAGCACATAGAAGGCAAGCGCCTTGGGGTTCAGCACATTGGCGATCAGGCCGCGCCGGAATCCGCGCTCCTGCCCGACAGAGACCAGCGCAACCGAGCCGCCATCCTTCCATGCGTCCCAGGCGAGCCACAGCATGAAGGCAACCCCGGCCCAGTGCAGCAGCTGGTGCAGGCCGGGCGCAGAAATGATCAGCGCGGTCAGGCCGGTAACCGCTGCGGCGAGCTGCAGGGACAGTCCCGTAGCAATTCCGGCAACGGCTGCGAAGGCCGGCTTCTTTCCTTCGCGCAGGGTCAGCGCCGCCAGCCAGCCCATGTTCGGGCCCGGCGTCAGTTCGATAATCGCCACCGCGATGAGAAAGCCGATCCAGTCGAACCCGCCAGGCATGGTGTTAGAGGCATCCCGCGACAGCTTCAACGAGGCGCACTGCGCGCGGGTCGCCGACGAGGATGTTCGACTGGCGGTTCATCACATAGGCACAGGTGAGCCCGCGCGAGGGCGAGGCAATCGCCAGCGAACCGCCCCATCCGCAATGGCCCAGCCCATCCTCGAACGGACCGAAGGATTTGTAACTGTTGTGCATGATGCCGGCACCAAAGCGCGTCGTCAGCGGCAGGACGAGATCAGGCCCGTCAACGCGCGGGCGGGTCAGGGCCTCGAACGTTTCCGGCCGCATCAGGCGTTTCGCGCCGATAAGGCCGCCGGTGGCATAGGCATTGTAGAGGCTCGCCACGCCCGCCGTCGTGCCTATTCCGTTGGCAGAGGGAATTTCGATCTCGCGCCAGACCGGCCCGCCGCGATCCGGCGCCGCCCATTTGTAAACGAAAGCCGCCTTGCGCGGCGATGTGATCTCGCCAAGCGCGGCGAGCGATTTCGGGCGCAGGATATCGGCGATGCGGTCGTGCTCCGCAGCCGGAGTGCCGATGCGGAAATCGATGCCGAGCGGCGCGCAGATATCGTCTTGCAGAATGGTGCCGAGCGTGCGCCCGGTGATGCGGCGGACGATCTCGCCAACGAGGTAGCCCCATGTCAGCGGGTGATATCCATGCGCGCTGCCCGGCGGCCACATCGGGGGAAGGGGGGCGAGCGCTGCGGCGCAGGCGGGCGGGTCCAGCCACAGGGCGGGGTCAATCTCGCTGGCAAAGCCCGGCAGGCCCGCCTGATGGCTCGCCACTTCGCCGATTGTGATTGCATCCTTTCCGGCCGCGCCGAACTCCGGCCAGAGGGAGGCGACCGGCGTTTCGTATCCGGCGGGCAGGTCTTCGGTCGCCATCGCCAGCACCAGCGCAGCAATGCCTTTGGTGGTGGAGTAGACCGGCACGGTCGTACGCCCGTTCCAGGCGCGTTCGCCCGCGCGGTCTGCATGGCCGCCGACAAGGTCGATGATCACTTCGCCGTCGAGTATGGCGGCAAAGCCTGCGCCCTGTTCCTCGCCGCGCGCGAAATTCTCCGCGAAGGCCTCCTGCACGGGCTCGAAGCCGGGCGCGACGAATCCGCTGGTCAGGCCAGTATCGGGGCCAGTGCTCATCCGCATCTCTCCTTTGGCCGCATTGATTTCGCGCCGGAAACAGGTCACCCCTTCGGCTTTCCGTCCTGCTGCGTCAAGAAGGCCCGCCCCATGTCCACTGCCCATCGCCCGCGCCGTTCCTGTCTTTACATGCCGGGGGCGAATGCCCGCGCGCTGGAGAAGGCCCGCGAGATTCCTGCCGATACGCTGATCCTCGACCTCGAGGACGCCGTCGCGCCGGAAGCGAAAGCCGAGGCCCGCGCCGCGATCACCGCCGCGCTGAAGGCGGGCGGCTATGGCAAGCGCGAACTGGTCGTGCGGATGAACAGCCTCGATACCGAATGGGGCCATGCCGATCTCGAGATGGCGGCAAAGTCCGGCGCCCATGCCGTGCTCGCCCCGAAGGTGACGGGTGCGCGCGATATCGAACGCCTCAGCCAGCTGATGAAGGATGCCGGCGCGCCGGCAGACATGGCGCTCTGGGTGATGATCGAGACGCCGCTGGCAATCCTGAACATCAAGGAGATCGCCGCCGAGGCGCACCGCACACACCTCTCCACCTTCGTCATGGGCACCAATGATCTCGCCAAGGAATACCGTGCGCGGATGACCGCCGACCGGCTCGCCTTCCAGACGGCGCTACAACTCACCGTCGCCGCCGCGCGCGCCTTTGGCCTCACCGCCATCGACGGCGTCTACAATGACATCAAGAACCCGGACGGTTTCCGCGAGGAATGCGAACAGGGCCGCGACCTTGGCTTCGATGGCAAGACGCTGATCCACCCCACCCAGGTCGACGATGCCAACCGCATCTTCGCCCCCAGCCCGCACGATGTCGAACAGGCGAAAGCCGTGATCGAAGCCTTCGCCGATCCTGCCAATGCGGGGAAGGGCGTGCTGAAGGTCAACGGCAAGATGACCGAGCTCTTGCACCTGGATGAGGCGAAGCGGATCGTCGCGATGGATGACCTGATCCGGGAGTTTGCGGGCTGATCTCTCGACGCCGTTCTCCGCTGACCTAGATCAGGCGGGCAGACAATGTCAGGAGCATCCCATGACCTATATCCTCATCCACAATCCCGGCTGCGGCTCTTCGAAGAAGGGGCTCGAGCTGCTTCAGTCGAAAGGCATCGAGCCGAAGGTGCGCAAGTATATGAGCGCGGCGGAGCGGCTGTCGGTGGAGGAGCTGAAGGACATCGCGAAGAAGATGGGCGCGAAATCGCCGCGCGCTTTCCTGCGCGAGAAGGATGCGGAGGCGGCCGGGCTTTCCGACAAGGCCAGCGACGAGCAGGTCTATGCCGCGATGGCGGAGAACCCGAAACTGATCCAGCGGCCTATCGGTATCAACGGCAAGAAAGCCGTGCTCGGCCGGCCGAATGAGCGGCTGCTGGATATCGCCTGATCGATCAAATTTCACCGTTTTCCTGAAGCCCATCTTTGCCACCCGGTGGCATAAGGGGGCGATGCTCACGCTTGCCCTCCTCCTTGCCGCGCTGCTCATGGCCTTTTCGGCCTTTGCGGCGTTTGGCCTGCCCTACATGGTGATGGGGCCGCGCGCGCTGGAAGAGTTCGCCGAGCGCGCCGACATGCAGGCGATGGCGACCGGCCTCGGCGTTGCGGCGATCCTTGCTACGGCGCTGCCCTTTGCCGCAAAGGGCTTGATTTCTGCCGGTCCGCAGATGCAGGTGTTGGCCGAAACCATTCTCGGGGTATCCGGGCGCATCTGGGGCTGATCTCCACTTGGCCCAGGCTGCCCCGGCACTGTTGCGAGGGCGCCATGACCGCGAATCCGAAATCGAATTCGGGCAACTTCTTTGAAGACTTCAAGCCCGGCGATACGCTGATCCATGCGACGCCACAGACAGTGACCGAGGGCGACCTGGCGCTCTACCGAGCGCTGACAGGCAGCCGGTATGCGCAATACTCCTCCGCCGAGTTTGCCAAGGCGGCCGGACTTCCCGGACTGTGCGCCGATCCGCTTCATGCCTTCCACATCGTCTTCGGCAAATCGGTTCCGGACGTGTCCCTGAATGCGGTGGCCAATCTCGGCTATGCCGACGGGCGCATTCTCCGGCCGGTGCTTCCGGGCGACACGCTGCGGGCCGAGAGCCAGGTGATCGGCGTCAAGGAGAACTCGAGCGGCAAGACCGGTGTGGTCTGGGTACGGACGAAAGGGGTAAACCAGCGCAGAGAGGAAGTGATGAGCTTCGTGCGCTGGGTGATGGTCAACAAGCGCGACGCGGCCTCGCCGGCGCCGGAAGAGGTTGTTCCGCAGCTGCCGGAAGCGGTCTCGCCGCAAGACCTGACCGGCTATCCCGAAATGAAGTCCTGGCCGTTTGCGCAGGCCGGTAGCCGGCATGTGTATGAGGACTATACCGTCGGTGAACGGATCAATCACATCAACGGCATGACCATCCAGGAAGCCGAACACCAGATCACCACGCGGCTCTACCAGAACACCGCGAAAGTGCATTTCGACTTCCACAGCCAGAAAGAAAGCCGCTTCGGCAAGCGGCTCATCTATGGCGGGGTCGTGATCTCGATTGCCCGCTCGCTCGCGTTCAACGGGCTGGAGAATACAGGGCAGGTGCTGGCGATCAATGCAGGCACGCATGTCGGGCCGCTGTTCGCCTGGGATACGATCTATGCGTGGAGCGAAGTGCTGGACAAGGCGGAACTGACCGAGACGGCAGGCGCGCTGCGCCTGCGTCTCGTGGCGGTGAAAGACCAGAACCCCGGCGCCTTCGCTTACAAGGACGCCGCCGGCAAATATGCCGAAGGCGTGCTGCTCGATTTCGACTACTGGGCCGCAATTCCGAGAGCCCGCTGAGGTTCAGGCATCCGGGGCAGGGCGATGCTCCGCCCAGAGGAGCAGGGCATCGAGGGCTGGGCACAGGCCTTCGCCCCATTCGGTGAGCCCGTACTCCACTTTGGGCGGTACCTGATGATGCACGATCCGGCGTACGATGCCGTCAGCTTCCAGTTTCCGTAGCTGCTGGATCAGCATCTTCTGAGAGATTGATGGGATCGCGCGCTCCAGATCGGAAAAGCGCAGAAGGCTGCCGCCGAACAAGTGGAACAGGATGGTCATCTTCCACCGCCCCTCAAGCATCTGCAGCGCGCCCTCCACACCATGCGCGGCAGTGTCCGGCGTATAATCCGGGCGCTTACCTGCAGGTGCGTACCCTACTTTTCTGTCTGTACTTGCCATGAGTTCTGCTTAGCCCGATATCGGGGGTCTCGCAAGAAGTTTGCGGGCCAAGACAGATTGGAAGGACATGACAATGCAGATTCCCATGCCCCCGCCGGTCCGGCTCTATTTTGAGTCCGAGGCCTATGATGACACCGCGCGCATCGCGGATTGTTTCGCGCCGGATGCCGTGGTGACCGACGAGCGGCGCACGCATACGGGGCTGGAGGCGATCCGGGCCTGGAAGACCGAGGCCAAGGCCGCGGCGAGCTACCGTGTGACGCCGGTCAGCGTTGAACCGGATGGCGCGCGCGTGCTGGTGCTTGGCCGCGTGGAAGGAACGTTTCCCGGCAGCCCTGTGATGCTGCGCTATCATTTCGACCTTCGGGGCGAGCGCATCTCGAAGCTGGAGATCCGGGCATGAGTTTCGATCTCGGACTCGCGGGCAAGAGAGCGCTGGTCACCGGCGGAACAAAGGGCGTTGGCCGCGCTGTGGTGGAGACGTTTCAGAGGCTCGGCATGCAGGTGCTGACCACCGCGCGCCATGCTGGGGAGGGGCTGCCGGATGGTGTTCACTTCGTGGCGGCGGATGTGTCCACCGAAGAAGGCTGTGCCCAGGTATCCGAGGCCGTCCGTGAGCGGATGAACGGCGTGGACGTGATTGTGCATGGTGCGGGCGGGTCCAGTGCGCCTGCCGGCGGCTTTGCTGCGCTCGATGAAGCTGAGTGGCAGGCGGAGATGAACCTCAACCTGTTTCCGGCTGTGCGGCTGGACCGCGCGCTGCTGCCGGGCATGATCGTGCAGCGGAGCGGGGTTGTGATCCATGTCACGTCGATCCAGCGCGTCCTGCCGCTGCCGGAAGCGACAACCGCCTATGCCAGCGCGAAGGCAGCGCTGGCGGCCTACAGCAAGAGCCTGTCGAAGGAAGTGGCGCCGCATGGGGTGCGCGTAGTGCGCGTCTCGCCCGGCTGGATCGCGACAGAGGCGGCGCGGGCACTTGTCCGGCGCGTTGCACTGGAGAACGCCATCGACGATGCGGACGCAGAGAAAGTGTTGATGCAGTCGATCGGCGGCATTCCGATAGGCCGGCCCTCGCAGCCGGAAGAAGTGGCCGATCTCATCACCTTCCTCGCTTCAGGCAGGGCGGGCGCCATCACGGGCACGGAGTTTGTAATTGACGGCGGCACGGTGCCGACTGTCTGAGAGGGGGTTGTCCGGGGCCCGCTGACGAATCGCAAATGGCTCCCTATATCGCTGTGATGGGCGGCTATCCTCCTTATTCAGGGTTCACCGAGGCGGCGATGGCGATTGCCGTCATCCTGTCGGCAATTGTCAGCCTGATCGGCACGTCAGCCCGCAAGCGCACGATTGCGCTGGGCGAAGCGCGCCTTGCCGATCTCGCGGAAATGACGGGCATTCTCGACCCGCGCCAGCTGCTGCAGGTGTTCGGGCCGCCGGACACGGGTCGCTCCTGGCCGAGCGTCAATCTTCTGGATGTGCGCCGGGCCCGCACACCGCTCGGCTGGCTGATGTCCAGCGACCTTGTGGACTATGCCTGTATCCTCGGCGCGCTTGCAGGCCTCTGGCTGTCGCACTGGACCGCGCCGCTGGCCCTGCTGGTGGCAACGGGCATCCAGCTTGCGGGCTGGATTGCCTCGGCCCGCGTACCCAAATGACGCGGACCCGGCCCGCTTTTCGCAGGCGCGAAAAGACGGTAGGGAAGTGGCCATGAAGCTCTGGAAGATGAACGGTGCTGGCAACGCGTTTGCCATATTCGACGCACGCTCGACGCCGTTTGCGCCGAGCCAGGCGCAGATACGCCAGATTGCAGCCGATCTGAAGGCCGACCAGGTGATTGCGCTGGAGCGGGACGCGACCAAGGACGTGTTCATGCGGATCTGGAACGCCGATGGCGGGGAGGTGTCGGCCTGCGGCAATGCCTCGCGCTGTGTCGGCCTGCTGATCCTCGACGAGACTGGCAAGGACCGCATCACCATCCAGACCGAAGCCGACATGCTGAAAGCCTACCGCGCGGAAGGCGGGCTGATCACGGTCGACATGGGTTCGCCGCTGATGGGCTGGGAAGATATTCCGCTGGCGGAGAAAATGGACGTGCGCGGCGTGGACGTGAAGATCGGGCCGATTGACGCGCCGATCCTCGCGCTGCCGGCGGTTGTCTCGATGGGTAATCCGCATGCGGTGTTCTTTGTCGAGGATGTGAACGCCTATGACATCCCCAAGATCGGTCCGCTGGTGGAACACCACCCTCTGTTTCCGCAGGGCACGAATGTCGGCTTTGCTCAGATCATCGACCGGGAAACGATCCGCCTGCGCGTCTGGGAACGCGGCGCCGGCCTGACGAAAGCGTGCGGCACGGGTGCCTGCGCCGCGCTTGTCTGTGCCGCCCGAGCGAAGCTCACGGGGCGCAAGGCGAAGCTCATTCTTGATGGCGGCGACCTGCTGATCGAATGGCGCGAGAGCGACGACCATGTCTACATGACCGGGCCGGTCGAGCTTGAGTTCGTGACCGAGATCTGAACTGCGGTCCCGGCTTGCGCTGCTCAACGCTCGGCGTCACTTTGGCGGGGTAACCGGGGAGATAATTCATGCGCCGCTTCATTCTGCTTTTGCCTGCCCTGCTGATGGCGGCGCCTGCGCTTGGAGAGCCGCTCAAGGTGGCCAAGGGCATGTGGTCGGTTACGTCCGACATCTATATGTCTGCCGTCATCGACGGGTCGCCGGTCGATATCCCGTCCGAACACTCCACTATCGAGGAATGCTGGTCGACGGACCAGGATGTGACCATCGATGAGGGCATTGCAAGCTATCTGGGCGAGTGCACCACCGGCCAAAGCTGGGCGCAGGGGCATTCCTTTGACATCGATCTTTACTGCGACTTTGACGGAATTCCGATGAGCGGGAGCGCTGAGTTCGCCGTCAGCAAGGGCGGCGGCAGCTTCTCCGGGCGGATATTCCTGTCCGGCGGGGCCGATGGAGCCGACATGACTGCCGAAGCCCTGATGATTGGCCACACGACGGGCACCTGTGCCGGGCCAAACTGAGCAATCTCGACTGCCGCGCTTGCTTTTCCCCGCCCGAGGCGCGATCTGACGGGCGGAATGCCAGACACAGCGCCCCCTTCCGGCCCGGCGGTGATTACGCTCGGATGCCGTCTCAACACCTACGAATCGGAGGTGATGCGCCGCCATGCACAGGAGGCGGGGCTGGAGGGCGCGGTCATCATCAACACCTGCGCCGTGACGTCGGAAGCCGTTCGCGGGGCGCGCCAGGCGATCCGCCGGGCAGCGAAGGACAATCCTGGCGCGCCGATCATCGTCACCGGCTGCGCGGCGCAGACCGATCCGGACATGTTCGCGGCGATGCCGGAAGTCACCCGTGTGATCGGCAACCACGAGAAAATGCAGGCGGAGACATGGGCGCCGGCCGGCCTGCTCGGCGGCGAGGAAAAGGTCCGCGTCAACGACATCATGAGCGTGCGCGAGACGGCCGCGCACCTGATCGACGGAATGGAAGGCCGGGCGCGCGCCTATGTGCAAGTCCAGAACGGCTGCGACCACCGCTGCACCTTCTGCATCATTCCCTATGGCCGCGGAAACTCGCGCTCCGTGCCGGCAGGGGAGGTGGTGGCGCAGGTGCGCGCGCTGGTGGCGAGCGGGCATCACGAAGTCGTGCTGACGGGGGTGGACCTGACAAGCTGGGGCGCAGACCTTCCGGGTACGCCGCAACTTGGCAATCTCGTGCAGCGCCTTCTGAAACTCGTGCCGGAACTCCGCCAGCTGAGGATTTCTTCCATCGATGCCATCGAGATGGACGAGGCGCTGATGGAGGCGATGGGTGAACCGCGCGTGGCGCCCTATCTTCACCTTTCGCTGCAACATGGCGACAACCTGATTCTCAAGCGCATGAAACGCCGCCACAGCCGCGAGGAAGCCATTGCGCTGACAGAGCGGCTGCGCGTGCTGCGCCCGGACATTGCCCTCGGCGCTGATCTCATCGCCGGTTTCCCGACCGAGACCGAGGCGCATTTCGAAAACTCGCTGCGCCTTGTAGAAGAGTGCGGCCTCTCCTTCCTGCACGCTTTTTCTTACAGCCCGCGGCCGGGCACACCAGCAGCGAAGATGCCGCAAGTGGCAAAACCAGTGATCAAAGAACGTGCGGCGCGCCTGCGCGCAGCGGGCGATGCGGCGTTGGCCCGGCATTTTGCGCGGCATGTGGGCGAAGTGCGCGAAGCGCTTATCGAACGCGGGCTCACCGCGCGCCTTCCTGATTTCACGCCCGTCCGCCTTGCCACACCTGCGGGGGAGGGCGGACGAACCCTCCCGGTACGGATGACCGGCCATGACGGCAAACAGCTTCTCGGAACACCTCTGACATGATCCTCTGGTTCGGCAAAAAAAAGAAACTCGAAGAGGCCAAGGCCGCCGGCGCAGCGATGCCGGCGCCGGAGCTGTCAGCGGAAGAGCTCGCTGCGCAGGAAGCCGCCGCGCGCGAGAGAGCCGAGATCGAGGCCAAGGTCGCCGAAGCCAACCGCGCCTGGGAGGAGCGCCAGCGCCGCGAAGCGCAGGAAGCCGAAGACGAAGCGATTCGCGCCAAGGCGGCAGCCGAGCTGAAACTGCTGGAAGAGCGCCGCGAACATGAGCGTCTTCGCGAAGAGGCCGCTGCAGCGGCGCGCGCGGCGGCAGAGGCAGAAGCGAACGATCCGGGCCTGTTCGGCAAGCTGGGCCAGGGCCTTTCGCGCTCAACCGCAAGGCTGACCGAAGGCCTCGCCGCGCTCGGCCGCCGCAAGCTCAACCAGGATACGCTTGATGAGTTGCAGGACCTGCTGATTACCTCCGACATGGGCGCGAAAGTCGCGGCCCGCGTGACGAAGGGTTTTGCGAAGGAGCGCTTCGACCGGGAGGTGTCGGAAGAAGAAATCCGGCTCGCCCTTGCCGAGGGAATAGAGGATATCCTGAAGCCGCGCGAGAAGGTGGTGGATTTTTCCGATGGCCCGCGCCCGCGCATTGTTCTCTTCGTCGGTGTCAATGGTTCCGGCAAGACAACGACGATCGGCAAGATTGCCTCGAAGCTGAAGGATCAGGGAGCGAAGGCGCTGCTGGTCGCGGGCGACACGTTCCGCGCCGCCGCCATCGAACAGCTCAAGGTCTGGGGCGAGCGGGCCGGAATTCCGGTCATGTCCGGCGCACCGGGCGCGGATGCGGCCGGCCTTGTCTATGGTGCTGTCGAGCGCGCGCAGGCTGAAGACCTTGACCTCGTGCTCATCGACACGGCCGGGCGCCTGCAGAACAAGGCGGAGCTGATGGGCGAGCTTGCCAAGGTCGTCCGTGTCGTGAGGAAACTTGACCCCGAAGCGCCGCACGATGTCATCCTCGTTCTGGATGCGACGGTCGGCCAGAATGCGCTCTCGCAAGTCGAGGCGTTCCGTCACACCGCCGGCGTCACCGGCCTCGTGATGACCAAGCTCGACGGCACAGCAAAGGGCGGCGTGCTGGTGGCGATTGCCGAAGCGCACGACCTGCCGATCCACTTCATCGGCATCGGCGAGAAAGCAGAAGACCTCCGCCCGTTCAGCGCGGAGGCCTTTGCAAAAGCTCTCGTGGGGTTGAAGGCCTAGGACCTATTCTGCCGCTTCGGCAGTCACACCGCGCTCGTCATCGAAGATTTCCTCTATGCTGCGCCCGAACAGGCGGGCGATGGCGAAGGCGAGGGGGAGCGAGGGATCATACTTTCCGGTCTCGATGGCGTTGACCGACTGGCGGGAGACGTCGAGCCGGTCAGCAAGCTCCTGCTGGCTCCATCCTCTTTCAGCGCGCAGTACACGGACTATGTTCTTCACCACGCCGCTCCTCAGACCGTCTTGCCAAAGCGCTGACGTGCATGGGCGAGGCCGTAGAAAAAGAAGAAGGCCGGGCCAAACAGGAACAGGGGCACGTCACCGATGACGCCGAACCGCTCGAGGAAGCCAACGACGAAGATCAGCCCGGTCAGCACGCAGCCCGCTTCTGTCAGCGCCTGCAGCTGACGCATACGGGTATATTCGTCTGTCTCGCGCACCAGCCGCAGGACCGACCAGAGGATCGCCACAAGCGGCAGAGACACACCGAGCGCGGCGGCGGCGCGGACGCCGGCCGGGGCGGTTTCCGTATCGATGTAGGTCAGCGCGAAGACGATCGCCACACAATAAACCGCCATCATCGGAATGAAGATCGCGATGTAGCGTTTGTTGGCGGTTCGGAAGCCTTTTTGCTCAGTCACTTGGGTATCTCCTTGTCAAGTATGCTTGTCTATATGACAAGCGAACACGACAAGTCAAGCGACCTTTACAAAATTATTCCGCGGCCAACGCGCTCGCCGGGGCTTCCTGGCGGCCGCGCACCAGGCGGCCGGGCCTTGCGCCGGTGGGCGTGCCGTCCCGGTGGGTGATCTCGCCCTTGAGGATGGTGGCGGTGTAGCCGGAGGCGCGTTGCATCAGGCGCCGGCCGTTCGCAGGCAGGTCGTGGATCACTTCCGGCAGGTGCAGCTTCAGGTTTGCAAGGTCGATGACGTTCAGGTCCGCCCGGTAACCGGGGGCGATGAGGCCCCGGTCCCAGAGGCCGATCCATTCCGCCGTCGCCCGCGCCTGCCGGTGCACGAGGAATTCTGGCGACAGTTTCGCGCCGCGGTGCCGGTCGCGGATCCAGTGGGTCAGCATCGTCGTCGTGAACGAGCCGTCGCAGATCATGCCGACATGCGCGCCGCCGTCCGAAAGGCCGGGCAAGCTCGCCGGGCTCTGCATCATCTCGGCGATGGGGTCGAGCGTGCCTTGAGCGTAGTTGAGGAAGGGCAGGTAGAGCATGCCGCGCCCGCCGCGCTCCAGCATCAGATCGAGGGCGGCTTCCTCAGGTTTCACGCCGCGCCGGGCGGCGATCGCTTTCAGCGTGCGCTCGGGGCCAGGCTCGTAGTCGACCGGGTCAGACAGCTGGAAGATCTTGCCGAAACTGCGCAGCATGACTTTCAGGAATGGATTGTCCGTAGACGGCTCATCCGCCAGCAGGCGCGCACGGAAATCTGCGTCATTGAGGCGCGCTACACGTTCCGTAAACGGAAGAGCGGCGATCTCGCGGTAGACCGGATGCGCACTGAACGGGTTCAGCGTGAGCTCAAGGCCGAGCAGTACGCCTACCGGGCGCGGCGCCACCTGCGCGCGCATCGGCAATCCGTCCGCAGCCGCGGCCTCGATCGCGCCCAGCAGCAGGCGCCAGCCTTCGGGCGCCACATCCGCCTGTGCCAGAGAGACAGACAAGGGGCGCCCGGATTTCTCCACAAGGCCGCGCAGCAGCGCCGCCTCCTTCTGCGGATCATTGAAGTCGGACACAAACTGCAACACGCCGCGCCCTGCTTCGGCGAGGCCCATGGCAATGCCGAGGAGTTCGTCCTGTGAGGCGGTCAGCGTCGGTGTCGGTTGGCCATCGGATGTGCGATGGTTCAGCGTGCGCGAGGTGGAAAAGCCCATCGCTCCGGCGAGCACGGCTTCCTTGGCGAGCTCTTTCATCGCCTTTATGTCGTCGAGCGTTGCATCCTCGCGGTTCGCGCCGCGGTCGCCCATCACGAACACGCGCAGCGCCGCATGCGGCAGCTGCGCGCAGATATCAGTGTCGAAACGTCGCTCTGACAGGTAATCCAAATAGTCCGGAAAACTCTGCCACGCCCAGGGCAGGCCCTCGGCAAGCACGGGGAAGGGGATATCCTCCACGCCTTCCATCAGGCGGATCAGCCGGTCATGGTCGGCCGGTTTGCAGGGCGCAAATCCGACGCCGCAATTGCCCATCACCGCTGTCGTCACGCCGTGCAGGGAGGACGGGCTGATCGCTTCGCCCCAAGTGACCTGCCCGTCATAGTGCGTATGCAGATCGACAAAGCCGGGCGTGACCGTCTGGCCCCGGGCGTCGATTTCCTCGATTCCCTTTCCGTTTACCTTGCCCACGGCCGCAATCACGCCGCCGGAGACCGCAACATCGCCTTCGAAGGCAGGCGCGCCCGAGCCATCAATGATCGTGCCGCCCCGGATGATCAGGTCATAGGTTGCCATGGCAGTTCCTCCGGTCTCTCCCGGCAGGATGCCTCAAGGGCAGGGGGTGTCAAACCCTGACGCCGCTTCCCCCTGATGCGAAACCCGACTATGCGGGGCCGCCATGAGCGCCGCCCTGCTGCCCGTTATCCTCTGCCTTGCCTCGGCGCTGACCGTGGCAATAACCAATGTCATGGTGAAACGCGGCGGCGATGTGCTGACTGCGCGGATGCTGGTTGCGGTTGTCATGGGGCTGACGGTTCTGCCGCTGGCGCCCTTCGTGCCCTTGCCGCCGGAAGGCACATGGGGGCTGATCGCCATATCCATGGTGGTGCACTGGTTCTACCAGTTCTGCGCCATCCGCGCGCTGCACCGCGGCGCCCTGTCGTTGGTCTTCCCGGTGATGCGCGGGCTCGGCCCGCTCGCCACCGCCGTGTTCGCGGCACTGTGGCTGTCGGAGAAACTTGCGCCGCTACAGATCGCCGGGCTCGTGGTGGCGAGTGCCTCGATCATCATCTTCGCGCTCCCGACGGCTCTGACCGCCGAAGGCCGCAGGCTGGATCGCACGGCCCTCTTCTGGGCGGCAATGACGGCCATCGGTGTCGGCCTCTACGCCGTCGCTGACACGCGGGCGGCGCGCGCGATGGAGACACCGCTGACCTTCATCGTCTGGCTGTTCCTGCTTGACTGGATTGGCGTCACCGCCGTCTTCTTCTGGCAGTGCGGCCGCCGGGCGTGGAAATTCGTGAAGCCCGAGCTGCGCAACGGCATCATCGGCGGTGTAGCGGGCTCCATCTCCTACGGCCTCGCGATTTATGCCTACACGTTGACAGATGCGGCGATGGTGACGGCGCTGCGCGAAACATCCGTGGTCTTCGCCGCAGCCTTTGGGGCGTGGCTCCTGCGCGAGGGTTTCGGGGCGCGGCGCATCACGGCGGCGGCCACGCTCGCCGCCGGTCTCGTGCTGATGCAGGCGGGCGGCTAGCCCGGCGCGCCGCTTCGTGCGAGACAGAGGCCGGTGAACCGGCGCCCCGCCATATGCGTAGGAATGAGCATGACAGACAGCGCGAAACAGGAAAACGGTCTCGGCACAGCCGCCGGAAAGGCCAACCAGATCTGGGGCGACTTCATCCCTGTGATTGCCTTTGTGCTGGTCTACAACGTATTCCGGCGCGTCGATCTGATGAACGGCCTGATCAACAAGGACACAGCCATCTTCTGGGCGACGGGTGTTCTGCTCGCGCTCATGCTCGGCTTCCTCGCCATGCAGATCATCCGCCGCGAGCGCGTTTCGCAGATGATGGTGTTCTCCTCGGCCATTGTCGGCGGTTTCGGCCTGATCGGTATCCTGCTTCAGGAGAAAGCCTTCATCTATGTGAAGCCAACCATCCAGCAGCTGTTCATGGCGGGCATGATCTTCGTGCCGATGCTGTTCGGAAAAAATCTCTGGAAGTCGCTCTTCTCGAAAGTCTTCGACCTGCCGGATTTTGCCTGGCGCACGCTTGCAATCCGCTGGGGGCTGTTTTTCATCGCGATGGCGATCTGGAACGAATATCTGTGGCGCACCTTCGCGCCGGGCTTCGATTCACCGCTCGTCATGGCCGGCATTCCGGTTGCACCGGCCGGCACTTATGACTTCCTTGGTCTGACATTTGGCGCGAAGGATGCCGAAGATGTCTGGGCGAACTGGAAGCTGGGCAACATGGTGATCGTGCTGGTCTTCGGCGCTCTGAACACGCCTTATACATTGAAACACCTGCGCGAGCCGACAAGCAGCGAAGCCGCTAGCGCGTGATCTTTTCCGTGCCCGGCGGATTGGAGAAGGGCGCAAAAGCGTGCTTCCCTCGCGTCTCCGCATAATGCGTCAGCGCCCAGACAACCGTTGGAAACGCAAGTTCTGACCAGGGAATATCCTGCCAGCGCACCAGCTTCACGTCCGTGCTTTCCGGCCCCGGCGCAAAGTCAGATACGAGTTCCGCGCGAAACATGATCTGAACCTGCGCTATTCGGGGTACGGAGTAAACCGCCAGCAGCCCGTTGATGCGGATATCCGCGCAGGCCTCTTCCCGCGCCTCGCGCCGCGCCGCGTCCTCGACGCTTTCGCCCTCTTCCATGAAGCCCGCCGGCAGGGTCCAGAACCCCTTGCGCGGCTCGATGGCGCGTTTGCAGAGCAGGATGAATCCATCCTTTACCACCACCGAGCCCGCGACGATCTTCGGGTTCACATAATCAATAAAGTTGCAGCGATTGCATATCCGCCGTACACGGTCATCTCCTTCCGGAATCGCCATGCGAAAATCTGCATCGGGGAAAGAAGTTGGCAATTGATCAGTCATCCAATCTTTATCCTGTCGCCTGTATGGGGAATGCGTTTGATCCGCCTACGGGGTTCTTGTTTAAGCCCTCGGCAACGGATCGGCCCTGTGAAACCCTTCTCGTCCTTCGCCGGACTCCAACCTAGCAAACGGAACCAAGCACATGTCGTACAAACTCAACACCTCGCCCAGCCACCTTCTGCACCGCGCCCAGCAGATCGCCGCCAACCATTCGGCCGCCGCTCTGAAATCTGCCGGTCTCACCCTTCGCCAGTTCTCCGTCCTCGCTGCCCTGTCGGGAAATGAAGGTGTCAGCCAGTCTGATCTTGTCAATGCCACCGGCGTTGATCGCTCCACCCTCGCTGACATGGTCGCCCGCATGGAAGCCGGCGGTATGATCAAGCGGTCGGATTCGAAAACCGACGCCCGCGCCAAGTCGGTCTCGCTGACGCCGAAAGGCAAGAAAGCCTATGATAAGGCCCTCCCGGCTGTCGTGAAAGCTGATGCCGCGCTGTTCGCCACGCTCGCCAAAGCGAAGCAGGACGCGCTGATGTCGGGCCTCGGCGGGCTCGTTGAAGACGCTGAGAAGAAAGAAGCCGCACCGGCTGCGAAAGCCAAGAAGGCTCCGGCCAAGAAAGCTCCGGCGAAGAAAAAGCCGGCTGCCAAGAAAAAGAAATAAGCTCCGTCTCCCGACGAAGTGACGTTACGAGCGAGGCGCCCTGAGCGCCTCGCTTACGTTTTGGACCGAGGTTTCATCCAGCGGCCCGGAGATGTGCAGCAGTATCGTTCCGTCGCCGGAGATCACGAACGTTTCCGGCACACCGGTCAGGCCGAAGTCGAGCCCGCCGCGCCCCTGCGGGTCGAGCGCGACCGCCGCAAACGGATTTCCCAGTTCCGCGAGGAATGCATCGCCCTTCTCCACTGTGTCCTTGTAGAGCACGCCGTAAACCCTGCCCGGATGATCGGCGCCGAGTTTCACAAGATGGTGGTGCTCCGCCCGGCAAGGCGCGCACCAGCTGGCGAAAAGGTTCACCGTAACGGTCTCCCCGCCCGGCGGCGGGGCAAAAGAAATCTCGCCGCCATCCCTCAGGGCAAAGACGAATTCCGGCGCCGCGCGCGAGACGCGCTCGAACTCGCCCTTTGCCGGGTTCAGCATCCGCCAGGCGCCCAGCAGCCCGAAGGCGAGCAGCGCAGCCACCGGCAAAGCGAACACCCAGCGCTTCATTTCGCCGCCTCGGCCTTCTCCAGCCACTCCAGCTTATGGCGCGCCGCGCGCGCTGCGAGCAGGGACTGGATCACCGCCGCCGCAATCAGCAGAGCGCCAATCCCGAAACAGGCCCAGATATAGACAGCGTTCTTGTCAAATTCTGGCATCGCCTATCCTTCCAGCGCCGCGGCGGTCAGGCGCGCAATCCGGCGCTCGCGGATTTCCGTCCGCATACGGGTCATCACCAGGCCGCCGAACAACAGCGCATGACCAAGGCCGCTAACCAGCAGCGGCGTCAGGTAGACCGCCGCCATCTTCGGGCCTTCCGCCGTGATGACACTCGCGTCCTGATGCAGCGAGGTGAACAGGTCTACCGAGAACTTGATCAGCGGTACATTGATCGCCCCGACCATGGCGAGGATCGCCCCGGCACGCGCCGCCTTCTGGCGCGTATCCATCGCCGCGCGCAGCGCCATGTAGCCGAGGAAGAGGAAGAACAGGAACAAGACGGACATCATCCGCGCATCGTCCCATTGCCACCAGGTGCCCCAGGTCGGCTTGCCCCAGATGGACCCGGTCGCGAGGCACAACGCCGTCCACACCGCGCCGAGCGGCGCAATCGCCTTGGCGGCAATG
The DNA here is from genome assembly GCF_046313975.1 of Hyphomonas sp. Classification (GTDB taxonomy): domain Bacteria; phylum Pseudomonadota; class Alphaproteobacteria; order Caulobacterales; family Hyphomonadaceae; genus Hyphomonas. The sequence continues at coordinate 586 of NZ_JBKBXB010000029.1, read as the reverse complement.
TCCGCCAGCTCGTGGCGCCAGATGAACCAGACGAAGCTTGCGACCGCCATCGCCGAATAGGCCGCCATCGCCAGCCAGGCGGCCGGCACATGGATGAACATCACGCGCATGATGTCGCCGCCCTGGTACTCATCCTTCGGCACCACCCACAGGCCCTGCCACAGGCCCCAGAGGATGCACAGCATGCCCGCGCCATAGAACAGCGGCGCCAGCCAGTCAGACAGGCGCAGGAATTTGTGCGGGTTGGCGAAGTAGGACCACATGGGCAAAGACCTAGCGCTCCCTCAGTCCGCCGCCAAGCGCAGCGCCGCCGCCATCGCATAGGGCGCAACAGCGCAGGCGAAGAGGGTAGAGGCCGTAAGGAATAGCGGCGCGCCGGTCGATCCGGGCCCGCCGGACATGGCCAGCGCGCCGAAAATCGCAGTCGGCACAAACAGGGGCAGGGCGATCAGCGAGATCAGCAATCCGCCCCGGGGCACGGTGGCGGAAAGCGCGGCGCCCACGCCGCCCCAGAAGAAGAAGGCAAGGCTGCCGAGCGCGTAGTAGCCCGCATGCAGGATCAGCTCGCCGCTCGCCTCGGCCTGAA
>NZ_JBKBXB010000028.1:0-42133 GCF_046313975.1 Hyphomonas sp. | reverse complement strand
ACCGGATTGGGAAGCTGTGGAATTCTTTGGTTTGGTGGGGCGGTGGAAGCTGGGAGCCCGCTTGAGCGTTGTTCCTGCTGGGCTTTCCGGGTCCCGGCTTTCGCCGGGATGACAGGGGGTGAGGGCGGGAATGGGGGCGGACGTGTTGCGTTGGGGGGACCTTATGCAACAGCGATCTGCGCTTGCGGCTCTGGACCCCTGCCTGCGCAGGGGTCTGCGGAGAGGTGAGAGTTTGGGGCTCAGCTCTGTTTCAGCACCAGTTCGCAGCGTTCGTTGAGGCTGGGGCGGGCGAGGGCGACGCGGGCGAGGCCGGGCAGGTGCGGGCGAAGGTCGGCGGCGGCCCAGAGGCAGAGGCGTTCGAGCGTGGGGATCTCGAGGCCTTCGATCTCGTTGAGCAGGCGGTGGTCGAGCTTCGCCGCGGTGGCTTCGAGGCAGCGGGCGAGGTGCGAGAAGTCTTCGACCCATTGTTCGCCGGGCTTCACGACGCCGGCGACAGTGGCTTCGAGGCGGAAGGAATGGCCGTGGATTGAGCGGTAGGGATGGCCCTCGGGCTTGCCGCCCATATAATGCGCGGCCTCAAAGGTGGTCGCCTTCGTGATCTCGAAGACCTGGCCTTCTGCCACTAGGGCAGACCGGTCAGTTTGTGGGTTTGCAAGCTCAGTCGCCATTTTGGATTCTTCAGGCAGTAATCGGCTGTGGCCGCGACATTTGAGGCGCCGGGCCCGTCGTCCCTCGGTTGGAGGAAAAAGTGCTGGAAGTCCAGTGAAACGAAGCGGTCCGGCTGCGCTTCGGGCTCGTCCTGCGGGTAGATGAGCTTGAGTTCATTGCCACGGGTCTGGACGAGGACGGAATTGGCCTTGGGGCTGACGCAGATCCAGTCGATGCCGGGGGGCGCAGGCAGGGTGCCATTGGTCTCGATAGCGATTTCGAACCCAGCCTTGTGGAGCGCATCGATTAGGGGCGGATCAAGCTGCATCAGGGGCTCGCCGCCGGTGCAGACGACATAGGGCCGCCCGCCGGGGGCGGCGTTTGCAGCCCAGATGCTGGCGATATGGGCGGCAAGGCTGGCGGGATCACGGAACTTGCCGCCGCCTTCGCCGTCCGTGCCGACGAAATCGGTGTCGCAGAAGCGGCAGACGGCTGTGGCGCGGTCGCGTTCCAGGCCGCTCCACAGGTTGCAGCCGGCAAAGCGCAGGAAGACGGCGGCGCGGCCGGTATGGGCCCCTTCCCCCTGCAGGGTGTAGAAGGCTTCCTTGACGGAGTAGGTCATCGGCCGGCCTGCCAGCGTTGCCAGCCGCGGGCGCGCAGGTCGCAGGCCGGGCAGGTGCCGCAGCCATGGCCCCAGTCGTGGCGGGCGCCGCGGGTGCCGAGATAGCAGGTGTGGGTGTCCTCGACGATGAGGCGGACGAGGGCGTCACCGCCCAGGTCGTGGGCGAGCTGCCAGGTGGCGGCCTTGTCGATGTGCATCAGCGGCGTGGCGATGGTGATGTCGGCATCGAGGCCGAGCCGGAGGGTCTGCTCCTGTGCCTGCATCGTGGCCTCGCGGCAATCTGGATAGCCGGAAAAGTCGGTCTCGCACATGCCGCCGACGAGCACGCCGATACCGCGGCGGATCGCGAGGGCGCCGGCGAGGGTGAGGAAAAGCAGGTTGCGGCCGGGCACGAAGGTGGTCGGCAGGCCGGAGGCGGCGGTTTCGATGGCGACGTCGTGGGTCATCGCGGTTTCGCCGAGGGATCTGAGGACAGTGGCGTCCAGCAGGTAGTCCAGGCCCAGACGGCTCGCCCAGGCGGGGAAAAGGCGGGTGATTCCCTCGCGGATCACGCCCCGCTGGCCAAGTTCGATACGGTGGCGCTGGCCATAATCGAAGCCGACTGTCTCGATATGGTCGAAACGGTCCAGCGCCCAGGCCAGGCAGGTGGCGGAGTCCTGTCCGCCGGAGAAGAGGACGAGCGCGGATCTGGCGGTTTTTTCGGGCATTTGCGGGCTCTACCAGCCCCTTCCCCGGCGGCCAAGCAGGCGGTTCACAGGGCCGTTACATTTTTGACACCCATGCAAAGACTTTCAGGCCGTGCCTAGCGTCAACAATTGACAGGGCCCGGTTCCTGCACTTGTGATGTCATCGAAGCGGTCCCGTCTAAGAGGACGCTCGGCAATCAATCAACAGTATTCGGCGCACGCCAAAGGCGGCCCGAGGGGAGGAAAATTCGAATGAGCAAAAATTCAGACTCGAAATTTGTCCTGCTGGCAGGGGCCTCGGTCCTTGCCATGAGCGTGTTTGGCCAGCTGGCCATCGCTCAGGAGGACACAGCCGCACCGGATGACCAGCGCCGCCTCGGCACGGTCACGGTGACGACGCAGAAGGTCGAGCAGTCGATCCAGGACGTTCCGATCGCCGTTTCGGCGTTCGACGAGGAAGCCCTGAACAAGATGCAGCTGGCCGGCGGCCCTGACCTTGTGAAGGCCATCCCGAACGTCGTGTTCACCAAGGGCAACTTCACCGGCTACAACTTCAAGATCCGCGGCATCGGCGTCGACGCTGTTGCGCAATCGGGCGATGCCGGCGTGGGTATCCACCAGAACGACGTGCCGCTGACTGCCAACGCCCTGTTCGAGTCCGAATTCTTCGACATGGAGCGGATCGAGGTTCTGCGCGGCCCGCAGGGAACGTTGTACGGCCGGAACGCGACCGGCGGCGTGTTCAACGCGATTACCGCCAAGCCCGTGATGGAAGAATGGCTGGGCAGCGCGACCGTGACGGCCGGCAATTACGGCACCATCAAGTATCGCGGCATGCTCAACGCACCGATCGGCGACAAGATCGCCGTGCGTGTGGCGGGCTCCTATCTGGAGCGCGAAGGCTATGTGAAGAACACCGTCACCGGCAACGATATCGACAGCCGTAACCTTTGGGGTGCACGCGCATCGATCGCCGTCGAGCCGACCGACAATTTCCGCGCCCTGTTCATGATCGAGCATTTCGAGGAAGACGATTCCCGTCTCCGCTCGGGCAAGCAGCTCTGCAAGAAGGACCCGCTGCGGACCTCCTTCGCCAACATCCCGATCGGTGCGCTGGACCAGCGCGTGACCTCGCTGGGCTGCCAGGAAGCCCCGCTGAACGCCATGCAGGACCGCGTGAACTCGGTCGGCACGCTGGGCGGTGGTCTCGGTGTGGCCGCCGGCCTTCTGAACGGCGACGCCTTCACGACTCCGATGAACCCGGACCTGCGCCAGATCGAATCGGCCTTTGATCCGCAGTACACGGCGGAACAGACACTCTACACCTGGAAGGCCGAGTACGACATCACGGACGCCCTGAAGCTGACCTATCTGGGCAGCTACAATGAAGGCAAGTCGGCTTCGTTCGAGGACTATAACAAGATCGCGCCGAACATCGCGTTCAATAATATCCCTGCACCGCCGTTCAATATCCTGTTCCCCGGCGGCGTGGTGAACGACCCGCAGCTCGGTGCGTCGAACGTCTTCCGGACCTTCGACATTTCCGGCGGCAAGAGCGAGCAGACCACCCACGAACTGCGCCTGCAGTCGTCTTATGATGGTCCGTTCAACTTCAACCTCGGCGCCATCAAGGTCGACTTCGAAGCAATCGATCCTTCTGATCCGACGGCCGGCTACTATGTGTTCTCGAACACGCTGACGGCCCTCGGCCAGCTGCAGAACTTCCTTGTGAACAACGGCCTGTGCGGCGGAACGCCTTCGACCTGTCCGCTCGGCTTCAACGCCCCGATCGGCATCGACAACGGCTCGGGCGGGACGCCGGTGTTCGGCGGCGCGCTCAATGGCGACGGCGCCAACTACTTCCGCTCCCTGTCGCCCTACACGCTCGACTCGTTCGCGGTCTTCGGTGAGGGCTATTATGACGTAACCGACTCGCTGAAAGCGACCGTCGGCCTGCGGTATACAAACGATGACAAGCAGCAGGACGTGGTTCCGTCCATCCTGTTTTCGCCGTTCACGCTGGCAACGACGGGCCAGCTGGAGGCGCAGTTCGAGGAAGTCACCGGCCGCGCCGGTCTCGACTGGCGTCCGGATCTCGGCTTCTCGGAAGACACGCTGATCTACGGCTTCTACTCCCGCGGCTATAAAGGCGGCGGCATCAACCCGCCGCAACCGGCAGGTGCCAACCTGTTCCCGCAAACCTTCGAGCCGGAGTTCATCAACTCCTACGAACTCGGCACGAAGAACACGCTGGCGGGCGGCGCCCTGCAGTTCAACGCGACGGGCTTCATGTATGACTATGAAGGCTATCAGATCACGCAGATCGTGAACCGCACCTCTGCGAACTTCAACATCGACGCCAAGCTGAAAGGCCTCGAATTTGAAACGATCTGGAACCCGGTCTCGACCTTCATCGTGAACGCCAACCTCGGCCTGCTCGACACCGAGATCCAGGACACCTGGGGCATCGACGTGCTTGACCGCGCCAATGGCCGGGCAGACCTCGTGGTGCTGAAGAATGCTTCGACCTACTCCAACTGCGTTGTGTCGGCCCAGGGCTATGCAACCGTTCTCGGTGCGATTGCGGGGAATGCCCTGCCGGCAGGTGCAACCCGCGGCATCTGTAACGGTGCGCTGGCTGCAGGCGTAGGCGGTGTGGCGAACCTTGAGGCCCTGCTGGGCCTTACGGGTCAGACCGTCTCCGTGACGAACAACACTGGCGGAACGTCGACCTTCTCGCTGCTGACACCGTTCGATGGCGAAGCCAAGGACCTCGACGGCAATTCGCTGCCGGGCGCTCCTGAGTCGACCTTCAACTTCGGCGCCGAATACACTTGGGAGCCGGGCTCGTTCGGCAACTGGGGCCTGACCGGCCGGGTGGACTACTACCGTCAGTCCGACAGCTTCAGCCGCGTCTGGAATACCGGTCGCGACAAGCTCTCGAGCTGGGATAACCTCAACGTCTCGCTTTCGTTCTTCAATGACGAGGCCGGCGTGCGCGTGGAGCTGTTCGGCAAGAACATCTCCGACGAGCAGGTGATCACCGGTGCCTACCTGACGGATGACTCCTCGGGCCTGTTCACCAACATCTTCCTGACCGAGCCGCGCACCTACGGCGTCTCGCTGACGAAGAACTGGTAACGCCCGGCGCTCCGGCGCCGACAAACAGAGGGGCGGCCTTGCGGGGCCGCCCCTTTTTCATTGGCGCGGGGCGCGCGCTGGCCTATGTCAGAAGCTGTCCCCATTCAGCCGGAGCCTGACCCATGACGCCCCTGCCCCGCCTTCCCATGATCGCCCTTGCTGCAGCCTTGATGACCGCGTGTTCACCGCCTGCCGCGACAACGCCGACCTCGGTGAGCGAGACTACGGTGACGCTCGAAGAAGTGGTCGGGGCAGAGCAGCCCTGGGGCATGGCTTTCCTGCCGGATGGCAGCCTTTTGTTCACCGAGAAGGCGGGCGGCCTGAAATATTTCGCGGCGGGCAGCAGCGCGGCGGCGGTAGCGGTGGCCGGTGTGCCGCCGGCATTCACCGAAGGCCAGGCCGGCTATCTCGGCATTGCGCTCGGGCCGGACTTTGCAGAATCGCGGCTGGTCTATGTGGCGCTGTCTTCCGGTACGGCGGAAGCAAACTCGACGCTGGTGGTGCGCGGGCGGCTGACAGAGGACGCATCGGCGCTGGAGGGCGTGGAGGAAGTATTCCGCGGCGACTTGCGCGAAACGGCCTACCATTACGGCTCGCGCCTCGCCTTTGCGAATGATGGGACGCTTTTCATCACGGTGGGAGAAGGCTACGTCCACATGCAGGAGGCGCAGGATCCGAAAACAACGCATGGCAAGGTGATCCGCGTCAATCCGGACGGGTCGATCCCGGCGGATAATCCGTTTGCGGACGGTGTGGCGGGCAACCCGGCGGTCTGGTCGTATGGTCACCGCAACCCGCAGGGGCTGTATTATGATGGCATGTCCGGCACGCTGTGGGCGACCGAGCATGGACCGAAGGGCGGCGATGAGCTGAACATCATCACCAAGGGCACGAATTATGGCTGGCCGGCGATCACCTATGGCATCGACTATTCCGGCAAGATCATTTCCGACAAGACCGAGGCGCCAGGCATGGCGCAGCCGGAGCTTTACTGGGTGCCCTCGATTGCCCCTTCGGGCCTGACGATGCTGACGAGCGATGTCTATCCCGGCTGGAAGGGCGACCTGTTTGCCGGCGGCATGAACGGGCCGAGCGGACTCGTCCTTGTACGGATCGACCTGCAGGACGGCAAGGTGATCGGCAAGGAAGACCTCATGAAGGGCGAGTATGCGATCCGCGATGTGGTGCAGGGCCCGGACGGGTATCTCTATGTCGCGACGAAGGATTTCGACGGCATCTTCAAGCTGGTGCCGGGGGAGTGAGGGCGGGCGGCTTGCCAGGCGCAACTTCACGTCCTGTCATCCCGGCTTCCGCCGGGATGACAAGGGTGGTTGCTGGATTGAACCGGAAACCCGGATCTAGCCCTCGTCCTTGAGGCGGACGCCATAGAGTTCGAGGCGGTGGTCGACGAGGCGGTAGCCGAGCTTGCGGGCGATTTCTTCCTGCAGCTTTTCTATCTCGGCGGAGTGGAACTCGACCACTTCGCCGGATTTCACGTCGATCAGGTGATCGTGGTGTTCTTCCGGCACTTCCTCGTAGCGGGCGCGCCCGTCGCGGAAATCGTGTGCCTGGATGATGCCGGCATCCTCGAACAGTTTCACGGTACGATAGACAGTGGCGAGCGAGATGGAGGCGTCGAGCGAATTGGCGCGGCGGTGCAGCTCTTCTGCATCGGGGTGATCGTCGGAGACGGAGAGGACGCGCGCGATGACGCGCCGCGGCTCGGTCATCCGCAGACCTTTTTCGATGCAGAGTTTTTCCAGACGGTCCATCATGGTGTTTTGCCTTTACCTGCCCCGAATGTCCATATTGGCCTCCGGTAGCCAGTCAACCTCGCCGGTATTCGCCAGACGCGCGAAACGCGCAAGCTCCGCGTCCAGTTTTGCAGCGCGGGCGGGTGTCCACATCACGCCGGGCTCGGTCCAGAGGCGTTCGACGGTCAGCTTGCCTGCGTTACGGTCAGCCTTGGCACAGAGGCGACCGATCATTCGGTCGCCCTCGAGCAGCGGATAGACATAATAACCCCAGATGCGTTTGGCAGCGGGGACGAAGATTTCGATGCGGTAATCGAACCCGAAGAGGCGTTTGAGGCGGGCGCGGTCGCGGATGACGGGGTCGAACGGGCTGAGGATGCGCAGGCGCGAGGTGGGCGCCTCGGCGGCGGCGAGGCGGGTTTCGATGTCCGCCGGCGCGAGGGCGCGCGACCAGTCCCCTTCCGCCGATTCGATTTCGACAGGGACAAGATCTTTCTGCGCGGCGGCCCAGGCTTTGACCTCTTCGAGATCAGCGGCGGCCCAGAAGCGCTGGATGTCGCCTTCGCTGCCGAAGGCGAGGCGATTGATGGCTTCGCGGCAGAGCCAGTCGACCTGCTTTGCCTCGGAGGGCTCCCGGCATTTCAGGTGGGCGGGCGGGATGACGCGTTCGGTGAGGTCGTAGAACTTGGTGAAGCCGTCGCGGTGGGAGGTGGAGAGTTCGCCCGCATACCACATGTAGTCGAGCGAAAGCTTGTGCGGCGGGCGGCGCCACATTTCGCGGGGGCCTTCGACTTTGGTGTCGAAGGCGTGCGAGGAGAGCGGGCCTTCAGCGCGGATGCGCTCGCGGATGGCGGCGCGGCCGTCCTCGTCGTGCATGCCGCGGTGCCATTCCCAGCCCCGGACCTTTTCCTCAAGGCGGCGGAACTGGCGGCGCCAGTTGGGATAGAATTCGATGGGGATGACGGAGGCATCGTGCGTGAAGTGTTCGAAAACGGCGCGCTGGTCTTTCAGCAGTTTAACGAGCATCGGCTCGCGATAATTCTGGTTGCGGCTCCAGAGGATATGGTCGTGGGCGCGGGCGACGACGCGGATGGAGTCGAGCTGAACGAAGCCGAGCTTGCGGATGGTGGCGGCGAGGTCGAGCGGGCCGGTGGGCGTCGCGGCGAGGCCCTGCGCATCGAGCCAGAGGCGCCGCGCGTCGCGGTTGCGGATGCGGAGCGGCGCGTTTGTCATTCGAAGAGCGCGAGCTGGCCGCCATCAAAATGCACGCCTTCGCGGGCAAGGAGCGCGGCCTTGGACGCGGCGCCGCCCGGTGCGGAGAAGCCGCCGAGCTTGCCGTCTGACGTGAGCACGCGGTGGCAGGGCACGATCAGCGGCCACGGGTTGCGCCCCATCGCGATGCCGACGGCGCGGGCGGCGCCTGTGTCTGCGCCGATGCGGCGGGCGAGCTCGCCATAGGAGACGGTCTCGCCCCAGCCGACGCTGCGCAGGGCGCGGTAGAGGGCGGCTTCGAACTCAGAGAGACCGGAAAAATCGAGCACGGTGTCATCGAAGCGGACGGGCTCGCCCGCGAGGAAGGCGCGCAGGGCGGCGATGGTGGCGGTGATATGGGCTGGCGCTTCGGCTTCAGGGATGAGGGCGGCACCCGGTTTCACCGCTTTCGCCGGGCTCGCCGCGAACGGGCGCACGCGCGTCAGGCCAGCGGCGCTCCAGCTAAGGCCGCACAGACCGGCAGGCGTGTCGAAGAGCGTGGCCGACTCGAACATTTGGGGAACATCGAACATGTTCCCGGTCTTGTCCAGTGGTGTCTAGGCGAGGTGTTTGGCGAAGAAATCCAGCGTGCGGGTCCAGGCGAGCGCTGCGGCGGCGGGGTCGTAGCGGGGGGTGGTGTCGTTGTGGAAGCCGTGCTGCGTGCCTTCATACCAGTGCATCTCGTAGACCTTGCCAGCGGCCTTGAGGGCGGCTTCGTAGGGCGGCCAGCCTTCATTGACGCGCGGGTCTTCGCTGGCGAGGTGGATCTGCAGGGGCACTTCGACCTTTGCGGCGTCTTCCACCGGCGGCCAGCCGCCATAATAGGGCACGGAGGCCTTGAGCCAGGGCTGGTGGACGGCCATCAGGTTGGTGATGGCGCCGCCGAAGCAGAAACCGGTGCAGGCGATTTTTCCATTCGTGTACGGATGATCCCGCAGGAATTCGGCGGCGGCCATGAAATCTGCGAACATTTCCTCGCGGCCGCGTTTTGCCTGCAGCTCGCGCCCGTCATCATCATTGCCGGGATAGCCGCCGAGCGGATGGAGCGCGTCCGGGCCGAAGGCGACATAGCCTGCCTTGGCGCAGCGGCGCACGACATCGCGGATGTAGGGATTGAGGCCGCGGTTTTCGTGGACGACGACGATGCCGGCGAGCTTGCCGGTGGCCTTGGCGGGGCGCACGAGATAGCCGGCCATTTCCCCTGCCCCGTTTGGCGAGGCATAGGTGACGGTTTCCTCGATGATGCCTGCTTCGCCTTCGGCGGTCTGGGCGCGGCCATAGTCCGGCATCACGCAGGCGGCGAGTGCGGAGACGGTGAGGCCGCCGACGGCGTAGGTCGAGAGCTTCGAGAAGAAGTCGCGGCGGGAGAGGTCGCCGTGGCAATAGGCGTCGTAGAGGCGGAAGACTTCCTGCGGGATTTCGATCTTGTGTTCGGTGTCGGCCATGATTTTTCTCCCTCGTTTGGGGGGAGTATAGGCCGTTGCGCGGTAACGGCTACCCGGAGATCGGGCGCGACATCAGGAGGGCGTCGACCGGTACGCTGCGGCCGGCGGTGTAATAGGCTTTGCGGCGGCCATCGAGGGTGAAGCCGAGGCGGGCGTAGAGGTGGCGGGCGGGGGCATTGTCTTCGGCGACGTCGAGGAGGAGGCGCGTGTTGCCGGCCGCGGCGAGCACCGGCAGGGCGGCGGCGATGAGCCGGCTTGCGTGGCCGGCGCCGCGATGGGCGGGGGCCGTGGCGATGGTGAGGAGTTCGCTGTCGCTGGCGGCGGACTGGAAGAGCGCGAAGGCGATGAGCGCGCCGGCTTCCTCCGCGCCGAGGGCGAGCACGGTTTCCGAAGCGATGAGCGCGGCGATGGAGGCGGGGTTCCAGGCGTCCGCAAAGCCGGAGGCGTGCAGGCGCGCGGCGGCGTCAGCGTCGGCAATCGTCAGGAGGCGGAGGGGCGCAGGCAGCATGGAACCGGAAATCGTATAAGGTTGGCAGGCTGGCGGGGTTGATTGGGCGCCTGCCCTTCTGCTAGTTCGCCTGCCCTTCCCTCCGGCACAAGACCCCAACATGACCCAGGCGATTTCCACGCTCGGCCTCGACTTTGGCACGACCAACAGCGTCGCCTCGCTGGCCCGGCCGGACGGCACGACGGAGGCGATGACATTCCGCCATGGCGGCGAGGCCTTCGCGGCCTGCCGCTCCGTGCTGTGTTTCTGGCGCGACGAGGAGGAAGCGGGCGCGCCGCGCCGGATGGAGATCGGCCCCTGGGCGATCGACCAGTTCCTGGAGCTGGGCGGGGATTGCCGGTTCATCCAGTCGTTCAAGACCTTTGCGGCGAGCCCGCTGTTTTCCTCCACGACGATCCACAACAAGGCCTGGTATTTCGAGGACCTCCTGTCGGCCTATCTGCGGCGGCTGTCGGAACGCTCCGGCGCGCGCTGGCCGGCGCAGGTGGTGATGGGACGGCCGGTGCAGTTTGCCGGCGTGCAGGCGGATGAGGCGCTGGCGCAGACGCGCTACGAGACCGCGCTGAAGCGGCTGGGCTTCGAGACCATCCATCATGTGTACGAGCCGGTGGCGGCGGCGTTTTTCTATGCGCAGCGGCTGCGCGAGCCGGCGACGATCATGGTGGCGGATTTTGGCGGCGGCACGAGTGACTTCTCGATCATCCGGTTTGATCCGCGCGGCGGGAAACTGCGGGCCGAGGCGCTGTCGCATGCCGGCATCGGGATCGCGGGGGACGCGTTCGACCAGCGGCTGATCGAGCATGTCGTGGCGCCGCTGTTCGGCAAGGACTCGACATTCCGCAGCGGCGACAAGACGCTGCCCGTGCAATCGTCCCTGTACAGCCGGTTTGCGCAATGGAACCAGCTGTCGATCATGCGGCATACGAAGGATTATGCTGACCTGCAGAAGCTGCTGCATGTTTCCGATCAGCCGGAGCTGATCCGGGCCTTCATTGCGTTCCTCGATGCGGATGCGAGCTATCTGCTCTACCGGGCGGTGGCGCAGGTGAAGATGCAGCTGTCGCGGGAGGCGTCCGCGCGGTTTGTTCTCGAGGCGGGCAACCTCCGCCTTGACCGGGAGATCACACGCGCGGATTTCGACGGATGGATCGGGGCGGATGTGCGCGCGATCCAATCCTCCGTGAACGAAGCATTGAGCCGGGCGAACCTCAGCGAGGCGAAGATTGATCGCGTGTTCCTGACGGGCGGATCGTCCTATGTGCCGGCGCTACGGGAGAGTTTCGAGGCGCGCTTCGGGGCGGAGAAGATCGAGACTGGTGACCAGTTCGTGTCGATTGCGCACGGCCTGGCGCTGATTGCGCAGGAGGCGGATATCGAGCCCTGGCTGGCGCGGAGTGTGTGACTTTCGGGTCAGCTGCGACCAATGGAATCTTGCGCCGGGGCCTGCGGCAGCGGTAGACAAGGCGAACTGGAGCGGCAGAGCGGCGCAGTGATGTTATACTCTTTCGGCAGTGACAGAAGAAAAGCCTGCATGTTTGTCAGACCCGTCCACTCTGCCCTCAAGCTGCTGGTTGCGGCGCTGGTGAGCCTGGCATTTGTCATGGCGCCGGTGGCTGCCGCGCAGCATTCCGAGAGTGTGGAGACTGCCTGCGCGGTAGAAATGGGAGAAGGCCACGCCGTAAGCGACACTGCCGGGCATGGCGATCATCATCATGCGCCAGGTTGCGGGGGATGTCACATCCATCTGATGGGTCCGGGTAGCCTGCCGGGGCCGGGGATGATCCGCTCACAGCTGGTTTTCCGAGCCGCGCACACTGATACCTGGGGGCATGCCCTGCCCGGCGACCTGTTCCGGCCTCCGCGTTCCTGAATCTGACTGAGCCGGCGCGTCATGACACGACGGTGCCACAGAACAGATTCTTCCAAGGAACACGTCCATGACTGACTATCTGCGACGCTCTGCGATCGCTCTTGCCCTGAGCAGCGCAGGCTTCGGCCTCGCTGCCGCACAAACCGAACCTCCTACCACCACTACCCATTCGCCCGGCGATGATCACGAGGACCATGAGGGTCACGAGGATCACGACGGCCATGACCATGAGAAGACGCTGGATGTCGTCGTGGTGCAGGCCACGCGGTCTGGCCGCCTGCTGCAGGACGAGCCAGTGCGCGTGGAAGTGATCAACCGCGAGGAAATCGAAGAAAAGGCGATCATGCGGCCCGGAAACATTGCCACGCTGGTGAGCGAGACAGGCGGCCTGCGTGTGCAGGTGACCTCGCCTGCGCTTGGCGCGGCGAATATCCGGGTGCAGGGCCTTTACGGGCGATATACGCAGCTGCTGGCGGACGGGCTGCCGCTCTATGGCGGGCAGGCTTCTTCAATTGGCCTGCTTCAAATTCCGCCGACCGATCTGCGTCAGGTGGAAGTGATCAAGGGATCTGCGACCTCCCTGTACGGAGCATCTGCGCTGGGCGGGGTGGTGAACCTTTTATCGCGCCGGCCGGGCGAAGAGCGCGAGAGCGAGCTGCTGCTGAACCTGACATCGCGGAATGGACAGGATCTGACAGCCTATAGCGCGATGCCGCTGTCAGACAGATTCGGCGTTTCGCTGACCGCTGGCGCACACCGGCAGGGCCTGCAGGACTTCGATACCGACGGCTGGATCGACCTGCCGGGATATGAGCGATGGACCGCGCGCCCGCGCCTGTTCTGGGAGGGAGACAATGGCTCAGAGGTGTACGCGACGCTCGGATACATGACCGAGCAGCGGCGCGGTGGTTCGCGGGACGGGCGCACAGTGCCGGATGGCAGCTTCTTTCCGCAGAACCAGGACACGACGCGTCTGGATGGCGGCCTGACTGCCGATGTTCCGCTCACGGCCGATCTCAAGGCGCAGGTACGGGCTTCGGCGATGGTGCAGGACCATGAACATCGCTTTGGCGCACTCCTGGAAGACGACACGCATGAGAGCTACCTGCTGGAAGCTTCCCTAACAGGCGGGAGCGGGCCGACGAACTGGGCGGCAGGCATTGCCTGGCAGTCCGAGCTTTACACGTCGCAGGTGTTTCCGGCGTTTGACTATACTTATGACGTACCCGGACTGTTTGGGCAGGTGGATCATGACTTCACCGAAGACCTTTCAGTCTCGCTGAGCGGGCGGATGGATGACCATAGCGAGTATGGCACGCAGTTCAGCCCGCGCCTTTCATTGCTTTACAGGCCGGGAAACTGGACGATCAGGGGATCGCTGGCAGAAGGCTTCTTTGCGCCGACACCATTTGTCGAGGAGATCGAAGCGGCGGGCCTATCGCGACTGGAGCCGCTTTCAGGCATTTCCGAGGAGAAGGCACAGATGGCGTCTCTGGACATCGGCTACAAACGCGGGCGCGTTGAGGCGAATGCGACATTGTTTGCTTCGGATGTCGAAGGCGTAACAGTGCTCGAGCCGTTTGCGAGCGTACCGGCCGGGCCACTGGACCGTGTACGGATGATCAATGCAGATGGTACATCGGAACTGCGCGGCAGTGAGCTGTTGCTGCGCTATCTCTGGGGCGATTTCAAGCTGACCGGCAGTTATCTCTATATCGACTCAAGCGAGCCGGATGGATCGGGCGGGCGGCAGGAGATTGCGCTGACGCCGAAGCATACGGCCGGCCTTGTGGCCATGTGGGAGCGTCACGGCGAATTCCGGCTGGGCCTGGAGATGTATTATACAGGCGAGCAGCGCGTGGAGGGCAGCCCCTACCGGACGGTGAGCGAGCCGTATGTCGATGTCGGCCTTCTGGGTGAGATCACGACCGGACCAGCGAGCTGGTTCATCAATGCCGAAAACATCCTCAATGTGCGCCAGACGCGTGAGGAACCGCTGCTGCTTCCGGCGCGTGCGCCGGATGGTCAGTGGACGACCGATATCTGGTCGCGCAATGACGGCTTCATCGTGAATGGAGGCGTGCGGCTGAAATTCTGATCGCCGGCAGTCCTACGTGCCGGATGCTGGCAACGCCGCGTCCGGGGCGCGGGCGTAGACGGGGGTGGGGGGATGGGCGGCGGGGTCGAAGACGCCGGCCTTGAGGGCGGCGGTGATGGCGCTGGGATGCAGGGGGCGCAGGTCGAGCTTTGAGGCGAGATCGCCCAGCGCTTCGGCGCCGTCCATGAAGACGGGCGCGTGGAAACCGGCGAGCATGGCGGAAAGATCCGGGAGCGGAACTTCGCGCACATCAGCGATGCCCTGCCCTTCCGAGATGCCCTGCACCCACCAGGTCTGGTCTGGCGGGCGGCGCTGGGCGGCGAGGCAGGCGAGGACCGTGCCTTCCATGCCTTGCGGGACGGCAGCTTCGAGGCTGGTGATGCCGATGGCGGCGGCGTTTGTCACGAGGGCGAGGCCGCGGGCATAGGCGACACCGATGCGCAGGCCGGTGAAACTGCCGGGGCCGGTGACGACGCCGATACGGTCCAGATCAGAGAGCGAGATGCCTGCACTTGCGCAAAGCTCCGCGACGAGGCCAGGCAGGCGGCGCTCCTGGCCGCGCGGCAGGTGTTCGCGCGCATCCGTAAGGATGTCGCCGTCCCGGACGAGGGCGGCCTCCATCGAAGAAAAGGCGGTGTTCAGTCCAAGGACGATCATCAGCGTGCGATCAGAAGATGCGGCAGGCCTCTTCGAACTCCAGGCGCGGCAGGCGGGGGAAGACTTTCGACTTGTCGCCATAGCCGAGATTGCAGATGAAATTGGCGCGCCAGTGCTGCATCTCGCCAGGATCGCTCTCGAAGAATTCGCGGTTGACGCCGGCCATGTCGAAGCCGCTCATCGGGCCGCAGTCGAGACCGATGGCGCGCGCGGCGATCATCAGGTAGGCGGCCTGCAGCGTGCCGTTGCGGATGGCGGTTTCATCGCGGTTATTGTTGAACCAATCCCTCGCACCGGGATTATGAGGGAAGAGTTGTGGGATCTTTTCCTGGAAGGCGAAGTCGTGCGCCATGATGACGGTCCACGGCGCAGCCGCAGTTTTCGCGCGGTTGCCTTCACTCATCAGCGGCAGGAGGCGGGCCTTGGCTTCCGGTGTGTGGATGAACACGAAGCGTTCAGGCGAGCAGTTGGCGCTGGTCGGGCCCATCTTGGCGAGGTCGTAAACCGCACGGATGAGGACTTCGGGCACATCCTTTTCGAGATAGCCGTTCTGCGTGCGGGCATCGCGGAAGATGATGTCGAGGGCATGGTCGTTGACGGGATGGGCCATGTCAGGGTCCTTCAGTCAGGAGGCGGATGAATGGGGACGCGAGAAACGCCGGAAAGATCAGAGTTCGGCTTCGACGGCCGTGACTTCCGGCACATAGGTGCGAAGCATGTTCTCGATGCCCTGTTTCAGGGTCATGGTCGAGGACGGGCAGCCGGCACAGGCGCCGCGCATGGTGAGGTGGACGATGCCGGTTTCCGGATCGAAGCGTCGGAAGGTGATGTCGCCGCCATCCTGCGCGACGGCCGGGCGCACGCGGGTTTCGATCAGTTCACGGATTTCCTCGACGATCTCGGCGGCGGCGCCCTCATAGGTGATGTCGTCCGCGTCACTGCTGGCCGCGTCTTCATCCACCACCGGCAGGCCGGCCATGAAATGGTCCATGATGGCGGCAAGCACCATCGGCTTGACGTGTTTCCAGTCGCGGGCGGCTTCCTTGCTGATGGAGACGAAATCCGAGCCGAGGAAGACACGCTCGACCCCGTCGACCTGGAACAGGGCGCGCGCGAGCAGGCTGGAACGGGCGCTGGCGGCATCGGGATAGTCGAACGGGCCGAGATAGCCGGCGACGGGAATTCCCGGCAGGAACTTCACCGTATCGGGGTTCGGGGTCGCTTCGGTCTGGATGAACATGGCCGCCTCATTGTCTCAGGGGGAGACATGGACTGCCCGGCGGGCCAGTTCAAGGGAGTTGCGGTTCTTCACCCGTCAGGGCGACATCGCCCACGGAGGCATCCTCCTCCACCGGCGGGGCGAGTTTCGCCGCGAGAAAGGCCGAAGCGTCTTCGGCCTCGACGAGGTAATAGGCCATGCTGGCGAGGTGGTTGGGCAGGATGGCGCCGGAGCCGGACAGGTTCGACACGAAGACCGGCTTCAGCTCTGCCGCGCGGCCCCAGGCGGCCTCGGCGCGGGCAAGCGCAACGGCCAGCTCTGCATCACCCGTAATGCCGTAGGCGCGGGCTTTGGCGGACAGGATCAGCTCATGCGCGAGGTGGGCGTGCGCCTTGGCGTCGTAGAAGGCGGCAATGTCTTCCCGGCTGGCAGGCCAGGCGGATTGTTCGGCATTGATCCGGTCGGACAGGGCGGCGCGGCCTTCCCTCGCCCATTCGGCGAACAGGGCCATTTCGCGCGGCAGGGTCTCTTCCGGCGCCGGGCGCAGGGCGAGGCCGCGCGAGGCGCGTGTGTCAAAACGGTTCAGCGCCTCGGCAGCGGCCGTAAGGCGCGGGCGCATGTCTTCGCCCGGCACGGCCATCAGCAGGCGGGCGGCGGCGGCAAGGTCGTCATCCGGCTGGTCAGAGGCCGAGGCGATGCCGGCCAGAAGGGCGACATGTTCCGACAGCGCCGTTGCGGTGCCCTGCTGCCAGGCGGGCAGCGCGGTGAGGCGGGCCTGCGGGTGCCATTCGGCCCGGTCTGCGGCCCAGCCGGCCCCTTCCAGCTCGCGGGCGATCTTGTGGATGGCGACACCGACGCCGGCAACCGACCAGCTCTCGTTCTGCGGGAAGACGACCGGATGATCGTTGATCTTGCTGGAAAGTACAGCGGCCGCCGGATAGGCGCCGATCACAGCCAGCAGGAGCGTCAGCTTGAGGAAGCCCATCAGGCGGCGCCAGAATTTCTGGAAACCGATCATGATCGGGCTGGGCTGGGCGCCTTCAAGATTGATGAAATGTTCGGGGACAGCGGCCGGGCGCGCGGCGCCGCGATGATCTTCCTCATACGCCTTCGGAAGTTTCGCGGCAGCAGCGCGTGAGGGCATGGATTTCCGCCTGTCCTGTCCGGAGGTCCGAGTCGTCGTCATCTGTTGCAACTATGCGGCCATCACCGTGTCATTAACAGGGCAGGACTGCATGAAATTTCAGAAACCACGGCCGATTGCCCCCAGAATTGGCATTAACCACCAATCGGGACGACTTCTGCCTTGGTCACGATCTGCTGTTCGGCGCCGGATTCGTCCGAAAATGTCAGGACAATCTCGACTTCCTCGCCGACTTCCAGCGGCTGGAGGCCGAAGAACATCAGGTGGTTGCCGCCGCGCTCGAGGCTGAGCGGGGCACCTGCGGAGACCGGAAAACCTTCGACTTTCCGCATCTGCATGACACCGTCTTCCATCGACATGGTGTGCAGCTCGACCTGCTCGGCCTTGTCCGTGCTGGCGCCTGTGAGGGTCAGCGTGGCGCCCTGAACGGTGATGTGCATGCCGCCGCCTGTGACCGTGCGACCTTCCGGGGGCTGAACAATGAACGCATCGCGGACATCGGCGATGGAGCTGGCCGCCGGCGCGCCGGTCTGGGGAGCGCCGCAGGCCGCAATCAGGAAGGCGGCAGGCAGGATGAGGGCGGACAGAATACGCATCGGCAGATCTCCCGGAGATGGATGCCGGGAACATGGCGGGCATCGCCCTGCCGGACAAGGGAAAAGCTTGCGACGTTTCAGCCTAGGCGCGCCAGAATCCGACGATACGGCGGACCTCGTCCATGATCGGATCGGCCACCGCACGGGCGCGGGCGGCGCCGTCTGCAAGGACGCGGTCAATGCCGGCAGGATCAGCTAGATAGTCGCGGTAGCGGGCAGAGATCGGCGCCATGTGGGCCACCGTGACATCGGCGAGGGCGGGTTTGAAGACGCCGAAGCCCTGCCCCGTGAATTCGGCGAGCACGTTCTCGACCGTGCGGCCGGACAGGGCGGAGTAGATGCCGACGAGGTTTTCGACTTCGGGGCGGCCTTCCAGTTCCTTGGCAGTTTCGGGGATGGTGCCGGCATCCGTGGTGGCCTTGCGGATCTTTTTCGAGATTGCGTCGGCATCATCGATGAGGTTGATGCGGCTGAGGTCTGACGGGTCAGACTTCGACATCTTCTTCGTGCCATCCTTCAGCGACATGATGCGGGCGCCGGGGCCTTTGATCATCGGTTCGGGCTGCGGGAAAAATCCGGGTACGCCGTATTCTCGGTTGAAGCGCTCGGCGATGTCGCGGGAGAGCTCGAGGTGTTGTTTCTGGTCTTCGCCGACGGGCACATGCGTCGCCTTGTAGGCGAGAATGTCTGCGGCCTGCAGCACCGGATAGGTGAAGAGACCCACAGAAGCGCGCTCGGCATCCTTGCCGGCCTTGTCCTTGAACTGGGTCATCCGCTCGACCCAGCCCATGCGGGCGACGCAGTTGAAGATCCAGGCAAGCTCGGCATGCGCGAGGACGGCCGATTGCGGAAAGATGATCGACTTGGCCGGGTCGACACCGGCAGCCATGAAGGCGGCGGCGATCTGGCGCGTCTGCGAGATCAGGGCGCCCTTCTCCACCGGCAGGGTGATGGCGTGCAGGTCGACGACGCAATAGATGCAGTCATGCCCTTCGGCCTGAAGGTCAGCGAACTTCTTGAGTGCGCCGAGATAGTTGCCGAGGTGCAGGTTTCCCGTCGGCTGGACACCGGAGAAGACGCGCTGAGGGCCTGAATAGGCTGGAGTTTCCTGAGTCATGGTGCGGGGCGTTTAGCGCGTTTGATCAGCGGCGCAAAGCCTGCCGGATGTCGCTGATGCGGACCGCGCCAGTCAGCAAGGCGGCAATGGCATAGGTTATGGCGGCCGTGAACACCATCGCGGCGGCGGCGAGGGCTTTGGAGCCGTAGAGCCAGGCCTGGATGGCGGGGAGCTGCCAGAGCATCAGGGCGATCACGGCGGAGAGGATGAGTGTGGCTGCAAATGCGCGCAGGAGGCCGGGGACGAGAGTTGGGCCGGGCAGGTACCAACCTCGGCGGCCAAGGGTGACCCAGAGCATGAGGGCGTTGAGCCAGGCGGCAGCGCTGGTCGCGATGGCGAGGCCAACGAAACCCTGCCCGCCATTCTGTTTCATCCAGAAAAAGAGGCCCGCGCCGAGCACCGTGTTGAGAACGACCGAGACGAGGGCAAAGCGCATTGGCGTCTTCGTGTCCTCGCGGGCAAAGAAAGGCGGGGCAAGGACCTTGATCAGCACGAAAGCTGGCACGCCCCAGGCGAAGTGGAAAAGCGCAGCCCCGGCGGCCGCGGCATCCGACGGCAGGAAAGCGCCGCGCACGAAGAAGGCGTCGATCAGGAAGACGGGCGCGATCATCAGGCCGGCAGCGGCGGGAAAGGTGAGCGCCATGGCGAGGCCGAGGCCGTCATCCATGGTGCGCGTGCCGGTGGCTGCGTCGCCTGCCCGCGCGGCGCGGCTGAGGCGCGGCAGGATGGCGATGCCGACGGCAACGCCGACGAGGCCCAAGGGGAGCTGGTAGAGACGGTCAGCGGCATAGAGCCAGCTCTTGGCGCCGACTTCGAAACTGGCGAGCGACTGGCTGACGATGATGTTGATCTGCGTGCCGGAGGCCGCGATCGTACCAGGCACGGCAAGCATCAGCACCTTCTTCACCGCGGGCGTCAGGCGCGGCATGCCGATCAGGCTGAGCTTCACCTTCTGGCGTGAGGTGCCCCACCAGAGCGCGCCGACCTGCAGGAGGCCGGAGATGAAGAAGGCGATGGCGGCGTAAAGCGTCGTCACCTGCGGCGTGGTGCCGAGGAGGCCTGCGGGAATGAGGCAGAGGTTGAGCAGCGTCGGCGCACCGGCGGAGAGGATGAACCGCTCCAGCGAGTTGAGGACGCCGGAGAGCAGCGCCGCGATCGCCATGAAGGTGAGGTAGGGCATGGTGATGCGGGTGAGCAGCACGGCGAGATTGTAATTCTCCGTGTCGTTCGCCTGGCCGCCATGGATGACGAGCAGGACCCAGGGCATGAAGAGCTGGGCAAGGATGGTGAGCGCGGCGGTAAGCGCGAAGAGGACGCGCATGGCATCCTGCGCGACAAGGCGGGCAGCTTCGGGGCCTTCGGCCTCCAGCGTGCGGGCATAGGTGGGCACGAAAGCCGAGGCGAAGGCGCCTTCGGCGAAGATGCGGCGGAAGAGGTTCGGGAATTGCTGGGCTGTTGCCCAGGCATCGCCGACCGGCCCTGCCCCGATCTTGGCGGCAAGAATGATGTCGCGCGCAAAGCCGAGGATGCGGCTTGCGAAGGTCAGCGAGGCCTGGACGGCCGTATTGCGCACAAGGCTCATGGGCCAACGCTTTCCCGAATTCTCAGAAGCTGTCCACGGCCCGCGAGCGCCGGAGCTTACGGGCTGGCGTGTGCGGACCGTCCGGCTCCTCGCGGGAGAGGACTGCGAGAAGGCGTTCTTTCAGGGTCTCCTTCCGGGCCTTTGAGAGGCGGGCCGAGGCATTTTCAAGCTGCACATAGAAGGCATCGAACACCCGCTCGCCATAAGAGGCGATGTGGGCCGAATGAATGGACAGTCTCTGCTCGGCGAGGACTTCGGCCACTTCGTGCAGCAGGCCGGGACGGTCGCGGCCGGCAATGTCGATAACGGTGTATTCAGCCGAGATATCGTCATGGATCTGGACCGAAGGCTGGACGAGGAAGGCGGCTTCGCGGCGGCCCGTGCGTGTCTTGACGCCGCCCTTCGGCGGATGGCCCGCCAGCGCGGCGAGGATCGCTTTCTCGAGGCCGGCGAGACGCGCCGGATCGTCACCGCCGAAGGGAAGCCCGCGGATGTCCTGCAGCATGAAGACGTCGACGATGCGCCCGCCGCGTGAGGTGAAGACCTGCGCGGCGACGATGTTGGCGCCGAGGAGGGCGAGCGTGCCGGCGAGGTCTGCGAAGAGGCCGGTGCGGTCCTTGCCGGAGACGAGCAGCGCGACGGCGCCGCCTTCGGGAGCCATCCGTGTCGTGACGATATCGCCGCCTTTGGCGAGCGCGCCGGCATGCCAGGCGATGTCGTTCTCGTCGAAGCCGGTCCAATAAGCGGTTTCGAGTTCGAGCAGGAGCGGCGGGAGGGCGCCGAGCTTGTCAATGATCGACGCGCGGCGTTTTTCGGCGCGGCGTTCGAGCTCCATCAACACTTCAGCCTCGTCCGTGCGCCCGCCGCGCAGGGCGGCAGCGGTGTTGTGGTAGAGGTCAGCGAGGAGCTGGCCTTTCCACGCGTTCCACACGGCCGGGCCGACGGCTTTGATATCGGCGACAGTGAGGATGTAGAGCAGACGCAGGCGCTCGAGCGAGCCGCAGAGGCGGGCGAATTTCGCCACCGTGCGCGGATCGGAGATGTCGCGCTTCTGGGCGGTTTCGCTCATTTCCAGATGATGGCCGACGAGCCAGGCGACAAGATCGGTTTCCTCATCCGGCAGGCCGAGGCGTTCGCAGGCGCGGCGCGCGGTGAGCATGCCGGCTTCCTGCTGGTCGCCCTTCCCCTTGCCGGTATCGTGCAGCAGCATGGCGAGATAGAGCGCACGGCGGTTTTCGATCTGGCCGAAGAGTTCGGTGGCGAGCGGGGCGATGCTGCCGCGGCCGTGTTCAATGTCGGAGATTGTCTCGACCGCGCGCAGCGTGTGCTCATCGACCGTGTAATGATGATACATGTTGAACTGGGTCTGCGCGACGATAGAGCCGAATTCCGGAATCGCCTTGCCGAGCACGCCGGCATCGTTCATGCGGCGCAGCGTGGGGCCAGGATCATTGCCGCCGAGAAGGGAATCAAGGATCAGCTTGCGCGCTTCGGGCTGTTCACGGACGGTTTCGCTGAGGCCGCGCAGGCTGCGGGTGAGCGCGGTGAGCGCGGCGGGGTGGATGTCTTTCTGTTCGCGCCGGGCGATGGTGAAGAGGCGGATCATGTTGAGCGGATCGCGCTCCATCACGTCTTCCTCGGTGATGCTGACGCGGCCGGCCTCGATCTGGAAACCGGCTTCCGGCATGGCCTGCGGCGGGCGCGTGGGCAGGAAGCGGCGCAGGCCTTCGGGCTTTTTCTTGTGATCGGCTTCGAGCTTGGCGGCGAGGATGCGCGTCAGGCCGCCGACATCTTTCGCGACGAGAAAGTAGCGTTTCATGAAGCGCTCGACACCCTGCTGGCCCTCGCGGTCGCGGTAGCCCATGCGGGCGGCGATCTCGGGCTGCAGGTCGAAGCTGAGCCGGTCTTCGGCGCGGCCGGTGACGAAATGCATGTGGCAGCGCACGGTCCAGAGGAAACGGCCCGCGCGGATGAAGACGGCGACCTCATGATCCGTGAACGGACCAGAGCGCATCACTTCTTCCAGCGTGTTGCCGCCGTACATGTGCTTGACGATCCAGTAGAGCGTCTGCAGGTCCCGCAGGCCGCCCTTCCCTTCTTTCAGGTTCGGCTCGACAACATAGCGCGCATCGCCGGTGCGCGAGTGGCGCGCATCGCGCTCGGCGAGCTTGTCGGCGATGAACTGGGCGTCGCGGCCCTTGACGGCGTCACGCTGGTAGAGCGCCATCATGTCGTTCGCGAGGGCTTCGTCGCCGCAGATGAAACGGGCATCGAGCAGGCTCGTCTTGATGGTGACGTCTTCGAGGGCGAGCTTGACGCAATCGATCGGCGCACGGAAGGCGTTGCCGACTTTCAGGCCCATGTCCCAGAGGGCATAGAGCATGTATTCGACCACACTCTCCGTATGCGGACTTGCCTTGTAGGCACGCAGGAAGAGAAGGTCCGTGTCGGAGGACGGCGCCATGACGCCGCGGCCATAGCCGCCGGTGGCCATGACAGCGATGCGCTCGGCCTCGGTAGGGTTCGAGGCGCGGTGAACGTGGGTCACGGTGAAATCGTAGAGCGCGTGGATCACTTCGTCCTGCACAGCGGCGAGGAGGCGGGCCGTGTCGAGACCGTCAGCGCCCTGCTGCAGGCGTTCCTGCGCGATCAGGCGGCCGCGGAACATGGCGCCGTGGAGCAGGTTCAGCGCCTGCTTGCGGGCGGCGGAGGGATTGTTGATATTGTCGAGCGCTGCGGCAGTGAGCTTCACCCGGAGGGCGCGGCCATCGATGATATCGGCAATCCGCCACTTGCCGGGACGGCGCGAGACGGCCGGGCGGGCGGTGTTGAGGAAAGTGGGCGGGGTTTCGGTGGCGCGCGTCATCAGACGTCTACATAGCAGGTTTGCGGGCCCCGGCCATGGGGCTGAGGCGCCTCAGCCGACGATAGAATGCACCCGGTTGAACCAGAGGGGGGAATTGGCGAGGTCAATGATTTTGCGTTCGTCTTCAAGGAGTTCGGCGGCGGCAGCAGCCGCGCCGGGGTTCCGACCGGCGGCGCGCATGGCCTCTTCGCTTTCGAACCAGATTTCGGCGATGCCGTCATAGGGCTCAGGCGCGTTCCGGGAGGCGCGGATGCCGGCATTGAGGTCGTCAAAGCCGGTATGGACCTGTTCATACTTGATGATGCCCAACGTCTTCGCCCTTGCCGCCACCAGCGGGGCATGGGTCTCGCGCCAGTAGCGCTGAAATTCCTCGCGGCTGAGATGCGGCAGGCGGCGCAGGCAGAAGGTGAGCTTGATCATGGCGCGAGGCTACGGGCGGGGCGCGGGCCTGTCCAGATTGACGCTGGGGCTCGCCGCGGGCGCAGGCCTGCTCCATATTGATCGGTCAGGGCAGGAGGTGGGTGATGGGCGGAAGTTTCACGAAGGAAATCCTGCGCTGGCTGCACATAACCGGCGGCATTATCCTGTTTGCCTATGTCTATACGCCGCTGGCGGACAATCCGTTTCTCGCGGACAGCACGAAATATGTGATCTTCCCCGGCCTCGCATTGACCGGGCTTGTGATGTGGCAATGGCCGTTGTTCCGCAGCCTGTTCCGAAAGAAGGATGTCTGAGGCGGGATTAATCCCGCCCTACAACAGATCGCCCCCTGCTGCCGCCGCTGTCGTGCCGTCCTTCTTGTAGGCGCGGATGACGTTCTTGCCAGTGATCCACTTGTGCACCTCGTCCGGCCCGTCGACGAGGCGCTGGGAGCGGATATGGGTGTACCAGGCCGCGAGCGGCGTATCGAGTGAATAGCCGAGCGCGCCGTGCAGCTGGATGGCGGTATCGACCACCTTGTGCACCATGTTGGCGAGGAAGACCTTGGCGATGCCGTTTTCCTGGCGGATGTCCATGCCGTTCTCGGCCTTGTAGGCGATGTGCATCAGCATGAGGCGGGCGATGTAAAGCTGGCTGGCGCACTCGGCGAGCATGAACTGCACGCCCTGGCGATCTTCGAGGCCCTTGCCGAAGGTCGAGCGTTTGGTGACATGCTCCGTAGCCAGATCAAGTGCGCGCTGGGCCATCGCGACATTGTGCATACCGTGGCGCAGGCGGCCATAAGCGAGCCGGTGCTGGCCCATGGCGAAGCCCATCCCCTCCCCGCCGAGCAGGTTTGCCTCCGGCACGACGAGGTTTTCGATTTTCACCTCGGCATGGCCGCCGCCCATTTCGGCATAGTGCTTGCCGTGCACCGCCATGGTGGGGATGTCGCGTAGGATATTGTATCCGGGGTTGGGCAGCTCGACGATGAAGGTGGAGTATTGCTGGTGGCGCGGCGCATCAGGATTCGTCTTGGCCATGACGACGGCGATGTCGGCAGCTGTCGCGGCGGAGGAGAACCATTTCTCGCCGTTGAGCACGTAGTTGCCCTTGCCGTCTTTCACGGCGGTGGTTTTCATGCCGGTGGCGTCGGCGCCGGCGGCTTTCTCGGTCATCGAATAGCAGACACGTTTCTGCCCTTCGAGGATCGGCTTCAGGAACTTTTCCTTCTGATACTCTGTACCATGCGCGAGCAGGGTCAGCATCGTCGCATCGTCCGGCCCCTGAGAATTCATCGACAGGGCGCCGAGATGGCTCTGGCCGAGTTCCATCTGTACGAGGGCGTTGGCGAGTGGCCCGAGTCCCATGCCGCCATGTTCCTTCGGGATGAAGGGCAGCCAGAGGCCTTGCGCGCGGGCTTTCTTGCGCAGCTCCGCGAGGACTTCCTTGTAAGGCTTGCCGGCCGACATCTGCTTCTCGGCGGGGATGCACTCTTCCTGCACCCAGCGGCGCACGCGCTCGCGCACTTCCTTTGCGTCTTCCGGAATCGTGAAATCGATGGCCATGACGGCTTCCTCCCTTGTCTTTGCCGGGAGGCTAAACCCGGATGGCGGGAGGACAAAGCCTGCCCACGCGTCAGGGCGCGGGATAGTCGACGCGTTCGAGATAGAGCCCGTCTGCCGGCGCGATGGGGCCGCATTGTGTGCGGTCAGCGGCTTTGAGGATGTCACCGATCCAGCTGACCGGATGGCGGGCGCGGCCGACTTCGACGAGACTGCCGACCATCGAGCGGACCTGGCGGTGCAGGAAGCTTTGCGCGCTGCAGGTGATCTCGATCCGGTCGCCGAAGCGGGCGACGTCCAGACGGTCGAGCGTTTTCACCGGGCTGGCGGCCTGGCAGGCGGTGTCGCGGAAGGTGGTGAAGTCGTGAAGGCCGAGGAGGAGCTGCGCGGCGTCGTGCATCGCGGCGGCGTCGAGTTTCGACGGCACACGCCAGGCGAGGCCGCGTTCGAGGGCGAGATCGGCGCGGCGGTTAATGATGATGTAGCGGTAGTGACGCGTGGTGGCGGAGAAGCGGGCGTGGAAATCCTCGCTGACTTTCTCCGCTTTCAGT
Organism: Hyphomonas sp.; assembly: GCF_046313975.1. GTDB lineage: Bacteria > Pseudomonadota > Alphaproteobacteria > Caulobacterales > Hyphomonadaceae > Hyphomonas. The sequence continues at coordinate 16,393 of NZ_JBKBXB010000028.1, read as the reverse complement.
ACGGCAATGGGATGCGGGCGAAGGTGGGCGTTGAGCGCGTCGGCGACCTTGGCGGGGCGGTCCTGTTCGAGATCGAGATGCGCGACCTGGCCGGTGGCGTGCACGCCGGCATCGGTGCGGCCCGCGCCCAGCACCTCGACGGGGTGGCCATCGAGTTTGGCGGCAGCGGCTTCGAGCACGCCCTGCACGGTCGGCTTGCCCGGCAGGCGCATCCAGCCCTGATAGGGCCCGCCATGATATTCGATCAGGAGCTTGTAACGCGGCATGGACGCCGGGTGCCAAAGGCGGAGGGCCGGGTCAACCGGGCTCGCGCGAATGGCGCAGCTTCAGCCAGATGATGCTGGAAAAGATGAGCAAGGCGACCGCGTTCCAGAACATGATGCTGAAGGCGCCCTGCAACCAGCCATAGAGACCCCAGAGCACCGACCCGGTAAAGGCCATCAGGTACATGGTGAGCGACACATCCCTCGCCTGCCGCGTGCGGATGATCTTGATGGCCTGGGGCGCGGAGGCAAACGTGCCGAACATCCCTGCGACAAGGCCGAGGAGTTCGATGGATTGAAGCTGCATGGAAGTGGGCCTTTCAGCCGGTGAATGCCTTGGGATAGGTGAGCGTGCCGGAGGCGGGGCCGCCTTCAGTGAGGCGGAGCGCCATGAAGTGCGGGCCGGACCAGGGGGCGGTGAAGGGCTTTGCCGACTCTTCGGAGAAGCCGAAACGGGGATAGTAATCCGTGTGGCCGAGGACGAAGACGAGGGTTTCGCCGAGATCATCCAGTTCTTCGAGTCCGGTGCGGACGAGGTAGCTGCCGATGCCGGATTTCTGCAGGCCGGGCTTTGCGCTCATCGGACCGAGGCCGGCGGCGAGCGGCTGGCCGTTGATCAGGATACGGAAGAACTCGATATGACCGACGATGCTCTCATCGTCTGCCACGGCGACGAGGGAGACGAGGCTGTCGCCATCAGAATGAAGCTGGCGGATGATGCGGCTTTCTTCTTTGGACTTGAAGGCAAGACCGAAGGTCTCATCACTGAGCGCAGCGATCGCGTCCATGTCTTCAGGGCGCGCGGGACGGATGAAGAAGAAGGTCATGTCAGCACGGCGCCTGTGGGCAGCGGCGAGCCGGCGAGGAAGTCGCGGGCGTCCAGCGGTTTGCCGCCGGGTTTCTGCAGGCGCAGGAGGCGGACGGCGCGGCCATCGCCGCAGGCGACCGCCAGGCGGTCATCGATCAAAGCGCCGGGGACGACGACGGTGACGCGATCCGTCAGCTCACTGAACAGGACCTTGAGGCGCACGGGCCCCTGCCCGAGGTCTGCCTCGCACCAGGCGCCGGGCGCGGGCGAGAGGCCGCGGATCTGGCAATCGACCTCGGAGGCGGGGCGCGACCAGTTGATGCGCTGGTCTTCCGCAGTGAGCTTGGCGGCGTAGGTCATGCCGTCTTCGGACTGGGGCTTCGGCGAGAGGCTGCCATCAGCGAGGCCCGCGAGGGCGCGCGGCGCCAGTTCCGCAGCAAGGGAAGCGAGCCGGTCGTGCAGCGTGCCGGCGGTATCCTGCGGGGTGATCGGTGTACGGACGGAGGCGAGGACAGGGCCCGTGTCAAGGCCGGCTTCCATCATCATCGCATCGATACCGGTTTCCGTGTCGCCTGCCATGATCGCCCGCTGGATCGGCGCGGCGCCCCGCCAACGCGGCAGGATTGAAGCGTGCATGTTGAGACAGCCAAGGCGCGGCGCATCGAGGATGGGTTGCGGCAGGATGAGGCCATAGGCGACGACGACGGCGGCGTCGAGGTTCAGCGCGGCGAAGGCGGCCTGCTCTTCAGGTTTCTTCAGCGATTTCGGCGTGCGCACTTCAAGACCGCGCGCCTCTGCGAAGGCGTGCACGGGCGTCGGCGTCAGCTTCTGACCGCGGCCGGCGGGGCGCGGCGGCTGGGAATAGACGCAGGCGATCTCATGGCCCGCCGCAATCAACGCTTCGAGCACGCCGAGCGCAATGCCAGGGCTTCCCATGAAGGCGATGCGGAGGGGCTGGGTCATGCGCGCCGATCTAACGGCAATCGGCCGGCTTGGAAAGCGAACCTAGTTCGCGTCTTCGCGGATGGCGCGGAGGCGGGCTTTCTTCACCTTGTCGATGGCACGGTCGCGTTTCAGGCGCGAGAGATAGTCGATGAAGAGCGTGCCCTTGAGGTGGTCCATCTCGTGCTGGATGCAAACGGCGTAGAGGTCTTCTGCCCATTCATCGACGAGGTTGCCGTTGTAATCGAGATACCGGATGCGGCAACGGGCCGGGCGCTCGACCTCGTCGAAAATGTCCGGGACGGAGAGGCAGCCTTCTTCGTAGGGCTTGGTCTCTTCGACGGTTTCGAGGATTTCCGGGTTCACGAAATAGCGCGGCTGGGGCTCCTCCCCTTCGCGGGCGAGGTCCATGACGATGACGCGCAGCGGCACACCGATCTGGATGGCCGCCAGGCCAATGCCGGGGGCGTCGTACATGGTTTCCAGCATGTCATCCATGAGCGCGCGGATTTCGTCCGTGACGCCGCCCTCAACGGGCTTCGACACCTGCTTCAGGCGCGGATCGGGAACGGTGAGGATTTCGCGGATGGCCATGGCGGTCAGATAGGCAGCCCTTACGCGCGCGTCAACGGGGGATCACTCCGCCGCCACATCCTCCGGCCCTGCAAAGCCCAGTTCCGGAACCCGGCGCACGTCGTTCGCGCGCTTATCCAGCCGCTGGGGGTCATCCGGCGCGGCATCTTCGGAGGTAATCTTCAGACTCTCCATCTTGCGCAGGCTGGGCACAACCCGCGTTTCGACCGATCCGACCATCTTGTTATAAGCGTCAACTGAACCATTCAGCTGCTTGCCCAGCTTGTCCATGTGTTCGAGCACCTTTCCGATGCGCGTGTAGAGCGTCATCGCCTCCTCCGCGGCTGCCTTGGCATTCACGTTCTGGTGGTGCTGCTGCCAGAGATGGGCAACCGTTCGCGCGAGCGCGATCAGGGTGGTCGGCGTGGTGACGATCACCGACTTGTTCATCGCCTTCTCGATAAGGTCTGGCGCATGTTTCAGAGCCTCTGCGAAGAAATTCTCCCCCGGTATGAACATCACGACATAGTCGAAGCGGTTACCGAGATTGGACTGGTAGTCCTTTGAAGAGAGCGTCTGGACATGGCGCTGCACGCTGGCCGCGTGAGCCTTCAGATGAGCCTCTGTCTGGACAGGATCCACCGCCGCATGGGCTGCGAGATAGGCATCCAGTGACACCTTCGAGTCGACGACGATCTGCCGGTCGCCGGGAAGACGGATGACGGCATCAGGCCGCTGACGGCCCGCATCAGTCTGATCGTTCACCTGTTCCGCAAAGTCACAATGCTCAGACAGACCCGCCTGCTCCATAACGTTACGAAGCGTCATCTCTCCCCAGCGCCCGCCACCTTTCGGCGCCGATAGCGCAGTGACAAGCTTGCCGGTTTCCTGGGTGTGGCGCTGCAGGCTTTCACCAATCGCGAGCACCTGTGTCTGCAGGGCAGACTTGTCTTCCACCCTCACTTTCTCGAGTTCGCCCACACGTTTGGCAAACTCCTCAAGGCTGAGGCCGATCGGTTTGACCAGTTCGCGGATATGGCTTTGCGTGCCTTCCTTGTGGCGGGTGAAGGTCTCGTTGGCGAGTTGCAGGAACTGTTCATTCGCCTGGGCGAGTACACTCTGCGCCATCTGGGCAAACCGCGCCTCGTCGGCTTCGCTGCGCGCCCTTGCTTCCGCGAGCCTCAGCTCCGCATCGCGCGCTACCGCCTCCAGTGTCTTCTCCCGCTGACGCAGGCCCGCCAGCTCCTCGCGCTCGAATGCGGCGCGCTGGCGGGCCTGCCAGAGGTAAACGCCGAGGCCGATCACAGCCGCGAGCAGCAGGACGTGGATGAGGTCGAAGCCGGCTGAGCCGATGGTTATGAAAGGGGTCATGGCGAAGCCTTACACGGAGTCGCCAGAACATAATGGAAACGAAACAGTGCTGTCTACACCTGACAGGAGAAAGCTCCCCGCCTGCCAGGCGAATTTCACACCTTCAGAATCAAAGGTTAACCGGCAAACGCGCCGTTCCGTTTCAGCCTTTCAGGAAGCCTGCGAGACGTTTCGTGATGATCTCCTCGGCTTCGGCCATGATCCGGTCGATCAGTTCCTTGCAGGTCGGGATGTCGTAGATCAGGCCCGCGACCATGCCGCACGACCAGGCGCCGGCATCCATCTGGCCGTCCTTCATGATCTTCGGGTAGACGCCGGCGACTTCCTCGATGATGTCCTCGAACTTGATCGAGGAACCGAGTTCCTTTTCCTTCTGCAGCAGGCGTTCGACGGCCGGGTTGGTCAGCACGCGTTCGGTGTTGCGCAGCGGGCGCATGACAAGGCGGGTGTCGAGTTCGGACGCAGCAACGAGCGCCTGTTTCACGTTCTCGTGCACGGGCGCTTCTTTCGTCGCGATGAAGCGGGTGCCCATGTTCATGCCCTCTGCGCCGAGCGCCATGGCGGCGACCAACGAGCGGCCATCCGCCATGCCGCCGGAAGCGATGAAGGGGATGTCGAGTTCGTCCATGGCGCGCGGCAGCAGGATGAAGTTCGGCACATCGTCTTCGCCCGGATGACCCCCGCATTCAAAGCCATCAACCGAAACCGCATCGCAGCCGATCTTCTGAGCCTTCAGCGCGTGGCGTACGGCTGTGCATTTGTGGATGACCTTGATGCCATTGTCTTTCAGCACCGGGAGTACCTGCTGCGGGTTGTTGCCAGCCGTTTCGACGACCTTCACGCCGCCTTCGATGATGGCCTTCACATAGCCCGGATAGTCCGGCGCGTTGACGGCAGGCAGGAAGGTGAGGTTCACGCCGATCGGCTTGTCGGTCATATCGCGGCAGCGGGCGATCTCGTTGGCAAGATCCTTTGGCGTGCGCTGGGTAAGCGCCGTGATGATGCCGAGGCCGCCGGCATTGGAAACCGCCGCCGCCATCTCCGCAAAGCCGACAAAGTGCATGCCGCCCTGCACGATCGGGTGCTGGATGCCGAGCATTTCGGTGATGCGGGTTTTCATGGCGGTGTCTCCCTGGGCGCGATGTGTTTGCCGCATCCTTGAACAAGGAGCACTGCGGCGGCAAGCCTGACGGAGCGTCATCAGGGGTGGACAAGGCCCGGCAGCGAGTTCACTCCAAAGCCATGAAACTCAGCGCCCCTGCCCTGGCGGCCCCGCTCGCCCTGATCCTTGCTGCCTGCCACAGCGTGCCGGACGCCCCGCCGCCGGAACCGCAGGCCACCGAGTTGGCGGCGCCGCCGCCTGCCCAGCAATGGCTGTACGGGTCGGCTGAGGCGCGCATCGTGATGGTGCAGGAATGGAATGCGATTGCAGTCTATATTGAGAGCGTCGCGGCGCAGCGCCCCAACATGAGCGTTGTGCTGGCGCCCGGCGCCACGGCGGATGTGCCGGATTTCCTGGCCTGCGGAGACAAGCCGCTCGCCGCCGTGTTCGATGCCGACGAGACGCTGATCTGGAACCTGGGTTCGACAGCCTGGCATGTGCGGGCCGGCAGGGAGTTCGACTTTCCGGTCTGGCTGGACTGGGAACGTACCGGCGCCGGAAAGGCCGTGCCGGTCCCCGGCGCGCTGGAGAGCCTTGCCCGCATCCGCGCTGCCGGGGTTGAAGTGATCGTCAATACCAACCGCGAAGCCGAGAATGCAGGCGGCACGGCAAAGACCCTGGAAGACGCAGGCACCGGAACGTTCGTGCACGGATCAACACTGTGGCTGTGCGGGGATGCGCCCGGCGGGTCCGGCAAGGACGGGCGACGTAATGCGATCTCGGAGAATTATTGCGTGATCGCGCTGGTCGGCGACCAGCTGGGCGATATTGCCGACATCTTCAACGCGAAGGATCACGCCCCGCCGCAGCGCAAGGCTCTGAGCGCCGCCCCGGCTTTTGCCGCGATGTGGGGCAAAGGATGGTTCATTCTTCCGAACCCGGTCTATGGGCCCTCCATCGCCGGCACGATGGAAGAGGTCTTCCCGCCCGAGACGTATTGGGAGCCGTCCTCCGGCGAATAGGACGACAATCGTCCTTGCACGTTTATCGGGAGCTTCACGCGCGGCATTCGCCCTGAAGGCGAGGCGTGTTCGGGGTGCAGGGATGAGGAGCGCCCGGAGAGCCAATGGGGACAACGGCTCTGCAGGCGCTCCTCGAAGCGGCACGAGCTGGGTGGGGGACGCGCGTGACCGCCGATACTGACCTGTAAAGCCCGCCGTTCTGCGAGCCTGATCTTGCAACAGCGCCAAGCTTCCACCCCTGCCCGACGCCAGAAACTCATTCCGGGAGCCTATTGAATTAACCAACACCTTGTGTGTCAATGTCGGCCTGAAGGCAGATTTGCACAGGGGTGGGGCAAAAATGCGCGTGCAGAACTGGGACGACTATCGCTTCGTGGCGGTACTCGCCCGAACGGGTTCGCTTGCGGAAGCCAGCGTCGTGCTGGGCGTGGATCGTTCAACCGTGCAACGGCGGATCAAGGCGCTGGAGGCCACGCTCGGCTATCCGCTGTTCGTGAAGAATGGCGGCCAGCTTCAGGCCGTGCCCGAAGCCGAGCCGATCCTTGCCGCGGCCCGGATGCTGGAAGCGGCCTCGGGCGGCGCGCCGCAGACCGGCGCCGAGCCGGCTGTCCTGTCCGGGAACCTGTCGGTGACGACGACGGACTCGGTCTATCTCTCCGGTGTCAGCGAAATGATCGACGCGTTCCAGGAACTGCACCCAGGATTGCGCATCGATGTGATGGTGACCAATCGAAAGCTGAACCTTGACCGGCTGGAAGCGGACGTGGCGCTTCGCCCGTCAGACTCGCCGCCGGAGAATTTCGTCGGGCGGCGCATCTGCGACCTTGCCTTCGGTGTCTATTCGAGCCGGGCCTATCTCGAGAACAATCCCGGCAGGCGGCGCGACCAGCATGCCTGGCTGGGCGTGAGCGAGAACATGGTGAACTCTCCGCCGGGCCGATGGTTCGACGCGCATGTGCCGCCGGAGCGGCAGGTTTACCGTGCGGACAGCTTCATCGCCATTGCCGAGGCCTGCCGGCTGGGGCGCGGCGTGGCGCTGTTGCCGAAAGCCTATGCCGCGAAAATGCCGGACCTGATGCCGCTGGACCACCTGATGGATACCCCGCATGCGACCGGCCTGTGGCTGCTGACGCATGCGGACATGCGCAACAATCCGCGCGTGCGCGCCTGCATGGATTTCCTGGGCCGGCGCGTTTCCCGGGCAAAACGGCGATTTGCCGGCGAATAGGCCCCTTGCGGGTTTGCGCATCCCCTCCGGGAGGCTAGGGTTGGCCGGAGGCTAAGCGGGGAGCTTCCCATGATCTTGTTTGTTCACGGCGTTCCGGACACCGCCATTCTCTGGCAACCGCTGGTCGAGGCGCTGGGCCTGCAGCCGGATTCCTACCGTGCCCTCTCCCTGCCCGGCTTCGCTTCGCCCCTGCCGAAGGGCTTTTCCGGAACCAAGGATGACTATGCCGCCTGGCTGATCAGCCGGATCGAGGAAGCCGGCGAGCCGGTGCATATCGTCGGGCATGACTGGGGGGCGCTGCTCGTGCTGCGCGCCGTGTCGCTGCGGCCGGACCTGATCTCCAGCTGGTGTGTAACCAATGCGGTGATCGACAAGGAATATTCCGGCCACCGCACCGCGCGGATGTGGGCGACGCCTTTGCTGGGCGAACTGGTGATGCTCGGCATGCGGAACAAGACGCGGCTGGAGGCGGGCCTGATCGAAGGCGGGATGCCGGCCTCCCTGGCGCGCGAGGAAGTGCCTCATATCGACAAGACGATGCGCCAGTCGATCCTGAAACTCTACCGTTCGGCGGTGGGCCTGCGTTTTCGTGGCGAATGGGTGGACGATCTCGCCAACATGCCGAAGCGCGGCCAGCTGTTCTGGGGTGAGACCGACCCGTATGTCGACCTCAGCGTGGCCGAACGCTTCTCGAAGCAATGGAATGTGCCGCTGCATGTTGCGCGCGGCGCCGGCCACTGGGCCTGCCATGAGCGCGCGCAGGAATTTGCCGGCGTGCTTGCGGCGCACTGGTCGCGCTAGGCGGCTTCCTTGCGGGGGCTGCCGATCTCGCGCTTCACAAGCTCCGACAACTGACGAACCGAAAAAGGCTTCGGCAGGAACGAGACCGCGCGGTCGTCCAGCTGCTTGGCAAGTTCCTGTTCGGCATAGCCGGACATGAAGATGACGCGCGCATTGCCGAGCTTGTCTTTCGCTTCCTTGATCAGCGCCGGCCCGTTCATGCCCGGCATCACGACGTCGGAAATCACAAGGTCGAACTGGCCGGGCTTCTCGGTGAGAATTTCGAGCGCCTCTTCGCCATCCATCGCCTCTTCGACGTCATAGCCGCGCGAGCGCAGCAGTGTGACGGCAATGTCGCGCACACCGGATTCGTCCTCGACGATCAGGATGCGGCCACGGCCGGAGAGGTCCATCGGGCGATGCTCGGCAAGCTGGGCAGGAACCAGTTCCGCCGGCTGAGGAATTTCCGAAGCCGCCAGGGCCGGCAGGTAGATGTAGAAGGTCGTGCCTTTTCCGGTCTGCGAGGCGATATCGATATAGCCGCCGGACTGTTTGATGATGCCCAGCACCGTGGCAAGGCCGAGGCCCGTGCCGGAGCCTTTCTCCTTGGTCGTGAAGAAGGGCTGGAAGATCGAGCCGCGCAGGTGCTTCGGCACGCCGCTGCCATTGTCTTCCACTTCGATCAGCAGGTATTCGCCCTGCTCGACATAGTCGAACCCGCGCGCATGCGCATCGCTGGCCATCACGCGGCTGGTACGGATCTGAAGCTTGCCGCCATTGCGGTGTGACAGCATCGCGTCGCGGGCATTGGTGACGAGGTTGATGATTGCTGTCTCCAGCTGGCTCTTGTCCGCCCGGATCCAGGGAACATCGCGGCCGTGCGAGACATCCAGCGTGATGCGCTCGTCGATGACGCCGCGCAGCAGGATCGAAAATTCCGTCAGGAAGTCGGTGGCGTTGAACACTTCGCGCTTGAAGGTCTGCTCGCGCGCATAGGCCAGCAGGCTGCGGACGAGATCGCGCGAACGCACGGTCGCCTCGTTGATCGCTTTCAGATTGTCGAAGGACGGATCCCCGACCGGATGGCGCTGGGTGAGGATCTCGTAATTGCCCATCGTGATCTGCAGCATGTTGTTGATCTCATGCGCGATCTTGCCGGCAATCTTGCCGATGGCCTGCATCTTCTCGCCATGCGCAAGGCGTTGTTCGAGCATCCGGTGCTCGGAAATATCGACGACATAGGCCACCGAAGGACGCCCCGCTGCGTTCAGCGTGACGAAGACGTTGGCATAGACAGGCTGTTCTTCCTTGTCGTCCGAAGAGGAAGGCGGACGGGCGACGCGCAGCGCGACCGGCTTGTCGACGGCCTGCACCAGCGCCTGCGCGAGTGCTTCCTCGCCTTCGCTCTCGGTGACAAAGAGTTCGGCAAAGCGCGAGCCGGGCGTGGAGCGGCCGGCTGACAATTCCATCAGGGCGCGGTTGGCATCCATGATGATGGCGCCATCGACCCGGTCGCCATCCAGGCGCACGGCGCCGAAGGGCGCATCGTCGAACATCGGGTCGCCATCAGGACGCGGCGGGCGCGAGGCGCCCTGCATCGAGAAGCGGCCCTCCTCGCCGTTCATCACCTGCTGATTGACAAGGATGATCGTGCGGCCATGCGCCTCGACGCCCTTGCCCGACCAAGTGGTGATCGCCTGCACCGGCATCTCGACCCCGTTGCGCGCGCGCAGGTGAATGTCGGCCCGGCCCGGCGCGCCGCTTTTCTTGTCGCGGCTGAGCAGCTTCACGAATTCCGGGCGCATGATGTCGTCGAGGCGAATATTCTTGGCCGACTCAGGAAGCCCGAGCAGTTCGCGCAGGTAGGCATTGGCATAGGTGATGGTGCCGTCCGGGCGCGCCGCGAAGAAGCCCATCGGCGCATCTTCGACATACAGCGATTTCAGATCGGAGGCGCCCGTCGCCTCAAGCTGGCCGGCGATGCGGCGGATGCGCCACAGGACCCGGCCGCGGGGCAGAGGCGAGACGGAAACTTCAAACTGCGCCGGCACCTGTTCCGGGCCGATCGAGACGGGCGGCAACAGCTCGCGGCGCGGCGTGCCGGCCTTGGCCGCCTTGGACAGGCGGTAGACCGGCGCGGCAAGGCCGGGCGTTGCATCGAACAGCCGGTCGACCGTCACGGGGCCGGATTCGCTGCGGGCGGAGATCAGGGCAATGCTCGCGAGTTCGCCATATGCGCCGTTGGCCGCGACGGGCGCGCCGCCGGGATCGGTGATCAGGACCGCTTCGTCCAGCGCCTCGATCCAGGGGAAGCGGGGCGCGCCGGCATTGGCGATGCGGGCCGCTGCGCCGCGTTCCGGGAAAAGGCCGATGAAGCGGCCGGCGCCGCGAACCGTCCACAGGAGGAACACCAGACCGCCCGACGCCATCGTGATCAGCAGGATCGAGCCGGTTGCGCCGGACGCATGCGGGCGCGCCAGCGACACACTGGCCGCTGCAATCGAGAGCAGAAGGCAGACCCAGAAACCAAGCTGCAGAAGGTCCACTCGGCGGCGGGCGCCGGAACCTCCGGTTTCAGCAGAGGTGTCTGCCTCCTCGGGCGCTGAAGTCAGCGGCGTCAGTTCGAGGGTTTCGCTATCGTGTTTCATGCTCTACCGCCAATTCACCCGGCCCGCTGCCGGAAGCGCGAATCCCCTGACACAGCGGCGCTGCGCCCGGGATTTTCTTGGTTACTTCTTTCTCGCACGGCAAAGGTTAACGAATCCAAAAAAAGCGTTAAGACCTCAGCCCATACTCACCTTTACTGAACAGGATTCGGCCTATGATGATAATCCGCTCTGCGTTTGCCCTCGCGCTTCTCGGCTCGGCGGCGGCCTGCACCACACCGGCCATGACCGCCTCCCCCGAAGCTGCAGCGGCCACAGCAGAACCCGCCCAGACGGAATCGGAACGCCTGAACGCCTGGTTCGAGCAGATCTTCGACGAATCCGTCGCCCGCAGCCCGATGCGGCAGACCTTCCTGGGCATCAAGGACCGGTATGGCGAGTGGGATGATGCCTCGGACGCATTCGAGATCGCGGAACTCGAGATCCAGCGGGCGAATGTCGCCGAGATGAAGGCCTCGTTCGATTTCGCCCAGCTCGACCCGCAGACCCAGCTGTCCTGGCGCCTTGCCGAGTACCAGCTGAAGCGGTCGGAAGCCTCCTTCCCCTTCCGCCATCACGGATATGTGTTCAACCAGATGGGTGGAGCCCAGTCGAGCATCCCGGCCTTCCTGATCAACCAACACAAGGTGACAAGCCTGTCTGACGCCGAGGCCTATGTCTCGCGCCTGAACGGCATTCCGGCCTATCTCGGCCAGCAGGTGGCCAATTCGAAGGACGCGGCCGCGAAGGGCATCCTGCCCCCGGCTTTCGTCTACGAATATGTCCTCTCCGATGCGGCCGGCGTGATCACGGGCTATCCCTTCGGCGATGCAGAAGCGGTCACCGCCGATAGCCCTCTGATGGCCGATATCCGCAGCAAGGTGGCGGCCTTGTCCGCTGCCGGTCGGATCACGCCGGAAGAATCGGCGGACATCCTGGCGCGCGCCGCTGACGCCCTGAAAACCTCCGTCGGCCCGGCCTATGAAGCCGCCATCGAGGAGCTGAAGCTGCAGCAGGCGGTTGCCACGACCGATGACGGCGCCTGGAAGCTGCCCGACGGCGCCGCCTACTACAACCAGCGCCTCGCGCAGATGACGACAACTGATCTGACGGCGGACGAAATCCACCAGATCGGCCTCGATGAAGTGGCGCGCATCCATACCGAGATGCACGCGATCATGAATCAGGTCGGCTTCACGGGCACGCTGGCGGAATTCTTCGAATTCATGCGCACCGACCCGCGCTTCTACAAAGCGGAAACCGCCGAGGGCCGCGAGGAATATCTCTCCGAAGCGGTCGCCGCCATCGAACAGATGAGGGGCGACCTGCCCTCGCTGTTCAACACCTTCCCGAAGGCCGAGATGATCGTGAAGGCGGTTGAGCCCTTCCGCGAAAAATCCGCCGGCAAGGCCTTCTACTCGCGCCCTGCCCCGGATGGCAGCCGTCCGGGCATCTACTATGCCAACCTCTATTCGATGGCCGACATGCCGACCTATCAGCTGGAAGCCCTCGCCTTCCATGAAGGCATTCCCGGTCACCATATGCAGATCGCCATCGCGCAGGAACTGGAAGGCATTCCGAGCTTCCGCAAGTTCGGCGGCTACACGGCCTATTCCGAAGGCTGGGGCCTCTATTCGGAACTGGTTCCGAAAGAGCTTGGCTACTATTCTGATCCGTACTCGGACTTTGGCCGTCTCGCGATGGAAATCTGGCGCGCCGCCCGTCTCGTCGTCGACACCGGCATCCACAGCAAGCAATGGACGCGCGAGCAGGCCGTGCAATACCTGATGGACAATACGCCGAACCCGAAGGGCGACTGCGAAAAGGCCATCGACCGGTATATCGTGATGCCGGGCCAGGCGACCGCCTACAAGATCGGCATGCTGAAGATCGTCGAGCTGCGCGAGCGTGCGAAGACTGCGCTGGGTAACGGTTTCGACATTCGCGAGTTCCACGATATCGTGCTGAAGGATGGCGCTGTCCCGCTCGCCATACTTGAGGAGAATGTGGACGCATGGATCGCCGTGAAGCAGGGCTGACGACGTATCTGAAGCGGAGCGCGGCGGGCGGCGTCATGCTGCTTGCCGCGCTCGGCCTTGCCGGGTGCAACACGCTGGCAGCAACCTTCCTGAAGCCGGACATCGACACGGCCGCGGCAACCCTTCCGGCGGGCAACTACACGCTCGACCCGAAGCACGCCTCGCTGTTCTTCCGGATCAACCATCTCGGTTACTCGACCTATGTTGGCCGCTTCGAGCGCTTCGAGGCGAGCCTGACCGGCGACCCGGCGCAGCCGGAGGCGGCGCAGGTGACGGCCATCGTCGACATGGCCTCGCTGAATGTCGCCAATCCGGAATTTGCCACCCAGCTGATGGGACCGGACTGGTTCGATGCCGCGCGGTTTCCGCAGGCAAGCTTCCGCACCTACGGCCTCAAGATCGTAGGCGAGAACGAGGCTGACATCAGCGGCGAACTGACCCTCAAGGGCAAAACACAAGCCGTCATCATCCGGGCAAAGCTCAATGGCAGCGCCTATGATCCGCTGCGCGGCGCTGAGGTCGTCGGCTTTTCCGCGACACTGCCGATGAGTCGCTCGGTTTTCGGTATCGACAAGTATTCCGGCCTGCTGGCCGATGAGGTCGAGATCCAGATCGAGGCGGAATTTATCCGGCAGACGGGCGGTTGAGCGGTCCGATGGCCGGCCCGCGCCGGGTCACGCGCAGGGCGATGCGCCCGCCGCGCCGGCCGATCTCGGCTTCCGCCGCCAGCGGCCCGTCCGGCCTGCCCGACAGGAGCTCCACCGGCTGATCTGCCGGCACGCCCAGCAGCAGCGTCGCGCCGGGTTTCAGGCCGGATAGTTTCGAGAGCGGTACGGACAGGCTTGCAAGCCGCGCCGTGAGAACGGTCGAGAGCGCGCCCTGGCCGGTGGTTGCCCGGGGGGCGGCAGCCGGTTCGGGCACGGGCGCCGCCATGCCGGCCAGCGTGTCGCTGAGGATCAGGCTGCCGGTGAAGGATTCCGTCTGTGCCCGGAAGGTCAGGGCTGCCGCCAGAGCGCCCGCGGGCGGCGAAATCGAGGCGGCGTACACCGTCTCGGTCTCGACGCCGGAGAAGACGAGGCCGGAGGAAATCGATGTGCCCAGCGGGCGCACCAGCGCTTCCAGCAGGGCAAGGTCAATCGGGCTCAGCGGTTTCGGAGCGCCGCTGCGCGCGCGCGCGCCGCAGGCCGTTTCGATCAGCAGCTGGGTAAATCCCGGCGGCAGGATCAGCATGGCGCCGACATCGCCTTCCGGCAGCGAGAAACACACAATCGCCTGACCGCGTTCATCGCCGGCGAGGCGCACGGCATGCTCGAAGGGCAGCTGCTGCACATCGCCGGGCTGGACCGCGATGGGCAGGCCGCAGCTTTCGCGCAGCGCCATCGACAGGCGCGCCGCAAGCCGGCGGGTAAGGCTGGTATCGGGCGCAGGCTGGGCTGCCGGCGCGGAGAAATCACCGAACGGGCGCTCGGTCGGCGGCGCCGTGCGCGGCACAGGGGCGGGCTCGGGGCCCATATCTGACAGGTCCGGGCGCAGCAGCGCCTCGATCTCGGCGGGGGTCAGCTTGCCGCGTGCCGTCATCAGAAATCGCTCCGGATCCGCAGGGTCCGCCGGGGGCGGCATATCGCTCATGACCTGCCCTTCCCGCCGGGGCGACATGTCCCAGCCGTCGTCCAAACTGCCGTCAGGCAGCGGACCGGTGTCGAAAAGGACAGAGGTTCGGCTCATCCCTGCATTTCGCCGCGATCCGGTTAACGGGGCGTTAGTAAACTGCCCGGCGCCCAGAGGTTAAGGCCGGCGCGCCGGGTGATTCAGGATAATGTGTGGAACTTTAACTTCGCGGTCAGGAGCTGGTAAGGCGCGATTCGGAAATCGGGCGCATTCTCGCCTCATCGCTGAAGGGAAACCTTTAAGAGTTCCGCCGCGGCGTTGGGAAGTGGATTAGAAGGTCAGTAAAAAAGGCGGCGCTCCGCAAGGAGTGCCGCCTTCAGGCTGTCTGGCTGCAAGCGCGGGTCAATCGTCGCGCAGGGTGCGTTCCTTGCGCTCATGGCGCTCCTGCGCCTCGAGGCTGAGGGTCGCGGTCGGGCGCGCTTCGAGGCGGCGCAGGCCGATGGGCTCGCCGGTCGCTTCGCAATAGCCGTAAGTGCCGTCTTCAATCCGGCGCAGGGCCGAGTCGATCTTGGAGATCAGCTTGCGCTGACGGTCGCGGGTACGCAGCTCGAGGGCCTTGTCGCTCTCGGCGGCAGCACGGTCGACGATGTCGGGCAGCGAACCCGACTCGTCCTGGAGATTGTGAATTGTCTGCTTGGCGCCGTCGAGAATATCGGCTTTCCAGGCTTCGAGCAGCCGCCGGAAATAGGCCAGCTGACGCTCGTTCATGAACTCTTCGTCCTCTGAAGGGCGATAGTCCTCAGACAGGTCCATGCTCACAGCAGACTCCTTAACCCGTTTGCGTGCCATATAGATCGAGCCCCGATTCTCCGCAATTCCGAATGCTGCTATCTTAAACTCAATATTTTCAACCTGTTACAACATATTTACGACAATTCTGCGTAACATTCGAGGCATCAGGTGCAGTCGCAGCCCAAACATCTGTGCAAGTTGCACACCGCCCCTTGATCTTTGAGGGTCCGGGCGGCTCTATGGATTTCGTCCCCACCTGCCGCCCTTCCGGTATTCCGCCTGCATGTCCAAGAAACGGAAACTGCCTTCGAAGCGCGCTGGCTGGATGCTGGCGGTGATGTTCAATTCGCTGCTGATCCTCGTTCCCGTCATTGCCTCCAATACCGTGCGCAAGGCCTATGAAGGCGTCGGTGTGGCCGACCAGGTGACGGCTGAAGCCATCGAGCAGACGACCCTTCGCATGAACGAGCAGCTGCGCGAGCTAGCGCCGAAGGAGCCGGACCGCAAACTGCCCTTCTGGCAGGACAAGGTGCAGCGCGCCCTCGAGGAACACGACACGGACCTCTTGCGCGGATACCTGCTGGCCGCCCCGTCCATGCTCGGCAATGAACTGGGAAAGCAGGTGCAGGCCCGCGCCGAGGCCGAAACGCGCGGCACACCTGAGGAGCGCATCATCCGCGCCGCCCTGCAGAAGATACCGGAAACCGTTGCGCGCTCGATCGAATACCAGCTTGGCCTGCCGCAGGCGCCGCTTGTGCCGGAAGCTGCGCCCCCGGCGGAAAGCGAAGACGCGGCCCCTGACGCCGCCGGCGAGCCTGCCGAAGCCGAGGCCGAAGTGCTCGCCGCCGGATCGCGCGGCGAACAGGACTGGCGCTTCCGCTTGCTCGGCAGCTTCCCCGACCTCGCCGCAATGGCGGTGCGCTGGAGCAGCGGCGACAAGTCCGACGGGGTCGTGTTCAAGCTGACCGGGATCGGCCATGTGCAGCAGGCGCACAGCGACGGCCTGTCGGAATCGAATGCCCGCGCCGTGTCCCTCATCAAGTCCGCGAGCCGGTCGAAACGCCTGCAGCCGGAATTTCAGGTCTATCTCGAAGACCTAACCGCGGATGCCGTTCCGCGCGAGGCGCTGGAAGTGGCCCTGAAAGACGTGCTGCAGACAACGGCAACAACCGAGACACGCGGCCTGATGGTGCGCGATGCGTTCGAGGATACCATCGACC
>NZ_JBKBXB010000027.1:0-45089 GCF_046313975.1 Hyphomonas sp. | reverse complement strand
ACCTGAGAATCCCTCTCCTAAGGGAGAAGGGGCATAGAGATTCAGGGCCGCGTATCCATTAGATTCCGCGCAATCACCATCCGGTGCACCTCACTCGGCCCGTCATAAATCCGCATGTTGCGGATACGCCCGGCCATCAGGTGCAGCGGCATTTCCTTGGTCATGCCCATCGCGCCGAAAGTCTGCATCGCATGGTCGAGCACTTCGGTCGCCATCTCGGTCGCATACACCTTGATCATCGAGATTTCGGTACGAACGTCCTTGCCCTGATCAATCTTCCACGCGCAGTCATACGCCATCAGCCGCGCGGCATGAATCTTCATGGCCGCATCTGCCACCCACCACTGGACGGCCTGCCGTTCTGACAGTTTCGCGCCGAACGTCTTCCTCTGCGGCGCATAGTCCCGCATCATGTCCAGCGCGCGCTGCGCTGCGCCGATACACCACGCCGCCATCTCCATCCGCCGCGTGCCAAGGCGCACCTGCATCGGGCCGAAGCCGTCGCCTTCCTTGCCCAGAAGCTTCCAGCCCGGCACCCGGCAATCCTCCAGCACCACCTCATAGGTGAACTCGCCGCCGAGCATCGGAATACGCCGCAGCACATTGAAGCCCGGAGTGCCCTTGTCGACGAGGAAGGCGGACATGCCGCCTTTCGCGCCCTTCGCCTTGTCGGTGATCGCCATCAGGATGGTGAAGTCGGCTTCCGCCGCGCGGGTGATCCAGATCTTGCGGCCATTGATCACCCAGTCATTGCCGTCGCGCACGGCATGGGTTTTCATGCCCGCCGGGTCCGCACCCGCGCCCGGCTCCGAAATGCCGATGGCCGAAACCGTTTCGCCGCGCGCATAGGGCGCCAGATAGGCTTCCTTCTGCCGTTCGTTCGCCGTTTTCATCAGCATACGGAGGTTCGGCGAGTCCGGCGGGAGGGTGTACGTCGCGGCGCTGGAGCCGAGGGCTTCATTGACTGCGACGAGGGCAACATGCGGCAGGCCCATCCCGCCCACTTCCTCCGGCGCATCAAGGCTCCACAGGCCCATCTCCTTCGACACCTTGTCGAGCCGGGCTTTCTCTTCGGCCGTCAGGTAGGCGCCCTGGCCGGCAGCGTCCCGCGCCAGCATGGCCTGTTCCAGCGGAATGACCTCCTCGCGCACGAACCGCTGCACCAGATCGCGCAGCATCCGGTGGTCTTCCTCCAGTTCGAATTGCATTTGCGGCGCCTCCGTCTGTCCACCTGCAACACGCCACAGTGCCTGATATGCCGCAAGCCTGACGCCGCGGCGGTTTTCATCCCGCCCTACGCAGTTTTACGGAGATACCTAGGGGCGATTTGCGCCTCAATATCTGCCAAAGGCAAAATGCCGGGGAGGAGAGTTTGGACGACGCACAGAGCCCGGCGCCGGTGCGCCTGCCGGATATCAAAACGATCCCGCTCCGCGCACCGCTGGACTGGCTCGCCGCCGGCTGGCGCGACTTCTGCGCCATTCCCGCCACTGCCTCCCTCTACGGTCTCATCCTCGCTGCCGTCAGCGCCGGCATCTTCTGGCTGCTCTGGTCCACGGGCTCGGCCAGCTGGTTCTACGTCCTGCTCGGCGGCTTCCTGCTGGTCGGGCCGATGCTCGGCATGGGCCTCTACGCCGCCTCCCGCAGCCTCGCCGCAGGGGCAAAGCCCCGACTGATCGACGTCTTCTGGGTACGCGACGCGGCCCATATCGAGCAGCTGATCCTCGGTCTCCTGCTCGTCTTCCTCTACTTCCTGTGGACCCGGATGGCGCAGGTCATCTACGCCCTCTCCACCTGGCGCATCCTGCGCGACCGCTCGGACTTCCTGAACTTCGTGCTGCTCGACCCCGCCGGCCAGCTGATGGTGCTGATCGGGCTTGCGACCGGCGGCTTCGTCGCCTTCTGCAACTACGCACTCGCCGCCGTTGCTGCCCCGATGCTGCTCGACCGGCGCTACACCGTCTTCATGGCCCTCGCCACCAGCGTGCGCGCGGTCAACCGCAACTTCTTCCCGATGCTGCTCTGGGCCGTGCTGATCGTGGCGCTGACGCTCCTTGGCATCCTCTTCGCCTTCATCGGCCTCGCCATCGTTTTTCCCATCATCGGCATGGCCAGCTGGCACGCCTACAAGGCGCTGATCCGCGGCGCCTGAGCGGGGCTCCTAGATGCCCTTGTCCATCGTCGCGAAGATCTCGCGCAGGATGTCGGGCAGGGGCCGCTTGCCGTTTTCCGCATCCAGCGTTTCGACCGCCAGGCGCATCGCGCCGACGGACATCATCGCCGCGAGGCGCAGGGCTGTCTCCTGCTTCGGGTCCGGGAATTTCTCGCGCAAGGCGTCGACCAGGGCATTCTCGTTCTCGACATAGGTAACATGCTTGCGCGCCTGCACGGCCGCGCTGGACTTCATGAGGCGGTGGATGCCGATCATCTCCTTCGCGGGGATCGCTTCACTGACGCGGATGACGGCATCGCGGATCGTCTCGAGCGGTCTGGCCGCTTTCGGGGCGCCGCGCACGGCCACGGTCAGCTTGTCGCTGTTGAGGCGCTGCATCGAGAGCAGGATCTCGTCCTTGGACTTGAAATAATAGAAGAACGTGCGCCGCGAGATGCCTGCCGCTTCCGCAATCTCGTCGAGCGTCGTGTTGTCATACCCCTGCCGGATGAACAGCTGCATCCCTGCTGCCGTGATGCGCTGCAGGGTCTCGCGCCGCTTGCGCTCACGCAATCCTTCAGTCTGCATGCGCCCGGTCTGGCGAGTCGTCATAATTTACCTTCAATGCAATATTGCACTCAGTGTAATTTAATATTACACCAAGTGCGAATCTTTGAGAAGGCGAGCCTATGACAAAATGGACAGTTTCTGAAATGCCCTCGCAACAGGGCCGTGTGGCGGTGGTCACGGGCACGGTGGGGCTGGGATACGAAACCGCGCTGGCGCTGGCGCGGTCCGGCGCGGAAGTGATCGTTGCCGGCCGCAATTTCCGCAATGGCGATGCCGCTGTCGGACGGATCCAGGCCAGGGCCCGCTCCGGCAAGGTGCGGTTTGAACCACTCGACCTGGCGAGCCTGAAATCGGTCGAGGCGTTTTCAGAGCGCCTGAAAGGGCAGCTCGGCCGCATCGATCTGCTGGTCAACAATGCCGGCGTGATGGTGCCGCCGAAACGTCTCGAGACAGAGGATGGTTTCGAGCTTCAGCTGGGCACCAACTATCTCGGGCATTTTGCACTCACAGCGCGGCTGATGCCGCTGCTTCAGAAAGGCCGGGACGCGCGGGTTGTTTCGGTGTCCAGCATTGCGGCGCGGCGCGGCCGGATCAATTTTGACGACCTGCAGGCGGCAGGGTCTTATGAGCCGTTTCCGGTCTATGCCCAGTCCAAGCTCGCCTGCCTGATCTTTGCGCTGGAGTTGCATCGCCGCAGCATGGCCGGGCGCTGGGGTGTCACCAGCCTTTCAGCGCATCCCGGCCTGTCGCGCACCAATCTGCTGCTCAACGCACCGGGCCAGAAAAGTATCAGCCTGTCACGCCGGTTGGCGCGGCTGATGTTCCAGCCGGCCTCGAAAGGTGCGCTGCCGACGCTCTATGCTGCGACCGCGCCGGGCGCGGCCCCCGGTGGATATTATGGCCCGGATGGGCCCGCGGAGTTGAGGGGCTATCCTGCGCCCTCGGTTGTTCCGGACAAGGCCCAGGATCCGGAGACAGCCGCGCGCCTGTGGCGTCTTTCGGAAGACCTGACGGGCGTCGCCTTCGCAGCAGAAAGGCAGGGCGCATGACCGCCCGGGATACTGCCGACGCCTACCATCCGCCAGCTACTGTTCCGCATGAATACGATCCGCCTGCGGAGTACTTCTCCGGCGCACGGACCGGCATGCTCCTGTTCGTGCTCCTGCTGGTCAGCATGCTTTGCCAGATTGATCGCATCCTGCCCTTCATTCTGGCCGAGGCAATCCGCACCGATCTGGGGCTGAGTGACACGCAGCTCGGCCTTGTCACCGGCATCGCCTTTGCGGTCTGCTATTCACTGATGTCCCTGCCGCTGGCGCGCTTTGCGGATCGCGGGTCGCCAAGGTTGGTGCTGGTGTTCTGCCTCGTGGTGTGGAGCGCAATGACCTCGCTTTCTGGTCTGGCCGCCAGTTTCGCGGTGCTCGCCATCACGCGGTTCGGAGTGGCATTCGGAGAGGCCGGCGCTGTGCCGTCCGGCCACGCGCTGATCGCGCGCCGGGTGCGGCCGCAGCTGCGGGGAATGGCGATCGGCATTTTCTCGATGGGCATTCCGTTGGGCTCGATGGTCGGCTTCGCGGCGGGCGGCGCGGTCAGCGATGCGTTCGGCTGGCGCGCAGCGTTCTTCGGGGCGGGGGCGATAGGCGGCGTTCTGGCGCTGCTGCTGTTCCTGGCCGCGGGCCCGACACCGCCGCGGCGCGAAAGCGCGGCCCGAGCCGAGCCGTTTTTCCGCTCGAGCCTGAAGCTTCTGTCCTCGCCGGCGTTCCGCTGGCTGTTCATCGGTTCGGTCATCATCGGGTTTGCCGCGACCCCCTTCTATGCCTTTGCCGCGCCGTTCCTGATCCGCACCTACGGATACACCACTGCCGAAGTCGGCCTGACATTCGGCCTGCTGCAGGGGCTGATGGGGATAGTCGGCACGCTGATCGGCGGGCCGTGGTTCGACCGGGTCGTCCGCTCCGGGTCGGGCCAGGTGCTCGGCCCGCCGGCCATCCTGTTCCTGATCGGCAGTCTCACGACCACGGCGGCCCTTTTCGCGCCTGAAGGCTGGCTGTCGATTGCGCTGATGGTGCCGGCGATGCTGTCCTTTTCGTTCATGCTGCCCTGGGCGTTCGGCGCAGCGCACCTTGTCGCCGGGCCGGGCCGACAGGCGCAGGCGTCCAGTCTGGTGATTATCGGATCAGGCCTGTTCGGACCGGCGCTGGGGCCTCTGATGGTCGGCATTGCCAGCGATACCGTAACGGCGGCGGGCATATCCAACGGCCTCGGCTGGGCGCTGTTGCTCGTGCCGGCGGCATCGGTCCTCACCGGTATCGCCATGCTCATCGCCAATGCCCGCATCGCGCAGTTCGTGAAGGGCAGGTGAGGCCGGGCCGCGGCCCTGTTTACCTTCCCTTTTCCGCGAGGAGGCCCGAGGGGCGGGGAACGGTGGCAGAACCCGGACTTTCCGGCCTTGCCGCATGGCCAGGCCGGGACCACATGTGGGAGGCAGGGCGCTTCCAATGCAGATTTGCCGTGGACGCAGGGCTGCAAACGCGTTATCCGCCCGCCTTTCAAGCTATGAGTGAGACTATGGCCGAAAAGCCCCCCAAGGCGCCGCAGGCGCCCAAGGAAAAGAAAAAGCGGGTCGGCCCGCTGACCTTCTTCTCGCAAGTGCGGGCAGAGGGCAACAAGGTGACGTGGACGACGCGCCAGGAGACCATCCAGGCGACGATCTTCGTGATCATCATGTCGATCGTGATCGCGATCTTTCTTTTCCTGACGGACATGGTCATAGCCTATTTCGTGAACTTCATCCGGGGCGCGTGATGACGCTGGCCCCCAATTCTGAACTCCAGGAGCGCGCCCGGTCCATGCCCGAAGCCAAGTGGTATATCGTCCATGCCTACTCGAACTTCGAGAAGAAGGTTGCGGCCACCATCCGTGAACAGGCGGAACGCAAGGGCCTGACCCACCTCATCGAGGAGATCGAGGTGCCGACCGAAGAGGTTGTCGAGGTCGCCCGCGGCAAGAAGAAAACCGTCGAGAAGCGCTATTTTCCCGGCTATGTGCTCATGAAGGCGCAGCTGACGGACGACATTTACCACCTCGTCAAGGACACGCCGAAGGTGTCGGGTTTCCTTGGTGCGGAAGGCGGCAAGAAGCCCCTGCCGGTGCGCCAGCGCGAAGTGGACCGCATCCTCGGCAAGACTACTGATACGTCCGCCGAGCGCCCGCGTCCGAAAGTGTCGTTCGAGATCGGCGAGCAGGTTCAGGTCAATGACGGCCCCTTCCAGGGCTTCGAGGGCGCGGTCGAGGAAATCGACGAAGCCAATGGCCGCCTGAAGGTCACGGTGTCGATTTTCGGTCGCGGAACGCCCGTCGATCTGGAATTCGACCAGGTCGTCAAGGTCTGATCCGTCCACACGGCCGTGTGGACAGTTTCTGGACTGTCCCCGGCTTGAATGCATACCCCGCAGACTGTATGTCCCGCGGAAGGTTGCCGCCTTAGCTCAGTTGGTTAGAGCGCTAGATTGTGGATCTAGAGGTCCCCCGTTCAAACCGGGGAGGCGGTACCATCTCTCCCCCTACGCGAATCTGTAGCCCGGCCTTGCCTGACAGTTGAAGTCAGCGGGCCGTAATGTGGCGAAATCGGGCAGAAGGACGGTGGCCTGATGTCTCTGTCCGGATGTTAACAAAACGACGTCGAAATACGCTAAGAACGTGTTGCAAAAGGGCCGCGGTGGGTGGAAAATTCCACGAAATGCGGCGGATTGCCCGGGGATTTTGCTCGCGGAATCCCCGAAAACGCATTAACACCGGACTATGCGGTGATATCCGTATGAACCTGCGGCCGAAGACAATCCCGTCTCCTCGGCACACAAAAGGGGATTGAGTATGAAGAAAACTCTGATGTGCGCGACCGCCGCAGCCGCATTTGCGTCTGCTGGTCTCACTGCACACGCGGAAGGCTGGTACGGCCGTACCGACCTCCAGTACACGTTTGACGGCAAACTGGATCATGATCCGGCAACCGCGAACGTCGTGGGCTCGATCGCCGGCGATTCGGACGCGTCTGAACTGATCGGCGGCACTGTCGGCCTCGGCTACGGCATGTCGAACGGCCTGCGCTTTGAAGGCGCTCTCGGCTACAAAGGCGGCGACCTGGATGTCAGCAACGGCATCAATGGAACCCTGGCTGGCACGACCGCCAACCCGAGCGGCTATGTCAACGTCATCGACCTGATGATCAACGGCATCTACGATTTCAACAAGGACGGCACGATCCGTCCGTACATCGGCGTCGGCGTCGGTGGCGCGCGCGTTGATGCGAAAGCATCGAACCGCACCACGGGTACCTCTCCGAACCTGAACGCCGCCAATGGCTTCTCGGAAAAATCGACCGCACTGGCCTATCAGGGCCTGCTCGGCGTCGGCTTTGCTCTGTCTGACCGCCTCACCATGGATGTCGGCTACAAATACTTCTCGACGGATGACCTGAACTTTGACGGTCTGCATGGCGGCACGAAGTATGATGGTGCCTATACCGACCACACGGCGACCCTTGGTCTGCGCTACGCCTTTGGCGTGACGCCGCCGCCGCCGGTTGTGCAGTCGCCTCCGCCGCCGCCCCCGCCGCCTCCGCCTCCGCCGCCGCCCCCGCCGCCTCCGCCGCCTCCGCCGGTGGAAGAAGTGCAGGAAGTGGTGCAGCAGTGTTCGGCCCTTAACCAGCAGTTCGTTGTGTACTTCGAGTGGGATCGCTCGGACCTCACCAGCCAAGCTGCCACGGTTATCGACCAGGCTGTCGCCAACATCACTGCCGGCACGGGCTGCGCCCCGGGCTCGGTGACGATCGTTGGCCACACCGATACTTCGGGCGCCCCGGCATATAACGATCGCCTGTCGGTTCGCCGCGCAGACGTCGTTGCCTCTGCTCTCGAGCAGCGTGGTATTCCGGCTACGATCATCACCAAGGACGGTAAGGGCGAATCGGCCCTGGCCAAGGCCACCGCTGACGGTGTCCGTGAGCCTCTGAACCGCCGTTCGGAAGTGACGATCATCGTCCAGTAAGGCCTTCGCGCCTCTCAATCAGACGGCCCGGCTCCACGCCGGGCCGTTTTTGTTTCGAGGCCAGCCCGGCCCGAGGCTTGCCGCCCGGTTCCAGCTGTGAAACCAAGGACCTATGAGCGAACTATCGATCCTGACGTCTGACGACGAAGCGGCGCGGGAGCGCCTGAATGCGGCTGCGGCCGCGATGCTGGCGCGCACGCGTGGCTGGTCGCTGCACAATACCGGCAGCAGCAATGTAGACGGGCTGAAATCCTTCGCGCCGAAACTGGCTGATGCCTTCTCGGAACTCGATGCGGCGATCGAGCTGGTCCAGGGGCCGGGTTTCGAGTCGGTCGGCAATGACGGCAGGGTGAGTGAGGCGCATACGGGCCCGGTGATCGAGATCACGGCGCGGCCTGAGGCGCCGCTGCAGGTTGTCATGTCGGGCCATTATGACACCGTGTTTGCACCGGGCGTGTTCGAAACGGTGACCGATCTCGGTGATGGGCGGATCAACGGACCCGGCATGGCGGACATGAAGGGTGGCCTCTGCGTGATGCTGGAAGCGCTGAAGGCGTTCGAGGCCGGCCCGTCGAAGCACAAGCTCGGCTACCGGATTGTGCTGACGCCGGATGAAGAGATCGGCAATTTCACTAGCGCGGAAGCGCTGCGGCGCGCAGCTTCGTCCGGGGCGCTGATCGGGATGACGTATGAGCCGGCGATGGAAACCGGCGCGATGTCCGGCGGGCGGAAGGGCTCGGCGGTGTTCGACATTGTGCTGCACGGCAAGGCGGCGCATGCCGGGCGCGCGAAGGAAGAAGGCCGCAGCGCGATCGAAGCGGCAGCGGAACTTGTCATCGGGCTCGAAGGACTCAATGGCCAGTTTGAAGGCGTGACATTCAATGTCGGTTCGATTGATGGCGGCGCGCCGGTAAACATCGTGCCGGATCTTGCAGTGGTGCGCTTCGGGGCGCGCGCGCCGGATCAGGCGGCGGCGGACTGGGCGACACAGCAAGTGCAGCGTCTGTTTGCAAAGGCCACAGCCCGCGACGGAATTCATGGCCACCTGCATGGCGGATTTTACCGCCCGCCCAAGCCGCGCAATGCGGCGCAGCAGGCACTGTTCGATGCGGTTCACGCCACCGGCCGGGCCATCGGGCTGGACTTAGAATTTGTCGACACCGGCGGTGTTTGCGAGGGCAACAATATCTTTGCGGCGGGCGTGCCGAATGTCGACACGCTGGGCGTGCGGGGCGGGCGGATTCACTCGAACGAGGAATTCGTCATTACAGAGAGCTTTTCCGAGCGCGCGCTATTGTCGGCCCTGATCTTGAACCGGCTTGCGGATGGCCGACTGAACGGCCGGCAAATCAAGGACCTGATGGGGCACTGACATGGCCACGCAGTATGTGATGCGCCCATCGCGGCCAGATGACCTTGGGGCGCTGATGCACCTGGCGGAATTGTCCGGACCCGGATTTACCAGCCTGCCTGTGGATGAGCCGATCCTTGCCGAACGCCTCGCCAAATCCGACCGCGCATTCCATGGCCGCCAGCGTAACCTGCAATATGGCAAGTACCTGATGATGATGGAGCATGTGCCGACCGGGCAGGTGGTCGGGTGCTCCGCCGTGAAGGCGGGTACGGGTATCGACCAGCCCTTCTTCAATTATCGCATCATCACGCTGGCGCAGGCCAGCCATGCGGCGGGCAATCTGCGCTTCGACATGGATGCGCTTGTGCTGACGAATGAATATGTGGGGTACACGGAGGTTGGCACCCTTTTCCTCAAGGCGGACCATCGCGGCGGCGGCGCGGGGCGTCTGGCGGCACAGTCGCGCTACCTGCTGATGGCAGCTGCCCCCGAGCGGTTCAGCGACCGCGTTCTGGCGGAGCTGCGCGGGGTCGTGGATGACGAAGGCACCTCGCCCTTCTGGGAATGCCTGGGGCGGCATTTCTTCAGGATGGATTTTGCCGAAGCGGACCGTCTGTCGGCGACGACGGACAACCAGTTCATTGTCGACCTGATGCCGAAATACCCCATCTATGTGGATCTCTTGCCGCCGGAAGCGCGCGAAGTGATCGGGCGGTGCCATTCGGACGGCGTCGGCGCCTACAAGCTCCTGCAATGGGAAGGCTTTGAGTTCGACCGGACGGTGGATATTTTTGATGGGGGGCCTCTGGTGGCGGCGCAGCGCCGCCATATCCGCACGATCCAGGAGAGCCGGGTCGTGACGCTGATCGCGGGCGACACTGAGGGCGACGGCGAGGCGCGGCAGGGCATGCTGTCGAGTAACCGGTTGCCCGATTTCAGGGTATCGCTGGGCAAGTTCGTGCGCCGCGACGAAACGAACCTGATTGTGCCCGAGGACGTACTGGACGCGCTGAAACTGAAGCCGGGCGCGCAGGCGCGGGTCTGGATGCGGAGCAAGTGATGGCAGGCGGCGTGTATATTGATGGCAAATGGCGCGCAGGCGGCGGGGCTGTGTTTTCCAAGACCTGCCCGGCGACAGGTGAGCTTGTCTGGGAAGGATCCTCCGCAGACGGACGGGATGTGGCTGAGGCGGTCGCCTCCGCCCGCAAGGCCTTCGCAGGCTGGTCGCGCACCCCGCAGGCTGAGCGCAGCGCCGTTATGGAGCGGTATACGGAGGAAATCGGAAAGCGCGCCGGGGCGATTGCCGAAACGATCAGCCGCGAGATGGGCAAGGCGCTGTGGGACGCAGAAGGCGAAGCGGCAACGATGAAGGCGAAGATCGCCGTTTCGATCGCCGCGCAGAAGGAGCGCGCCGGCGAGAAGACCGAAAGTGCCGCGTTCGGCTCGGCGCGCCTGACGCACCGGCCGCATGGCGTGATGGCGGTATTCGGGCCGTTCAACTTTCCGGGCCACCTGCCGAACGGGCATATCGTGCCGGCCCTGCTGGCAGGGAATACCTGCGTTTTCAAGCCCTCCGAGCTGGCGCCGGGCGTGGCGGCGCTGATGGCGGCGTGTTTCGAGGCGGCCGGGCTACCGCCGGGCTGCGTGAATATTGTTCATGGCGGACGCGAGACGGGCGGCGCGCTGATCGATCAGGACATCAACGGCCTGTTGTTCACGGGTTCTGCGGCGACGGGCGTATTCTTCCATCGCCATTTTGCGGGACGCCCCGATGTGATCCTCGCGCTGGAGATGGGCGGGAATAATCCGCTGATCATCTGGGAGCCTGCGGATGTCGATGCAGCGGCGGACATTGCGGCGCAGTCGGCCTTCCTGACGACGGGGCAGCGCTGTTCCTGCGCGCGCCGGATCATTCTTCCGGAGGGACGGTTTGGCGGCGCGGTGACCGAGGCGATTGTGGCCAGGGCGCGGGGTCTGAAAATCGGGGCGTGGAACGAACCGGGAATCTTCATGGGTCCGCTGGTTTCGGAGCGCGCGCGGCAACAGGCGATTGCCTTTCAGAACGCCATCCTCGGGCACGGCGGAAAGGCGCTGCTGCCGCTTTCCGGCATGGAGCGCGGTGGTGGATTTGTGAGCCCGGGCGTTGTGGACGTGACCGGCGCCGAAGATGTGCCGGACGAGGAATTGTTCGGGCCACTTATGCAGATCATCCGGGTAGGGACGTTTGAGGAGGCGATTGCCCGGGCGAATGCGACGAAGTACGGCCTATCGGGCGGGCTGGTGTGTGATGAGGATGCGCGCTGGCAGACGGCTTATGCTGAGATGCGCGCCGGTATCCTGAACCGTAACCGGCCAACAGCGGGCGCGAGCGGAGCCATGCCTTTTGGCGGGCCCGGTCTTTCCGGGAATTTCCGCCCGGGGGCGTATTACGCAGCCGACTACTGCGCCTGGCCGCAGGCGAGTCAGCTGGCAGACAAGGCGGCAAGATTGTCCGCACCCGGATTTCCTTCCTGAGAGAGCCCCATGGATAACACCGCGCAAAGCGACTACTGGAACGGACCCGCCGGGCAGAAATGGGTGCGGGATGCGGACCGTCTTGATGCGATGCTGCGGTCTTTTGCGGTTGCCGTTGCTCACGTGGCGCGGCCGGCACCGGGTGAGCGGGCGGTGGATATCGGCTGCGGAGCGGGCGCGCTGAGCCTGATGCTGGCCGGAGCGGGCGCACAGGTGACGGGGGTGGATATATCTGCGCCGCTGGTGCAACTGGCGCGGCAGCGGGCGGATGCGCAGGGAATTGAGGCGGCTTTTCAGCTGGCCGATGCCTCTGTCTGGCGGCCGGCGGAGCCGGTGCAGCTGGCAGTGTCGCGCTTTGGCGTGATGTTCTTTGCGGACCCTGTCGCGGCGTTCCGCAATATCCGCGCCGGCATGGCACCGGGGGGACGACTGGCGTTCGCCTGCTGGCAGCCGCTGATGGTGAATGACTGGGCCTTGCTGCCGCTGATGACCGGGGCGGAGTTCCTGAAGGAAATGCCCGCGCCGCCGCCACCCGGAACGCCGGGGCCGTTTGCCTTTGGCGACAAGGAGCGTGTGACCGGGATTTTGTCAGACAGCGCATGGTCTGCAATCCGGATTGCGCCCTGGGAAGGGCTGATGGAGCTGCCGGGTGGCAATGCAGAGGAAACCGCAGACTTCATGATGGAGATCGGGCCGCTGGCGCGGGCAATGGTGGATCAGGGGGTTGATCCTGCGCCGGTGAAGGCGGCGCTGGTGGCGCGGATTGGCGAGATGACACGCGGCAGCAGGCGAACGCTGCTGAAGGCTGCAGCCTGGATCGTCGAGGCGCGGGCATGAGTTTCGCTGTAGAAGTGAATTTTGATGGGCTGATCGGGCCGAGCCATAATTATGGCGGGCTGTCCGATGGCAATCTTGCGAGCGCCAGGAATGCGGGGGATGTGTCCAATCCGCGGGACGCGGCCTTGCAAGGGCTGGAGAAGATGCGCCGGCTCGTGCGGGCCGGCCTTGTGCAGGGCGTGCTGCCGCCGCTGGGCAGGCCCAATCTTGATTTACTCGTGGCCGCGGGTTTCACGGGCACGAATGCGCAGATGATTGAAGCGGCGGCGAAGGCCGCGCCTCGCCTTCTGAAAGCTGCATATTCGGCGAGCAGTATGTGGACGGCGAATGCTGCAACGGTTTCGCCCTCTGCGGACACGTCTGACGGCCGTCTACATCTGACGGCGGCGAACCTTTCGACAATGCTGCACCGGAGCCAGGAGCATCCGGATACGACCGCATCGCTGATATCTATCTTTCAGACGGACGAGCATTATGCGGTGCATGGCGCCTTGCCGGAGCACGCCGACTTTGCCGATGAAGGCGCAGCCAACCATGTGCGTCTGTGTGCGGAACATGGCGCGCCGGGCGTGGAATTGTTCGTGTTTGGACGGGAAGCCGGCGAGTCCGCCGCGGGGTTTCCGGCACGGCAGACGCGGCTCGCTTCGGAATCTGTGGCCCGTGCGCATGGTCTAGATCCTGCGCGCACCGTGTTTGCCCGGCAGGCACGGCGGGCGATCGAGGCGGGTGCGTTCCACAATGACGTTGTGTGCGTCGGCGCTCTCGATACGCTGTTTTTCCATGAGTTTGCGTTCGAGGACACAGCGGCGGCGCTTGCGGACTTGCGAATCGCCAGCGCCGGACGGTTTGAATTGCAGCCGGTGATGGTGCCGGATGCCGAGGTTCCGCTGAAAGATGCGATTTCGTCCTACCTGTTCAACTCGCAGCTCCTTCAGTTCCCGGATGAAGACCGGCTCGTGCTTGTGGCACCAACCGAGACGCAGGAGATGCGATCAACGCGGGAGTATTGCGATCGGCTAGTTCAATCCAACGGGCCTATCGGGCGGGTGGAGTATGTCGATGTGCGTCAGTCAATGCGCAACGGTGGCGGGCCTGCCTGTCTGCGGCTGCGCGTGGTGATGACGCCGGAACAGATTGAGGCCTGTCATCAGGGCGTGTTGCTGGATGAAGTGCGGATTGATGAACTGCAGGCGGTGATCCGCGCGACTTACCGGGACAAGCTGTCACCATCCGATCTGGCGGACCCCGTCTTTGCGGACGAGTGCCGCGCGGCGCGCGAAGCGCTGTTGCGCGTACTGGAACTGGAGGAGCTGACATGATCCGGCTGTATGATTACTGGCGGTCTTCTGCAGCCTACCGCGTGCGTATTGCGCTCAACCTGAAAGGCGTGCCTTACGCGCGTGTGCCAGTGAACATTCTTCCGGGCAAGGACGAACAGCTGGAGACGGCGTATCAGGCCGTGAACCCGCAGATGCGTGTGCCGGCCGTCGAAGTGGACGGCCGGGTGGCGGGCCAGTCACTCGCGATCATCGAATGGATTGACGAGGTGTTTGAAGGGCCGGCCCTGCTGCCGATGGATCCGTGGCTTCGTTTGCAGGCGCGGGCCTTTGCCGATGTGATTGCATGCGACATTCATCCGCTGAACAATCTCAGCCCGCTGGAGGTGCTGCGCCGGGATTTCGGGGCGGATGAGGCGGCGATAAACCGCTGGTACAGCGACTGGATCGTGCGGGGCTTTGCGGCGCTGGAGGCAATGGCCGGAGAGTATCAACGCGGCGCGTTCCTGTTTGGCGAGGCGCCAACGATTGCCGAAATCGTTCTGGTGCCGCAGGTGGCGAATGCGCGCCGGTTCAATGTGGATCTTGCGGCGTTTCCCAGGCTTGTAGCCCTTGACGAGGCCTGTCAGGCGCTGGAGGCATTTCAGCGCGCGGCGCCGGAAAATCAACCGAAAGACTGAGGCCTATTGCCCTTCGGGAGCGGTCTGGATCTCGACGATTTCGACTTCTTCAAGATCGCCTAGCGGCTCGGCAAGCTTGGAGGCATTGCCATGAAGCCAAGTGGTGAAGCCGCTCGTCAGGGCGCCGCCGGGAGTGCCTTCTCCGGAATAGGAATAGTTTGGGCCGGACTTGCGAATCTCGATGGCGAGCGTGCAACTTTCCTCCCTTTCGAATTTCCGGGAGCAGACATCCGCTTTGTTCGTGCCCGGAGCAAAGCCGGCAGAGTCCGCCGTTTCGCCGAATGTCAGGACGCCGACAAACCGGTCACGCAGCAGGCTGTCTGCTGCCAGTTTCTCGGCGAGGATTGCCGGCAGGGCGGTATCCGTGGCGATCACGAAAGCGCGGCCGCGATTGTCTTCCTCGATGTATTGCTGAAGCGCGGCGGCGATATCGGCTTCTGCATTCCCGGCGCGCACAAGCGGCGCATAGACAGGTCCGATGGACGCAAAGACTTCGCTCAGACTGCCGAGTGATTTCGCGGAGGCGAGAAGGCGGCGTTCTTCGGTTTCGGCGGCGCCTGTTTCGATGGAGGCGCCGGTGGAAATGATCACCGCGTCGATATCCCAGCCTGCTTCCCAGACAGCGGGTGGCGGCGTTTCCGGTCGCACGGCCCAGCTTTCTGGCGCCCCATAGTCAAAGTCTGGCAGCGCCGAGATCGCAATGGGTTTGGCCGGGCGCATGAACCAGACGGCGACCGCAATGGCCGCAACGAGCAGGGCGGCGATCAGGACTATTGGCAGGTAACGTTTCATCAGGCGCGGCATCCGGTATCAGCGGGTCGCGGTCTTTAACCCCGAATAACCCGGCTGGTCGACAGACAATTGGTCAATTGTGGTCGTTTTCAGATGCGAAAGGAGACCTTCTGTTGAAAGGTCCATGCGGCCAGCGCGGATTTCCTCGCAGAGCTTTTGGTTAAGCGCGGTGACACTCTCTCCGCTTGTGCCGAGAAGCGCTTCGAGGCGGATTTTTTCGGCGGCTTCCGCGGCCGGGCGGATGTCGAGTTCGCGCAGCACGGTAGCGAGCGCATTCGAGGCGACGCGCGCATGGAAGGCGGCGTGACCGGTAAGCTGCGGCGCGGCGGTCTTGTCGATGAAGGATTTGACCGCTTCTATCAGTTCCTTCGCTGAGGGTGCGTCATGCATGGCGGCCCAGCCCTTCGAACAGGTTTATGAGGTCGATCTCGTTTTCAGACACACGACGACCGATGGCTGCGCGCTCGACACTGGGGTCGGCGCCGGTCTTGTAGGCGCCATACATTGTCATGCACATGACGCCCCATTTCAGGCTGCCCATGATTTCCCACCAGTCGATCTCTGAGGGAGCGAAACGCTGGCCACCGGCGGCGGCGTAGGCATCGAGCAATTCGGGCAGGTCGCCGAAGCCGCCAACGCGCTTCTCCGTGTGGCCGAAGCGCCAGGAATTGACGCAGAGCCAGGCAATGTCTTCGCGGGGGTCGCCGATATGGGCGAGTTCCCAGTCGAGCACGGCGCCGAGACCGTCCTGGTTGACAATCAGGTTGCCGAGGCGGAAGTCGCCGTGGACGAGGACGGGTTCTGCGGGGTCGGGCGCATTGGCTTTCAGCCAGGCGAAGGCGAGTTCCAGAACCGGGCGGGGCAAGTTGAAGCTCTGGTAGATGGTTTCGTATTTGGCGATCTGATCAGCGCCGAGACTGCGCGGAAGAGGGCCCGAGCTAGTGAGCGGGACGGCGTGAATGCGCGCGAGGGCTTCGCCGCAATCCCGCGTGAGGCGCGTGCGGGCAAGCGTGAACTCCTCATCGCGGAGGATTTTCCGGCCGAGCGTTTCGCCGGCGACGCGGCGCATGATGAAGGCTTCGCCCAGTTCGCTGCCCGGAGGGGAAACGTGGAGGACTTCCGGCACGCGGACCGCCGCTTTCCCTGTGGCCGCAAGAAGAACCGCCTCGGTTGCGAGTGACACCGCTTCCGATGCGCGTGCGGCAGCTGCGCCGCCTGGCGCACGGCGGAGAATCAGTGGGGTGCTGGCGCCGCTGGTCTCGACATCAAAGGCCCAGGTTTCCTGGCTGGCGCCGCCCGAAAGTCTCTTCAAGGACACAAGCTGCGCGCCTGCGCCGAAATGCGCATGCGCCCAGTCAGCAAGGGGCTTTTCGATCTGGTTTCCAGTTCCCATCTTCGCCACAATTGCGCGGAAGAAGGGAGTCGCCAAGCGGTAACGCTGAGTAAGGCGGCTTGCCGGGAGGCAATGGGAATGAGCGAGAACAATTTGCCGGATGATCCGCTGGGTGTCGTGAAGCCGCCCGCGAAGCAGGGACTGTTCGCCTGGCTGCGCGAACGCTTTGTTGCCGGCATGCTGATCGCGCTGCCGATCGTGGCAACGTTCATAATCCTGGATTTCCTGATCAACCTGATCGACAGCCGGGTGGTTCCGCTGATCCCGCCGGCCTTGCGGCCGGAGACCTATCTCGATTTTGCGGTGCCGGGTTTTGGCCTGATCATCCTGATCCTGTTTCTGACGCTGCTTGGCGCAGTGGCGACCAACTATCTCGGCAGCTATTTTGTGTCGCTGACGGACCGGATCCTGACGCGTGTGCCGGTCGTGCGCAGCGTCTACTCCGTGTTCAAGCAGATCCGGGATGTGTTCCAGAGCAATTCTGCGGGCCAGTACAAGGAAGTGGTGATGGTGCAGTATCCGCGCGCCGGAAGCTGGGTCATCGGATTTGTTTCCGGCCCGGCAAAAGGCGAGATGCGGCATCGTCTTGGGGCGGATTATATCGGCGTTTTCGTGCCGACGACACCGAACCCGACCTCGGGCTTCCTGCTCTATGTTCCGGAAAAAGATGTCGTGCGCATGGACATGACAGTGGAAGAAGGCGCGAAGGTGATCTTCTCGGGCGGCCTCGTTATACCGGAGTATCCGCCGGCTCCGAAAGAGCAGGTCACGGGCAAGTAATCACGAGCCATTGTCGATGTCTGCGGCGATACGCGGGGTCAGCAGTTCACGGACGATCCGCAGCGCGTTGGCACGTTCGCTGGCAGGACCTGCGGCGCCTGTGATGACGGCCTCCGCATCCTTGGCGCCGATGGCGAGCAGGTCTGCGTGGCGCGACATTTCAAGGATCCGGTATTCTGTTGCGCCGGCCTGGCGCATGCCGAGGACATCGCCCGCGCCGCGCAGGCGGAAATCGGCTTCGGCGATTGCAAATCCATCTTCTGTACGGCGGAGCGTATCGAGACGTTCGCGGGCGGTTTCGCCGAGCGGGGGGCGATAGAGCAGGAGGCAGAAGGAGGGCTTGTCGCCGCGCCCGACGCGGCCCCGCAGCTGGTGCAACTGGGCGAGGCCGAAGCCTTCGGCGCGTTCGATCACCATGATGGTGGCCTCGGGCACATCGACGCCGACTTCGATGACCGTGGTGGCGACGAGCAGGCGCGTGGCACCGGTGCGGAAGTCTTCGAGGGCCGTATCCTTGTCTGCGGGCTTGAGACGGCCGTGCACGAGGCCTGCCTTGATCCGCAGCTCATCTTGAAGCGCCGCGTGCCGGGCGACGGCGGAGGAATCGTCTTCATCCGCATCAACACGGGGGCAGACCCAGAAGACCCGCTCGCCGCGTTTAATCGCGCGTCCGACCGCCTCAATGACATCCTCGATACGGGTGTCGGGAATGGCGCGGGTTTCGACAGGCTTCCGGCCGGGTGGTTTTTCATCAAGGACGGAGACCTCAAGATCTCCGTGTACGGCCTGTGCCAGAGTGCGCGGGATCGGCGTGGCGCTCATCACCAGCATGTGCGGGCTGTCAGACTTGCTGGCGAGGCGCATACGGTCTGCGACGCCAAAGCGGTGTTGTTCGTCGACAATGATGAGGCCGAGCTTGCGGAAGCTGACCGCTTCCTGAAACAGGGCATGGGTGCCTGCGACGATCTGGATGGAGCCGTCAGAAAGGCCCAGCATTGTACCCTGCCGGGCGCTGCCTTTGTCGCGGCCGGAGAGGGCGCCGACTGTGTGGCCGAGCGGCGATAGCAGCTGGTCGAGTGTTTCAAACTGCTGGCGGGCGAGCACTTCGGTGGGGGCCATGAAGGCGGACTGGTAGCCGGCGGCGGCAGCCTCGACGGCGGCCATTGCCGCGACGAGCGTCTTGCCGGCGCCGACATCGCCCTGCAGCAGGCGGCGCATCGGATAGCCGCGGGCCATGTCCGAGCTGATATCGGCAGCCGCGCGAAGCTGCGCGCCGGTCGGCCGGTATGGCAGCACATCCGTCAGCCGGTTGATGGCGCTGGGCGGCGCCTTGATGACCGGTGCGTGGCGCGCGCGCCGTGCAGCGCGGGCGAGGGCGAAAGCCGAACCGCGGGCGATGGCTTCATCATAGGCGAGGCGTTCGCGCGCAAGATCGAAAGCGTCGGGATCGTAGCTCTTGGGATCATGCAGGGCGGCGAGGGCGGCATGGAAGCCGGGCCAGCCGCGCTGGCGGACGAGATGCGGGTCGGACCATTCGGGCAGGTCCTGTGGGACCCTGCCGAGGGCCTGGAGGGTGAGGGTGTGGACGCGGCGATTGGTTAGGCCGGCGGTTAGGGGGTAGATCGGCTCGACCTCCGGCGGGGAGTCGCCCTTGGCCGGATCAACGACGAAATCCGGATGGGTGATCTGGCGCTCGCCTTTGTAATCCTCGATTCGGCCCGAGACGATGCGGGAGGCGCCGACGGGAAACTGTGACTTCAGCCAGCGGGGATCGGCGCGGAAATAGGCGAGGGTGAGGAAGCCGGTCTCGTCGCCGAGCTGGATCCGGTAGGGGGAGCGGTCATTGTAAGGGGCGTGGTGGACGATGACATCGCCGCGCACGGTGGCAACTTCGCCGGGCACGGTTTCCTCGAAGGTGGCGCGGACGCGGCGATCGACCCAGCGGTCGGGCAGCAGGAGGACTAGGTCCCAGACTGTGGTGCCGCCCGTCAGGCGCTGGAGCAGGGGCAGCAGTTTGGGGCCGACACCCGTGAGCGTGTCGAGACCGGCAAAGAGGGGATAGAGCCTTTCGTCGCGCATGGTCCCTGCAAGCTAGGCGCAGCCGGGCATGTGTACAATCTGAGCTTTCCCGGTCCAAAAACCGTCCATATGTCGCTACAGAGAGTCCAAACGGAAATTGAGCCCAGATGACTGACGAAACGCGCCAAAAAAAGCTGCAATTCCGCGCCTGGAGGCGGGGATTCCGGGAGCTGGACCTGCTCATGGGCAGTTTCGCGGACAAACACCTCGGCGGCTATGATTCTGAGGGGCTCGACGAGTTCGAGCGCTTGCTGGACATTCCCGACTGGGAGATGTTCGCATGGCTGGTCGGGCAGGAAGCGGTGCCTGAGATTCACAAGGGTCCGGTGCTGGACCAGCTGATCGCATTCCGCTACGCCGCGCAGTCCGGCTGAGGCCGGGTGACAAGGTAAGTATATGACCCCCGCTGATTTCCTGAAATCGCTGAGCGGCCCTGCTGCTTTTGCCGGAGCGCCATTTGGCGCAGACCTGATCGTTTTCTGTGAGGCGCTGCAGAAGCGCGGCGGGGTTGGCGTGTATGTCGCGCGCGATGACCGGATGGCGCAGGCAGCGCGGCGGGTGGCGCTGTTTGCCGCGCCGCGGCTTGAACAGGTGGACCTGCCGGGCTGGGATGTGCTGCCGTATGACCGGATCAGCCCGACGCCTGCGGTCGCAGCGCGGCGCTGTGCGGGCTTTGCCAGGCTGGCGCGGTATGAAGCGGCGCAGGGGGCGCTGCTCGTGGTGACGACGGCGGGATCGCTGGTGCAGCGTGCGCCGCCTCTGGCGACCCTCAAGAAGACCTCCTTTGCGCTGCGCAAGGGGCAGAGTGTCAAGCAGGCAGAACTCACCGAGTACCTTGCCGTCAACGGCTATATCCGCGCGGGCACGGTGCGCGAGCAGGGTGAGTTTGCGATCCGCGGGGGGATCATCGACATTTTTCCTCCGACGGCGCCGGAGCCCTACCGGCTCGACTTCTTCGGTGATGTTCTGGAGACGCTGCGGACGTTTGACACCGAGACGCAGCGCTCAACCGGAACGGCGGAGGCCGTGACCTTCGCGCCGGTCAGTGAGGTTCTGTTTGACGATGACATTCTCAGCAAATTTCGCGACCGGTATCTCGCTGTGTTCGGGCCGCCATCTGGCGATCAGATGTATGAGGCGGCGCGGGCTTCGATCCGGCGGCAGGGCGTTGAGGCCTGGCTGCCGCTGTTCCATGAGCGGCTTGATACGTTGTTTGACTACGCGGGCGAGGGCGCGTTGTGGGGGCTGAGCCACCTGGCGAGCGAGGCGGCGCATGAACGCCTGACGCAGGCCTCTGATTATTACGCGGCGCGTCTTGATGCTGGCGGCGGCGATGTGCGCTCGGCCAAGGTGTTACCGCCGGAGCGGCTGTACCTTACGCTGGATGAACTGGATGAGCGCCTCGCGGAGCGCGCGGTGGTGCGCTTCAATCCGGCGGAACCGAATGCCAATGCCTTCGACATGGGCGGCCGGCGCGGGCGCGACTTTGCCCCGGAACGTCTGCGGACGGACGAAAACATCTTCGAGACGGTCATTGATCATGCAAGGGCCCTCTATGCGAGCGGCAAGCCTGTGGTGTTCGCGGCCTGGTCAACGGGCTCGGCCGACCGCCTGATCAATGTGCTGGGCGACCATGGCCTGACGGGGCTGGCGCAGGTACACTCGCTGCAGGCAGCAGCGAAGACGGATTTCACGGTGGCCGAAGTGCCCATCGAGGCGGGTTTCTCGCTGCCGGGTATCGCGATGATTTCCGAAGCGGATGTGCTGGGCGACCGGCTCGCCGCGCCGCGGCGCAAGCGCAAGACGGCGAGCTTCATCACCGATGCAACCTCGCTGACGGCGGGCGACCTGGTAGTGCACGTTGATCACGGTGTCGGGCGGTATGTGGGCCTGCGCACGCTAGAAGTGACCGGCGCGCCGCATGACTGCCTGCAGATCGAATATGCCGGCGGCGACATGATCTTCCTGCCGGTCGAGAATATCGATCTGATCAGCCGCTATGGATCGGAAGATGCCGAAGGCGCGCTTGACCGGCTCGGCGGGGCGGGATGGCAGACGCGCAAGGCGAAAGCCAAGAAACGCATCCTCGAGATGGCCGCGGAACTGATGGCGATTGCGGCAGCGCGCGAACTGCGCCGCGCTGAGGCGGTAACGGCCGGGCAGGGCTTCTATGAGGAGTTCGCGGCGCGCTTCCCGTATGAGGAAACGGAAGATCAGCTTTCTGCGATTGAAGATGTGCTCGGAGACCTCGCTTCCGGCAAGCCGATGGACCGTCTGGTGTGCGGCGATGTGGGCTTCGGCAAGACCGAGGTAGCGCTGCGTGCGGCTTTCGTTGCAGCGATGAACGGCAAGCAGGTGGCGGTGATTGCGCCAACGACGCTGCTGGCCCGGCAGCATTTCAAGACTTTCGAGGAACGCTTTGCCGGCTGGCCGCTGAAGGTGCGTCCGCTGTCGCGGTTCGTAGGCGCGCGGGAAGCAGCTGAAGTGCGTGCGGGCCTTGCCGATGGCAGCATTGATGTGGTGGTCGGCACGCACGCGTTGCTGACAAAGGAGATCGAGTTCAAGCGGCTCGGGATCATCATCGTTGACGAAGAGCAGCGCTTTGGCGTGAAGCACAAGGAGCGGCTGAAAGAGCTGAAATCTGATGTGCACGTTCTGACGCTTTCAGCGACGCCGATTCCGCGGACGCTGCAGATGGCGCTGACGGGCATCCGCGACCTGTCGATCATCGCGACGCCGCCTGTCGACCGTCTCGCGGTGCGCACCTACATCACCGAAGAAGACACCGTAACCCTGCGCGAGGCGTTGCTGCGGGAGAAGTATCGCGGCGGGCAGGCCTATTTCGTCGCTCCGCGCGTGGTCGATCTCGACAAGCTTGAAAACTTCATGCGCACGCATGTGCCGGAAGTGAGCTTCATCGTGGCACACGGACAGATGGCTTCCGGGGAACTCGAAGACATCATGACGGCCTTCTATGACGGCAAATATGATGTGCTGCTGTCGACGACGATTGTGGAAAGCGGCATCGACATTCCGCGCGCAAATACTTTGATCATTCACCGGGCCGATATGTTCGGCCTGGCACAGCTCTACCAGCTGCGCGGCCGCGTGGGCCGGTCGAAACTTCGCGCGTATGCGTACTTTACGACGCCGAAGGACAAGGTGATCACCGAGAGCGCGGAGAAGCGGCTGAAGGTGCTGCAATCGCTCGACTCGCTGGGCGCGGGCTTCCAACTGGCGAGCCATGACCTCGATATGCGCGGCGCGGGCAATCTGCTCGGCGACCAGCAATCCGGGCAGGTGAAGGAAGTCGGCGTAGAGCTGTATCAGTCGATGCTGGAAGATGCCGTGAAGGCACTGCGCGCTGGTGCGAAGGATGATGAGGACGTGGCGGACGACTGGTCGCCACAGATCAATCTTGGCGTGGCGGTTCTCATTCCGGAGAACTATGTCGAAGATCTCAACGTGCGCCTGTCGCTGTACCGGCGGCTGTCAGACATCGTGACGCCGCAGGACAGGGAAGCATTTGCGGCTGAGCTGATTGACCGGTTCGGTCCGCTGCCGCCGGAAACGCGGCAGCTGCTCGACGTGATGGCGATCAAGGTGCAGTGCAAGGTGCTTGGCATATCGAAGATGGATTGCGGGGAGAAGGGCGCGGTGTTCGCCTTCCGACCGGACACGATCATGGATCCGGCGAAGATCATGGAGATCGTCCGCTCACGGCCGAACCAGTTGAAGCTTCGCCCGGATTCGAAGCTGGTGCACTCTGGCCTGGGTGGCGCGCCTGAGCGGCGCATTCCGCTGGTCAAGGCGTTCCTGAAGGAGCTGGAGGCAGCCTGCGGACTCGCCTCGGCTGAAGCGGCGGATGCGGTGGCCCGCATGGCGAGCCGCGGGCCGGCTGAGCCGGAAGACAAGTGGAAGAAGAAGTTATCGTCAGGCTTTCTGACCGAAGACTAGGCTGCAATACTTGGGCGCAGCATCGGGCCGACCTGGCCGGTGACGAGCAGGGTTTTGGGTGTGTGATAAGCGCGCTTCTCCGTGATGCGCCAGCCATAGCGCGTGCCGATGCCAGGCGCCCTCTTATCGATGGCGCTGGCGATGCGTTCAGCGAGCCGTATGGCGCCGCGATAGGGCGTTGCGGGGAGCGATATTGCGAACGTGCCGGGGCGCAGGAGCGAGGGGCAGTCTGAGTCCCTGATCTGCGAGCGGATGATGCCGGCAAAGTCCTGCTGCGCCTGAAGCGATTGGCTGAGCGCTGGATCAAGGCAGAAGGTCAGCACGCTGAGATGTTCTGCGCGCTGCGTGGCAATCTCCATCTGGCGCGCGACATGGGTTTCCATGAAGGCGAGATTGAACAGGCCGGTGGTGAAATCAGTCAAATCGCGGTGTTCGCCGGGATGAGGCATCAGCGGGGTGAAGGCGACAAGGCGGCGGCAGACAGTTTCGATCAGCGAGACGATCTTTGCCATGCGTCCTGCTGCGTCGACTACTTCTGTCGCCTGCGCGATAATGGTGTTCTGACGCTCCGTAAGCGGAAGACCAGGATGAGAGAGGGCGATGACAGGCAGGATGCCAAGGCCGTTTTCATCGGCGATCCAGTGGCCGGTCAGGCTGTCTTCTTCCTTGTAGGAATCGAGGTCAACGAGCGCGGCGGCGAAGCGACGCTCAGCCATGTATTGCTGCGCCGTGTGGCGGCTGAGCGCGGCGGTGACGGCGATGCCGCGTTGCCTGAGGAGGCCCTGCAGCGACAGGAAGAGGGCCGAGCCTTCGCCAAGATAGAGGAGCGTGGGGACCGCGTTGAGGTCGGCCGGCGGGATGCGTACGCCGAGGGCGCTGGCCGTGTCACGGCGTGCTTCGGCTTCCTTAAGGCGGCTGGCGCGGCGTGCGAGAGCAGCAAGGCGGCTGCGCAGGCCGCTGAGGTCGCGGTCGCGGCGCAGGAGCACCGCTTCACCAGCGGAGGGGATTTGTGTCTCCGAGAGATCAAGGATCACGATATGGCGGTGGACCTGAACCATCGTAGCGCGCGAGAGCCCGTCGAGCGTTTCTCGGGAAACGGTGGCAATGTCGATCAGCAGTGGGTCCGGTGCGCTGAAGTCAATTGGCGTACTTGCCGGATAAGGACGCATGCCGCTGGCGCGCAGGCGGGAACTGATCATCTCCTGGCGGGGGCTGCCGGCCGCGATCTCGATGGGCGGATCGAAGAAAGAGAGATCGGACATACGCAAAAACGCCTGCAACTGCACGCCGCCGGGCGGACGCGGCGGCACCCCTTCCTTTTGCGGTCCGGACACTTAAGGTTCGGCTAATTCGAGCATGAACACTGAGTAATTTGGGAGGCAAAATATGGTCCAGGGACCGCTTTCGGGCGTCAAGATTGTTGAATTCGCCGGGATCGGGCCGGGACCGTTCTGCGGGATGCTGCTGTCGGACATGGGCGCGGATGTCATCCGAATCGACCGTCCGGGCGATGGACGGCCGGGCCGCGCTGCGGATGTGATGAGCCGGGGCCGCCGCTCTATCGGGCTGAACCTCAAGGACCCGAAGGACGTGGAAGTGGCGATGAAGCTGCTGGAGAAAGCGGACGGCCTGATCGAAGGGTTCCGTCCGGGCGTGATGGAGCGCAACGGGCTAGGGCCGGACGAAGTGCTGAAGCGCAATCCGAAGCTGGTCTATGGCCGCATGACGGGTTGGGGCCAGTTTGGCGCGCTCTCCCATTCGGCGGGACATGACCTCAACTATATCGCCATCACCGGTGCCCTGCATGCGATGGGCGACGGAGATGGCCGCCCGCGTCCGCCGCTCAACCTCGTTGGTGATTATGGCGGCGGCGCACTCTACCTCGCGATGGGCCTCCTCGCCGGCATCCTGAACGTCAAGAATGGCGGCAAGGGGCAGGTTGTGGATGTGGCCATGTCGGATGGTGCGGCGTCACTGGCGACGATGTTCTACGGCATGAAGGCGATGGGCATCTGGACCGATGACCGCGAGGCCAACATGCTCGATGGGGGCGCGCACTTCTACGACACTTACGAAACCAAGGATGGCAAGTGGGTGTCGATCGGGTCGATCGAACCGCAATTCTACGCGATCCTGCGCGAGAAGGCGGGGCTGACGGATCCGGCGTTCGATGCCCAGATGAACAAGGCGAAGTGGCCTGAGCTGAAGAAGAAGATTGCTGCTGTGTTCAAGACAAAGACGCGCGACGAATGGTGCGCGATCATGGAAGGCACGGATATCTGTTTCGCGCCGGTGCTCTCGATGAGCGAGGCACCGAGCTACAAGCACAATGTGGATCGTCAGACCTTCGTTGAAGTCGACGGCGTGGTGCAGCCCGCTCCCGCGCCGCGCTTCTCGGCGACCCCGCCTGCCATCCAGCGCCGCCCGGCAGGCCTTGGTGAGCACACGGATGAAATCCTGAAGGATTGGGGCGTCGCGCGCGGATGAGCGCGCTGCCGGGCACCACAGGCCGGCGCCGCATCTACCTGATGCGGCACGGCTTCGTGGATTACACTTCGGCCGCTGTCCGCAAGGCACGCGATCCGAAGGTTGCAGAACTCACCGAGCGCGGCATCGCGGAAGCCAGGGCGGCAGGAGCGGCGCTTGCCGATGTGCATTTCGACATTGCCGTCTGTTCCGGTCTCAAGCGGACCCGACAGACTGCAGAGATCGTGCTGGCCGAGCACCCCAGGGCCCCTGTTCTGGAAGTGGAGGAGCGGCTCGGAGAACTGCGCTCCGGCAGCTACATGGACTTCCACTCCGCCGAGCACCTCGCCGCCGTGATGACCTTCACATTTGAGCAGGCCGGAGAGCCGGGGGCGGAATTTTTGCCGGGCGGGGAGCGGTTTGCCGATGCGCTGATTCGAATCAGGGCGGGGCTGACTGACCTGTTGCACCGCCCGAACTGGGCCTGCGCACTGGTCGTGGCACACGAAGTCGTGAACCGGATGCTTCTGGCGGACGTTATCGGGGCGCCTCTGGGGGCGAGCGTTGGCTTCGAACAGGATACCGGATGTATCAATATCCTGGACTTCGACATGGTGCCGGATGAGGCCGGGATGGGTACGCGGATTGAGCGCGGCGTCATCAAGGCGGTCAACCTGACCCCGGCTAACTACCTGAAAAACGGAATGAATTTGCGCAGCCTCGAGGCTATTTTCACGCGGCCATCAGAGGGAGCAGAATAGAGCGGGGCCGGTCCGAGCCGGCCGGAAGGCGCCGCGGCCTTGGCGGTCCGGGATTTTCAAATGAACCCCGGACAACGCGCGCGAACGCCATCGTTCAGACTCAATCCCTTATTAACTATAGGTGTCGGCCCGGAGCCAATCAGGCTGCTTGCCAGGGCAAAGGTCCGACGTCCTTCTTGCATACCTTGGCCGGCCTTCGGGCCGGCCATTTTCGTCTGGGCCCACCCGGCTGAAAATCCTGCCGTTTGGCGCTTGCCAGACCCGGCTGGCTGCGTTAACAGGCGCGCTTTCCCGCGTGCCACAGGGCCTGCGGCCAAATCAGATTCCGGATGATACGTCATGGCCGTTCCAAAGAGTAAGAAATCGAAGTCGCGCACCCGCATGCGCCGTTCGCACGACCGTCTGGACATGAACACCTATATCGAGGATGCGAACTCGGGCGAACTTCGCCGTCCGCACCATATTGACCTGAAGTCTGGCCAGTACCGGGGCCGCCAGATCCTGGAACCGCAGGAAGACTGAGGTCTGCCTGATCCGATTGCAGAATTGCTGAAACCCCGCCCAAGTGGCGGGGTTTTTGCATTTGGGAGCCGTGTTCACGGTCGATCCTATTGCCAGCTGAAACCGGCGCAGTTTCAAGGGAAACGGTCAGAAAGCCTTGAAAATGAAGCGGCAGATCGACCTTCTGTTTGTCAGCTATAATGGCGCGCGGACGCTGCCCGCCATGCTGGAGGGCCTTGCCGGTCAGCTTCCGACGCGCAGGCCGCTGCGCATACTTGCCGTCAACAACGGCTCAACTGACGCGACAGGACAGATCCTGGCCGCCTGGTCGGGGCGCCTGCCGATGCGCGTCCTGCAGGGCCCCGGCAGCGGCAAGGTTCCGGCTCTGGCGCAGGCAGCCTCTGAACTTGAGGGGGACCTCGTCGTCCTGACAGACGATGACATCCTTCCCGAACCTGGCTGGCTGGCCCAGCTGGAAGCAGCGGCGGACCGGCATCCCGAAGCCGGCATTTTCGGCGGCGCAATCGAGCCCATTCCGATCGAGGCGACCGGCGATTGGTACGCTGCGGCATGCGATTATGAAGTGGACCTGTTCTCGAAGGCAGACGCGCCAGCCGGGCCAGTGATCGGGGCGGACACTATTTTCGGGCCGAACATGATGTTGCGGCTGGACGCGGCGAAGGCCGGCCTGAGCGCGTCCACGGCTTTGGGACCCTCGCCGGCCGTGAAGAACGGCAAGCGCGTGTTTCCGCTCGGCGACGAGTCGGAAATGCTGAGCCGGCTGGAGGCGGCCGGGGCGCAGGCGATCTTCGTGCCTGAGGCGAGGGTGAAGCACATGGTGCGGGGGTTTCAGACCGAT
This sequence comes from Hyphomonas sp., assembly GCF_046313975.1. Taxonomy (GTDB): domain Bacteria; phylum Pseudomonadota; class Alphaproteobacteria; order Caulobacterales; family Hyphomonadaceae; genus Hyphomonas. Next base: position 17,071 of record NZ_JBKBXB010000027.1, on the reverse strand, counting down.
CTCGGCTTCATGCTGCAGCGGGCACAGAATCATGGGCGGGGCGTTGCCCTCCGTGCTCTGGGCGAGGAGCGGGACATGGCACGCCGGAGCGCTATTGTGGCGTCGTCTCTGGCACGCGCCCTGTGGCTGGCGCCGCGCTGCGTGATGGCGGACCGGTCTGTTCCGGATCGCCGGGTGTTCAATGCGCTCTACGGCCTGAACTGGCATATCGGCCGGATAAAAGGCGCGTTGAAGGGTCCCTTCCCGCCGCTGCCCGGGGACGCCTGCGCCGGGTAGGGGCTTGCGAAGCTCGGCGCGGCGCTCTAACGCCTGCGGCAATCTCACCGGCAGCATGCTGAAGGACTGGCCCCATGAGCGAAATCATCGACATTCACGCCCGCGAAATTCTCGACAGCCGGGGCAACCCGACGGTCGAAGTCGATGTGACGCTGGAAGACGGCTCCACCGGCCGCGCAGCGGTTCCGTCTGGCGCATCCACGGGCGCCTATGAGGCCCACGAGCAGCGCGATGGTGACAAGTCGCGCTACAATGGCAAGGGCGTGCTCAAGGCGGTGGATGCCGTGAACGGCGAAATCTGCAACGAACTGACGGGTCTCGATGCCACGGACCAGCGGATGATCGACATGCTGATGATCGATCTCGATGGCACCGAGAACAAGTCGCGCCTCGGCGCCAATGCGATCCTCGGCGTGTCGCTGGCAGTGGCCAAGGCGGCGGCAGAGTTTTCCTCCATGCCGCTCTACCGCTATGTCGGCGGGGCCAATGCCCGCATCCTGCCGACGCCGATGATGAACATCATCAATGGCGGTGCGCATGCGGACAATCCGATCGACATCCAGGAATTCATGATCATGCCTGTCAGCGCGGAGTCGATTGCCGATTCGGTGCGAATGGGCGCGGAAGTTTTCCATGCTCTGAAGAAGACACTGCATGATGCCGGCCACAACACCAACGTGGGCGATGAAGGCGGCTTTGCGCCGAATATCGGGTCGACCGATGAAGCCATCGGCTTCATCCTGAAGGCGATCGAGAAGGCCGGCTACAAACCGGGCGAAGATATCGGTCTCGCGCTGGATGCGGCCTCGACCGAGTTTTTCAAGAATGGCAAGTATGAGCTAGCCGGTGAAGGCAAGTCGTTGTCGTCCGAGCAGTTCGCGAAATACCTCGCCGACCTGTGCGGCCGGTATCCGATCCTGTCGATCGAAGACGGCATGGCGGAGGACGATTGGGAGGGCTGGGTTGCCTTGACCGAAATGATCGGCGGCCAGGTCCAGCTCGTCGGCGATGACCTCTTCGTAACCAATCCGGACCGTCTCGCGATGGGGCTCGAGCGCGGCGCGGCCAACTCGATCCTGATCAAGGTCAACCAGATCGGCACGCTGTCGGAAACGCTGGACGCGGTCGAACTGGCGCATCTGCATGGCTACACGGCAGTCATGTCGCACCGTTCCGGCGAGACAGAAGACGCAACGATTGCGGACCTGGCGGTGGCAACCAATTGCGGTCAGATCAAGACAGGTTCGCTCAGCCGTTCTGACCGGATCGCGAAGTACAACCAGTTGATCCGGATTGAGGAAGAACTGGGCCCGATTGGAATCTATGCCGGTCTTTCGCGCATCAACGCGGGCTGAGTACGGATTAAATTACCGAAAGGCGACCCCGGTCCCGGTTCGTGCTAGAGGCAAGTCCTTTACCGAGCTTGGGGCACGGGCATGCGCCAGATTTATCTCCTGTCCATGGAGGCGGATTCAGCTGCCGCCGATGAGATTGAAACGTTGTTGCACCAGCGGGGCTACATGGTGCGGCGCGCTGAGGAGAAATTTGCCTTTCCGCCAGCACGGCGGCAGGAAGTGACCCTTGCGCTCTGGTCCCATGCTGCGCAGTTCTCTTCCAAACAGATCCTGTTTACGAACCGGGCTATTGATGCGTGGACGGAAGGTCGGCTGATCTTCGCGCGGCTGGATCATACCCTGCTGCCGCGTGGGCTCAGCGATATTGAGGCCATCGATCTCTCGTTCGCGCCGGCACGGATTGCCTCTGTCTGGAAAATTGTCGAGGCCGCTCAGGCAATAGACAGGGCTGCGGAGCTTAAGCCGTCGGAAGAAGCTGGCGGCGGCAGCGATGACGGTTTCTCCCGGGACGAGGAAAGCGGTAGCGCTGCGGCGACGGCCGAGAAGCCGGTGCGGAGATTCGCGTCCGGTCCGGCATGGATTGTCGGTCTGGTGGCCGCGTGCGCCTTTGTTTCGATGGGGTTTCTGTCGATGCCCCATGCGTCCAACCTGCTCGTCGGGCTCGCGGCGCTTGTATGGGGCGTGGTTGCCGGTGTGCTTGCAGGGTATCTGGCAGGCGCGCGGACTGAAGATTTGCCTGAGGCTGCCGAAGACCCGCGTCCGGCACCAAGGCGATCTGCAGAAGCCCGCTCGGCCCCAACCGCACCGGATATGGCGCCCGCGCACGGGCAGTCTGCGCCGGTTTTTGTTTCCTATTCGCGGCATAATGGCGAGATCGTCTATCCGCTGGTTGCGGAGGTTGAGGCGGCCGGACGGGCTGTCTGGATCGACCGGCAGGCGATCGAGGCAGGCGGCAACTGGGCGGGCATGATCGTCCGCGCCATTCGCGACGCGGATACGTTCTGCCTGATGTGTTCCGCGGAGGCTTTCCAGTCCGACAATGTCCGGCGCGAGATATACATAGCCGACAAGTACAAGCGAAAGCTTCTGCCGGTCCGGCTCGATTCGGCGGAGATGCCGGAAGATTTCGAATACTTCCTGATCGACCGCCAATGGCTTGATCTTACGGGCATTGCTCCGGAAGAACGCGCATCGCGCCTGACCGCCCTCCTGGTGCGGTAAGGGATTGGTTACCCGCCGCATTTACCAGTGATTCCATGGTGTCTCGTCTTCAGGCTCTCGGGCTCAGTCTTCTGGTGCTCTACTTCGCCTTCCACGCTTTTGCGGGGGAGAAGGGGCTGGGCCGTTGGACCGATGCACAGATTGCGCTGGAGGAAAAACAGCGCGAACTGGCCGCGATTCAGGCGGAAAACGAGCGCCTGCGCGTAGATATCCGCCGCCTGACGCCCGGCTCGGTCGATAAAGACTATGTGGAAGCGATCGCGAGGGATAAACTTGCGTTTGTTTACCCCGGAGAGGTCGTTTTACTCACGCCGGAACGCAGCTCTGCAAAATGACAACGATGTTCTGACTTGTCGTTGCAAAATTGCGGCGACATAACGAAGTCAGGGAGGCACATCGTCATGGCTACAAAACCTAAGGGTTCGAAAAAGGCACCCGCCAAGGCCAGCAAGGCCGAGATGCTGCAGTATTATCGCGACATGCTGCTGATCCGCCGCTTCGAGGAGAAGGCGGGCCAGCTCTACGGCATGGGGAAGATTGCCGGCTTCTGCCACCTCTATATTGGCCAGGAAGCGGTCGTCACCGGCATGCAGGCCTGCCTGAAGGACGGCGACCAGGTCATCACCGGATACCGCGACCACGGCCACATGCTGGCCTGCGGCATGGACCCCAACGGCGTGATGGCAGAGCTGACCGGACGGATCGGCGGCCTCTCGCGCGGCAAGGGCGGCTCGATGCACATGTTCTCGAAAGAGAAGAACTTCTATGGCGGCCACGGCATCGTCGGCGCGCAGGTGCCGCTGGGCACAGGCCTCGCCTTCGCCAACAAGTATCGCGGCAATGACAATGTCAGCCTCGCCTATTTCGGCGACGGCGCGGCCAACCAGGGCCAGGTGTACGAAGCCTTCAACATGGCCTCACTCTGGAAACTCCCGGTGATCTACGTCATCGAGAACAACATGTACGCTATGGGCACGAGCGTTGAGCGCCATGCCTCCGAGACGGAACTCTACAAGCGCGGCATCAGCTTCGAGATCGAGGGCGAGGAAGTCGACGGTATGGATGTGCTGGCCGTGCGCGAAGCGGGCGAGAAGGCCGTGAAGCATGCGCGCAGCGGCAAGGGGCCGTACATACTCGAGATGAAGACCTACCGCTATCGCGGCCACTCGATGTCCGACCCTGCGAAGTATCGCAAGCGTGAGGAAGTCGACGACATCCGCACGCACCATGATCCGATCGAAGGCCTGAAGGGGCAGATCCTCGAGCTGGGCCACGCGACCGAAGACGATCTCAAGAAGTTCGATAACGAGATCAAGGCTATCGTGAAAGAGGCGGCGGATTTCTCCCTGGAGAGCCCGGAGCCCGACCCGAGCGAGCTGTGGACCGATGTCCTGCTGGAAGAGACGGCCTGATGCGCGGCTCCGCGCGTCTCGCTTTCGTCACTGATCAAATCATTCCGTATCCGGAGTATAATAAATGTCTGTAGACATCCTGATGCCGGCCCTGTCGCCGACCATGGAAGAGGGCACGCTTTCCAAGTGGCTCAAGAAGGAAGGTGATGCGATCAAGTCCGGCGACATCATCGCCGAGATTGAGACCGACAAGGCGACGATGGAAGTCGAAGCCGTCGATGAGGGCGTACTGGCAAAAATCCTGGTGCCGGAAGGCACGGAAGGCGTGAAGGTCAACGCCGTGATCGCCGTGCTGGCGGGGGATGGGGAAAGTGTATCCGCCGATCATCCCCGCGAAGGCGGGGACCCCGCGCCTCAGAAATCCACCGAACCCGATCCCCGCCTTCGCGGGGATGAGCGGAAATCAGAAGCGCCTGTCGCCCGCGTGCTGCATGATCCATCGCTGCCGGAAGGCGTGACGTTCACCGAAACGACCGTTCGCGACGCGCTGCGCGATGCGATGGCCGAAGAGATGCGCCGGGATGAGCGCGTGTTCGTCATGGGCGAAGAAGTCGCGCAGTATCAGGGCGCCTACAAGGTGACGCGCGAGCTGTTGCAGGAGTTTGGTGAGCGCCGCGTGATCGATACGCCGATCACGGAGCATGGGTTTGCCGGTCTCGGCGTCGGTGCGGCCTTTGCCGGCCTGCGCCCGATTGTCGAGTTCATGACCTTCAACTTCGCCATGCAGGCGATTGACCAGATCATAAACTCCGCCGCCAAGACGCTCTACATGTCCGGCGGCCAGATGGGCTGCCCCATCGTGTTCCGCGGCCCCAACGGCGCAGCGAGCCGCGTCGGCGCTCAGCACAGCCAGGACTATTCAGCCTGGTATGCGCAGATCCCGGGTCTGAAAGTTATCGCGCCATACGATGCCGCCGATGCGAAGGGCCTCCTGAAAGCCGCGATCCGCGATCCGAACCCGGTCGTGTTCCTGGAGCATGAGCTGCTTTACGGCACCTCATTCCCTGTGCCGGATGTGGAGGATCATATCCTGCCCATCGGCAAGGCAGCGGTGAAGCGCGAAGGCACGGATGTGACTTTGGTGGCGCATTCGCGCATGGTCGGCTTTGCGCTGCAGGCAGCCGAGCGCCTCGCGGCAGACGGCATCAGCGCGGAAGTGATCGACCTGCGCACGCTGCGCCCGCTGGACACTGCGACAGTGGTTGAAAGCGTGAAGAAGACAAGCCGCCTAGTCTGCTGCGAAGAAGGCTGGCGCTTCATGGGCGTCGGCGCGGAGATCGCGGCAACTGTCGTGGCCGAGGCGTTTGATTATCTCGATGCGCCGCCCGTGCGGGTGCATCAGAAGGATGTTCCGCTACCCTATGCGGCAAACCTCGAAGCGCTGAGCCTTCCGAATACGGATGATATCGTCGAGGCGGCGAAGAAAGTCTGCGAGGGAGCGGTCTGATGAGTATCAACATCACCATGCCCGCCCTCAGCCCCACGATGGAAGAGGGCACGCTTGCCAAATGGCTGGTCAAGGAAGGCGACGAGATCAAATCTGGCATGATCATCGCCGAGATCGAGACCGACAAGGCCACGATGGAAGTCGAAGCCGTGGACGAAGGCAAGGTCGCGAAGATTATCGTTCCGGCAGGCACCGAAGGCGTGAAAGTGAATGCCGTGATCGCCGTGCTGGCAGAGGAGGGTGAAGACGCGTCGTCCGTGAAGGCGCCGGCGACTGCCCCCTCCGTCAGCCGGCCAGAGCCCGCTGCCACCTCCCCCGCTCCGCAGGGGAAGAAAGACGTTGCGCCTGCATCGGCTCTCAATCCTCCCTCGCGAAGCGGGGGAGGTGGACCGGCACCGAAAGGTGCCGGGACGGAGGGGGCTGCAGCGGTTATGGAGCGCCCGAGCGGCGCCCGCATCATGGCTTCCCCGCTCGCCAAACGTATTGCGGCCAACAAGGGCATCGACTTGCGGGCACTGAAAGGCTCCGGCCCGCATGGCCGGATAATCCGGCGCGACGTCGAGAACGCAAAGCCCGGCGCAGCGCCTGCCTCCGTGGGCGGAGCATCTGCGCCGCTGACGGCCGATGGCCTGATCCTGCCGCAAATCCTGGATGACCGCGTCTATGCGCCGGACAGTTACGAACTGAAACCGCTTGACGGCATGCGCAAGACCGTGGCGAAGCGCCTGACGCAGAGCTTCATGCAGGTGCCGCATTTCCCGCTGAACATCGACATCTCGCTCGACAATCTCCTGTCGAGCCGGACGGCGATCAACGCGGCGGCGCCGAAGGATGTGAAGATTTCCGTCAACGACCTGCTGATCAAAGCGGCCGCGCTTGCGCTGATCGATGAGCCGGACTGCAACGCTTCGTACACGGACAAGGGTATCGCCTATCACAAGCATGCCAACATCTCTGTCGCTGTGGCTATTGAGGGTGGCCTGATCACGCCGGTGATCTTCAAGGCGGAAGAAAAAGGCCTCGCCGAGATTTCGGACGAGATGAAAGACCTTGCCGCCCGCGCCCGCGAGCGCAAGTTGAAGCCGCAGGAATACATGGGCGGCACTTTCTCGATCTCGAACCTTGGCATGTTCGGCATCAAGTCGTTTGCTTCGATCATCAACCCGCCGGAGGGCATGATCCTCTCAGTCGGCGCGGGCGACAAACGCGCGGTGGTGGACGAGAAGGGCAACATCGTCGTGCGCAACGTGATAAGCGTCACCCTGACCTGCGATCACCGTGTCATCGGCGGCGCCGAGGGCGCGAAATGGCTCGCCGCGTTCAAGCGCTATGTCGAAACACCTGAAGCGATGCTGCTCTAACAGCAGATGACAAGGATCTGAATCATGTCCACTCAATATGATCTCATCGTCATCGGCTCCGGTCCCGGCGGTTACGTCGCCGCCATCCGCGCGAGCCAGCTTGGCATGAAGACAGCCATCGTCGAGCGCGAGAGCCTTGGCGGCATCTGTCTCAACTGGGGATGTATCCCGACCAAGGCGCTGCTACGCTCGGCTGAAGTGCTGCATCTCGCGAAGAACGCTAAGGCGTTCGGCCTGAAGATCGAAAACCCGTCCTTTGATCTGGACGCGGTCGTGAAACGTTCGCGCGGCGTCGCCTCGCAGCTGTCGAACGGCGTCAAGTTCCTGATGAAGAAAAACAAGATCGACGTGATCGAGGGCACGGCCCGGCTGGAGAAAGGCGCTCCTGCGCCAAAGGTCATCGTCAATGGCAAGGATGGCAAGGATACGCCGTACACGGCCAAACACGTCCTACTCGCCACCGGCGCCCGCGCGCGCGATATTCCGCAGGCGGGACTGAAGGCGGATGGCAAGCTGGTCTGGACCTACCGTGAAGCCATGACGCCGGATGTGATGCCGAAGCGGCTGCTGGTCATCGGCTCCGGCGCCATCGGCATCGAGTTTGCGAGTTTTTATAACGAGCTGGGCAGCGAAGTGACTGTCGCCGAAGTGATGGAGCGCATCCTGCCGGTGGAGGATGCGGAGATTTCTGCGCTGGCCGAGAAGGACTTCAGGAAGCAGGGCCTGAACATCCTCACCGGCGCAAAGGTGGAAAACCTCAAACCCGGGAAAGATACACTCACCGCAGACATCACCACGAAGGATGGCAAGAAGGAAACGAAGGAATTCGACCGGGCCATCCTTGCCGTCGGCATTGTCGGAAACGTGGAAAATCTTGGCCTTGAAGCCCTCGGCGTGAAGATCGAGAAGACGCATGTCGTGGTAGACGGTTTCGGGCGCACAGGCGTGCCGGGTCTCTATGCTATCGGCGATCTCACCGGTCCGCCCTGGCTGGCACACAAGGCGAGCCATGAGGGCGTTGTCTGCGTCGAGGGCATTCACGGGAAGAACCATGCCGAGCCCTTCGATGCGTCCAACATTCCGGGCTGCACCTATTCCCATCCGCAGGTCGCCAGCGTCGGTCTGACGGAGGCCGCCGCCAAGGCGAAAGGCCATGACATCAAGGTCGGGCGCTTCCCCTTCATCGGCAATGGCAAGGCGATTGCTCTGGGGGCGGAGAATGGCCTCGTGAAGACGATCTTCGACAAGAAGACCGGTGAACTTCTCGGCGCCCACATGATCGGTGCGGAAGTGACCGAACTGATCCAGGGCTATGTTATCGCCCGGCAAGGCGAGCTGACAGAAGCGGACCTGATCCACACAATCTTTCCGCATCCGACCCTGTCGGAGACGATGCACGAAGCCGTGCTCGATGCTGAGGGCCGTGTGCTGCACATTTGAGGCGCCCGCGGCTTGCCGTCCAGCCTTGCCGCCTGATACGCCTGTCAAGTCAGGCGGGTCGGATCAGGGTGTGTACCATTCTCCCGGCCTTCGTCGCCAGCGGAGGGGCACGCATGTCTACTGATCCCGGCATGTACGCCCGATGTCCTCGCGAGGGCATCGCGGCCACATGAAACTGCGAATTGGTCCCGGAGCGCTCGTCGCAGCCGCCTTCATCGGCCCTGGCACGGTGACGGCCTGCATGCTGGCAGGTGCGAATTTCGGGTATGCGCTCGTCTGGGCGCTCGCTTTCGCAACGGCGGCAACCATCATCCTGCAGGAAATGTCGGCGCGTCTGGGCGTCGTCACGGGCAAGGGTCTTGGCGAGGCCCTGATGGCGGGCGCAGGCTCGTTACCGCTGCGCCTCGCGGTCGCTGTGCTGATTGTCATCGCACTCGCCATCGGCAACGCGGCCTATCAGGCGGGCAACCTTACCGGCGCGGCGCTGGGCGGCGAGGCCCTGTTGGGAGACAAGTCGCCCGGGCGTGCGGCGGTGATCGGTGTACTGGCCGTGGCTGCCGCAGCGTTGCTGCTGACCGGCAGCTACAAAGTGCTGGAACGGTTTCTGATCGCGCTTGTCGTGATGATGAGCCTTGCCTTTGCCGGCAGCGTCCTGATCGCACGCCCGGACATCGCCGCCCTCGCCGCAGGATTTGTGCCGCGCCTGCCGGAAGGCAGCCTGTTCACAACGATGGCGCTGATCGGAACGACGATTGTGCCGTACAATCTCTTCCTGCATGCGGCGACCGCCAAGACGAAATGGCCGGGCGGGGACGTGAACGCCTTGAAGGAAGCGCGTGCCGACACGGCAATCTCCGTCGGTCTCGGCGGATTGATCTCGATCTTCATTCTGGTGACTGCCGCGGCCAGCATTTTTTCTGCAGGTCTCGGCGTGAACAGTGCCGCGGATTTTGCGCGCGCAATTGAACCGGCTTACGGACCTTTCGCCCAATACCTCATTGGAACAGGCCTGCTCGCCGCAGGCCTTAGCTCGGCGATCACCGCGCCCATGGCAGCAGCCTTTGCCGTGTGTGAACTATCCGGAAGGCGGCCGGATGGCTGGATGTTCCGCGGTGTGGCGCTCAGTGTGCTGATGGCCGGGGCGCTGGTCGCCTTCGCGGGATTCAACCCGCTTCAGGTCATCCTCGCGGCGCAGGCAGCTAATGGCATACTGCTGCCCGTGGTGGCTGTGTTCCTGCTGATCGCCATGAACCGCAGGAGCCTACTCGGAGACCAGGTGAATGGCCCTGTGCAGAACCTTCTGGGAGGGCTGGTCCTGATCGTCACGATCGGACTGGGCGCCCGTCTGATCCTCCGTGCGATGGGTGTCTGGCCATGACGCGGTCCATCTGCCTGAACGCAGATCTGGGCGAATTGCCGGGCCCCGAAGGGCGCGCGCTGGATGCGGCGATCCTGGGTATTGTGACGCGTTGCAGTATTGCGTGCGGCGGCCATGCGGGGGATGAAGCATCAATGCGCGAAACAGTGCAGCGCGCCTCGGCATATGGCGTGCGCATCGGTGCTCACCCGTCCTATCCGGACCGGCCGAATTTTGGCCGTCTCAGTTTGCAGATGGCGCCGGAAGAGCTTGCTGCGGCGCTGGATGATCAGGTCGAGGCGCTCCTGAAGATTGCCTCCGAGGAGGGTGCAAGCATTACCCATCTCAAACCCCATGGCGCGCTTTACAATGACTCTGCAAAAAATCCCGGGTTGGCCCGTATGATTGTTCAGGCAACCCAACGCGCCGGATTGCACGAACTGGTCGGGCCGCCAAAGTCCGCTCTGGAGCTTGCCGCGCGCGATGCGGCGCTGGTGTATATCGCAGAGGGCTTTGCGGATCGCACGTATGAATCCGATGGCGCGTTGACACCGCGCAGTGTGCCGGGCGCCGTAATTTCGGACGAGAATCTGGTTGAGGCCGTAGCCCGGCGCATGGCACTGGAAGGGGTTGTGATTGCGCGGACGGGGGAAACTCTTTCGCTCGGTATCAGAACAATCTGCCTGCATAGTGATACGCCTGGCGCCGCGCAGCATGCGGCTCAGGTGCGCGCGGCGCTGCAATCAGCGGGAGTGCGTATAGAGGCATGACTGAAGGACCGTTCCGGATCATGCCATGCGGTGATGATGCACTGCGCATCCTGTGCGGTCCCGGCCACATCCGCTACCAACTGGCACGGCACCTTTCAGAATTCGCAGACTGGTCCGAGATTGTTCCGGGCAAGGAAGATGTCACAGTGCTTGTCGATGTGCACGCATATAGGCTCACGGAAGCGGCGGAGAAATTGCGCGCGCAGTTGTCCGCATTGCCTGCCGGTGACAGCTTGTCAGTTGCTTCACATACTCTGCCGGTCGTCTTCGGGGGTCCGCAGGGTCCAGACCTCGAACAGGTTGCCGGGTTCAACGGCGTTTCAGTGGAGACTCTGATAGAAGCGGTTACGCAAGCCGAGTTTGAAGTTGATCTGATCGGGTTCACGCCCGGATTTTCGTATCTCACGGGAATGGCCCCTGCGGTGCAGGCGGAACGTCTTGCGGTGCCGCGGGTGCGCGTGCCCGCCGGGGCAGTCGGCATCCTCACCGGGCAGGCAGGCCTGTACGCCCTGGATGGTCCGGGTGGTTGGCCGATCATCGGGCGTGTGACGGTGAGCCTGTTCGATCCGTACGCGGATAAGCCCTTCCGTCTGATGCCGGGAGACCGGGTTCGACTTGTGCCGGAGGCGCGCCGGTGAGTATTGTCGTTGTCGCTCCCGGGCCTCAGGCAACTCTCCAAGGTGCGCCGCGCCGCGGCCTTCGTCATTTCGGGATGCCATATGCCGGGGCCGCTGATCCGGTATCCCTGGCCATCGCCAACCGGCTGGCGGGTCAGGAAGCCGAGGCGACTGCATTTGAAATCTCGTACGGGCCAGCCACGTTACGCTTTGATGCCGCGATGCAGGCGGGAGTTGCGGGCGCAGACGCTGAACTGCGCCTTGATGGCATATTGCAACCATATGGGCAGACCTTGAGCATAGATGCAGGCGCAACGCTTGAAGTGTCTGCCTTGCGGGCTGGATCAAGACTGTATCTTGCAGTGTCCGGCAAGCTACCGGCGCAGGTCGCATTCGGATCGCCCTCGACGTATCTGCCTGCGGGCCTCGGAGGGCATGAAGGCCGTGCGCTCCAAACCGGGGATGTCATCGGTGTGAAGGATATCGCCTCTGTGCCTATCCTCCGTATGCCCGTAGATCTCAGGTTTGCCGCATCGCGCAGCTACGCCCTGCGCGCCGTTGCCGGACCGGACTGGCAGGACGGCCAGCAAGCACAGCTCGGTACATATACCGTCACGCAGCGGATCAGCCGGATGGGCGCAGAGATTGAAGGCGTGCTTCCGGTCCTGAGCGGTCAGTCAGTGCGGCCCAGTTCTGCTGTCATGCCCGGCGCGCTTCAGGTGACGCCGAGCGGGCGCGGATTTCTTCTGCTGGCGGACGGACAGACAACCGGCGGCTATCCCCACCTCCTGCAAGTCATCCGGGCGGATCGCCACCTGCTTGGCCAACTCCGCCCGAGTGACAGGCTCCAGTTTCTGCTCCGTTCACAGACGGAAGCGGAAGCCGCACTCAAGGCCAAGCAGAAACTGCTTGAAACATGGCTGCCCGGCTTCCGTCTCTAGGGTCAGAACGTCACGCGCAGGCCCGCGCGCACGTTGCGTCCGGGAAGGGGCACAGTGTCGCGCAAAACGGAGGTGGCAAGGCGTGCCTCCTCGTCCGTCACGTTCCGTACTTCGACAAACAGTTGCGTGCCTTCATTCCCGTAGCCGAGTTCGTCGAGGTTCAGGGCAGTGCGCAAGTTGACCCGCGTATAGTCGCTGGTGCCGAGTTGGCCTGCGCCGACGCGTTTCTGGTTGTCAGCCCATTCAAGCGATGCGCCAGCCTCAAGCCAACCCCAATCGGCATCGACACTGGAGGTGAACCGCAGAGGCGGAATGAAAGGCGCGCGGCCGTTGCCGTCGAGCTCGGCAAACACATAGTCTAGGCCGGAGCGAACGCTCCACTCGGCGCCGAGAAGACCTCGGCCGAAATGATATTCGCCGTAAAGCTCACCACCTTTGAAGTCCGCATCCGACTGCGTGAACAGGAACACCGGCAGGCCGTCCTCTTCGTCAATCTCTTCGCCATCTTCGATGATCACACCGGGCGTCAGGTAGATGAAATTGTCAAAGCGCGTGACGAAGATATTGGCGCCAAAGCTCGCGCGGTTTCCGCGCCAGCGCAGCGTGCCTTCCAGGTTCAGGCCGCGTTCCTTGTCGAGTTCAGGATCGCCCACTTCAAACTGCGAGGTCGCAAGATGCGGACCGAAAGCGAACAGTTCGCTTTCATTCGGCGCGCGCTCAGTCAGCGCGATCTGCGCACCGGCAAACCATCCGTCGCCGAAATGCTGGTGGACCCCTGCAGAAGCACTGAACAGATTGAAGTCGACTTTGCCTTCGACCTGATTGTCATGCTCGAGGGTCTCGAGACGGGCGCCGCCTTCAATGCCGAATCCGGACTCCCAGTCCTTCGTCTCATAGATGAAAACAGCAAGGGACTTTGTATCCGTAGGCGTCAGGAACGCTTCCGCGCCGCTCGCGTCCAGAGACTTGTCAAGGAATTGCACTCCGGCTGCGCCTTCGAGACCCGCAATCGAATGATCCAGTTCAATACGCCCTTCGAGACCGTCTGTCTTGAACATGGAGCCGGCTTCGCCAGGCGCTTCGAACTCGATATGTTCGTAGTCGGAATAGCTGAGCGTGGCGGTGAGGGCTTTCAGGACAGGTCCGTCAAACCGGATACCTCCTCGAAAATCATACCGCGTCTGCTCCAGGTCGATGAAAGGCGCACCTTCCTCGTGTTCCTCCTCTTCGCCTTCTTCTTCTTCGTGCTCATGTGCGTGAGCACCCGGCAGGCCGTAGAGTGCGGTCTGGCGGCGGACAGCGACACCGGCAAATACCCGGTCTCCGACCCATGAGAGTCCTGCGCCATACGTTTCCGTTTCGAGGAAAGAGTTTGGAACGATGCCGGCGCCTGCGTCTTCGTGCTCATGATCGTGATCTTCGTCTTCTTCGTAATGCTCAAGCTCTTCGCGGTGACGCAGCTGCCGAGACTCTGCGAGGCCGGGGATGTCAAAGTCTCCGAAGTCGCGTTTCGACGCCGACAGGGCGACTACAAACGGGCCGGTGGCAAGGTTCACGCGGCCGCCCAGCTCGGAGCCTTCATTGACGCTGTTCCAGGCGCCGAACCCTTCTCCGGACATTGCCTTTCCGGGCAGCTCTTCCGCGATAAGGCCGTCGATCACGTTGACGACCCCACCAATCGCCTGGCCGCCATAAGCGAGCGCGGCAGGCCCGCGCAGGATTTCGATCTTGTTTGCGTCGATACCGTCAGCCGTAACCTGATGGTCCGGGCTTGCCGCGGACACGTCGATCACGCCGATCCCGTTTGTCAGCACCAGCACACGTTCCGCTCCCAGACCGCGAAGCACGGGCCGGCTGGCGCCCTGTCCGAAATAAGTCGAGGCAACGCCGGGCGCGCCGGAAAGCGTGTCGCCCAGCGTCGAGGAAAGCGTGCGGACGATCTGTTCCCGGTCAAGCGCGGTTGCATTGCCGATCAATTCGTCACTGGAGCGGTCCGGGCCGGGAGCGGTTGTGATGATGACGGGTTCCATCCGCCGGTCCGGGTCTGCGCCCTGAGCGTGCGCCGCGCCGGCCAGCAGGGCCTGCGCCGAAACCGCCGTTACCATCAGCATCCGTTTCATGTCCAAATCTCCGTAATGTAATACCGTAACACTAAGAGGCCGGCAGAGTATTGGCAAGCGTCAATTCGGCGGCTGCGTCAGGTTGTCGTTTACAGGTTTCTTCGCGGCACCGGGTGTCAGGTTCCACTGCCATCCACGCGCAGCAGGGACCCGGTCGTGAAAGACGAGGAGGGGCTAGCTAGGTAGAGCGCGGCAGAGATGATTTCGTGCGGCTTGCCCGGCCGCCGCAGGGCATTGCTGGCACTCTGACGCATTTCTTCCGGCCAGGCCTTGGAGATGTCGGTCAGGAACGGCCCGGGGCAGATCGTGTTCACGCGCACTTTGGGCGCATACTCATGCGCCAGCGACAGGCTCATCGCGTTCAAGGCGGCCTTTGCCGAGCCATACGGCACCACGGCGGGAAGGGGCACAAGGCTGCCAGAGGACGAGATGTTGATGATGCTGCCGCCCTCTCCGTCGGCCATCCGCTTCGCCACTTGGCTCGCGAGCCGGAAGGGGCCTTTGAAGTTGAGATTCAGCACACTGTCGAACAGCGCTTCGGTCACGTCATGGCTCGGCATACGCGGACCGGACCCGGCATTGTTGACGAGAATGTCGACCCGTCCGAAGGCGGAGTAACTCGCCTCGATCAGGGCATCGATATCATCCCACCGGCCGCAATGTGCCGCATGCGCCATCGCGCGGCGTCCCATGTTCCTGACCTCTTCCGCAACGGCCTCGCACGCATCCAGCTTGCGGCTGGCGACAATGATGTCGGCGCCATGTTCGGCAAACGCCTTCACCATCTGATAGCCAAGGCCTCGGCTGCCACCCGTTACGAGAGCCACTTTGCCGGTCAGATCGAAGTATGGCGACGTCATGAGCGTTTCTCCCTTTGGCAGGAAGTGTTCTGCACCAGTCTGGCGAGATCAATCCTTGTCCGCGCGGAAAGGCGCGCTCAGCTCCAGAGCAGGCCGGCGGCGAGATAGAACAGGATCGCTCCGGCACCGGCAATCAGCGCATAGGGCAGCTGCGTGCGCACATGCTCGATGTGATCGCATCCGGAAGCGAGGGAGGCGATGATGGTCGTGTCTGAAATCGGCGAGCAATGGTCGCCAAAGACACCGCCGCCAAGCACTGCGGCGAGTGCGAGCGGCAGCGGCACACCTGCGCCGACTGCCAGCGGAATGGCAAGCGGCACAAGAATGCCATAGGTGCCCCAGCTGGTGCCCGTGGTGAAGGATGTGACGGAAGCCGCTAGGAACAGGATCGCCGGAATGGCCCAGTCATAGGGCATTGTCGAGGCGAGCTGCGCAATGAAGGCGCCTGTGCCGAGCGCCCGCAGGCTGTCACCCAGCGCCAGCGCCATGAAGATGATCGTCACGGCCGGCAGCAGATCGCCCATGCCCTTGAAGCCGGAGTCGATGAGTTCCTTCGCAGGCTGGCGGCGCACCCAGAGGAGAATGAAGGCCGCCGCTGTCGCGAGGCACACCGCCCAGAGAATCGAGCGTGAGCCCGAGCCTGCCAGAATGTTTCCGCCACCTGTCCAGGCCATGAACCCGATCGAACCGCCGACGAGAATCAGCATCGGCAGCACGAAAGCCAGCAACGAGCCCTCTTCAGAGGTGTCTGCTTCCTCTGTGCTCGCAGCCGCGATCCTCGCGTCCGCTTCGCGCATCGGGCCGATGGACCGGTTCGTCAGTACCACCAGGAACACGATCCCCACGGTCAGCAGCGCGTAAGCGTTCAGCGGCACGGATTCCACCAGCACACCCAGCGGCGCCTCGACCCCATTGGTCGCCAGCAAGCCCAGCACGAAAGCGCCCCAGCCATTCAGGAGCACAAGCACGCTGATCGGCGCACAGGTCGAGTCGATCACATAGGCGAGCCGAGCCCGGCTGAGGCCCGTCCGGTCAAACAGCCGCCGGCCCAGCAGGCCTGTCGCCAGGAGGCTGACATTTGTCTCCACAAAGATGATCACGCCGGACAGCGCGGTGACGAAGCCCGCCCGTTTCGGGCCGCCTGCTAGCCCGGTGCGGCTCAGCCAGATCACCATGGCGCCGAAGGCATTTGCCCGTTCGAGATAGGCTATCAGCGCGCCGATGATCAGGCAGAACATGAGCACGCGCGTGTTGCCGGCATCCGAAAACACGCCTGCCGCCCGATCAATGCTGGATAGCGCGCCCATGGCCGGGTTGAGGCCGGCCATGAACATTTCCGAGAGGAAAATCGCAAAGCCGAGCGCCCAATAGACATTCCGCGTCAGCACCGCCACCAGCAGGGCTGCGAGCGGGGGCAGGGCGGCAAGCCACTCCATCTAGTTCAGGACATTGGGTGAAGTGATCGTCGAAGTTCTGGCTGCTTCCGCCGCACGCATCAGGCGCAGTTGGTTGCCGCCCCAGATCTTCGCAAGGTCCTCTTCGGTATAGCCTGCCTCGAGCAGGGCTTCGGTAATCTTCGGCAGGAAACTGACGTCTTTCATGCCTTCGACACCGCCGCCACCATCCCAGTCAGCACCAATACCGACATGATCCGGCCCGACGAGTTCGAGTGTGTAGAGGAGGTGCTCCATGAATTTCTCGAACGTGGAGCGCGGCGGCGGAAACTGTTTGTCGAGTTCCCGGCGGGCATCACGGTATTTGGCGCGCTGATCGGGTGTCAGGGCGCTGAGATTGCCACCGAATTGCTCCTGCAGGGCTGCCAGCGCCGCCGTGCGCTCCGATGTTGCCGTCAGCAATTCCAGATAAGCGCCGAGCGCATTGATCTGGATGACAC
>NZ_JBKBXB010000026.1:0-45382 GCF_046313975.1 Hyphomonas sp. | reverse complement strand
AGGAAGCTCATCAGTTCGAGGTCCAACGGCAGTGTGACGCTCTCACCGTCACTTTCGAATGTCTCGGTGAGACTGAGCTCTGCGACGCGGGCCTCGATGGCATCGAGAGACCTCCAACTGCGCCCCTCGGGGAACGTGTAGTCGTTGCCGCCGCCGTTTCCGCGGTTCGAGACGTACGCCTCAAACACGCCATCGACGTAGAGGTCTGCCGTGAAGCACGGTGTCTCCCTGCTGAGCCGCTCGTGGCGGGCAATGTTCCTGAACTCGATCTTCATGCTGTGCTCCTGTGCTGGCAAAGCCAGCGTGTCGGGGCGAAGCCAGTGCGGGGCTGACGGGATCTGTTTGATCCCGCCGATCTGACGGAGAATTCCACGGGTACGATGCCGCCCGAATCGGGCCATGGACATCCTTCGCTGCTCGATGCAGAAAAGAACAATACGGGAACGGAGGTCTCAGTTGGCGGCGCGCGGATCCATGAAATCGGTCGAGCTCTTCGTCGGCGCCGGCGGATTGGGCATTGCCTCCGAGCGCGCCGGCTTCAGGCCGGCGCTGGTGCTCGACTGGGACAAGTGGGCCTGCGACACCCTTCGCGAGAACAAGCGGCGCGGACTGAAGGAGTTCGCGGACTGGAAGATCGTCGAGGGCGACGTCCGCGAGTTCGACTTCGGCAAGGTAAGGGGTTCGGTAGACCTCGTGACCGGCGGGCCGCCGTGTCAGCCGTTCTCGCTGGGCGGCCGGCACCGAGCCTTCCTCGACGAGCGGGACATGTTCCCGCAGGCCGTCAGGGCCGTGCGAGAGCTGCGGCCGAAGTCGTTCGTGTTCGAGAACGTGAAGGGGCTGACGCGCACGTCGTTCGCCAGCTACCTGGAGTACGTGCGACTGCAGCTTCGCCACCCCGAGGTGACCGCGCGGCACGACGAACCGTGGCTCGACCACCTTAGCCGGCTGGAGAGGTACGAGACCTCGGGACGGCACGACGGGCTGCACTACAACCTCGTGATGCGTGTCCTGAACGCCGCCAACTACGGCGTCCCGCAGAGGCGCGAACGCGTCTTCATCGTCGGCTTCCGCAGCGACCTCGAGTTCGACTGGCACTTCCCGGCCGAGACCCACTCGCAGGACGCGCTGCTCTGGAGCCAGTGGAGGTCGAACGAGTACTGGGACCAGCACAGGGTCACGCCGAAGAAGAGGCCGGACGGCGGTGCGGGGCGGGAGCGCGCGCTCAGACTAGCGGAGCCTCCCCGGATGGAGCCGTGGGTGACGGTGCGCGACGCCATTTCCGACCTGCCGGACCCCGAGCGCCACCCGCTGCTCGCAGCCGACCATCACGACCACCGGTTCATCCCCGGCGCCCGGACCTACGTCGGTCACACCGGCAGCCCGCTCGACGAGCCGGCGAAGACGCTCAAGGCGGGGGTACACGGAGTACCGGGCGGCGAGAACATGCTGCGACGGCCCGACGGGTCGGTGCGCTACTTCACGGTGCGTGAGAGCGCGCGTCTCCAGACGTTCCCGGACGAGATGGTATTCCACGGCTCCTGGTCGGAGACGATGCGGCAGCTCGGCAACGCGGTGCCTACGCGGATGGCCGAGGCCGTACTGACGAGCGTCAGGGAGCGCCTCAGACGAAGCGCATGACGCGGTCGTGCATCCGTTGAACCTGAGGATCCTTTATCGGCTCAGACAATTCAGCGATCCTCTTCGAGATCAGCTCTGTCGCAACGCTCTCGCGTTCCGTCCCGGACGGTCTTCCACCGCGCCCAGGGTGCAGGGCGTCCCATATGCCGACATCACCGTCGATTCGGTTTTTCCCGACTACATTTGATACAAAACTGGTTCCGTTCCATGCAGGCCTGAAGAGTCGGATCATCACGGATTCAGCCAAGGTGATGTAGGCGTCGTTCAGGACCAGGAACCGGCACCGGAAGTCATCGAGCTCCAGGTTGCTCGCCTGATTGATCGACTTCGCGTGGTTGTGTATCCGATCGTAAAGTTTCTTCCCAGCTCCTCCGGCGGGGCTGAAGCCCTGTTTCGCGTTCTGAGCAACCGCCTTTCCGATGTAGAGCGGAAACTTGTGTCGCCCTTGATCGATGCGGACGAGGTCGGCATAGGCCGGATGCGACCCGGTGTAGTACAGCGCGTAGACGCCCGCGCCTGCAAACACCTCCGGCGGCATGCGCCATACCGGCTGCTCCAGCAGCTCGACGGCGAGGGTGACGCCGATGTTCTCGACCGCCAACGGATCGAACTCTAGGGAAGGGGACTTCTGTGCCATCCTCGATAGATCGCAGAAGTCTTGGTGGGAGTCTCGCCAAAAAATGCGCGGGTGGTCAAAGGCCCAGATGATCCCTGAGCACCCGGTATCTTAGCGCTATAGCAGAAGCGTCGTTGGATGACTGGGCGAGCTCGTCGTACTCGATGAGGGAGAAGTCTATTTCCCTTTCCTCCCTCTCGAAGCGACCCCTGTTTTCGGCCCGACGTTCCTCGAATTCTACAAGCGCCCTGCGAGATGCTTTGTCTGCAACACCGTCCCGCATCAGCATCGAGAACAGCACGTAGTAGACTACCACCATGCCGCTCGACTTGAGGAGCTCGTCCTTGTCCACAAACACGCGATTCAGGTGGTCCATGACCGAGGAAGACATTGCCACTACGTCGTTGAGTAGCGGGCGCTCAGCCTCACCGATGTTCTGAACGAAGTAATCCAACGTGGCACGTTTCGTGTCTACTATTCGGATATCGGCCTTATGCCTGCTCGCAACTTCAAAGCTCCATTCCTGATAAAGCATCTTTGTCGCAAGGTCGAAGTGCCGATAGCGGGACGACGAAACCCTGACCTTGTTTTTGAAGAACGCGTGGCTTGCAAGGGCTCGTATCGTTGTCGGCGACGGCCCCCCGAACGCGTTCCGCTTTTCGGCCGAGTTGAGCGGGACCGCCTCGTTTAAGCGGGAGAACATGTCCTCGATGAAGTCGAGATCTTCGGCGGTGACCACTTGGATCGCCAAGCTGCGTGACTGAAACTTGATAAGTAGTCTCGGGTGGTCCTTTTGCAGTTCGTCGAAAGTCTTGCCTGCGGCCTGTATTTTATCATCCCACATTAGCTGGAAGTCATCGGAGAGGGGAAACCGCCCGTCCACAAACTCTAGGATCGCCTCCACCCGTTGACGGCCATCAATGATCGAGTAGCGATACTGTTCGTGGGCGTGCTTTCCCGAAAGCTGATGGAAGTACATCTTGGGAACGTCGTACCCGTTCAGAAGCGAGTCGATGAACAGCTGCTTCTTCTTAATGTTCCAGATGCCACCCGGGCGTTGGTAATCGGGCGCCCTGTCGATTCGATCTCGCATGTCCACCAGTGCCAGCACGTTGGCGTCTATCATTGTGCTGATCGTGAATTCAGTCATCAGATTGCTCCCCGTGCCTGTTCGGCGACATTTGCCAGCTCGGGAAAGAGCGACAGCTTGTTGATGTTCAGCATGGCCAATTCCGTGCGGATCCGAGCTTTTGCGGCTGCCGGTACGATGTAGCGCCATGCAAAGCTACCGCCCGCAATGGCGTCGAGTGGCTCAAGCTTCTTATGAAAGATTGTAAATACTCCCTGCTGCATTTGAATGCGAGCTGAGTTTCGGACGGCGAGTACAGCGAGCGTCGGCAACACAAGGCCAGATTGTTTAGCCACTTCAGAAGACAGATACAAATCGAGTTCAGAGTCGATTCCTAAGCCGGGAATGTCAGTGACATGGCTCTTTTCCCAATTTTGTATTTGGTTCAGTTCGATGGGCTCAATTGCCCAGAGCGCTCCATCAACATCAACGTTTTCTTCCCAGACTGCGAAGTACAGACCCACCAGCGCGCTTTCCGTCCAGTCCAGCAAGCGTGTCGGAAGGCCATGGTGCTGCATCAAGAACAGCCATTCCCATTCGTCAGTTGGCATCAGCCCGACGTGCGGCAATGCGTTCTGTCGGAAGCGCTTGATAAGGGTTCTTTCAACTTGGATTCCACCGGACCGGGAGAGGGATGGCTGCAACCGCCAAGCGGAATCAGCCTGACCGCGAAACCACACCGGGGTGGGCTCTGTAAGGTCGGCCCTGAGGGCGTCGATCAGATCCGCAATCGATCCAATCTCTCTGTCAGGTCGTTTCAACTGCTTATCCCCGCTCGAAATTTCCCCGGTCCAGTCGATGCCGCGCCGACTCAGTCACCCCCGGCAATGCTAGATTGATCCGCTGCGAACATCAAATTGTTCAAGGTGGCTTCTCGGGTGACACTGGTCAGACCGTCTGGTATTCCGGCCCGGCGGAAGGTCGGAACATGGCCTGACGATGGCCTGGAGCGGTCACGTCGGGTCGAGCGAGGGCCGCAACGCGCTGATTTAATTGGTAAGATCCCGTAGCTCAGCAGGATAGAGCGACAGATTCCTAATCTGTAGGCCGTGCGTTCGAATCGCGCCGGGGTCACCACTTCTCTCTATTGCGGTGACAGCGTTCCGGCGCGGATGTCGTAGATGATGGCGTGGTCGGCGGCTGTCAGGGCGGCGCTTTGGGCTTCATCAATGCGGATGCGCGAGGCGAGGGCAGTGCCGGGGCGGACGGGGTTCATGAAGATTCGTTCGCAGAAACGGGCGCCGGGACGCGCGGCGGCTAGGATGCCGCGCCAGCAGGCATCATAGGCTTCGCCGCTGCAATAGGAGCCGAAGTCTGACAGGGAGAAGGCATCGAACGGGGCGAGGCCGGATGCACCAAGGTCTGCAAGGCCCGCTTCGGCGATCCTTATCCTGTCCAGCCGTATGCGGATGGTTTCGAAATTCTGCGGCTGCAGGTGGAGGGGCAGTGCGCCGCCGGCAGTGTGGCGGCCGCGGAAGATCAGCGTGGCGAAATCAGACTCGCGGAAGAAGAAGCTTTCGGCCGCGCGGCGGAAGAGGCCGGTGAGGCGGGCCTCGCTTGCGGCCGGATCGGGGAGGAAGGCGCCGCCGGGTTCGCCGATGATGCGGGTCCAGAACCAGCGGCGTGAAAGCAGGCGCACGGCGCTGTGCCAGACGGCGTCGTCAAAATGGTCCCGCCAGATGCGGCCCTGGTCTTCGAGCGTGGGAGCGCCGAAAAGCGCATCAATGCGCCGCCCACGGATCATCTGCGTTCCGGCAGCGCCGAGCCGCAGAACGCGCTCCCACCGCCCGGAATGCCAGATTCCTGCGGCGATGGCGCGGCGACGCGTTTGCCAGAAGGCGTGCGAGGCGGGCGGCAGGAGAGCTTCGACCTTGCTGTGGAGATGCAGGCGCTGCGGCGTCTGCGTGATGCCGAGCCAGGCGAGGAGGCCTTCATGGTCCAGCGCGCGGAAGGCCGCGATCTTCAGGCGCAGGAGTTCGTTCTGCGCCGGGTTGATGTCGATGGCGGTGATGCGGGCGGGATTGCCTAGCAAGAGATCGAGCGGACGGGCGCCACTGGCCGTGAGGCAAAGGACATGATCCGCCGGCTGAATTTTCAGCGCGGCAAGCTCGGTGGCGCCATCCTCGTTGGCGGAAGTAAAGTTCAGGGTGGTGGAGAAGTCCGCCATCCGCGTTACACCCTGAGCCGGACAGGAGCGGACGGCACGGCGGGCGAGCGGCCGGAAAGGATGGCATCGATGCCGGGGCGCATCAGGTCCTGTGGAGTGTAGACGATGGGCGCATTGCCGTGGCAGCCGCGATTGGCGCTGATCAGTTCGAGAATGGCGCGGTCTTCCGAGAAGATGCGCAGGAAGAACACGCGCAGCATCGCCAGCTTGAGGAGGGCGGCGGGGCCCTTGCCGGGAACGGAGATGGCCCCGGCGATATAGGTTTCGGTTTCCGAGCGCGGCGTCAGGGAAAACCGGGCGCAGAAGACAGGGCGGGATTGATCCGTGTACAGGACTTCGGCAATGCCCGGCGCAGTGAAGCGGTCCCGGATCGTGTAGCGATGGGCGCCGATCAGGCGGGCGCCCCAACCCCCGGGCGCAGCGCCGGGCGGATAGGTCGCCGCAATCCATCCCGGGCCGGAGGCGGTGTGCGCCTCCACGGGCCGGCGATCAGCAGCACGGCGCAGGTAGCCTTGATGCACAACGCTCGTATGCGTGGTGTCGAGAATGTTCTCGGCGATATCCGCGAGGCGCGCGCGGACGTCGCCGTCGACGAACGCGGTGGTGTGCGGACCGGAGAGCGCGGGCGCCGGCGGAGCGAACGGGCCTGCATCCTCGCCGAGCGGGGTATGGAGGTATCCGTCGGCCGCGGCGCATGGCCAGGCCGCACCGGTGCGGGCCGCCACAAGGCAGGGTGTACCATCCGGGGCGCGCCATGCGGTGAGAGGAATGCCCGCGAGCACCACGGATCTTTTCCGGCGCGCGAGGCGGCTCAGCCGAAGGATAGGATACCAGCCGGGGAGAAATGAGCCGGTCATGCGCAGACCGTCCGCTCCCGGATGACCCGCCGGAGCTTTCCACCTTCGGGAAGCGGCAAAGGTTCGGCAGCGGTTGAAATGTCAGCCGGTACGCCAAACCCGTCGAAAAGGCGGGTGAGCGCCGCATGAGCAGCAGGAAGCGCGCCCGCCTGGCCCGGCGGAAGCAGCAGGCGGAGCGATGCGGCGCCCGTCTGCACAAGGCGGAAATCCGTGATGTCACGGTTCGCGCCAAGGATGGCATTGCGCAGGATATCCGGTGTGACGGTGATGGCCGCGCCATCCGCTCGCCTGAGGCGGAAAGAATCATCCGCCCGTCCTGCAATCTCCGAAACGGCTTGCAAAGGCGAGCCGCAGGGACAGGTTGTATGCGACAAACGAAGGAGGTCATTCATCCGGTAGCGGATCATTAGCTGCGAGCGGCGCGTGAAATCTGTCACCAATGGCTTGGCAAGGCCGCCTTCCGGCTCCCATTCAAACGCCACGCAATCTTCGCAGAGATGCAGCGTGCCATGATCGCACGCGACGCCAAACAGGCCTTCCGTCGCCATGTAGATTTCACGAACAGTGAGGCCGAAGCGCGCCTCGATTTCAGCGCGGTCCAGCGGGTCAAGCACTTCGGCGCCGGAGAAGACTTTCGCCAGCGAGAGCGGAAGATCGGCGCGGGCGAGTGCGACCAGCGCATGCGGCGGTGCGACAAGGACGTTCGGACGGAAGGCCGCCACATCCGCAAGCTGGGTCTCCAGCCCTTCAGTCAGGTCGAAGAACCTGAGCGCGAGCCGGCCGGATTCGTTGGCGGCGTCATAGAGGCGGCTCGAGCGCGGCAGCATGACGGCAACTCGGTAGCGGCGGGCGAGGAGATCCGGCAGCGCCTTGGCGAGGAGGGTGCCGAGCCAGAGATAGCGCTCCGCATCGCTGACGAGGTAGAGGCCGCGATTGCCGCTGGTGCCGGTGCTGGCGCCGACACTGAAACGGTTGATGCGTCCGGTGGCGGCGAGCGCCTGCCACGCGTCATCTGCGCTGATGCCAGCGATGTTGTATCGCTGGAAGCCTGCCATCAGGGCGGCCTTGTCCATCATCGGAAAGTCCGTGAGCGGATGGCCGGACAGGTTCGCAAACGCCTCGGCACGGGGCGCCTCTGAGGTGAGGAAGCGTGTCAGGCGCCGGGATTGCCAGGCGAGCAGCGCCGAGCGCGTGTTGAGGCGTGCAGCCCGGGCTTTCGTGCGCCAGTAGGCAGAGAGGGTGAGCGCGAGGGCGAGCGGCGCGGTCATCCCGCATGCTCCGGATCATGGCAGAGGACGACGCGCCCACCCGCAGCCGCGAAGGCGTTGAGGCGTGCGGCGGTTTCGGCCTCGGCCTGAGCGTTATCGAGAATCCAGCGCGCCGGCGGGCCGGGCGGACGCCCCTCTCGAATGGCGCGCGCGAGCCAGGCGGCATCGCCGGCATAGAAGACAGGCGGGTCCATCTGAGGGAACAGAAAGCCGGTATGCCCCCGCATGTGGCCGGGCAGGGGGATGGCGAGCACGCTGCCATCGCCGAACACATCCCGCGCCGGGCCGAGGCCGAAGGGCGCGTCGGTGGCCGGAAGGGCGCCGAGCGGCGTCAGGCGCTGCCGGAAATCCGGTGGTAGAAGCTCCCGGAACACGCCGTGCCTCGTACGGGCGAAGGCGGATGCGCCGAGAAAATGATCTGCTGCCGTCGCATCGGCGATGATCCGGGCGGCAGGATAGTCGCGCAGGGCGGAGACATGATCCGCATGCAGATGGGTGAGGAGAATGGTGCGCGCATCGGGACAGGCGTCTGGCAGCGCGTCAGGCGTCAGGCGCGGACGCAGGATGGCGGAATAGATGGAGAGCGGAAACGAGCGGCGCCCCGCCGTGACGCGCCGCGAGTATCCGGTGTCGATGAGGCAGGGGCCTTCAACCGGGTGAGAGAAGCGGGCATATCGCACGGCTAGGCGGATCACCCGCCAGAGTCCGCCCTTCAAGACCAGGGCTTCCGGAACCGAGACGCCGGCGCTGTCGGGAAAGGTGAGCCCGGTGATCATGTCCCGTCTCCGAAGGTCCGCGCGAGGCCTTCGCCGAAGGATATCTGCGGCGTCCAGCCGAGATGCGCGCGGGCGGCGGAGAGGTCGAGCGTCTGGGTGAAGGCAAAGAGGCCGGCGCTGTAGGCGGTGATCCGGGGTTCGGGCCGGGCGGGGTGAAGACACGCGGCCAGTTCCAGGGTGCGGGCGGCGGCAAGGAGCGCAACCTCAGGAATGCTCCGCCAGCGGACGGATGCGCCGGCGCGGGCTGCGGCGGCTTCGGCAATCCGGCGAATGGGGAGCGGTTCGCCGCCGGAGATGTTGAAGATGCGGCTCGCAGGGGCGGGCGGCGCGGCAAGTGCGGCAAGGATCGCGGCGGCGACATCGTCCACATGCGTCAGGTCCGTCTCTGCGGCGCCATCACGGACAAGCGGCAGGGGGCCGCTGCGCGCCGCGCGCAGCAGCCGGGGCAGCAGCGCTGTGTCACCGGCGCCGTAAATGCCTCGCGGGCGCAGGATGACGGGGTCGAGATCGGAAGCGGTGAGCGCGAGCTGCTCGGCCTCGCGCTTGGTGGCGGCATAGGCGTTGACGGGCGCGGGCAGCGCCGCGTCTTCGCGCACGCGCGGCTGGTCGCGGAAGCGGAAATAGAGGCTGGGTGTCGAGATGTGCACTAAGCGCCGCGCGCCGATGCTCCGGGCAAGGACGACCGCGCTCTGCGTGCCGGTGACATTTGCAGCACGGAAGTCGCCAGTCCGGCCCCAGGCCGAGGACAGGGCGGCAGAGTGCACCAGCGCATCTGCCTCAAGGCCGTCCGCAGGCGGCGCGCCAAGGGAGAGATCACAAGGCAGAACCCTTGCGCCAAGTTTTTCCAGGGCGGCAAGCTTTTCCCGGTCGCGGCCCATTGCGATCACCGGTTGGCCGAGCGCCAGCAGGCGGCGCGCAAGCACGCCGCCGAGAAATCCCGTGGCGCCGGTGATGGCGATGGCGGCCAAGCGCTCAGGTCTCCAGGATCGCCCCGCCGAGCGAGACGCCGGCAGATGTGCCAATCAGCAGGACGCGCATGCCGGGCGCGATGCGGCCCTCTGCGCGGGCAAGGTTCAGCGCGACGGGCAACGAAGCGGCGACCTGGTTGCCAAGCGTCCGTACACGGTCGAAGACGCGTTCGGTGCTGAACCCCCCGCGGCGGATGATGTGGGAGAGCGCATGCGGGCTCGCCTGATGCGGCACAACGAGATCGATATCGCCGCGCGTCAGGCCGGACTGGCTAAGGAGCCGGTCGAGGAAGCCTGGCAGGGCAGCTGCCGTGACACGGTAGAGCGCCTTACCGTCCATCCGGAACCAGGCATTTCGCGCGAAGGCGGCAGGGTCCGCATGGAAGTCGATGCCCGTGCCGCCCGCGGCCAGCGTGCAGGCCTCATAACCCTCCGCGAAGGTTTCCATGTGGAAGCCGCCGAAGCGCATTCCGTTGCCGAATTGCAGGGGCGCAGCGCTGACGACGAAGGCCGCCGCGCCGTCTCCGAACAGGCCCGCCGTTTCCGGCGCGTCGGCCCAGGGCAGGGCGCGGGAGGCGATCTCGGACGTGACGACAAGCACATGCCGGGCGCGGCCGGCAGCAATCTGCAAGGCCGCGAGATCCAGCGCGACAAGCGCGCTGAGACAGGTGGCGTTGACATCATAGGCGGCGAAGCGGAGCGCGTTGCCGCCCAGTTCGCGCTTGATCAGGGGCGCCGTGCCGGGAATGGGCTGGCGGCCTACGGAGGCGCCGAATAGCAGGAGGCCGATATCGGCGAGGGTTAGTCCGGCATCTTTGAGCGCAGCCCGCGCGGCGGCGGCGGCCATGCGCTCCTGTGTATCCTCGGGCGCCGCGACCGGGCGGCGGGCAACGCCGCAGGCGCGCTCCAGCCAGCCCTCGGGCTTGCCGAGCCGCCGGTCGATCTCCACAGAAGACACCTCGCGAGAGGGCAGGCCCAGTCCCATGCCCGACAGGACCGGGGCAGTGGCCGGCAGGCACGACCTTGTTTGGCGCTCAATGTGAGTGAACATTTACCTATTATACTGCGCTTTGAGAATACTGGCAAGCTGGCCTGCAACGCATAGGCACAGCCAGGCGCTTCGGGGAAACGGGGTCAGTTGAGGGCGATCATCAGCCGGCTGAGGCCGACAAAGCCGAGCGTCGGCCTGTCGCGGGTCGCGGGGGCCGTAAGGCGCAGGGCCGGATAGTGGCGCGCGAGCAGGTTGAGCGTGACCTCGATTTCGAGCCGGGCAAGCGGCGCGCCGGGACAGGCATGCACGCCGCCGCCGAAGGCGACGTGATCGCGCCGTCCGCGCCGTATGCGGAATGCGTGCGGGTCATCAAAGGTTTCGGGATCGCGGTTGGCGCCGATCAGGGAGAGAACCACCGCCGCGCCGTGCTTGACCGGGCAGCCGAGAATTTCGCGGTCCTCCGGAACATAGCGTGCAGCGATGGCAACCGGCGGGCCGAAGCGCAGGAATTCTTCCGGCGCGATGGCAGAGAGAGACGGGTCTGACTTCAGTGCCGCCCATTCCTCCGGATGCTCCAGCAGGGCGAGGAGGCCGTTTCCGAAAACATCGGCTGTGGTGAGGTTGCCGGCGAGCAGGAGGAGGAGCAGGAGCGTCGAGATTTCATTATCGATAAGCTTTCCGCCAGCATCGGCTTCGCCGTGAACAATGCCGGAGAGAAGATCGTCCGTAGGCTGATTTCGGCGGGCCTCGATGGCCCTTGCAAAATAGTCTTCGAGTCCCGCAAAAGCCGCTTTCTGGTGGGCGTCCTGGTCCGGCGTGCGCAGCGGATTGAACACGAAGATCAGGTCTTCCGACCATTGGCGGAACTGCGCCATGTCCTCATCCGGCAGGCCGAGCATACGGGCGATGACATAGATCGGGAAGGGCGCGGCATATTCCGCGATGAAGTCGAATTCCGGCTTTTCGGCGAGCCGGGCGAGCATTTCCGCCGCGAGCGCCTCGATTTCTGCACGCTTCGCCTGGATGGAGCGCGGGGTGAACGCACGCGACATGACGCTGCGCACCCTGCGGTGCTGGGCGCCGTCGAGGTAGAGCAGGTTTCCGTGCGGGCCATCGATCATCACGGAGGCTGGCGCAAAGGCGCGGGCGAGGGAGCCGGGCGGCGTGGAGCGCGGGTCGCGCTGGTAAGTGGCGTCCGAGAGGATGGCGCGGACATCGTCCATCCGCGTGAGGTAGAGCCCTGTGGGCGCGTCGGGAAAATGCGCATGCCGGTGGATGTGGCGCGGGGCCTCCTGACGCAGGCGGTCGAGGACGGGATGCGGATCCCGCAGGAAATCGGGGTTCAGCTCGGTCAGCTCGAAGCCATTCGGCAGCGGCCGGCTTTCGGTTTCAGTTTTCAACCCGGACACAGGCGCTCCCCAGAAACACGCAAGAGTTGTATTTCAGGATTTCTCGCGCGAGGCAACAGGTTCAGGCGGATTGACACGCGCCGCGAACCGAAATACTTTGCATTTCAAAGTGCTTTCAGGAGCTTCAAATGACCCGCGCCGAATCCCTCTCCAGCGACCTCGCCTATCTGCGTGACCTTGCCGAGGCCGGCGAGAATGCCCCGCTGCTGGGCGGACCCTTCCTGGCGATGTGGGGCGGCCTCGTCAGCATTGCCTATACCGGCCATTTCATCATCTCGCAGGGCATGTTCGGGCTCGATCCGTCCGCCTACTGGATGATGTGGGCGGCCTTTGGCGTCATCGGCGGCGGCGGGCAGTATCTTCTGGTGAAAGGGCAGTCCGGAAAGCCGGGCCGGGCCTCGGCCGGCAACCGGGTGCAGGGCGTGCTCTGGACGACCGCAGGCCTGTTCATGTTCGTGTATTTTACCGGCGTGATCGCGCGCCTTGCTTTCACCGGCGAAGGCATCGAGGGGTTCTACTGGTCTGTGCCGATGGTGCTCGGCATTTATGGCATCGGCCAGTTTGTCACCGGCACGATCTCGGGACAGGCGGCGCTCAAATTTGCCGGCATCGCGGCGTTTGCCGGTGTGCTTGCCGCGGTATTCCTGACGGGTACGGAGTATATCTGGCTGGTCGGGGCGGCGTCCGCCTTCGTCGCCGTCTGCATTCCGGGCCTGATGATGATGCGGGCCGAACCGGCGGAAACGATCTGAGCCGGAAAGGCGTGGGCGCGATGAGCGAAGACAATCCTTTCGATCACAACGACATCGATGATGTCATCCATGGCCGCTTGCGGCTGGGTGTGATGGCCTATCTCTCGGCCGTCAGTCCGGCGGTGTTTGGCGAGCTGCGCGACAAGGTCGGCGCGACTGATGGCAATCTCTCGACCCATCTGAAAAAGCTGGAAGAGGCAGGCTATGTCCGGCAGGAGAAACTCTTCGTCGGCAAGAAGCCGCAGACGCGCGTGCATCTGACCGACAAGGGCCGCAAGGCCTGGCTCGCCTGGATCCAGCGGATGGAAGCGATCATGAGAGCGGCGGAGTAGGCCTCCGCCGCCCCCGCGATCAGTAGAGCAGACGTGCTGCGAGGAAGGCGAAGAAGAAGCCGATTGCGTAGAGCGCAACGCTCAGTCCCCAGACGATCCAGCTGACCTTCCGGGCGCGGGCGCAGGCATCCGCCTGTGCCTTGTCTGCCGGGCAGGGCAGGCTGCGGGCATGCCATTGCCAGAGGCCGGAGACGATCAGCAGCGCCCCGGCAATGCCGAACACGGCGGCCTTGTGCTTGCCGAGCCAGACAATCTGCGGCACTGCCTCGATCAGCCCCGCCATCACCGCGCCGGCGCCGAGGCTGACCAGCAGCGCAGGCAAGGCGCAGCAGATCAGAGTGCCGGTCGAGGTGAACAGCGACAGGAAGGCGGGTAATGTGCTGGGCGGGCGGATGTCATCCGTGTCCGTCATTTCGCGACGGTCCGGTCGATGGAGACAAGGGCGTATCCGGATTTGCGGATCAGCTTTTCCAGTGCCGCGTCGTCCATTGATTTGCCCGGCTTGAGATCAACGCGCACCTTGCCATTGGCGAGATCGACATGGACCTTCTGCACCGCCTCTTCCTTGCCGAAAATCTTGCGGACGGATTCGGCGCAGAAATCGCAGACGAGGCCGTTGACATTCAGCATGATGATTTCGCCGGGGGCGGGTTCGGCTGCGTGGGCGGTGTTGATGGATGACATGTGGATCACCGGTGAGAGCGCCAGGAAAGAGGCGAGGGCGAGTGTTTTCAGGGTAGTCATATGAGAAGTCCTTTTGAAAAGTATATCAGAAACGCCAGGTCCAGTTGAGCAGGAATTCTTCCTCCTCAATCGTGTAACCGGCTTCGAAGAGCAGAGGGCCTTTGAAGAAACGCAGCAGCGGTGTCACCTTCACCGGTTCCTCCGCCTCCGGAGTGTTTTCGACCTGCACCATCATCCATGTGTGCAGGGCGCCTTCTTCTCCGAGGTAGGGGGCGATGCCCGCGCGCGCGGCATGGCTGACGGTCTGGTCTCCGGCGAAGTCGCGGCCGCGCACGTCATAGGAGAAGAACACGCGCCGGGTTTCCCAGTCGGCGGAGAGGCCGGCAAATCCTCCGGCCTCTGCGTCCCGGCTGCCAAACGGATCGGCCATGCCGGCGCCCAGCTTGAGGTAGAGGTTGCCTTGACTCTGCGGGGCGTTCCACCGCTTCAGGAGGCGGTTGTATTGCAGCCCCATGAAACGGACATCCATGTCCTGATTATCCTCGATGTAGAGGCCAATCGAATCCGAAGCGGTTGGCGAATAATGGACATGCAGCGAAGAATACATCGCGTTGTTGTCCTGCATGATGGTCCAGCCTCCGGGATAGGAGACGGGCCGGGCGCTGGCAGGCGCCGCGAGCGCTGCCAGGGCGAGCCCTGCAGCAAGGTATCGGGTGGGCATAAGCCACTCCTCAATTAGCGTTGATCCGTAGAATGATGAACGGATCAGGCCTTCGGGGGTGGCGGTTCGGGAATCAGATTGCGCGACGGGGCGCTTATGTCGGCTGGCAATGCAGCCATCAGGGCGAAGCGCGGCGCGGCGGCTTCCGGCGCTTCTGCGGCGGGCACGCCGGCCAGAACGGCCGGGCAGCAGCAGCTGGCATCCCGGTCTGGTGCGTCCGGCATTTCCGGAGCCGCATCGTCCGTGGGCGGAGCCATCATGTCGCAATGGGCATGAGCGTCTGCAGGGGCCGCAGTTTCAGCAACTGCGGCTTCGCGCATGTCACACGGCCCTGCATGCGCAGACAGCCCGCCGACGGCGATGAGCCAGAGGCCAAGGCAGAGGAGAAGGGCGCGTTTCAGCATGCTGGGGTCAAGATGCCCGCCCGCACGGGCCGGGTCAATTCACGTTCTACTGAGCCGTCCAGCCGCCATCGATGGGAAGCTCGGCCCCGTTGATGGAATCTGCGGCCGGGCTGCACAGGAAGGCGGCAAAGCCGGCGATCTGATCTACCGTGACGAACTCCTTGGTTGGCTGGGCGGCGAGAAGCACGTCATTCTTCACCTGTTCCTCGGTCATGCCCCGCGCCTTGGCGGTATCCGCGATCTGGCCTTCCACGAGCGGGGTGAAGACATAGCCCGGGCAGATGAGGTTGCAGCGCACGCCGTGGATGGCGCCTTCCAGCGCGGTCGTCTTGGTCAGGCCCGAGAGGCCGTGCTTGGCGGCGACATAGGCGGACTTGAACGGCGAGGCGACGCGCGCATGGGCCGAGCCCATGTTGAGGATGCGGCCCCATTTCCGCGATTTCATGTAGGGCAGGGCCAGACGTGTCGTATGGAAGGCGGATGACAGGTTCAGGGCGAGGATCAGGTCCCATTTGGCGACCGGGAAGTCCTCGATGGGGGACACGAATTGCGTGCCGGCATTGTTGACGAGGATATCGATGCCGCCAAACGTGCTCGCCGCCTCGGACATCATCTGTTCGATGGCCTCCGGCCGGGTCAGGTCGGCGCCCGAAAAGGCGATCTTTACTTTATGATCCCTTTCGAGACTGGCACGAAGCGTGTCGATTTCCTTCGCGTCACCGAAACCGTTGAGCATCACATTGGCGCCTTCGGCCGCGAGGCGGGTGGCAATGGCCTTCCCGATCCCGCTGGTCGATCCGGTAACGAGGGCGGATTTTCCCTTCAGCATGTGCGTGTCTCCCTGAGGCGCGGTTGCCAGTGGGTAGGGATGGCGGCGCCCTCTGGCAAGGCAGGTCTGACGTTTCGCCGCAAAAGCAGGGAAGTCCAGCCACATGCCTATCGGAGCTGAAATAAGTGCCTTCGACGCCGCGTTTCCGCGCTTCCTGATGTCGACAGGGGCGGCGGGCCTGATGCTGCTGGCGGCCTCGACCGTCTATGTCCTGCTGACGCCCTGGAAGGAGCTGGCCCTCGTCCGGGCCGGCAACACCTCGGCCGGTGTGGCGCTGGCCGGCGCCATCGGCGGGCTTGCCATCCCGATTGCCTCGACGCTGGCCTCGTCGATGACGATTGAAGGCCTGCTGATCTGGGGCGCCATCGCACTCCTGATGCAGCTGATTGCCTACCGGCTGGTGGACCTTTTGTTGCGCGATATCCCCGGACGGCTGGCGAAGGACGAGATGGGGGCGGCGATCCTGCTGGCAGGAACAAAGCTGTCGGCGGCGATGATCCTTGCAGCTGGCCTCTGGGACCCGGTGCTGCAGCGGCTATAAGAGCCTGTCATGCGCTCGTTCGATATCCTGATCTATATTTCCGCGCTGGCCCTGATGGTGCTGGTGCTGTTCGCGCTGGCGCCCGATGCGGATGTGCCGGCACCGGCGCCGCCCTCTGATTTCGCCGAGGAAATGGGGCCGCTGCTGCCAGACCCCTCGCCGCTGGACGAGATGGTTCTGGTCCAGGTCGGCGAGCCTCAGAACGGCGTCGGCACGGCCTTCGCCGTTAACGAGAAGGGCGACTGGCTGACAGCCCGGCATGTGGTGGAAGGCTGCTCGAAGGTGACGCTGGAAGTAGCACCAGGCAATTTCGTGCCGGTGGCGCGCATCAGCGTCGATGACGGGCATGACCTCGCCCTGCTTTCCACGGGACGCAGCCCGTTCCCGGTATCGCTTTCGCTTGATGCGCCGATGCGGGTCGGCACGGAGGGCTATGCCGTCGGCTTCCCGCAAGGCAAGCCGGGCGAGCTGGCGACCCGCCTTGTCTCCCGCTCCCGCCTCGTCACGCGGGGGGCGCGCGAAGGCGAGGCGCCGATCCTCGCCTGGGCGGAAGTGGGACGGACAGATGGCCTGACCGGCACGCTGGGCGGTATTTCCGGTGGCCCGATGTTTGATGCCAATGGCGCCGTGCGCGGCGTGATCGTGGCCGAGAGCCCGCGCCGCGGACGGATCTATACGACCGCGCCGCAATCGATGGATGCCTTCCTCACCAAGCTCGGCGTGGAACGTCAGGCCGGCCCGGCGGACAGGTTCGAGATGTCGGGCTATGGCGCGCCTTCCGATAATGCGCGGCGCAGGCTACAGGTCGTGAAAGTCACCTGCGAGGTAGCCTCATGACCGATTTCGCCGCCCGGCTGACCGAGGGTGTGCGCAGGCACGGGCCGCTCTGTGTCGGGATGGATCCGCATGCCGGCAAGGTGCCGGCCCTGTTCGGCGGCGATACGGCGCGCGGCCTTGAGGCCTGGGGCCGGGCTCTCATCGAGGTGGCGGCCGGCAAGGTTGCGGTGGTGAAGCCCCAATCCGGATTTTTCGAGCGTCACGGCCCGGAGGGCATGGCGGCGCTTGCGGCGATCACGCGTGCGGCGCGCGCGGCGGGGCTGATCGTGCTGATGGATGCCAAGCGGGGCGATATCGGTTCCACGGCTGAAGGCTATGCGGACGCGTTCCTGTCGGCGGGCGCGCCGTTCGAATCCGATGCAGTCACCCTCAACCCCTATATGGGACTTGATACGCTGGAGCCTTTTGCGGTGCGCGCCGCGGCCCTCGGCAAGGGCATTGTCGTGCTCGTGCGCACGTCCAATCCCGGGGCGGCGGATTTCCAGATGCTCGATGTGGGCGGCAAGCCGCTCTACATCCGCATTGCCGAGAGCCTGCGGCCCTTATCCGAGCGGCTGATGAGCGATTGCGGCTGGTCGAACCTGATGATGGTCGTTGGCGCCACCGCGCCGGAAGAGGCGCGGCAGGTGCGGGCAGCGGCGCCGAAGGCCCTGTTCCTGGTGCCGGGCTATGGCGCGCAGAATGGCCGGCCGGAAGATGCGATGACGGGCCTTGTGCGCAAGGGCGCCAACGTGGAAGGCGGCGTGATCAGCGCGTCCCGGTCGATCAATTTCCCGGCGTCTGCGGCAGGCGCAGCAACGATTGATGCCTGGCAGGCTGCCATTGCGGCTGCAATCGACTCGGCGCGATCCGAACTCGCGGACGCGGTTGCGGCCTGAAGCGCTCCCGCCGCGTCACGCCTCGACTTTGCAGGCGGACCCGTTAGTCTGCACCGACCAAGGACCTTGCCGCCTCGACGGCCGGGCCAGGATCGGGAGGCACATTGTGAACATCAGGAACTGGCGCAGCTGGGCAGCCCCGGCGATTCTTGCAGGCTCGGCCCTGCTGCTGAGCGGGTGCGGCGAGCGCGACGTGCGCACCGCCAAGCCGGAAGGGTTCGCGGCGGTGGATACCGCGCGGATCTCCACCGCCAGCGCGGGCGAAGAATGGCTCACCTATGGCGGCACCTATGACGAGCAGCGCCACTCGAAACTCGACAGCATCAACACCTCGAATGTCAGCCAGCTGGGCGTTGCCTGGACCTATGACCTCGCCACCAATCGCGGCGTGGAATCGACGCCGATCGTGGTCGATGGGGTGATGTATGTCACCTCCGCCTGGTCGGTGGTCTATGCGCTCGACGCGAAGACCGGCGCGGAGAAGTGGGTCTATGATCCGGGCGTTGACAGGGCGGTGGGCGTCAAGGCCTGCTGCGATGTCGTCAACCGCGGGGTCGCCGTCTATGACGGCAAGGTCTTCGTCGGTGTCATCGACGGACGGCTCGAGGCGCTGAATGCCGAGACGGGGCAGGTGGTCTGGAGCAAGGTCACGGTCGACCAGTCGCGGCCCTACACGATCACCGGCGCGCCGCGTGTCGTCGATGGCAAGGTGCTGATCGGCAATGGCGGCGCCGAACTGGGCGTACGCGGATACCTCTCGGCTTACGATACCAGCTCGGGCGATCTCGTCTGGCGCTTCTACACGGTGCCGAACCCCACCAAGCAGCCGGACGGGGCAGCGTCTGACGACGCCTTCGTGCAGGTCGGCAATGTCACCTGGGGCGATACCGGTGCCTGGACGACCGATGGCGGCGGCGGCACGGTATGGGATTCGATCGTCTATGACGAAGTGAACAAGCAGATCATCTTCGGCGTCGGCAACGGGTCGCCCTGGAACCGCACGTTCCGGGATCCGGCGGGCGGCGACAACCTGTTCCTCTCCTCCATCGTCGCGGTGGATGCAGCAACCGGCGCCTACAAGTGGCATTACCAGACGACGCCCGGCGATAACTGGGACTATACCGCCACGCAGACCATCATCCTCGCCGACCTGCCGCTCGGCGAAGGCGGCGCGCCGCGCCGCGTGGCGATGCAGGCTCCTAAGAACGGCTTCTTCTATGTCGTCGATGCGGCGACCGGGCAGCTGATCTCCGGTGATGCCTTCGTGCCGATGAACTGGGCGACGGGCATTGATGCCAATGGCCGCCCGATCGAGAACCCGGCGGCGCGGTATTCGAAGGCCCCCTTCGAACAGACGCCCGGCCCGCTCGGTGCACACAACTGGCAACCGATGGCCTTCAGCCCGGATACCGGCCTCGCCTATATCCCGGCGCAGGAAATTCCGCAGGCCTATGCCGAAGATCCACGCTTCGCCTCCCGCCCGGTCGGCTGGAATACGGGTATCGACTTCTCCGCCGGCGTGCCCCCGATTGCGCCGCCGGAAGTCGCGAAGATGCTGCGCTCGACTTTGAAGGGCCGGTTGATCGCGTGGGACCCGGTTGCGCGCGCGCCGAAATGGACGGTCGAGCATGACAATGCCTGGAATGGCGGCGTGCTTTCCACGGCGGGCGGTCTCGTCTTCCAGGGCAAGCTCAACGGAGACTTCGCGGCGTATAATGCGGCGACCGGCGAGAAGCTCTGGAGCCATCCGCTGAAATCCGGCGGCGCATCCGGTCCCGGCACCTACATGATCGACGGCGAGCAATACGTCACAATCACGACCGGCTGGGGCTCTGCCTTTGCGCTGGCGGCCGGCTTCGGCTTCGACGAGAAAGTCTCGCCTTCGGTCGGCAAGGTGGTCACCTTCAAGCTCGGCGCCACCGGCGAGATCGCAGACACGGGCCTGACACCGGTCGAGAAGACCCCGAAGGCGGCAGCGTTCGGCAGCCTCGCGGTGATCTCGGAAGGTGGCGTGCATTATGCCCGCAACTGCGCGGTCTGCCACGGACCGCTCGCGATCTCGTCCGGCGTGCTGCCGGACCTGCGCTGGTCGGCGATCACCGGCAACGCGGAGGCCTGGAAGGGTGTCGTGCTGGACGGTAACCTCGCCGCCAATGGCATGGTGTCCTTCGCCGATTACCTGACGCCGGACGAAGCCGAAGCGATCCGTTCCTATGTGCTCGCTCAAGCCCATGCTGGGGCAAAGGCCGAAGGCGGGAACTGATTTCCGGCTTGAATGCTGCAAGGGACCGGAGCGTTCGGGCTTCGGTCCTTTCATTTCCGGGTGAGCGGTGCAATCGCGCTGGCATCCGGACGGCGCGGGTTGTATCGTTGCCTCATGCACATCCTTCTCGGCCTCCTCGGTATTCTGATCGCCATCGGCGTCTGGGTCTGGCGCCTGCAGATGGCGAAGCGCGGGCTGGATGTGGCGGTGGATGTCGCCAAGACGGTTGCGAACGCGCCGCGCCGCTTCGCCTTCAAGTACAAGATGGGGAAGGGCGGGCTCGACCTTATCGATGATCCGCGCGAAGCCGCCTCGATCATGCTCGTGCTCGTTGCGCTCGGCCGCGACGGCCAGCTGTCCGACCGGCAGATGCAGGTGATCGAGCACGAGATTGCCGAACATTTCCGCGTCACGGCCCGCGATGCGGAAGAACTTGCGGCACATGCCTCCTGGGTCACCCGGACCTGTCCGCCGCCGGAAGAGGCGATGCGGGTGCTGAGCCGCAAGATCGTCAATGCGCCGCAGCTGGGCCCCAAGGAGATCGTCGATCTCGACGCCATGCTGGTCGCGGTTTCGGAAGCCGAAGAGCTGCCGACCCGGGCGCAGCTTGTGCTCCTGCAGGTCTACCGCGATCTCGCCGGCCTCAAGACCTGAGCTTGCGCGCACCCGGGCGCTGGTCTAGGCGAAGGCCCCATGACCTATGCTTCGCGCGTCTGGAACGACACCTGGATGAACTTCTCCGTGCTGCGGCACGGCGCCTTTGACGGCTTCCTGGTCACGTCGAAGAATTCCGGCACCCATTGGGTGAAGTACATGTTCGCCGTCGCGCTGGCGGACACTTACGGTATTCCGCGGCCGGAGTATTTTTCCGAGAATGCCGTGCGGCCCTATATCGGCTGGCCGAAGGATGATCCGGTCTATCCGCAGCTGCCGCGGCTCGCCTTCAGCCATACGATTCCGCACGCGCTTGCCGACTGGGGCTGGGCGCGAAGCCTGGCGGGACTTCCGCCCTATGCGCTGTGCGTGCGTCATCCGATGGCGATCCTCGCCTCCCACCATGCCAAATGGGAATACGATATCCAGGTCGACTGGCTGGAATACCTGCGCGGCGATCCGGAGGGCAAACGCTACCGCTGCGATCTCTACTGGCTGGCGCGGTTCTGGAACCGCTGGGGCGAAGTGGAGCGGCGCTTTCCGCAGTCGATCCTGCGGGTGCAGTATGAGCAGACGCGGGCCGACCCGCGCGGCACGCTGGAAGCGATCGCGCGCCACTGGGGCATCACGCTGAAACCGGAGGCGATCGAGGCGGCGCTCATTGAGGGCACCAAGGAGGCGATGGCCAGGAAGGTCGATCCCGAAGCCGAGCCTAACGTGCTTCAGAACCGGCAGGCTTCGCTGGAGGAGCTGTTCTCCGGAGAGGCGATGGAGATTTATTCGCAGCGGGTAAATGAGCTTTTCCGCTACGATCTCGGCTACGACTTCTTCATGCCGCCTAAGCCTTAAGATACCCGCTGGAGCGACCGTCCGGTCCGTACTTGATCCACCAGGGCTCTGCCTTTGCCTCTTCCTCGAGTTTCAGGAACAACGGGTCTTCCAGCACGGCAGCAGCATAGTCGGCGGCTGCGCCGGTGAGCGGCAGGCCGTAGGTGCGGAAGCGGGTGACGACCGGTGTGTAGAAGGCGTCGGCCGCAGACCAGGCGCCGAACAGGAAGGGGCCGCCCTTGCCGTATTTTGCGCGCAGGCCGGACCACATCGATTGCAGGCGCGTGATATCGGCTTCGAGGGCGGGGGTCATGTCCGGCGCGGGGTGGCGGGCGCGGATGTCCATCGAGCAGGCGTTGCGGATCGCGGCGAAACCGGCATGCATCTCGCTGGAGACGGCGCGGGCAATCGCGCGGGCCTCGGCGTCCTGCGGCCAGACGGCGCCGGGCTCTGCCCATTCGGCGATGAACTCGGCGATGGCGAGGCTTTCCCAGATTTCGAGACCGTCCCAGATCAGCAGGGGCACCTTGGCGGTGGGGCTGAGGGATTTGAGCTTCGCGGTGGTCTCCGGGAAGTCGAGCGGGACGATGATCTCTTCCACCGGCAGGCCGACCTTGCGGGCGACCAGGAGCGGGCGGATCGACCAGCTGGAATAGTTGAGATTGCCGGATACGAACTGTCTCATTGGGGCTTGCCTTCGCCGATGGCCCAGCGGGTTTCGTTGATGGTCACGCGGCCGAAGACGCCGGCTTTGGAATAGGGGTCCTCGGCGTTGAGAGCCTTGGCGGCCTCAAGGCTGGCGGCTTCGAGAAGGAAGACCGAGCCAACCATCGCGCCGGTCTCGCTGAGGAGGGGGCCGGCCATGCGCAGGGCCGGGCCGATGCCGGCGGCCCATTCCAGGTGCGCCGGGCGGGCGGCAGCGCGGCGCGCGGCGCCGTCGGTTTCGTTGTCGAGGCAGTGAAGGCAATAGAGTGGCATCGGCGTATCCCGTCAAATCATGACTGCCTATGGCACGGCCGCGGGGGCCCGGAAAAGGGCGGTGACGCTAGGTAAATAGCCGGGACCCAAGTGTACAATGAATACTATATTGATTATTCAGCCGTCTGGTGTATTCTGGGTGGATGAACTCGAATCCGACTGATGACACCCGCCTGATGATCCTCCACGCGGCCGTGGAGCGCATCCTTCACTATGGCTATTCGAAAACGACGATGGCGGAGATTGCCCGCGACTGCAACATGTCGGCGGGCAACATCTACCGCTTCTTCGCCTCCAAGCTCGATATTGCCGAGGCGATGGCGCACAAGTTCAACGAAGAGGCCTATACGACCTTTGCTGGCATCGTCGCCCGCAAGGATACGGCGGCCAACCGGCTGCGCGCCTATTTTCACTATCATCTTGCCCGGACTTATTCGGCGATCGAGGACGAGGCGAAGATCCTGGAAGTGGCAGAAGTGCTCAGCAAGGAGCGCCCGCTTTACATGAACGACCAGCTGGCCCGCGAACGGGTCTATATGGTCCAGATCTTCAGGGACGGGGTCGCGTCCGGCGAGTTCCGGCCGCTCGATAAGCCGGAAGAGATCGCCGAGATGTGGCAGTCGGCGCTGATGAAGTTCCGTTTCCCGCAACTGTTCTCGAAGCTGACCCTTCCGAAGCTGCAGCGGGAGCTGGACGGGGTCATGGACCTTCTGCTCGCCGGCCTGTCGCCGGGTGCGGTCCAGCCTGAGCCCTGGGAGGGCATTCCGCCCCCTTTGGATGAGGTCTGCCCGGTCACGGGCGAGCCGCTGCATCCTGTCAGCGCAGCTATAAAGGCTGATTAGTGAATAAAATCGATTTTGTTCATTGATTAGCGCTCAGTGGGGTGCTATATAGGGGTCATGGAGGGCAGCGGTTGCCTTCCAGCCAGTCAAAGAGACCCCGCCATGACCACCTCTTCGCGCACCGAAGCCCGCCAGTCGCTCTACGCCTTCCTTGCCGCCATTCCGGCAGCCGCCCTGGTCGCCTGGGCAACCTTCGGCCTCACCACTTTCGTCGCCTGAACATGACGCGCCCTGCCGCAGCGCGGCAGTCGCTCCATTCCCGCCCGATGCGCGCCGCCCCTGCCGCGCTGCGGGATACAACCGGGACCTGAGGTTTTCCCTTTCCCCTCAGGTCCCGGATTTTTTACCCGGAACAATCAGATCTCAGGCTTTCGCGCCCTTGTGACCGCCGCCATAGACCGGCGCGGCGAGGGCAGCGGCCTCATCCAGCGGCCAGCGCGGGCGGGAGCCTGAGGCGAGGCCATCCTCTTCCCCGACCATCCCGGCTGCGAGCCGCTCGGCACCTGCGAGCGCGATCATCGCGGCATTGTCCGTACAGTGACGAAGCGGCGGCGCGATGAGGCGGGCGCCGTGGGTGGCCGCTGCGGTTTCGAGCGCGGCGCGGATCGCCTTGTTGGCGGCAACGCCGCCGGCGACTACGATACGCTTCTCTTCCGCACCCGGATCAAACGCGGCGAGGGCGCGCGCGGATTTCTCAGACAGCACATCGCAGATGGCGGCCTGGAAGCTGGCGCAGATGTCGGCTTTTGCGGCGTCTGACTGCGCGCCTTCGGCGGCGCGGGCGACGGCGGATTTGAGGCCGGCGAAACTCATTTCGAGGCCGGGGCGATTGAGCAGTGGGCGCGGAAAGTCATGCGCCTTCGGATTGCCTTGAAGCGCGAGGCGCTCGACCGCCGGGCCGCCGGGAAAGCCGAGGCCCATGAGTTTTGCCACCTTGTCAAAGGCTTCGCCGACGGCATCGTCGATGGTGGAGCCGAGGCGTTTGTAGTCGCCGAGGCCGCGGACTTCCAGGAACTGGCAATGCCCGCCGGAGACGAGCAGCAGAAGGTACGGGAACGGACAATCCGCGGCGAGGCGCGGGGAGAGGGCGTGGCCTTCGAGGTGGTTCACCGGGATGAAGGGGATGCCGGCCGCCTGCGCCACCGCCTTGCCGGTCATCAGGCCGACGAGGACGCCGCCGATCAGGCCGGGGCCGGCGGTGGCGGCAACGCCGTCGAGACCGGCATAGGAAATCCCGGCATCTGCCATCGCTTTCGCCACCGTCAGGTCGGCGAGTTCGGCATGCGCGCGCGCGGCAATCTCCGGCACGACGCCGCGATAGGGGGCGTGCTCTTCGAGCTGTGTGCGGATGATGTCCGACAGGAGGCTTGCCTGGCCATCCTCAAGGCGCAGCACGGCGGCGGCGGTCTCGTCGCAGGAGGTTTCGATGCCGAGGATTGTGAGGGGGCGGGTCATGGGGGGCATGTAGCGGCTGGGGGGGAGAGTGGGAAGGGGTGGTGACATTTTACCCAGCGCCTTTGGCCCGGGAGGCGGGTGCCTTCCGGGTGCGGAGGTTTGGTTCCGGGCGGGTCAGGACGTGTTCAGGCGCTTGGCGCGCTGGCGGGTGACGGCGAGGTTGAGGCGCTGGAGCGTGTCGCGGTTCTCGTCGGTGATAATGTCCGAGGCGAGGCCGGGGATGTCTTCGAGGGAGAGGACGGGCGCCGCAGGTGCGAGCCGGGCGGCGAGGCGCTGCAGGCGGCGCGCGGCGCAGACGGGATCGGCGAAGGCAGCCTGAAGCGCGGCGAAACGGCGCTGGAGATTTGCTTCGTGGGCGGAGGGATCGGCGGGCGAGCGCGGCGTCTGGGTTTCGCTTTGGGGTTTTGTGGGGGCGTCGATGTTTCGGGCACGCGGCAGCGGTTCGGTGAGGCGGAAGACGGGCGGGCGCGAGGGGGTGCGGGTGGGGCTTCCCCCTCCGCCCCTTTGGGTCACCTCTCCCGCGCTGCGGGGGAGGAGGGCGCGAGGCGAAATGGGCAGCGGGGCGATGCTGCCGGCGATCAGGTGGATGAGACGGCGCAGGGCCGCCTCGGCGGGCAGCAGGAAGGCACGGGCGAGGTAGGTGAGGATATTCCGTGGACGGACGAATCCGGGATCGAGCATGACCGCCAGCGCCTCGATGAGTCCGCCAATCATGGCCTGGGTCTCGGCGACGAGATTTGTCTGCGGGGGCGCGGTCTGGTCCATGCGCAAAGCATGACACAGGTTTGGAGGTGTTGCGTAAGTTCCTGTGGAATTCTTATTGAGGCTTGATTCGGAGGGGAATTTTTCTCAGCGGGTGTTGCATAAGTCCGCGAGTGGGGCTCCCCCCTCCGCCCCTTCGGGGCACCTCCCCCGCAAGCGGGGGAGGAGGGTGCAGCGTCAGTCCCCATCCATTCGCAGCGCCGCCACAAACGCTTCCTGCGGGATTTCGACTTTGCCGAACTGGCGCATGCGGGCCTTGCCGGCTTTCTGCTTGTCGAGGAGTTTGCGTTTGCGGGTGGCGTCGCCGCCATAGCATTTGGCGGTGACGTCTTTCCTCATGGCAGAGATGGTTTCGCGCGCGACGACGCGGCCACCGATGGCGGCCTGGATCGGGATCTTGAACATCTGGCGCGGGATGAGGTCTTTCAGGCGCTCGCACATCTGGCGGCCGCGGCCTTCGGCGCGGTCGCGGTGGACGAGCATGGCGAGGGCGTCGACAGGTTCCTCGTTGACGAGGATCTGCAGCTTGACGAGGTTTTCGGCGCGGTGGCCGATGAGGGTATAGTCGAAGCTGGCATAGCCGCGCGAGATGGATTTCAGGCGGTCGTAGAAGTCGAACACGACCTCGTTGAGCGGCAGTTCGTATTTCACGCAGGCGCGCCCGCCGACATAGGAGAGTTCGGTCTGCACGCCGCGGCGGTCCTGGCAGAGTTTCAGGATGGAGCCGAGATATTCGTCCGGCGTGTAGATGGTGGCGGAAATCCACGGCTCGCGAATTTCGCGGATCTTCACGACATCCGGCATGTCGGCGGGGTTGTGCAGCTCGATCTCGGAGCCGTCGGTCATCGTCATCTGGTAGACAACGCTGGGGGCGGTGGCGATGAGGTCGAGGTCGAACTCGCGGCTCAGGCGTTCCTGGATGATCTCGAGGTGCAGGAGGCCAAGGAAGCCGCAGCGGAAGCCCATGCCGAGCGCGGCGGAGGTTTCCATTTCCCAGGTGAAGGAGGCGTCGTTGAGGCGCAGCTTCGCCATCGCGGCGCGCAGGTCGTCGAAGTCGCCCGCGTCCATCGGGAAG
Source organism: Hyphomonas sp. (assembly GCF_046313975.1). Lineage (GTDB taxonomy): Bacteria > Pseudomonadota > Alphaproteobacteria > Caulobacterales > Hyphomonadaceae > Hyphomonas. The sequence goes on along the minus strand of NZ_JBKBXB010000026.1, from coordinate 18,728 downwards.
AGGCCGCAGAAGACGACGGGCTGGACTTCCTTGTAGCCGGGCAGGGCCTTGTCCGTGGGGCGTTTGTCTTCGGTGATCGTGTCACCGATGGCGGTGTCGCCGACTTCCTTGATGGAGGCGACGAAATAGCCGACTTCGCCGGGGCCGAGGGCGTCTACTTCGGTGAGCTTCGGATTGAAGGTGCCGATCTTGTCGATCTCGTAGACGCCGCCGGTGCGCATCATGCGGATCGATTGTTTCTTCTTCAGCACACCGTCATGCACGCGCACGATGACGACGACGCCGAGATAGGGGTCGTAATAGGCATCGACCAGCGCGGCTTTCAGCGGGGCGGCGGCGTCGCCGGTCTTCGGCGGGGGCAGCTGCTTGACGATGGCTTCGAGCACATCCGGGATGCCGAGGCCGGTCTTGGCGGAAATCTGCACGGCGTTTGCCGTGTCGAGGCCGATGATTTCCTCGATCTGTTCCTTCACCCGCTCAACATCAGCGGCCGGCAGGTCCACCTTGTTCAGGACGGGGACGATCTCGTGGTTCTGGTCGATGGCCTGGTAGACGTTGGCGAGGGTCTGGGCTTCGACGCCCTGGGAGGCATCGACGACGAGGAGGGAGCCTTCGCAGGCGGCGAGGCAGCGGCTCACCTCATAGGCGAAGTCGACATGGCCGGGCGTGTCCATCAGGTTCAGCGTGTAGGTCTCGCCGTCCTTCGCGGTGTAGCTGAGGCGCACGGTCTGGGCCTTGATGGTGATGCCGCGCTCCTTCTCGATATCCATCGAGTCGAGCACCTGTTCGCTCATTTCACGGTCCGAGAGCCCGCCGCAGGCCTGGATCAGGCGGTCGGCGAGGGTCGATTTCCCATGGTCGATATGGGCGATGATCGAGAAGTTACGGATTTTGTCGCGCGGGGTCATGGGCGGCATATAGCGGGGCAGGTGCGGCGCGGGAAGTAGCTGGAGGCTGGCGCGGGCGCGTGGCCGGGCGTATGACGGGCGGATTGGAGCGAGGAGACCCCCATGAAACGCGTGATTGCGGCCTCTGCCGCGCTGGCGCTCGGCGCCTGCGGCTATTTCAGCAAGGACAAGGCGGCTGATCCGGTGAGCCCGGAAGCGGCTGAGGAGGAGACCGCCGTGGACCCGAACGAATGGCAGCCGCCCGAGATGCCGACGGCTGAAGAAGCCGCCAAGGCGGCCGCGGACGCGCAGGCGGCTGCAGAGGCCGGGGTGGTCTATGCGGGCGCCGACAAGAAGGGCCAGACCGTCAGCCTGAAGGTTGGCGAGACGCTCCGGATCGAACTCGTCTCCATTCCCACGGCAGGCTATGTCTGGACGGTGGTGGAGGCCCCGGCCTTCATGGAGGCGGTCGGCGAGACGACGCGCGGCACTGACCCCGCCCACCAGAACCTGCCGGGCTTTACCGGCGGCGACCATTATCTCGGCTTCGACTATGTCGCGAAGGCGGCCGGCACGGGCACGTTCAAGCTGACCGAAGGCCGCCCGTGGGAAACCGAGGAGCCGCCGATGGACACTTATGAGCTGACGGTCACGGTGGCGGAGTAAGCGAAGCCTTGGCCGACACCCAGCCCCTGCCTGCGAAGACCGGTATCACCGATGAGGGCTACCTCACCGATTGCTGGTATCTCGCCGCGGCGTCTGAGCGCCTGAAGCCTGGCAGGCAGGAGCGGTTGATGATCCTTGGCGAGCCGGTGGTGGTCGGCCGCACACCGGCGGGGGAGGCGTTTGCGCTGCGCGATATCTGTCCGCACCGGCTGGTGCCGCTGTCGGCGGGCAAGCAGCTGGAAACGAATGGCGAGTGGACGCTGCAATGCCCGTATCATGGCTGGCGTTTCGGCACGGATGGCGGGTGCCGCCTGATGCCGAGCCTGACGGATGACAGCGCCTATGATCCCACACGGATCAAGGTGCGCCGCTATCCGGTGCATGAGGCGAACGGGGCGGTGTATGTCTACATCGCGCATGATCCGCGCAGCATGGCAGCGCCCGCAGTGCCGCCGCCGGAATTTGGTCCGCTCCCGGACAGGCCGGGTTTCGTGATCGAGGACATTTTCAACGCCCATGTCGATGACGCGGTGGTCGGCCTGATGGACCCGGCGCATGTGCCCTTCGTGCATGACCAGTGGTGGTGGCGCCCGCCGTCTGTGGGCTTGAAGCGGAAAGAGAAGCCGTTCATTCCGACGGATCGCGGCTGGGCGATTGACCGGCATGCGCCGTCTTCCAACTCGAAACTCTATCGCTGGGTGTTCGGCGGCGATGTGATGACCGAGATCCATTTCCAGCTGCCGGGCTACCGCTGGGAAATCATCTCCAACAATTCCGCGCGCCTGCTGACGCTGACCTGCCTGACGCCCGAGGCGCCGAAGCAGACGCGCATCACGCAGTTCACCTGGTGGACGGGCGCGCCGCTGTTGCATCTCGCTGTGCCAGTGGCGAAACGCATGGGCCGCAAATTCCTCGCGCAGGACGGCGAGATGGTGGACCTGCAAAATCAGGGCATGGCGCACCAGAAAGCGATGCTCTGGATCGACGACATCGACGTGCAGGCGAAATGGTACCAGACGCTGAAACGCGAATGGACGGCGAGCCGGAGCGAGGGCAGGGCCTTCGAGAATCCGATCCAGCCGCGCACACTGAAATGGATGAGCTGAGGCCGGAGGCCGGCTTCAACATTACGATCTGCACAGGTTTCCTGCGTTGCGCGCACTGAGGCGCAGACGCCCTGCATTTGCCCCAAAATTGCCTTTGAAAATTGTCACTCAGAAGACTGGCCGGGCGGGACAAATGATCCAGATGAGGTGTGCGCGTTGTGCGCATCCCCCCAGAAAAGTAAGTCACCAAGAGGACAGATCAAATGAAGTTTTCGCTGTTTGCAGCTGCCGCCGCGAGCGCCTTTGCGCTCGCCGCCTGCACGCCCGCTTCCGAACCGGCCCCGGTTCAGCCTGCTGCCGTTGAAGAGCCGGTTGCCGAACCGGTCGTGGAAGAGCCCGCCGTGCTCGGCACCATTGTCGACATCGCCGCCGGCAATCCGGACTTCTCCACCCTCGTCGCCGCCGTTCAGGCAGCAGGCCTTGCCGAAACGCTTTCCGGCGAAGGTCCGTTCACGGTATTCGCGCCGACCAATGCCGCTTTCGCAGCGCTGCCGGCCGGCACGGTCGAGACCCTGCTGCTGCCTGAGAACAAGGACAAGCTGACGAAGATCCTGACCTACCATGTGGTCGCCGGCAAAGTGATGGCGGCTGACCTGCCGGCCGCAGACGCGGGTATTGCGACGCCGACGGTCGCCGGTCTTGACCTCTCGGTCCGTATCGAAGCCGACGGCGCTGCCAAGGCGAACGAAGCGACGATCACGGCTGCCGACATCGAAGCCTCGAACGGCGTGATCCACGTCATCGACACGGTTCTCCTGCCGAAGGAATAAGGGGAGCATAGGGCGGCCAAAGGGGAGCCCTGGCGGGGCCGCGGGAACCTTCGGGCTCCTGCGGCCTTTTTTGTGTCACACCTTGCGGGCGATGATCACCGGGCGGACATCCTTGCCTTTCATGGCATGGCGCTCGCGGCTTTCGATCTGGAAGCCGGTAGCCTCGATTTCCGAGACGAGCGTGGCTTCGGTAACCGTGGCGACATAGGGCGCCTGGCCGAGGGCACGCATCAGCGGAACGGCGAGGCGGATCACCGGGTTCATTTCGGCAAGGCTGACCGATTTGGAAAGGAACAGGCCGCCGGGCTTCAGCAGACGGTGGATGCCGGCGAGGGCGGCGGGCCGGTTTGGTACGAGATGCAGGATGTTGAAGCCGAGTGCGGCGTCAAACCGGCTTTCGCCCCAGCGCGGGTCCTCCGCCGTGCCCACCTCGAAAGACACGTTGGAGACGCTTTCGGCGGCGGCCTTTTCGCGGGCGATGGTGATCATCTCCTCGGAGATATCGGTGGCGAGGATGTGGCCGGCATGGGGGGCGAGTTTCAGCGCCGCCGTGCCGGTGCCGCAGCCGAATTCAAACATTGCGCTACCCGCCGGGACCAGCATGCGGACGCGCTCGAGCGTGCGTTCGAAGCCGGCGGGGTCGCCGATGGCGCTGGCGGCGTATTTGCGCGCGGTCTTGTTCCAGAAGCGGGTGCTGGGATCATGTGCGGTCATGGGGTCCTCCTGGGGCTGCCTTAGCAGCCCGGTGTGACGGCGTCTTGGGGCGGCGGGCGAACAAAAAGTGAAAATGGCAAGCTGTCTTTAACCCCTGCCGCTGCTAGGGTGGGCGACATGAGCGCAACGATTCGCATCCTCGGCATCGACCCCGGTCTCCGCCATACGGGCTGGGGCGTGATCGAGCAGAGTGGCATGCGGCTTTCCCATGTCGCGCATGGCGTGATCTCGGCGGCGACTGAGAATTCGATGGCCGAACGGCTTGCTGAAATCTTCGAATGCGTTGGCGAGCTGGCGCGCCATTACCAGCCGGATGCGGCGGGCGTCGAGGAAACGCTGGTGAACGCAAACCCGCGCGCGGCGCTGAAGCTGGGGCAGGCGCGCGGCGCGGCGATGGCGGCGCTTGCGATGGCGGGCATCCTTGTTTCGGAATTCGCGCCGCGCCAGATCAAGCTGACGGTGGTCGGCACCGGCACGGCGGACAAGGACCAGGTGATGTTCATGGTGCAGCGGCTGCTGCCGAGGGCAGGGGAGATGAAGCTGGATGCCGCCGACGCGCTCGCCTGCGCCATCTGCACCGCGCATCATCTGCCTGCGGAGCTTCGGAAAAGGGGGGCGGCATGATTATCGGGCGTCTCACCGGAGAAGTGGCGGCCATCGGGCTCGACCATCTGCTGATCGACGTGAACGGGGTCGGCTATGTTGCGCTCGCGGGCACGCGGCTGCTGGCGAAACTGCAGGCGGGCGACCGCGTGACGGTGCAGGTCGAGACGCGCGTCACTGAAGCCTCGATCACGATGTTCGCCTTTGCCACGGATGAGGAGCGCGCCTGGTTCGTGCGGTTGCAGGATGTGCCGGGCGTGGCGGGCAAGTCGGCGCTGGCTATTCTGGACGGACTCTCGCCGGCGGAGATCATGGATGCTATCGCGCTCGGCGATTCCGGGGCGTTCACGCGCGCCAAGGGCATCGGCAAGAAGCTCGGTGAACGGATCATCACGGAACTCGCCGGCAAGGCGCCGCCGATGGGGCGGTTCGGAAAATTTGAAGTGGCGGCGGTGGCGGGGCTTGCGTCTGCGCCTGTCGCGGGCGGCACCGGCCCGCGCGCCGAAGCGATAAGCGCACTCGTCAATCTCGGCTATGGCCAGTCGGAAGCCGCGAAGGCAGTGGCGACCGCAGCGAAGAACGGCGCGGATGAGGTTGGCCTGCTTGTGAAGGGCGCGCTGAAGGAGTTGGCGCGATGAGCCGTCGCGACTCCCTCGCTGATCCGAACGCGCAAGGGCCAGATGCGCTGGACCGGGCGCTCCGTCCACAGACGTTTGAGGATTATGTCGGCCAGCGCAAGGCGAAGGCGAACCTGAAGGTTTATGTCGAGGCTGCGCGCGGGCGGAAGGAAGCGCTGGACCATGTGCTGCTGTTCGGGCCGCCGGGGCTGGGCAAGACGACGCTGGCGCAAATTCTCGCGCGCGAGATGGGTGTCGGCTTCCGCGCGACATCCGGCCCGGTCATCGCGCGGCCGGGCGACCTTGCCGCGATCCTGACGAATCTCGAGCCCAATGATGTGCTGTTCATCGACGAGATCCACCGATTGCCGGCGATTGTGGAAGAAATCCTCTATCCGGCGATGGAGGATTATGCGCTCGACATCGTGATCGGGGAGGGGCCTGCGGCGCGTTCTGTGCGGCTGGATCTGTCGCCCTTCACGCTGGTGGGCGCCACCACGCGCGCGGGCCTGCTGGCGACGCCGCTGCGTGACCGGTTCGGCATTCCGGTGCGCCTCGATTTCTATGAGCCGGAGGACCTTGCGCGTATCGTGATGGCGGCAGCGCGCAAGCTCGGTGCTCCGATCACGGAGGAAGGCGCGGTCGAGATTGCGGGCCGGGCGCGGGGCACGCCGCGCATCGCGCTGCGCCTCCTGCGCCGGGTGCGCGACTTTGCCGAGGCGGAAGGCGAGACGATCGACAAGCCCGCGGCGGACCGCGCGCTGAAGCGGCTCGAGATTGATACGGATGGCCTCGATGCGCTCGACCGGCGCTACCTGCATGCGCTGGTGCGCACTTATGCCGGGGGCCCGGTCGGCGCTGATACGCTGGCGGCGGCGCTCAGTGAGGCGCGCGATGCGGTGGAAGATGTTATCGAGCCTTACCTGATGCAGAAAGGCTATGTCGCCCGCACACCGCGCGGCCGGGTGGCGGCGCCGCTGGCGTATGAGCGCCTCGGGTTGAAGGCGCCCAACGGTCAGCAAAACGCTCTGTTCACGGACGAAGACTAGTCTTTCGTCCGCATCGTCCACAGCGCGCCGATCAGCCCGCCTTTCACGCGTGGCAGCATGACGAGCACGGCGCCAATCGCGAACACGCCCAGCCCGGCAAGCCTGATCCAGAGCGGCCAGGTCTCGTGACGCGCGGCGATAAAGGTGAGCGCGGCCAGCAAAGGCCCCAGCATCAGCACGGTCAGCCAGGGCGGGCCGTCTTCGGCGGCAATTGCGCCGGTCAAAGCGCCGCAGGCGTCGCAGTGCGGTGGCTGTTTCAGGTATCCCGAAAACAGGCGCCCATGTCCGCAAGCCGGGCATTTCAGGCGCATGCCGCGAAGCACCGATATGAGGGAAGGGGGCAGGGCCATGTCCCGATCCTGCCACGGCGCGCGCGCTTCCGCGATCCGGGATGACGCCGCAGGCGGTGTCTGTTAAGCGGGGTACATGGCGAAGAGCTGGGACGAAATCGAACAGACAGAAGGCTTTGCCGGCGCCCGCGCGCTTTCGGCGCGCGAGGTGGAGCCGGTGCTGGCGCGTGTCGTGCCGGCATCGGCGGACCCGAAAGCGCAGATGAAGAACCTGTCGGCCTTCATGATCGTGCCGTTCTTCCTGTTCGGCGCCACCTTCATGCTGATCGATGCCTATCTGCCGGACAGCGGTGCCTGGATATTCCTTCAGTTCTTCCTGTTTCCGGTGCTGTTCATCTTCTACATGGGCGCGGGACTGTTCCTCGCGCGCAACAAGATTGCCGCGGTGTTTGCCGAGGCGCAGGTGCGCCTGGGCCTGAAGGCAGAGGCGGTCCGCGCGATGGCCCGGCCGCTGGGGCTGAGCTTCGTGCCGGCGCCGGGCGGGGCGCCGAAGGGGCTCGAATGGATCGCGAAGCAGAGCTGGGCTCCGGCTGTGCTGCGCGAGGCGGAGAAGACGCTGAACGAGGCGGGCGGTATGAATGACGCGGTGGCGGTCGTCCGCGATTCCGGGCTGCTGATTGCCGCGAATGTTCATGTGGTCGGCACGCCAGAACAGAAGAAGCTCTATGCCGAACAGGCTGCGGGCATGATGCAGCTGGAAGACGGCTTCCAGGGCACGCGCCGGGGCATCCGGTTCGAGATGTTCGAATGGGTGGAGAAGGTCGACGAGGCGCCGGATGTGTATCATCTGGTCGTCGTGCTCGAAGCTCCGCTGCGCCTGCACGGCGTGACGCAGCTGCGTTCGCGGAAGACCGGCTGGCCGGCCCATCCGGGCGAGCCGGCGCTGCAGGATGTCGATCTTGGACCGAAGGCGTTCGATGCGCTCTACCGGCTGCGGGCCTCCGACCAGGTTGAGGCGCGGGCCCTGTTCAATCCGGCCGTCATCGAGCGGGTGATCGAGCTCGCGCATGGCGGCAAGTTCCGCGCAGTGGCGCGCGGCGGGCATCTGGTGTTTGACTTCGAGAGCGCCGCCAACCGGTTCCAGATCGTTGACCTGCTGAGCGGGGTGTGGAGCGACGAGACGATCCGCGCGACCTATACTGACATCGCCGAAGCACTGGCGCTGGTGGATACGCTCGCGCATGCCTTCATGGTCGCGAGAAAGTCTGATACGGGCGGGGCATGAGCCTGCCGTCTCTTGATCCGCCGAATTTCGACGCCGAGCGCCAGCACTGGATCGCGGTGCGCGTCTATTACGAAGACACCGACTTCACCGGCATGGTCTACCATGCCAATTACCTGCGCTTCTTCGAGCGGGGCCGGTCGGACCATCTGCGCGATGCCGGGGTCTCGCACCAGTCGCTGCTGGCGCGGGAAGACCCTGCAGCGTTCACGCTGACCAATGTCAACGTCACCTATCGCAAGCCCGGCAAGGTGGACGACCTCCTGCACATCCGGACCCGCTATCTCGGGATGGACGGGCCGCGCATCCGCTTCGCGCAGGCCTGCCTTAGGGACGGGGAGGTGATTGCCGAGGCCGATATCACCGCCGTGATGATCCATGCCGATGGCCGCCTGCGCCGCCCGATCCGGGAAATCGTGGATCAGCTTGAGCCCTATCGCTGGCAGGGTTGACTGCAGACGGTGCTGCAGGTTTGCGCAGCGCGCGGGTTAACAATTTGCCATGAAGTCTTAACCCTTACCCCATAACCCCTATGTGACTGCGCAAAGCGCGGCATGCGCCGTGTTTCTGCCGGATTTGGGCTGGAAAGAAGGGCCTTGACGCGGGGCTTGCCTGCGCGGACACGGCCCTGATCCTGTTATTGTCACGCCTCCGGGGCCCATTGCCCGGATTAAATTCTGGAGACCTGCCTTTCATGGAAAACGACGCCCTCGGCACGATCGACCGCAGCGCCGAATTCTCCCTCATATCGCTGCTTGGCGAGGCGGACATCGTCGTCAAGATCGTGCTGCTCATCCTGCTGATCTCCTCGGTCTGGTCCTGGGTGGTGATCGGTGAGAAGTGGTTCTCGCTGGGCGCGCTCAAGAAAGCCTCGCGCGATTTTGAGGAGGCCTTCTGGAGCGGCCGCGCCGGGGAGTTCGACCTGCGCCCGGGGCAGGGGGGCAAGGACCCCGCGAGCCGCGTCTTCGTCTCGGCCTCCCGCGAATGGCAGGATGCCGGCAAGAGTGTGCCCACCCCGTCCGAGGCCGCCGCGCTAGTGAGCCGGGCCGAGCGGTCCATGCGGGCCGCAGTCGACCGGGAAGTCAGCCGGGCCTCGAACGGCCTCTCGATCCTCGCAAGCATCGGCTCGGCCTCGCCCTTTATCGGCCTGTTCGGCACGGTCTGGGGCATTATGAACGCCTTCCTCAATATTGCCGAAGCGCAGGACACGAGCCTCGGCACGGTCGCCGGACCGATTGCCGAAGCGCTTTTCGCCACCGGCCTCGGCCTCGTTGCAGCCATCCCGGCGGTGATCTTCTACAACAAGTTCACCTCCGACGTGACCAAGCTGGCCGACCAGCTCGACACCTTCTCCCAGGATGTCCTCGTGCGCCTGTCGCGCCGGGCTTCCGATGCAACGCGGGACTAGGGCGCCATGGGTCTCATCCTCGGTTCCGGCGGAAAAGGCGGGCGGCGCGGCCGGCGCGCCCTGAATGCCGAGATCAACGTGACCCCGTTTGTGGATGTCATGCTGGTGCTGCTGATCGTGTTCATGGTCACGGCGCCGCTGCTGATCCGGGGCGAGCAGGTGAACCTGCCGAAGACAACCTCTGCGCCGCTGCGCGCGGAAGCGAATGACGCGCCGCTGACGCTCTGGATCCGCGAGGACGGCAGGGTCTATGTCCAGCAGACGGAAATCGATACGGCCAACCTCGCCGCGCAGCTCTCGGCCATCGTCGGCGAGGGCTATGACAAGCAGGTCTACCTGTATGCCGACCAGAGCGTGCCTTATGGGCGGGTAATGGAAGTCACCGCCGAGGTGCGCCGCGCGGGCTATACGCGCATGTCCTTCATCACCGAGCAGAAACGCTGAGGCAGAAGGAGACGCACACCGGATGATCCGCGGCTTCGCAGTCTCGACCCTGGTCCATGCCAGCGTGCTGGCACTGGCTGTCATGTCGTGGCCGTCGGAACAGTCGGAATGCGACCGTTCAATCGAGAAGCTGCGGCGCGACAATCCCGGCATCCGCTCGATCGAGATCATCATGGCGCTGCCGCACTGTGCGACCTCGACGGAACTGCCGATCGATTTCGAAGATGTCGGGCTCGTCTCGAATGTCAGTGCCATGAGCAAGGCGCCGGAGCCGAAGCCGGAAGAGCCTGCCGCTGAACTTCCCGAAGCTGAGCCGGAGCCTCCGCCGGAGGAAGCCCAGCCCGAGGAGCCGGAAGAGGAAGTGCCGCTCCCTGATCCGGAACCGAAAAAGGAAGAGCCAAAAAAACCTGAACCGAAAAAGGAGCCGCCTCCGAAGAAGGAGGAGCCCCTGATCAAGAAAGAGCCGCCGAAGCCGGAAAAGAAGAAGGACGATCTCGATTTCCTGAACGACATCGACAAGGTTCTGAAGGACCGGCGCCAGACTGATACGCGCCAGGCCTCCACCCAGGAGGCGGATCGTCCGGTGCTCAACAATGCCGACCGCGACCGGCAGGGGGCAGGGGACCGTTCGGCCAGCACTGCCTCGCTGCAGGCCTATGTCCGGCGCGAGATGCGCAGTTTCTGGACGGATGTGTCCGACCTGCCGGCGGAAGACCAGATCGAAGTGACGGTCCGCCTGAAACTCAACCGCGACGGCTCGCTGTCCTCGGATGTGGAGTTGGTCAATCCGTCCCGGCGCCCGGTTGGCCGCAAGGGGATTGCCGTGGACCGCGCGCTCGGCGCGGCCCGGAAGTTTTTCGCAGAACGCCGCCTCAGGCTGCCGGATGAGCAGTATGAGCAATGGCGGGAAATCGATGTCGTCTTTGGCAAAGAGATGATGAACAGTTAAAGCGGTGGCCGCGTCTGCGGCGCCTGCGGGAAAGTCAGAAGGAGTTTGAACGCATGACACATAAGGCCATGAGCTACCTGCTCCGCTTCGTTGCGGCGGCGCTGATCGCGCTGGGCCTCGTGCTGCCCGCCTCGGCGCAGCTTCGGGTGCGGATCGACGAAGGCAATTTCAAGCCGACCCCGATCGCGATCCCGGACTTCCAGGTGACGGGCGCCGATAACGGTCTCGCCAAGCAGATTGCCGATGTCGTGCGGGCTGACCTTGCCTCCACCGGCCTGTTCGACCTGCAGAATCCCGGCTCCTTCATTCAGCGGGATCTCACGATCAATGCCGAGCCGCGCTTTGCGGATTGGAAGATCATCCGCACGGACGGGCTGGTTGTCGGCGCGTTCGAGACGCTGCCGGATGGCAAGATCGCGGTCTCCTTCCGCCTCTGGGACATCTATGGCGGCGAACTGATGCGCATCAATGGTGAGCCGGGCCGCCGGCTGACGACGACTCCGGAGAACTGGCGCCGCATCGCGCACAAGCTGGCCGACTCGATCTATTCCCGCCTGACCGGCGAGGATCCGTATTTCGACTCGCGCATCGTCTACATCGCCGAGACCGGCCCGAAGACTGCGCGTGTCAAGCGGCTCGCCATCATGGATAGCGACGGCGCCAACCAGCAGTACCTGACGGCTGGCCGCTCAACCGTCGTCACGCCGCGCTTCAGCCCCTCGGCGCAGGAAATCACCTACATGTCGCTCGAGGACCAGCGGCTGCGGGTGTACCTCTTCAATATCGAGACGGGGCGCCAGGAATTGCTGGGCAACTTCCCCGGCATGGCGTTTGCGCCGCGCTTCTCGATGGATGGCCAGAACGTGCTGCTCAGCCAGGCGCAGCGCGGCAATACCGACATCCACATCATGAACCTGCGCACACGGGTGACGACCAAGCTGACGGACCATCCGGGCATCGATACGTCCCCGTCGATGTCGCCGGACGGCAAGTCGATCGTGTTCAATTCCGACCGGGGCGGCACGCCGCAGCTCTACATCATGAACGCGGATGGTTCGGAGCGGTCCTGCCCCTCGGGAGGGCGGGACAAGGCCTGCCGCATCACCTTCGGCAAGGGGCGCTATTCTACGCCGGTCTGGTCGCCGCGCGGGGACCTGATTGCCTTCACCAAGCAGGAAGGCGGCAAATTCTCGGTCGGCGTCATCGGCATCGATGGCAAGGGCGAGCGCCGTCTGACCGAGGAGACCTACCTCGTCGAAGGGCCGGACTGGTCGCCGAACGGCCGGGTGATCGTGTATTTCCGGGAAAACCGCCCGGGCGCGGGCCCGGAACTGTGGTCTGTGGACCTGACCGGCCGCAACGAGCGCCGGGTGATGACCCAGACCGATGCGTCCGACCCGGCCTGGTCGCCCCTGCTGCCCTGAGGCCACACTGTCGCAGGTACTGCACATTACAAGGAATTAAGCAGGCTGCCGGCGCGCAGCCTGCTAGCTCCTTGATCGATGCCATGATTTTGCCTGAATTGGTGCGAGAAGCGATTGTCGTCCGAATTCGGCCGGATTATGGAAATAGCGTTGGAACGTTCAGGGGTCGGAAATCTTCTTCTCCTAACACGCCAGCGCACCGTCCCATCCTTAGGAGCCAACGACCAATGCAAACCTTCCTTAAAGTCACTGCAGCCGCCGCGCTTCTCGCAACGGGCGCTTGCGCCTCGAAACCGAAGCCAGTTGAAGACACCAAGCCTGTTGTCGAAGAGACCAAGCCGGTTGAAGAGAAGACCGAAGTCGTCAAAACCGACCCGGTTGTCGCCTCGTCGATCGCCCCGGGTTCGCTTGAAGACTTCCGCGTCAATGTCGGCGAACGCGTTTTCTTCGACCTCGACCAGTACCGTCTCGACACCGAAGACCAGACCATCCTGCAGCGTCAGGCCGCCTGGCTGAAATCCTACCCGAACGTTCGTGTCCTCATCGCCGGCAATGCCGACGAGCGTGGCACCCGCGAATACAACCTCGCCCTCGGCGAGCGCCGCGCCAATGCGGTGAAGGAATACCTCGTCAGCCAGGGCGTCAGCGCCTCGCGCATCGACACGGTGTCCTATGGCAAGGAGCGTCCGCTCGCTGCCGGTTCGGACGAGCAGTCCTGGGCCCTCAACCGCAACGGCTGGACCCAGATCGTTTCGGGCGCCACCAGCTAATTCAGCTGACTGCGAAAAGCAGATGATTCGGGCAGCCGGGCGCCATAATTTGGCCCCGGCTGTTCCTTTTTAATGCGGCGCTTCTGCCTCACCGCCTGCTGACGGAGACTTCCCGCCATGATGAAAGCTGTTCTTTCGACCGTTGCGATTGCCGCACTCCTCGCGGTGCCGATGTCGGCGCAGACTGCGGGGCAGGTGCCGGCGCGGGGGGCGCCGATCAGCAAGGGCGTGACCACGGGGGACCTCGCCTCGCAGGTCGATCAGGCCCGACAGCAGAGTTCCGACCTCCTGATCAAGGTCAACCGCCTCGAAGACCAGGTGAATGTTCTCAACGGCCGGATCGAGAGCCTCGAGTTCGAGCTTGGCCGGGTCCGCCAGTCGAATGAAGATCTGCTCACGGACAATGACACGCTGGGCCGCGATTCGCTCGCCATGCGCCAGCAGCTGGACCAGCAGGCCCGCGCCATTGCTGCCATGCAGGCGCTGCTGGGAATAGAGGCTGAGCCGGTGGCCGATAATCTCGGATACCAGCCGCAATCCTTCGCCACGGCGCCGTCTTCCTCCGCCGGCCGGGGCATAGACAGTTCCGGCCCGTCACAGCTCGGCCCTGCCAGCGGCCTGCCGGAAGGCTCGCTCGGCACCTTGCCGGCCAGCCAGCTGCCGGGGGAGGCCGGGCCGTTGTTTGCCGAAGCCAAGGCCCGTTTCCTGCGCCTTGACTATGCTGGCGCCGAAGAGGCCTACCGGGCCTTCATCGACAAGTTCGGCAAGGACCCGCAAGCGGCCGAAGCCTATTTCTGGCTGGGCGAAGCCCTGCACCAGCAGAATGCCTGGGCCGAGAGTGGCCAGGCCTACACCACGATGATCCGTTCGTACCCGGACGATGTGCGCGCACCGGATGCGTTCGTGCGACTTGCCCGGTCGATGCGCCTGCTGGGCGAGCCGGCCAAGGCCTGCCAGGCTCTCGATACACTTCCGAGCCGGTATCCGAACGCAACCAAGGTTGTGCGCGACCTCGCCGCCGTCGAGCGGACCCGGTCCGGGTGCAAGAACTAGCGCCAGAGGCCGCGCTGACGGCCGCGCTCGGCGCAGTTCCCGGCGACATCCTTTCCGGCCCGGTGGGGCTGGCCGTCTCCGGCGGCAGCGACTCGCTGGCGCTGATGCATCATGCGGCGGGCTGGGCTTCGGCCCGGGGCATGAAGCTCCTTGTGCTGACGGTTGATCACGGCCTGCGGGAAGGCTCGGCCACGGAGGCGGACGATGTGGCCGCTGCCGCCCGGCGCCTCAACCTCGATCACCAGACCCTGCGCTGGGCTGAGCCGGTCCCGCGCCAGTCGGCCGCGCGGCGCGCCCGGCATGCCTTGCTGGCCAGCGCGCTGAAGGCGGCAGGCGGCCACCTGCTGCTGACCGGGCATACTGCGGACGATCAGGCCGAAACGTTTCTCATCCGCGCGCGGCAGGGCTCCGGCTGGTATGGCCTTGCCTGCATGCGGGACCTCTCGCTGTCGCCGGTCTGGCCGGAGGGCGCAGGTGTGTGGATTGCCCGCCCGCTGATCCGCAGCCGCCGCAGCACGCTGCGCAGGTATCTGGAAGGGCAGGGCGCGGGCTGGACTGAGGATCCCTCCAACCTCAACCCGGACTTCGAACGGGTCCGGGTCCGGGCCCTGCTGGCTGGCCATCCGGGGCTGACCGGCCGGGTCCTCGCCCTGCAGGCCCGCTTCGCCCTCCTGCGGGTAGTCGAGGATGCGGCGCTGGCGGACTGGACCGGAAACGCGGTCACATCCCAGGAAGGGGGTGGAATTACAGCCCGGTTTGCGGGTCTGCCGCCGGACCGCGCGGCCCGCGCGCTGGGCGTGCTGATCCAGTGTGTGTCCGGACGCGGCACACCGCCCCGATCCGAAGCGCTGGTGGCCCTGTCGGCCCGGCTGGAGACACCCGGCTTCCGGGGGGCGACCCTGGGCGGGGTGCGGCTACGACCCGGAAAGGCTGAAACCCTGCTGCGGCCCGAGGCGGCCCGGGCCGGTCAGGCGCCTTCGGACGGCGAAATCCGGGCCCGGATGGCGGCATTCCGGCGTCTCTACATCAATTCTTCGCAAGATATTGCCGCAGGCAGCGGAAAGGAGTCGTTTTTAAGGGATTTGGCTCCTATCTTGCCAGCAACTGACTTTTCCCTTGTGCGAGACCTGACATGAACGTTCGTAACCTGGCCGTCTGGGGCGCCCTTGCCCTCCTGGTGATTGGTATGGCGGTGATGATGGGGGGCAACCCTGAGGTGGCCCGTGCCGACAAGGCCCGCCTGTCCGACATCTACGCGCTCGCCCAGCAGGGCAAGATCACCGAGGCGACGCTGGGCGACACCAAGCTGATGGTCACCACGACCGACGGCAAGAAACTGATCAGCGAAGTGCGCCAGCTCGACATGACGACCGAGCAGGTGCTGCGCGACAATAACGTGCCCTTCAAGGTCGAGGCCGATGTCGGCCGCAACAATGTGGCCTCGGTGCTGCTCTCGCTGCTGCCGATCGTGCTGATTGTCGCGTTCGTGTTTTTCATGATGCGCCAGATGCAGGGCGGCGGCACGCGCGGCGCGATGAGCTTCGGCAAATCCCGCGCGCGCCTCCTGACCGAAAAGCATGGCCGCGTGACGTTTGATGACGTCGCCGGCGTCGATGAAGCCAAGGAAGAGCTGCAGGAGATTGTCGAGTTCCTTCAGGACCCGTCCAAGTTCCAGCGCCTTGGCGGCAAGATCCCGAAAGGCGCGCTGCTCGTCGGCCCGCCCGGCACCGGCAAGACGCTGCTCGCCCGCGCGGTTGCGGGGGAGGCGGGCGTGCCATTCTTCACCATTTCCGGCTCTGACTTCGTCGAGATGTTCGTCGGCGTCGGCGCGAGCCGCGTGCGCGACATGTTCGAACAGGCCAAGCGTTCGGCGCCGTGCATCATCTTCATCGACGAGATCGACGCGGTCGGCCGCTCGCGCGGCGCGGGCCTCGGCGGCGGCAATGATGAGCGCGAGCAGACGCTGAACCAGCTGCTGGTCGAGATGGACGGCTTCGAAGCGAATGAAGGCATCATCATCATGGCGGCCACCAACCGCCCGGACGTGCTGGACCCCGCGCTGCTGCGCCCCGGCCGCTTTGACCGTCAGGTGACCGTCGGCAATCCGGACATTATCGGCCGCGAGAAAATCCTGCGCGTGCACATGCGCAATGTGCCGCTGGCGAAGGATGTCGAGACGAAAACCATTGCGCGCGGTACGCCCGGCTTTTCCGGTGCGGACCTCGCAAACCTCGTCAACGAGGCGGCCCTGCTAGCGGCCCGCCGCGGCAAGCGCGTGGTCGCGATGCAGGAATTCGAGGACGCCAAGGACAAGGTTCTGATGGGGCCTGAGCGCCGCTCGATGGTGATGTCCGAGAAGGAAAAGGAACTCACCGCCTGGCACGAAGCCGGCCATGCCATCGTGGCGATGAAAGTGCCCGCCGCTGACCCCGTGCACAAGGCGACGATCATTCCGCGTGGCCGCGCCCTCGGCATGGTGATGCAGCTGCCGGAAGACGACAAGCTGTCGATGTCGAAAGTGGAGATGACCTCGCGCCTTGCCATCATCATGGGCGGGCGCGTGGCGGAAGAGCTGAAATTCGGCGATGACAATGTCACCGCCGGCGCGGCTTCCGACATCCAGCAGGCCACCCGCCTTGCGCGTGCGATGGTCACCCGCTGGGGCTATTCCGACATTATCGGCCCGGTCGATTACGGCTCGGACCAGGGCGATGTGTTCCTCGGCCAGCAGCTGATGCAGACATCGCACATCTCGGAAGAGACCTCGCGCAAGATCGAGGAAGAAGTCCGTAAGCTGATCGAAAAGGGCAAGGAAGATGCCCGCAAGATCATGACCGAACACCGCGCCGACTGGGAAGCGGTCGCGCTCGGCCTGCTCGAGTATGAGACGCTGTCGGGCGAGGAGATCGCCGAGATTCTCAAGGGCAACCCGCCGTCGCGTCCGGATATTTCCGATGATGATGCCGGCCCGGCCTCGGCTGTGCCTGTCATCGGCAAGCGCAAGAAGCCGCGCGATGGCGGCCTCGACCCCGCGCCGAACCCGGCCTGAGCGAGCCCGTTTCCGCTTTCCTTTGAAGCCCGGCCTGATAGGCTGGGCTTCATGTTTTTCAGACTGGCAGCCGCCCCCGCTTTCGCCCTTGTTCTTGCCGCCTGCGCGTCTGCGCCGGAAGCGCCTCAGCCTTCCGCGTTCGAGGCGGCGATCACGCCGCTTTGCGGGAAGGCGTTCGAAGGCCGTATCGTCACCACGGATGCGCAGGATGATGACTGGCGCGCCCAGCGCATTGTCATGCATGTGCGTGGCTGCGCGCCCGGCGCGTTGCAGATTCCGTTACATGTCGGCGACGACCATTCGCGCACCTGGCTGCTGATGCAGGTCGGCGAGGCCTGGGAGCTGCGCCACGACCACCGCCATGAGGATGGAGAGCCGGACGCGCTTACCCAGTATGGCGGCTTTGCCTCCACGCCGGCGGATGCGCTGCGCCAGGAATTCCCGGCGGACCAGCCGACGAAAGACCTGTTCGACCGCGAGAATATCCCGGTCTCGAAGACGAATGTCTGGGCGGTCGAGGTTGATCCGTCCACGAACCTTTTCGCCTATGAGCTCAGCCGGCCGCAGCGTTTCCTGCGGGTGGAGTTCGACACGTCCAAGCCCGTGGAAACGCCGCCCACGCCCTGGGGCTGGGAGTAACGCCCTGCGCCTGCGGCTGGAGCATCGCGCAGAGCGGGTGTTCACGCCGGTCAGCCGCTTTGTCCACCGCCCGCTGGACGGCGCCTTCCACACGGCCACGCGGTTTGATCCGCCCTTTCCCCCGCCTGCGCCGGGGAAGGGGCACCCTTACTGGATCCTCGAGGAACGCGGCCACGAGCTATATTTCGCCAGCCCCGAGGAAATGGCGCATGTGGCGGATGTGCTGGGGGCTCGCGTGATGAAGCGGCCGCGGGAGTTGGGGCGCGAGCAGTCGGCGGTGAACTCGCACTGGCTCAGCCGCATGGACAAGGCCTGGCTCAGCTGGAAGGTGCGGCAGGAGATTGTCCGCAAGCTGAGGGGTGAACTGGAGAGGTTGGGGTCTTGAATCGGGGTATTTTCCGGAGATCCGTGGGCGGAGGTGTTGCGCAAGGACTGGAGGCGGATTTCGTAACCGCTTGACGCGGATCAGGTTTTATTTGGCCGAAGCCGCGTTTCCTGTAGGCGCAAATCCTCTCGTGCGCGCGCCAGACGGCCTCATCCTGTTGCAGGCTTTGTATTGCCCGTGCCGATTTCCTCTCATTGATTCTCATTTTTTATCACTTCGTATCGTTTGTTTCTCGCCTTCTCTCGGGACGAGCGGATTTCGGCCTTTGGCCTCGATCCGGCCTACGGGTGTGGGGGGAGCTGAGTATAACCCCGGCCGGAGGGCCCGCGCGCAAGTTTCCGGGGGAAAATGTCAGTGCACACCCCATGTGCCGTCATCCCGGAAACCGCAAAGCGGTTATCCAGGATCCAGAAAGCCAGGCAGAACAAGGACGTCTGGGTCCCGGTCTTCGCTTTCAGCGAAACCGGGATGACGACAAGCTGTTTTCGCGCGCGGGGCGGGCGAGGGCGGTTTTCGTTGCGCTCGGCGGAACGTGTGCAACGAGGCTCCCCCTCCGTCAGTCCGCTGCGCGGACTGCCACCTCCCCCGCTTTGCAGGGGAGGATGAAGCCGCACCCGGACGCC
>NZ_JBKBXB010000025.1:0-47387 GCF_046313975.1 Hyphomonas sp. | reverse complement strand
GGGAAGTCCATACGTCATCGCTTTCCTTGCCCATGTCGAAAACTGGCAGGCAATCCTGTCGAGCGCGGCGGGGGCGGTGTCGCAAGCCGACGAAATTGCACCTTATCCGGAAGACTTCTCCCGACGGATCGAAGAAGCCTACCTTGACGTTGCGCGCCGGCACACAAAGCTCGTCGGCAAGGTCCGCGGAAAGGGTTTGCAGAAGCTGACGTAAAATCGAAAAAACCGAGATTGGGTCGTCGCTTCGAATCTGGATTCCTGATAGGGAAAAAGGACGCAAAAATATTCCTACTGAAATTCCTACAAATCTCCCTACAAATCGAAAATTAAACACCCCTAAGTGCTTGATAAATAACGTAATTAAATTTTGGATGGAGCGCTTCGCCCTATTCGGTCTGCCGCTTTGGATTTTCAGAATCTGTGTCATTGGTCGGCAGGTACGCGTTCAGCCTGTCTTTGCGGCTATTTCGCTCCTTAAGCTCCGCTTCGAGGCGTTCAAACAGCGGCCAATATGCATCACCGTAACGGTCTATAAGCCTGGCTAAGGAGCGGACAGCTTTCTCGAGTTCGGCATCGCTCACAGCCATCCGAACCGCTTGATCACGCACCTCAGGCGAAAAATGAGGTCTCTGCTTCTTGTCTGTCATTGGGCCACTCTCTCAAAGAAAATAGCCTCAGGCAAACCTGGCGCGGTTGGCTTTGCCGGTAATGGCAAACCGACGCCCGTGCCCTGATGTGTCGTGACGAAATCGGCAAATCACATTAGTAACGAACTTGTCGCTGATGGGCAGCGTCGAACTCAGACAAAAAGGAGAACGTGCACTACAGTTTGCACTACAAGTTGCCGACTTTTTGCACTACAATTGGCGAAACGTGACCGACTAATAGGTTGAAAAACATAGGATTTTAGGTGGGTTTTAAGGCGCGTCACTCGCGCCATCTGGCACAATGGTATTCAATAAAATCAAGAACGTAGGGCGCAGCCCAAACTGCTGATCCCTTCGCCCCACAGGCGATGGATGGATCGGTTTGACTCAGCAATTGGCTCTATCTGGATTGAATTGTTTCCAGGGGCTTCTTGCATGAGCTGGCCGTCGTTTTGAACGAGCCTGCCTGTAAAGATCCCATTGAGCGCGCGAGCCCCAACTTGAAGCGCTCGCCAGGGCAGGGGTCTGGCTATTTCATCGCGTCCAGGTCTTCAGGGCAGAGGCCCGGATACCGAACACAGGCATGGTGATGGAGAGCCGCTGACGTTGGGCTTTCGGCCGGCGAGAAAGGCGCTGCACCCCGTGCAAGAGTGCGTATCACCGCTTAGCCAAGGCGCGCATCGATTGCCGGACCGTGGCTTGTCCGGGCATCATGCATCCGTCAGCATACGGAGTTCATGCCTTGCTGCCGGTGGATCGTGTGCGGAGTCCATCACTCATTCTGGTCCTGACCCCGACTTTGGTCCGACCGTCATGCGACTTTTCGGGCTGGTTCAAGTAGGGCCGCAAAGGCGCTTGGCGTCAAGTTTCCAAGCGCGGAATGCGGCCGGTTTTGGTTGTAATCATCTCGCCATTCATTCAGCCGGCCTCGGGCGTCGGGCATTGACAGGAACCAGGCGGCGTTGAGGCACTCCTGCCGAAGCCGGCTGTTGAAGGTCTCAATGTAAGCATTATCCGTGGGTTTTCCGGGCCTTGAGAAGTCGAGTTCGACCTTGTTGAGATACGCCCATTGATCGAGCAGCCGCCCGGCGAACTCCGGACCGTTGTCGATTCGAATGCTTCGAGGTTTTCCCCTCAGCCGGGCGATCCGGTCGAGTTCGTAGATCACCCGGAAGCTGCGGGCGGCAAGGTCTTGCTCCCTTGACCTTGTGATACCGGTATCATTATTCTTGTTTCCAAGCGCTCGCAGGTGCGCGCGAGGGAGCAGGGATATGGTGCGGTTCAGGTTGCGCCGGGCGGTGCTGGCTGCCCTCGTGGGGCTGGTGACTGCCGCCCCGGCGGCGGCGCAGGCCCTGCCGCTGGACGGGTTCGAGGATGCCATCCATCACTCGCAGATGAAGCGGGGCGCGGCTTATCCGCGTCACGCGCCGGAAGATGTCGCGGCCATCGCAGATAACCTCCTGCTGATGCAGCGCGATCATGGGGGCTGGGTGCAGAACCTTGATCCGCTGCAGATCATGACGCCGGAAGACGAAGCGGCACTGCTCGCCGCCAAGGCCGAGCCCGGTGGCAGCTTCGACAACCGGAACATCTTTACACAGATCGAATACCTCGCCGGGGCGTACGCGCAAACGGGCGATGCGCGCTACAAGGCCGGGGCAGAGGCGGGCCTCGGCTACCTGCTGGAACACCAGTTCGAAACCTGCGGAGGCTGGCCGCATACGGTGCCGGCTCAGAATGACTATCAGGGCCGGATCACGGTGGCAGATGAGGTCTTCTCGGGGCCGCTCACATTGCTCCGGCGCATTTCAGAGGGCGCGGCGCCCCTCGACATGTTCGGCGAGGCGCAGCGCCTGAAGGCGTCGGAAGCCCTCTCGCGCGGCGAGGCCTGCCTTCTGCGCCTGCAGGTCCGGCAGGAAGGCCGTTTGACCGGGTGGGCGGGGCAGTATGATCCCGAAACGCTGGCGCCGATGGGCGGGCGCAGTTTCGAGCTGCCCGCGATCGTGTCCCAGGAGACGGTGGAGGTGGCGCGCTACCTGATGTCCATAGATAATCCGTCCACGGAAGTCATCGACAGTGTCAGGGGCGCCGTGAGCTGGCTGCAGGATGTTGCCCTTGAGGGCGTCCGGCTCGAAACCGTGCCGCTCGAAACGGGCGCGGAATATGCCTATCACAATGCAAAGTTTGACCGGCGGCTGGTTGACGACCCGCAGGCGCCGCCGCTCTGGGCCCGGTTCCATGACCTGGAAGACAATTCGGTCGTCCTCGCCAACCGGGACGGGTTGCGCGTGGTGCGCTATGACCAGATCCACCCCGAGCGGCGCACCGGATACAGCTGGTATGGAGACTGGCCGGCGCGGCTGATCTCGAAAGACTATCCGAAATGGGAATGCCGCGTTGCCGGCACGCGCCCGGATGGCAAGCCGTGCCGCTGACGCGCCGGCACCTGCTGGCCGCACTTGCGGCCGCGCCGCTGGCAGGCCGGGCAAGCGCCGGAACGGATCCCGCCGTGTACACCACGAACGGCCCGGTGCGCGGCCTGCGGGAGAGCGGCGTCTGCGTGTTTCGCGGCGTGCGCTACGGCGCTGATACGAGCCTCACGCGTT
The DNA here is from genome assembly GCF_046313975.1 of Hyphomonas sp. Lineage (GTDB taxonomy): Bacteria > Pseudomonadota > Alphaproteobacteria > Caulobacterales > Hyphomonadaceae > Hyphomonas. Next base: position 44,134 of record NZ_JBKBXB010000025.1, on the reverse strand, counting down.
TCGCCCGCCCGGCCTTACCGCAGCCTTGGATAGAAGCCGTTCCGGCCACGGAATATGGTGCATCCGCACCGCAAAGGGGCGGCGAGGGCGCACAATCCGAAGATTGCCTTTTCCTGAATATCTGGACGCCAGGCACCGGCGATGGCGGGCAGCGGCCGGTAATGGTCTACATTCATGGCGGCGCCTACAATTCCGGCTCTGGGTCTGATCCGCTCTATGACGGTGCGCAGCTGGCTGCCGCGGGCGATGTCGTAGTCATCACGATCAATCACCGGCTCAATGCGTTCGGATATCTCTATCTCGAGCCGTTTCCGGATTCCGGCAATGCGGGGCAGTGGGACATAATCCTCGCGCTGCACTGGGTGCGCGAGAACGCAGCCGCGTTTGGCGGCGATCCATCGCGCGTGATGGTGTTCGGCCAGTCCGGCGGCGGCGCGAAGATCGCAACGCTGATGGCCGCGCCGGCCGCGGCGGGATTGTTCCATTCGGCCGCGACCATGAGCGGGCAGCAGGTAACCGCGTCGGGCCCGCTCAACGCGGCGCGGCGCACGCGGGCCTTCCTGTCGGCCCTGAAGCTGAAGCCGGATGAAGCCGCACAGCTCGCGGCGATGCCGGCCGCGCGCATCATCGATGCTCTCGGCACGCGTGACCCGCTGGACGAAACGCAACCGGTCTATTTCGGGCCGGTGCTCGACGGGCGATTGCTGACGCGCCATCCCTTCTGGCCGGACGCGCCCGCGCAGTCCGCCCGCATCCCCATGATCCTCGGCAATACGCGCGACGAGACGCGCACCCTGATCGGGCGGCGCGAGCCGGAGATGTTCGATATCAGTTGGGACGATCTGCCGGCAGCTCTGGCGCGGCATATGCGCAGCGATATCGATCCGGCACTCGTGGCGGCTGCCTACAGGGAGGACTATTCCTCCTATACGCCGGGCGAGGTATTCTTCGCGGCGACGACGGCGGGCCGGTCCTGGCGCGGGCAGGTCGAAGAGGCAGACGCGCGGGCCCGGCAGGGCGCCCCGACCTGGGTCTACCGGTTCGATATTCCGTGGACGGAGGATGGCGGAAAATGGGGCGCGCCGCACACGGTGGATATCGGCTACGCCTTCGGAAATCTGGATGCAGCTGGTGCGATGCCCGGGGAGGCAGCCGCAGCGCGGCGTGTCAGTGATCAGCTAATGCAGGCCTTCGTCTCGCTCGCCTCGTCCGGAACGCCCGACCATGCGGGCCTCCCGCGCTGGCCGCAACATCGCATTCCGGCGCGCGAGACGATGATCTTCGATACAGAGACCCGGGTTGAACGCGACCCGCGCGGCAAGGAGCGGGCGCTGTTCGCGGCCGTGCCCTTTATCCAGTGGGGCAGCTGATGCCCGCCAGCAACAGGAGACAGCTTATGAAAAACGTTTACTGGATGGCCTCGGCAGTCCTGCTCGCCGGTGTTGCATCATGCGGCGATGCGCCGGCACCGGCAGCGGAGGTTGCTGCGGAAGTAGAGATCACCGAGATCGCGCCTGAAGACCTTCCCGCAGATGTGCGCGCCCTCGCCGAAAGCGCGGCCGAAGGGTTTATCGTTTCCGAAGTTCTCCGGAAAGTGCGCGACGGGCGCACCTATTATGATGTTGAAGGCGGCCTGCCGGATGGCAGCGAGATCGAGTTCGATATCCTGATGACCGATGCCGGGCCGGAGATTGTGGAGATACAGCGCGATCTTGACTGGGCGAATGTACCGGAGGCGGTGAGGGCAGCGGCAGACGCGGCGGCGCAGGGCATGTCTCCGGCGCGCGTGATCGAAAGTACGCAGACGGACGGTGTCATAATCTATGAATTGTTCGCGCCCGGCGCGCCTGTAGACCCGGCCATGGAAGTCTCGCTCAGCCCGCAGGGCGACGTCTCCGTACTCACAGAGCGCTGGCCGCACTAGACCAAGCCACGGCTCACCTTCCCGGCCACTGGCGCTCGCGCGCCGCTCGCCATCATATCCGTACACTGAAATAAAACCGCCGGCTCGGGGGCGAGCCGGCGGCCGGGGATGAGCATGAAGGCAGGTGCGGAGGGAGGGTTCGTTCCGCACCTGTCGCCGTTCAGGCCCTAATAGCGATACCGGATGCCGAAGACGAATTCGCGGCCGGTATGTTCATAGTTCAGGCTGTTCTGCCGGTCGCTGTTGATCCAACGCTCGTCATACACATCCGTCAGGTTGATGGCCTCGAAGGTCAGCTCGATCTTGTCGGTCAGCTCGTAGGATGCCGAGAAGTCGAGGTTCAGCGTTGCGGCCTTGCCTTCCACGTCATTGCCGCTCGCGGCAGGAACGGTGGTGAGGTATTCGTCGCGCCAGCTGCTCGAGATACGCGCCTCGAACGGGCCGCGCTCGTAGTAGAGCGTTGCCGACAGGGATTCCGGCGACTGGCCGACCAGCGGCTGGGTGACCGTTGCGCCCGAGTTGACGTTGATGATGTAGTCAAACTCCGAGTCGATCTTCGTGTAGCTGATGATGCCGCCAAAGCCCTGGAGCGGCTCGGGGATGAAGTCGAAGTTGAACGGCGTTTGCGCCGTCACCTCGACACCGTTCAGCACACCGCCCGGCGTATTCACGAAGGTGGTCACGTTGAACAGGTCGTCCGGCGTGACACCCGGCCCGAGCAGGGAGTTCGGGAAGCCTGTTTCCGAGTACGGAATAGTGCGCAGAAGCCGCTGGTTGAAGCTCTCGATGTTCTTGCGGAACAGAGCAACCGAGAACAGCGCCTCTTCATATGGATACCATTCCAGTGAGATGTCCACATTGTTCGAGCGGATCGGCTCGAGAAACGGGTTGCCGGCGGTCAGCGACAGGCCGGGCGGGCTGCTATCGATAGAGCCGCCAGGTGTCAGTGCCGTGAGATTGGGGCGCGCCATGGTCTTGGCCGCCGCGAAGCGCAGGAGCACATCTTCGAACGGCTCGAGCACGATGTTCATAGCCGGCAGCGTGTCTTCATACTTGAAGTTCACGGTTTCCTCGGCGCCGCTCAGAATGCCGAAAGAGGTCAGGTCTGTCTCGACATATCTTACGCCGATATTGCCGCGGATCGGAACGTAGCCGAGATCGGCATTCCAATCGACCTGGACATAGGCGCCTGTCGATTTCTCGATCGCGCCGCGGGTTTCACCGTCAAAGCGCGTGAGCCGCCAGTCGCCATACTGGTTGATGCAGTTACAGTCGAAGCCCGTGATCTGCCGAACGGCGTTGAGGTCCGGAATGATCCAGCTCGTCGGTGTGCCCGCCGGCAGGTCCATGCCCTGGCCGAAATTCGTCAGCACAGTCGTGTAGTCCGCCAGCGTGTAGCCATTCGCGGCGAGCGCCGTCAGCGTTGTCGCCGTCACGCCTTCGCTGGCCTTGCGCCATTCCTTCACGTCAAAGCCGAATTCCTTGTAGGAAACGCCGCCGGTGATCGTGAAGATGTCGTTGATGTCGTAGGCGAGATCCAGCCGGCCGGTCTCGTAGGAGTTCAGCGTCTTGTTCGGCCGCAGGCGGATGATCGAAGCATCGCCAAGGGCGGTTGAGGACGAGAAAACATAGTTGGCCGGATTGTTGACATCGAAGTTGTAGTTGAAGAACGGCAGGTTGGGGTCCGAGTAATCATACTGGTAGCCGTCGATGTCATAGGCTTCAAGTGAGATGGTCGTCTGCTGCGGGTTCTTGCCGATTGCGCGCGAGACACCGGCCATGCCGGACAGGCGCAGCTTGTCGGAAATCTCCGACTCGAAGCTCAGCGAGTTCTGGAAAAATTCGGTCGCCAGAATGTCGATCCGCTGCTCAGTGCGGACATCCACATCATTGAACGTTCCGGAAACCAGGGTCCGGTTGTCGTCCAGGACGCCGGAGACGAGATCGACAGTCCGCAGCCCCTGCACACCGGCTTCGCGGGCGAAGGAGATGACTTCCAGGAACTCTTCCGAGCGGGTCTGGTCGAGCTGGGCGTAGAGCGAGTCGAATGTGATCTCGGTACCGGCCCAGGGCTCGAACTGGAGCGCGCCCGTGACGCCGAGCCGCTCGCGGTCATATCCGATGCGGCCATAGCGCGGGATGCGCGGATGGGCGCCGTTCGCGGCGGCCGCCGCTGCAGCCGCGCCGGTCAGCACCGTGCCGTCGGCTGTCGTGATGGTGCCGACTGACTGATAGCAGCGCGTGAGATTCACGAACGGGGCCACGCATCCATCGTCTGCCGGAACGCGGAAGCGCAGGGAGCTGGAGCCTTCCTCGAACGTGTTGCGCGTAGAGTAGGCGACCGAGAGCAGGCCGCCGAGGCGGCCGTCGAGCCAGGTGTTCGACACAAGGGCCGTGATTCTCGGATCAGTCTCTTCCGACAGGTCGTTATAGGAGGCCTGCGCGCCGGTTGCGAAGGTGAAGCCGTCATAGTCGAAAGGCTTGGCGGAGCGCAGCTGCACCGTCGCGCCGAGCGAGCCCTCATCCGTCTTGGCGTCCTGAGACTTGGCCACTTTTACGCTAGTGAAGAGGTCGGCTGCGAAAACGTTGAAGTCGAACTGCCGGTTCCGGTTGGCGCGGCCATCGCGGCCGCCCGTGGTCGCCAGCGCTTCCATGCCATTGATCTGCACCCGGACGAAATCCGAGCTCAGGCCGCGCACGTTGATCGAGCGGCCTTCGCCGCCGTCCCGGTCGATCTGGACGCCGGGTACGCGCTGCAGGGCTTCTGCAAGGTTGAGGTCCGGAAAGTCGGCAATGTCTTCTGCGCTGATCGCGTCGACGATCCCGGTTTCATTGCGCTTGACCGCAATGGCCTGCTGAAGGCTCTGGCGGAAGCCGGTGACGACCACCGTTTCCTGCCGGGCCTCGGCGTCGCCGGAAGTGTCCTGCTCCTGCGCGGCGGCGCCGCCAGCCATCAGGCCGACAGCCGCTGCGCTCATCAGCAAGCGGAAATTGAAGCTGGTGTCTCTGAAACGCATCTTTGCTCTCCTCCCAGGATTGAGCGTTGGTCATTCGGCGACGTCCTGCAAGGGCAGCCGCTCATTATGTCACCGGTAGCATAATTCTTTATGTCACCGGTAGCAATTACAAAACTTTCAGTCCCTTCATGTTTCGTCAGATTCCTGTCGACTGTTGCAGAAAGGTCGCCTTAATCCGCGCGCCGATGCGGCTGTCCGGCGACGGATGCTGCGCATACGGAACACTTTATCGGGGGCAGGCCGGCCATCTCGATCACCGCGGTCTGTCCTGCCTTGATGAGGTGCACACCGGTCACTGCGCCGGTCGAAATCTGCATGCCCTTGCGGATCGGCATGCCTCTTCGGGCGCAGATTTCCAGAAGGACGCGGAAGGATTCGAGCGGGCCGCCGGGAATGGACGCCGCAGTGGCCTCCCCCGCAACGACGCCATCAATCAGCGTGCGGAGAGTCCAGTCAGAAGGGTCGGCAGACGCCCAGCCCTCGATCTCGGCTCCGAGGATGAGGCCGTTATTGTTGCCGAAGTCTGATATGGTCACGAGCGGCCCGTGATCGTTGATCGCGGCCAGCGGGCTGGACGCCACTTCAGCCCCGATTCGTATGGATTTTACGAGGTTTTCAGCTTCCGCCAGTGTCCAGTCCAGCTTGGCCTCGGGCGCGTCGGAAGCCGTCTCGATGACGATTTCGCCTTCGATGGCACCGAACCCGCCGGGGATGATCTCGGCTTTTACAGAATCTGCACCGGCGAGGGTGATCTGCCGGCTGAAAATCGGACCGGCGAGCCGGTCGGTCCCGTAATCTGCATCGAAGGGCGGGTTGATCCGGCCGACTTTCCAGCCCGCAATCTTGTCCGGCCACAGATGGATCGCGTCGCGCTGGATGGCATAGGCTTCGTCCAGCGAAACGGGCAGGGCGCCGGGATAGGCCGCGACGGAACGGGCCGACAGGCGCGCCTCCACAAAGGCAGCCGCGCGCGGGTCCGTGCGAACGGCGACGCGCGACACATCAGGATTGGAATCTGCCATCTGGCCCGTCCCTTTTGGCGGCGCACTCTGGTATCCAGGGGCCGTCTGATCTCTAGCATTTTTACCAAGGCAGTCGCTGGACAGCATTGGAAACCGGTGTCATAAATTCTTGAAACCGAGCTATGTGTCAATCGAATTCTCAGCGAACGGGCACATAAAGACGATAAAGACTGACCGGGAGGACTTCATGCTGAACCGTTTCCATCAGGGCGCTGCGCTGTGTGCGCTGGCCGCAATCCTGCCCCTTTCGGGATGCGCCATCGACCTCGCATCCGCGCGCGCCGCGCCCGCCACTCTGGTGGAGGCTCCGGAAACCCCGCCCGCCCTTCCAGGCAAGGTCTGGTTCTTCCCGGCGATCGATTGGCAGGCCATCACGGATGGCGGGCGCGGCGGCGACATCGTCCGCGTCACCACCCTTGCGAATGACGGCCCCGGCAGCCTGCGCGAAGCGCTGGCGATGGACAAGCCGCGGATCATCGTCTTCGAGGTCGGCGGCACGATCGATCTGGAAAAGGAGACCATCTCGATCACGCATCCGCATGTCACCATTGCGGGTCAGACTGCGCCGTCTCCCGGCATCACGCTCATCCGCGGCGGCATTGATGTGAAGACGAACGACGTGATCATCCAGCACCTCCGCATCCGCCCGGGCGACAATGACGAGGCGCGTGCTTCCGGTTTCGCGGAAGATTCGATTTCCACGCTGCGCGCGCACAACCTGATCGTCGACCATTGCTCGCTGACCTGGGCGGTCGACGAGAACCTGTCCGCCTCCGGTCCGCGCTTCACCGGCGAGACGCCCGAAGACTGGCGCAATGGCACATCCCGCAACATTCTCTACAGCCACAACCTGATTGCCGAAGGGCTGGCGGATGCCACGCACCCGAAATTCGAGCATTCGAAAGGCTCGCTGATCCACGACAATATCAGCGGCATCCTGATCTATGGTAATCTGTATGCGCACAATTACGAGCGCAGCCCGCTGTTCAAGGGCGGTGTGCAGGGCCAGATCGTCAACAACTTCATCTATGATCCCGGCCAGCGCGCCATTCACTACAATCTTCAGGCGCTGGAATGGGGCGATGTGCCGTTCCAGGTCGGGCGGATGGATGTCATCGGTAACGTGATGCGGGGCGGCCAATCGACCCGCGAAGGCCTCCCGCTGATCATGCTGGGCGGTGACGGCGACCTGTCGCTCCATGCGCGCGACAACCTTGCCGTCGACTGGAAGGGCGATCCGCTGCCCGAACGGGGTTACTACACAACCGGCCGCGCAAGAATTCTCGATGCTGACCAGCCCCAGCCGCTGCCGGCCGGCCTGCCGATTCTCGCGCCGCAGGATGTCGAGCGATTCGTTCTGGCCAATGCCGGCGCCCGGCCCTGGGACAGGGACGGCCATGATGTACGCGTCTTCGCAAATGTGGCCGAAGGCCGGGGCGAGATCATCGACAGCCAGTCCGAGGTTGGCGGCTATCCCCAAATGCCCGAAACCCGCCGTGCGTTTGATCCCGAAGCCTGGGACCTGGACACCATGCTGCCCCGCACACCCGCCGCGCTGGATGCCAGCCAGAGGGGCCGGGGCACCTGACGCGCCGGGCCGCTTGCCAAATCCGGGTAGGCGGGCGAGACAGGTCAAAACCGTTCCTTGCGCGTACACCAAAGGCCTGTTGTGACCGAAACACCTCCCCCTGATGCCGAGACAGAAGTCGCCGAAGCGCTGCGTGAAGCCGCTGAGTTCCGGCAGCAGGGCAGGGCGACGATCAACGATATCGCCCGTATCGCAAAGGTATCGAAAAAGACCGTTTCGCGCGTGATCAACGAAAGCCCGCTGGTCAAGCCGCGCACGCGGCATCTGGTCAAGGCAATCATCAGCGAGCTCGGCTTCACGCCCGACCCGCAGGCGCGGGCGCTCGCCCTGCGTCGTTCATTCCTGATCGGTCTCGTCTACGATAATCCGAGCCCGCAATATGTCGTGAACATGCAGCGCGGCATTCTCGACGGGCTCGAGGCGACGGATTTCCAGCTCGTGCTGCGGCCGGTGAACCGCGCCGATGCAGACCTGAAAGACCGGCTGAAACAGTTCATCCTGCAGCACAAGCCCTTCGGCCTGATCCTGCCGCCCTCAGTGTCCGAGGATGAAGAGCTCGCCGCAATGATGCGCGCGCATGAAGTCGATTATGTGCGCATTGCGTCAGTCGAACTCGACACGCCCGGCCGGATGATCCGCACGCATGATGCCGAAGGCGCTGCGCAGGCGGCTCGGCATCTCTGCGCGCTCGGCCACACGGCGATCGCGCACATCCACGGCCCGGAAAGCTTTCGCTCGGCGCATGAACGGCGCAGCGGTTTCATCCGGGGGCTGACGGAATCCGGTCGCAGCCTGTCGGCGGATATGATCGTCGAGGCGGGTTATACCTTCGACTCCGGCCTGCTGGCCATGGAGAAACTGCTGTATGCCCGCCGCCGCCCGACCGCGATCTTCGCCGGGAATGACGAGATGGCAACCGGGGCCTATGTGGCCGTGCGCAAGGCGGGCCTCCGGATCCCGGAAGACATCTCGATTGTCGGCTTTGACGACACGCCGATCGCCGCCCGGCTCTGGCCGGCGCTGACCACCGTGCGCCTGCCGATCCGCGAAATGGGCCGTGCGGCGGCAAAGCTCCTGCTCGACCAGGCAGCGGGGAAGGAGCCGGAAGGGCAGCTGTCCTTTTCTCCCGAGATCGTGGTGCGGGACTCGACGGCTTCGCCGCCCGCGAAATGACCGTGGAAAGATGCCGTTTCATGGCTTGCGAAGCCCGTTCGGGCTTGTTATGACACCGGTTACCAAAATCAGAACAGCAGGGAGCGACACATGTTCGAAAAAACCTATCACGCCACCCATCCGGACATGATGGACGGCGCCTCGACCGAAGACCTTCGCGCCCGCTACATCGTCTCCGGCCTCTTCGCGGCAGACGCCGTCAAGCTCAACTATTCGCACAATGAGCGGATGGTGATCGGCGGCGCCATGCCGGTCAAAGGCAAGGTCGCGCTGCCGGCGCAGACCGAGCCGGCCTCGGCGTCGGGCAAGCCCTTCCTTGAGCGCCGCGAACTTGGCGTCGTGAATGTCGGTGCTGGTGCGGGTACGGTGACGGTCGATGGCAAGGCCTATGACATGGCGCCGCGCGACGGGCTCTATGTGCCGATGGGGTCGGAAGTGGAGTTCGCCTCGGCTGATCCGGCATCGCCTGCGAAATATTATCTCGTCTCGACACCGGCGCATGCGCGCTTTGAGACCGTGAAGATTTCCATCGACAAGGCTGTACCTCTGGAGCGCGGCTCCCTGGCGGAAAGCAACAAGCGGGTGATCTATCAGTATATCGTCCCGGCGACGGCGAAATCCTGCCAACTCCTCCTTGGGCTGACGATCCTCGATACCGGGTCTGTCTGGAACACGATGCCGCCGCATCTGCACGATCGCCGCTCGGAAGTGTATTTCTATTTCGGCCTCGGCGAGAATGACCGCGTGTTCCATTTCATGGGCGAGCCGGACAAGGCACGCCATCTCGTGATGAACAATGATGAAGCCGTGATCTCGCCGCCCTGGTCGATCCATATGGGTTCGGGCACCAAGAGCTATGCCTTCATCTGGGCAATGGGCGGGGAAAACCTCGACTATACCGACATGAATGTGCTCGATATCTGCCAGCTGAAATAGGAGCGGCGGATGTCCTCGCCTTTTGATCTCACCGGCAAGGTGGCACTCGTGACCGGCGCCAACACCGGCCTCGGCCAGGGGCTGGCCGTCGGGCTCGCAGCCGCAGGCGCCGACATCGTGGCGGCGGGCCGCTCCGCGCCATCGGACACGGAGAAGGCGGTCAAGGCGCTCGGGCGCAAGTTCGCTTTCGTCCCTGCAGACTTTTCGGATCCCTCCGTGGCCGGCGAAGTCGCCCTGAAGGCCGAGGCGCCCTTCGGCCCCGTCGACATCCTCGTCAACAATGCCGGCACCATCAAGCGCAATGACGCGCTCGACTTCACCGAGGCCGACTGGGACGAGGTGATGGATGTGAACCTCAAATCGGTCTTCTTCCTGAGCCAGGCCGTGGCGCGCTCGATGGTCTCCTCCGGCAATGGCGGCAAGATCATCAACATCGCCTCGATGCTGTCTTTCCAGGGCGGCATCCGCGTCGCCTCCTACACCGCCTCGAAAAGCGGGATCGCCGGGCTGACCAAGCTGCTGGCGAACGAGTGGGCAAAGCATGGCATCAACGTCAACGCCATCGCGCCCGGCTATTTCGAGACCAATAATACCGATGCTCTGAGGGCGGACGAAAAACGCAATGCGGAAATCCTGGGCCGGATTCCCGCCGGGCGCTGGGGGCGGCCATCCGATCTGGCGGGCGCCGCCGTGTTTCTCGCATCGCCCGCCTCGGACTATGTTCACGGCACCGTGCTCGCCGTGGACGGCGGCTGGCTGGCGCGCTAGTCTGCAACCGGGAGGCTGTGGGTCATGGGCGCGAAGGTTGTCTGCTTCGGAGAGCTGCTGCTGCGCCTGACTGCGCCGGGGGCCGAACGCCTGCTGCAATCCGCCGCCCTCGATGTCTGCGTCGGGGGCGCCGAAGCAAACGTCGCCGTCTCACTCGCGAATTTCGGGCATGAGGTGGACTTTGCCAGCATCGTCGCTGCCAACCCGCTCGGCTCTGCCGCCCTCGGCGAACTGCGCCGCCACGGCGTCTCCACACGCGCCGTGCAGCGCTCCCAGCACCGGATGGGTCTCTATTTCCTCGAGCCCGGCGCTGTGCGCCGGCCGTCGGCGATCACCTATGACCGGGCCGGCTCCGCCTTCGCCGAAGCCGCTTCTGACCAGGTTGATTGGCGCGACATCCTTCCGGGAACGGACCTTTTTCATATTTCCGGTGTCACCCCCGCGATCGGTCCCAACGCCGCCGCAGCCGCCATCCGCGCCGTGAACGCCGCTGCGGAAGCCGGTGTCCCGGTCTCGTTCGACGGAAACTACCGCGCACTTCTCTGGGACGCCTGGGCCGGCGACGGCCCGGCCATCCTGCGCGAGATACTCTCCGCCGCCACCTATGCCTTCATCAACGAACGCGATATCGCGCTTATCCTGCGCAGCCGGTTCGAGGATCGCGCCTCCGCTTTCGCCGCCGCGTTTGAGGCGTTTCCGAAACTCCGGGCCATCGCCGCCACGACCCGCCAGCAGGCCTCCGTCGACGATCAGGCGCTTGCCGGCGAACTCGTCACGCGCGAGGGCAGATGGGCATCTCCCGTCCACGACCTGCCCGGCGTCATCGACCGGATCGGCGGCGGCGACGCCTTTGCGGCCGGCGCGCTGCACGGCTTCCTCACCCGGCGCGATGCGCAGTACACGATCAATTTCGCCGTCGCCGCCGGCGCGCTCAAGCATTCCATCCCGGGTGACTTCAACCGCGTCTCCGTCGCCGAAGTCGAGGCCGCCATGGCCGGTGGCAGCCTGGACGTGAAACGCTGAATCCCGCGACAAAACAGTATTGACACCGGTTACCAAAAGGGGAGTATGGCCCCACAGGATGATAAGGCGGGTGCTGCAATGCGGCGTAAACCGCGCGCCGGGGAAACGCAGATGAACACCCTTCCGAACCCCCTGCGGACCGGCCTCAGCCGCCGCGCTGTCCTCATCGCCGGCGCTGCCGCGGGGGCCGTTTCGGCGTGCGGCGCGCCCGCAGGCCGGGCCTTCCTTTCGACCGACACGCATCCGGAAGAATACCCCACCGTGCAGGCCGTCAAGGAGATGGGCCGGTTGCTCAGTGAGCGGACGGAAGGACGCCTCGGGGTCAAGATCTATGCGGGTGGGCAGCTCGGCTCGGAACAGGATACGCTCGAGATCACGGTCTTCGGCGGCCTCGACATGAACCGTGTCAATCTCGCCCCGCTGAACTCGATTGAGCCGCTCACGGCAATTCCCGCCCTGCCATTCCTGTTTCAGTCCAATGATCATATGCGCCGCGCTCTCGACAGCGCGATCGGTGACGAGATCCTCGCCTCCCTCGAGCCGCACGGCCTCATCGGCCTCTGCTTCTATGACAGCGGCGACCGCAATTTCTACAACACCCGCCGCCCGATCCTCACGCCGGCCGACATGCGCGGCCTGAAGATCCGTGTGCCGAGTTCCGATCTCTACATCTCGATGATCCGCGCGCTCGGCGCGGACGCAACGCCGATGAGTATCGCGGAAGTCTATCAGGCGCTCGTGCAGGGCGTCATCGACGGGGCGGAGAACAACTGGCCCTCCTACGAAAGCGGCCGGCATTTCGAAGCTGCCAGGTATTACAGCCTGACGCAGCATGTCATTGCGCCGGAAGTCCTGGTCATGTCGAAATCGCGCTGGGACAAGCTGGACGCTGAAGACCGCCAGGCCGTCCGACAGGCGGCGAAGGATTCCGTTCCCTTCATGCGCGGCCTCTGGGACCAGCGCGTCGCCGATGCGCGCGGCCGGCTGCTGGCAGCAGGCATTGCGGTTAATGAAGTCGAAGACAAGTCCGCCTTCGCCGCTGCGATGCGTCCCGTCTGGGATCGCTACATCACCAGCGACACGGCGCGCCGGCTGGTCGCCGGAATTGAATCCATGGGGGCAGGCGAATGATCCGGATACTGTCGAATGTCACGCGCATCGCCGCCGATCTTCTCATCAAGGCCGGCGCCCTCGGCCTGGTGCTGATGACCATCATCATCGGCTGGCAGGTCTTCGGCCGCTATGTGCTGAACTCGACGCCGTCCTGGTCCGAACAGGCCGCGCTGGCCCTGATGATCTGGTATGTCTCGCTCGCGGCTGCGGCGGGCGTGCGGCAGGGCTTCCACATCCGCATCGTGGCCCTGGAAGAGGCCCTGCCGGTCGGGGCCCGCAAGGCGATGCAGATCGTCTCGCACACGATTGTCGGCCTCTGCGGCGCGGCGATGCTGGTCTGGGGCGGCGAGCTGGTGATCCGCACCTGGAGCCACGCTGTGCCTTCGCTCGGTATTCCGCGCGGGCTTGTCTATCTCGGCCTGCCGATCAGCGGCGCGTTGATGGCGCTGTTCGCGCTCGAGCAGGTGCTGGAGAAGTTCGGATTGTCTGCCGAAGCAGCAGAAACAGGGGAGGCCGTCTGATGGAACTCCTCATCCTCATGGGCGTTCTCGTGCTCCTGCTCGCCATCGGCGTGCCGGTCGCCTATTCGCTCCTCGGCGCCGCTATCGCAACCTTCCTGGCCATGGACATTCCTCTGGTCGTGGTCTTCCAGCGCCTCGCCGGCGGCATCAGCGTGTTCTCGCTCATGGCCATCCCGTTCTTCATTTTCGCGGGCGATCTGATGTACAGGTCAGGCATAGCCCAGCGCCTGGTCGAGGTGGCCGAGGCCATGCTGGGGCGCACGCGCGGTGGCCTTGGCCTCGTCAATGTCGGCGCCTCGACCCTGTTCGGCGCGGTGTCCGGCTCGGCGATTGCGAGCGCGTCGGCCATGGGCTCCACACTCATGCCACTGATGAAGCAGAAGGGATATGACGCAGACTACGCCGTCAACGTGACCGCCACGGCCGCGATTGTCGGCCTTCTTATTCCGCCCTCGCACAATATGATCATCTACTCCGCCGCCTCCGGCATAGGCGTGCCGATCAGCGACCTGTTCCTTGCGGGCATCATTCCGGGCCTTGTCACGGCGGCCATACTGATGGCCGTCACATGGCTCGTGGCCGTCCGGCGCGGCTATCCCAGCGGGTCATTTCCGGGCTGGCGCGTCTTCTTCCGCACCACGCTGCTGGCCATTCCGGGCCTGATGGCAGCGGTCATCATCATGGGCGGAATCCTGTCCGGCATTTTCACCGCCACCGAGTCTTCCGCCATCGCGGTGATCTACACCATCCTTGTCGGCGCGCTGGTCTACAGGTCGCTCGGCTGGTCGCGCTTCGTCGATGCGGCCCAGCAATCGGTCAAGGTCACCTCGATGGTGCTGTTGATCATCGGCGCGGCCACTGCATTCGGATATGCCCTCGCCATACTCGAGGCACCTGCGCAGCTCGCCGAACTGATCACGTCCATCACCAGCAACCCGCTGCTGGTCTTGTTGATCATCAACGTCACGCTCCTCGTGCTGGGCACGTTCATGGACATGTCGCCTCTGATCGTGATCACCACGCCGATCCTGTTGCCGGTGGCGATGGAAGTCGGCGTCGATCCGGTCCACTTCGGCATCATCATGATGCTGAACCTGGGCATCGGGCTGGTCACTCCGCCGGTCGGCTCGGTATTGTTCGTGGGCGCCGCGGTCGGCAACCTGAAGGTCGAGGAAGCCGTCAGGACGATCTGGCCCTTCTACCTGGCACTGATTCTCTCGCTGCTGCTGATCACCTTCATCCCCAGCCTCTCGCTCGCCTTGCCGCAGATGGCGCGCTGAGGCCCGTCCGATGCACCGTGTACTGACGATAGTCCTTGCCGCGCTCCTGCTGGGGGCCTGCCAGTCGGTTCCGCTGGAGGGCCCGGCACGCGCCGAAGTGCCGGAAGTCATCCTGCTCTGGCCGGAAGGCCCGCCCGGCGGCGTGCCGGATGGCTTGACCGAAATGGTCGTAGAGCGGGTAAATCCATTCGGCCTGCTGGACCGGGCCGCGCACGAGGTCACCGCGCCGAGCCTCACCCTGTTCCGACCGGAAGATTCGGATGGCTCCGCAATCCTGATCATTCCGGGCGGCGGGTATCGCTGGGTCGTCATCGACAAGGAAGGCTTCGAAGGCGCGCGCCATTTCTCGGCGCGAGGGGCAACGGTCTATGTCCTGCGCTACCGGCTGCCGCATCAGGGATGGCAAGCCGGGCCAGATGCTCCGCTGCAGGATGCTCAGCGCGCCATCCGTCTCATCCGCAGCCGCGCCAGCGAAGACGGCATCGATCCTGCCCGTGTCCTCGTGATGGGATTTTCCGCTGGCGGCCACCTCGCGGGCGCGTTGCACACCGGCGCCGACGTCAGCACCTACGCCCCGCTCGATGCTGCCGATCTCCACTCCGCCCGGCCGGATGCAACCGCGCTGATCTATCCGGTCGCCACGATGCAATTGCCCCACGCCCATCCTGGCTCGCGGCTGAACCTGCTCGGCGACGCGCCATCCCCCAAGGCAGAAACTGCCTGGTCCCTCGAGTCGAGAATCGAAGCGGGCCAGCCTCCGGCCTTCCTGATGCACGCGGAAGACGACCCCGCCGTCCCCGTCGAAAATGCGCTCCTTCTTTATGATGCTTTGCGCACCGCAGACGTGCCGGTCGAGATGCACCTCTTCGAAACCGGCGGTCATGGATTCGGTCTTCGCGGCATAGCCGGGACACCCCTCGAAGCATGGCCGGACCTGGTCACGAGTTGGGGGAGGGCGAAGGGCATTTTCGCGCCCGGAAACCGGACCGGACTCGCGGGTCCGGCGGACTAGGAATCGCGATTTTCAGGTCCTCTCCGAAAGCTGGAAAAAGCTGGAAAAAGCTGGAATCTTCTGGAATCGGCGAGAAAAATCCCGGAAAAATCAGCGAGAAATCTGCTCTGTATCGGGCCGTTTGAGGCCAGGTCAGTGCCAATCAGGACCCCTCCGGCTCAAGGCAGACGCAGCTCGAACGGCGTGACAAGTGTGCCGTCCGCCGCCGTGAGATTGCAGACGGGCGTGTCCCCCCAGCAGTAGCGGACAGTGCTTGTACCTTTCGGAACCTTCTTGAGGTCGATGGTCCGGCCCGACAGTGTGGAAGTGTGGAAGCTGCAGCTGCCGGCTGTTGTGCACACGGCGAACCCGACGGGCTGGTTGGTGCCGGGGGTGGTGTAGGGGCCTGTGGCTTCCGGCAGTGTAATGCGGATGGTGCGGCCCTTTTTCGAAATGGTTTCAGGGCTGTATCCGGTGCGGACGGGGCTGCCGGTGCCGATGGCGTCCCAGACGGCGGCGGCGCGGCGCGCCGGTTCCTGCTTGTTCGGCGGGTGGATATCCCACTCATCCCCGGCGCCGAGAACGGCCACCAGGCCGCTGCGAACATCCCCCTCCACGAAGCGCCGCTGTGCATCGCGCAGCGAGGACCACCCGGAATTTCCAGCTTTTTCCAGCTTTGCCCCGAATTCCGGCAGCTGGAAAACCAGCACCGGCAGCCCCGCCCCGAACTGCCCGCGAAGGTCTGCCGCCAACCGGTCGAGCAGGTCTTTGTATTTCTCTGCCTCACCCGTGTTCGACTCCCCCTGATACCAGAGCGCCCCCGCAAATTTCAGGCCCGCGAGCGGGGCGATCATGGCGTGGTGCATGCCGGAGAGACCAGAGACACTGCTCCAGGGTGTCACCGGCGGTGTGCCGAATGAGGTGGGGACTTTCTCATAGGACCAGCTGCCCCAGAGGGGGATGAGGGTGCCGTCTTCGAGGATGGCGTTGAGGGCGGCGTCCGGGCCTGTCATGCCACCTGCGCCCCAACCGTTGTGGACATTGACAGTGATGCGGTTTTCGCCCGGTTTCAGGATACCGGCGGGGAGCGCGTAGGTGCGCGGGGTGCCCCAGCCGAAGGTGGTGCCGATGAAGGCGCCGTTGACCCAGACGGAGTCAATCTCGTCCATCGCGCCGAGGGAGAGGGTGGCAGAGCCGGTTGCGGCGTTGGCGGGCAGGGTGAAGGTGCGTTCGAACCAGACTAGGCCGAAATGGTTTTCCAGTTCGGGGTCACCATAGGTTTTCCAGTCGCGCATTTCGCCGGGAATGCGTTTGGCAGCGGCGAGGCCAGTCACCCACGGGGCGTAGTTCGGTGAGATTGAGGCCCACCATTTTTCCCAGTTGGCGCCATAGCCGCCAATCGCAGGGGCGGGATCGAGGGCGTATTGTTTCAGAAGGGCGAGGCCATCGGTGAATTTCGGATCCGAGGCGAGGCTGGCCGGGCTGATCCAGGCTTCGATGCGTGAGCCGCCCCAGCTGGAATCGATGAGGCCGACGGGATGGCCCGTGCGCGCCTGATGGCTGCGGCCGAAGAAGTAGCAGATGGCGGAGAAGCCGGAGACCGTGTCGCGGCCTGCAGCTTGCCAGACAGCCCCATCGGGCAAGGCGGGCTCAGGCGCGGGGCTGGACTTCTGCGGCACCTTGAGAAGGCGCAGGTCAGCGGAGAAGGGGCCGGCGAGTTCTATGTCCGGGTTCAGCGCGCGGTTGACCGGATATTCCATGTTCGACTGGCCGGAGCAGAGGAAGACATCGCCGATATGGATGTCTGAGCGGGTGGCTGCGCCCTCGATGCTGGTGGCCGAGAGGGTGAGGCCGCGCGCGGGACTTTGAGGCGGGAGGACCGCTTGCCATGTGCCGGTGCTGTCTGCGGTTGCGCTTGCGGAGGCTTCGCCGAGGGAGACTTCGACGGCTGAGCCCGGCGTTGCTGTGCCGGTGACGGTGATGGGCGCGCCCTGCTGCAGGACCATGCGGTCTGCGAAGCGGGGGGCAAAATCCGGTGCCTGCGCTGATGCGAAGCCAAGGGGCAGGGCGGCTGCCATTCCGGAAATGAAAAGGGCTCTGGCCGAACCAAACATCTGAATCCTCCGCCGTGTCGTTTTTATCTTGATAGCGCTATCATTATCTCGCTAAAGTGCAACTTATCTGATGCCGACTCATGGCGGCAGGCAATGGAAACGCAGCGATGTTCCCCCCGGTGGCCGCAAGGCGCCGCGAGACCGGAGCAGGTTGCAGGGAGGACGAAGCATGCGGGCCAAGAGGCTATTTCTGAGCGTTGCGGCGGGCGCGGCGCTGCTGGCATCCGGTTGCACGACCAAGCCGGCGGCGGGCGAGCTGACGGCGCAGGCGGACAGCTGCGAGTTGCGGCTGACGCAGCACGGGTTTCTTCCCTCTGCATCGAAGACCGTGATCCTGCGGACGGCGCAGGCAGAGCCGGTTGCGTATGAAGTGCGCGATGCGGCGGGCGCCGTGGTGGCGTCCGGAATATCCGTACCCGGAGGAAAGAATGAAGCCTCCGCCGACAGCGTGCATACGATTACGCTGGCGCGGGACTTGCCGGAGGGCGAGGGCTATACCGTTTCGGCATGCGGCGCGGTGAGCCATCCGTTTGCGGTGCGCGCGGATCTATATGCGGGCCTGTCGGAAGATGCGCTTCGCTATTTCTATCACAACCGGATCGGCACGGAGATAAAGGCTGAATATGTGCAGGGGTCGCAATGGGCACGGCGCGCGTCGCTGACGCCGCTGAGCGTGACGTGTTTCTCCGGCGAAGACATGTTCGGCAACACGTGGCCGGGATGCGCCTATGAGCTGGAGGTGACCGGCAGCTGGTTCGATGCCGGCGATTTCGGTGTTTATCCGGTGAACCTCGGTGTGTCGGTCTGGACGCTGCAGCACGCGTATGAACGCATGGCGGAGTGGGACGCGGTGGCCGAAGCCGGTTGGGCAGATGGCCGGATGCAGTTGCCGGAGACTGGCAATGGCGTGAGCGAACTGCTGGACGAAGCGCGCTGGGGCATGCAGAGCCTGCTGAAGCTGCAAGTGCCGGACGGCGCGATGGTGTGGGCGCCGAAGGCGGGTACGCAGATCGAGCAGGGCAAGGCCGCAGACCTCGAACAGATCGATGCGGGCGGCATGGTGCATCACAAGCTGGCGGGGCGCAAATGGCCGCCGCTGCCGATCTGGCCGTGGAATGACGATCAGGAGCGGCTGCTGTATCCGCCTTCGACCTCGGCGACGCTGGGGCTGGCGGCGACGGGCGCACAATGCGCGCGGCTCTGGGCAGGCGTGGATGATGCCTTTGCCGGCAAGTGCTTCGCCGCGGCTCTGCGCGCCTACGAGGCGGCGAAAGCGCATCCGGAAATATATGCCAGCAACAGCTTTGATGGCAGCGGCGGATATGGTGACGGGCGGCTGTACGATGAGTTCGCGTGGGCAGCGCTGGAGCTGTATGAGACGACGGGCGATCCGGCCTATCTGGCAGACCTTCGCGCCAATCCGGCTTTCGGGCCTGTGAAGAACGCTTTCGGCTGGGCGGATGTGGACCTGATGCCGGCGCTGACCCTCTCTGTACGGAAGGATGTGCGCGACCGGAAACTTTCTGCGGAGGGTCAGGCGATCATTGTGCGTGCAGCAGAAGAGATTCTCACCATCCGCGACGGTGAAGGTTATCGCTTCCCTCTCGGTGTTTCGGAATATTACTGGGGCTCCAACAGCCTTGTGCTGAACCGCGGCCTTGTGCTGGCGGCGGCATTTGACCTGACGGGCGAGGCGCGCTTCCGCGACGGCGCGCTGGACGCGATGGAATATGTACTGGGCCGCAATGTGCTCGATCAGAGCTATGTGTCCGGCTACGGCGTGCGGGCGATGCGCGCGCCGCATCACCGCATCTGGGCCGGCGCCGTGAACCCGGAGTTTCCGTTGCCGCCGCCGGGGGCGCTGGCAGGCGGGGCGAACAATACCGCGATGGCAGACCCCGTGGCGCAGCAGATGAAGGGCAAATGTGCCCCGATGGCCTGCTGGGCGGACGATGTTGAATCCTATGCGATGAACGAAGTTGCCATCAACTGGAACGCGCCGCTCGCCGCGCTTGCCATCTATCTCGACCATACCGAACGGCGCGCGTCTGCCGCCGCCAGCCTCAAGGAGTGACATTGGATGACATTGTCCACCGTTTCAAAATTGATGCTGCTGACCTGTGCAGCGGCCCTGCTGGCCACGCCAGGATGTAACTCCGCCATGGAGCAGCCGGACAAATGGCCGTATGAGGACGTTTCCGTCACTCCGGAGAGCTGGCCGCAGCTGACGGTTGCGCCGCTGGATGCGGCGATCGAGGCGCAGATTGATGCGATCCTGCCGAAGCTGACGCTGGAGCAGAAGGTCGGGCAGGTGATCCAGGGCGATAGCGAATTCCTGACGCCGGAAGATGTGAAACGCTATCGGCTGGGTTCCGTGCTGAGCGGCGGCAATTCCGCGCCTAGCGAGCAGCCATTTGCGGATACGGCGACATGGCTGGCGGCGGCGGATGCGTATTTCGAGGCTTCGCTGGATACCGAAGGTGTCGAGATCGCCATACCGGTGATCTGGGGTATTGATGCCGTACACGGACATACGAACCTTGTGGGCGCGACGGTGTTTCCGCACAATGTCGGCCTGGGTGCGACGAATGATCCGGATCTGATCCGGGATATTGCGGCTGTGACGGCGGCGGAGCTGGTGGTGTCCGGGCATGACTGGACGTTTGCGCCGACGCTGGCCGTGCCGCGCGATGATCGCTGGGGCAGGGCGTATGAGGGCTTCTCAGAAGACCCCGAGATTGTGCGCAGCTTTGCCGGCAGGGTGGTCGAAGGGTTGCAGGGTGTGCAGGGTGCGGAAGGCTGGCTGCGCGACGGGCGCGTGATCTCGAGTGCGAAACATTTCGTGGCCGATGGCGGCACGGAAAATGGCCGCGACCAGGGCGATGCGCGTATCAGCGAGGCGGAGCTGCGCGACATTCATGCGGCAGGCTATATGCCGGCGATCGAGTCCGGTGTGCAGACGATCATGGCGTCCTTCTCCAGCTGGAACGGGATCAAGATACACGGCAGCCATGCTCTGCTCACGGACATTCTGAAGGACCGGCTGGGCTTTACCGGGTTCATTGTCGGTGACTGGAACGCGCATGGGCAGATACCAGGTTGTACGAACACGGATTGTCCGCAGGCGCTGCTGGCGGGGCTCGACATGTACATGGCGCCGGACAGCTGGAAGGGGATGTATAAGTCGACACTGAAACATGTGCAGGACGGCACCATACCGATGGAGCGGCTGGATGATGCCGTGCGGCGCATCCTGCGTGTGAAGATTGCCTATGGCCTGTTTGACAAGCCGAAGCCGAGCCTGCGGGCGGGCGCGGGCGACACGTCGCTGCTCGGCTCGGCGGCGCATCGGGATGTGGCGCGGCGCGCTGTGCGCCAGTCGCTGGTGCTGCTGAAGAACAATGATGGCACGCTGCCATTGGCGGCGAAGCAGACGGTGCTGGTGGTGGGCGATGGGGCCGACAGTATCAGCAAGGTTTCGGGCGGGTGGACACTGTCCTGGCAGGGCGGCGGGTATGACAATGCGCATTTCCCGAACGGGCAGACGATCCTGTCGGGCATCCGCGAGGTGGTCGAAGCGGCGGGCGGCACCGTGATCCATGATCCGGGAGGCACGAGCAAGGTGAAAGCCGATGTCGTGATCGCGGTATACGGAGAAGATCCGTATGCGGAATTCCAGGGCGACCGGGACAATGTGGACTTTGTGCCGGAGGGATTTGATACGGCGTTGTTGGCGGGGTACCGCGCGAGCGGGGCGAAGGTGGTGTCGGTGTTCCTGTCGGGACGGCCGCTGTGGACGAACCCGGAGATAAATGCGTCGGACGCGTTCGTGGCGGCGTGGTGGCCGGGCTCTGAGGGTGGCGGTGTGGCGGACCTCTTGTTCCGCACGAAGCCGGAATATGACTTCACAGGGCGGCTCTCCTTCTCCTGGCCTGCAAGCGCGGTGCAGACGCCGCTGAACCGGGGTGATGCGAACTACGCGCCGCAGTTTGCCTATGGCTACGGGCTTTCCTATGCCGCGCCGCAGACTGT
The DNA here is from genome assembly GCF_046313975.1 of Hyphomonas sp. Taxonomy (GTDB): domain Bacteria; phylum Pseudomonadota; class Alphaproteobacteria; order Caulobacterales; family Hyphomonadaceae; genus Hyphomonas. The sequence continues at coordinate 22,632 of NZ_JBKBXB010000025.1, read as the reverse complement.
TGGTGTGCTGACGGAAGAGAGCGGGCTGGCCTCTGAAGCGAATGGCGCGCGAGGCGCGGTGTTTGCGCGCGGGCAGGCGGTGGCGCCGTGGAGCATGCGGTTCGAGGGATCGGACGGCCCGCCGGCGCGGGTGGATCACGGCGCGCAGGAAGACGCGCTGGCCTTGTCGGCGAACAGTGCACCGGCGGCACTTTCCTTCGAGACGGCGGGCGCGGGGCTTGACTGGTCGCGCGAGTCGAACGGGGCGATGGAGTTGAGCTTCTTCGCGCGTTCGATGACAGCGGAGACGGCGAATGTGAACGTGTCCATGGGATGCGCGCTGGAAGGTGGATGTGCGCGGCAGGTGCCGGTGGCGGTGGGCGCCGAGTGGGCGGAGCATCGGATTTCGCTGAGCTGTTTCGCGGATGCCGGTGTTGACATGTCGAAGCTGACGAGTGCTGTGCGGTTCGGACTGGACGGCGGACGCGTGGCGTTAGCGGGCATCGCTCTGGCTGAGGATAAGGACGGCCAACCGGATTGCGGCGGCTGATCCGGCCCGCGCTGCTTGACGACGGCGCAATATGAAGAGGAGACGGACCAATGGCCGGACTTTCCGCCCTGCGCCTGGCGCTTGTCGTGATACTTGCATTCGCTCTCGTTTGCGGACGTGCGCGCGCGGAGGGGCCCGCGTGCAGCCAACCGCTGGATGTGTGCGCGGGGCAGATGAAGGGCGCGTTTCCGCTGATAGCGGGCGGGGTGCCTGTGGCGGTGATCACCGACGCGGCGGACTGGCCGGGCGTGCTGCGGGCGGCGGGTAATCTGACCACGGATCTTTCGGAACTGGCGCGCGGCGAGGCGGCGGCGGGGGAGTTCGTGGTCATTGCGGGCACGCTGGGGCGGTCTGCGGTGATCGACCGGCTTGCGGCTGAAGGGCGGCTGGATGTTTCGGCGATCGAGGGCGTGTGGGAAGGCTATGTGCAGGCCGTCGTTGATGCGCCTTCAGAAGGTGTATCGCGCGCGCTGGTGATTGCCGGGGCGGATAAGCGCGGCACGATTTACGGTATCTATGACCTTTCGGAGCGCGCTGGCGTTTCGCCGTGGAAATGGTGGGCGGATGTACCTGTGCCGCACCGGCCGGAATTGTCTGTGATCGCCGGGAGCCGGGCCGACTGGCCGCGCGTGAAGTATCGCGGCATCTTCATCAATGATGAGAAGCCAGCGCTTTATGGCTGGGTGAACCATCACTATGGCGGCTTCAAAAGCGGTTTTTACGAGCGCGTGTTCGAACTCATCCTGCGCAACAAGGGCAACTATCTGTGGCCGGCGATGTGGGGCGAGTCGATCTATGATGACGATCCGCTGAGTGGTCCGCTGGCTGATGAAATGGGTGTACTGGTCGGCAAGTCGCATCACGAGCCGATGGGGCGCGCGCATGTCGAATGGGCGCGCTATGGTGAGGGGCGCTGGGATTATACATTGAATGATGAAGTTCTGCGTGGCTTCTGGCGCGACGGCATCGAGCGGATGAAGGATTGGGAGACAATCGTTACGCTAGGTATGCGCGGCGATGGTGACGAGGCGATGACGGAGGGCACCGCGATTGCGCTCCTTGAGCGCATAGTCGCAGACCAGCGCGAGATCATCAGGGATGTGACCGGCAAGCCTGCGTCAGAGCAGCCTTCTATCTGGGCGCTCTACAAGGAAGTGCAGGACTATTACGACCAGGGTATGCAGGTGCCTGACGATATCACCCTTCTGTTTGCGGATGATAACTGGGGCAACATTCGGCGATTGCCGAAACCTGGCAGCGAACGGCCGGGCGGATATGGCGTCTACTATCATTTCGACTATGTGGGCGGGCCGCGAAACTACAAGTGGCTGAACACAAACCAGATCGAACGCGTATGGGAGCAGATGAACCTCGCCTGGGAGTTCGGGGCGCGGCAAATCTGGATCGTGAATGTCGGTGATATCAAGCCGATGGAGTTTCCGATCTCGTTCTTCCTGGACCAGGCCTGGAATCCGGAGGCAATGCCGCGCGAGCGGATGTCAGGCTATACGGAAGTGTGGGCAGCGCAGCAGTTTCCGGCCGAGCATGCGGGCGAGATAGCTCAGATCACGGACCTTTACACCAAGTATGCCTCGAGGCGGAAGCATGAGCTGGTTGATCCGGAGACGTTCAGTGTTGTGAATTTCGATGAGTTCCGGCGTGTGACGGCTGAGCTGGAGGCGCTGGCGGCAAGGGCGGATGCGGTGCGGGCAAAGCTGCCGGCGGAGTATGATGACGCTTATGTGCAGCTAGTCTGGTTTTCCGTTCTCGCAACAACGAATCTTTACCAGCTTTATGAAGCGGCGGCGCTGAACCGGCTTTACGCGGCGCAGGGGCGAGCCCCAGATGCGCGGGCGCAGGCGGAACGCGCAGAAGCATTTTACGCGCGCGATGCGGAGCTGACGCGCATCTACCACGAAGACGTGGCGGACGGGAAATGGGTGCACATGATGTCCCAGACCCATATCGGCTATACCTACTGGCAGCAGCCGGAAGAGCAGGTGATGCCGGCAGTTGAGCGGCCGGATATTCCGGCGAAGAGCGCGGCCGGGGTTGCGATTGAGGGCGACACGCGTGGCTTGCGGCTCGGCAAGAAGGGCGCGGCGCTGCCCTTGTCGGATGTGTTTGAGCAGCAGGCGCGTTGGATTGACGTGTTCAGTACGGGTGAGGAACCGGTTACAGTGCGGGTATCGGCCCGGGAAGACTGGATTCAGGTTGCGGAGGGAAAACGCTCCGTAAGCGGATCAGAGCGGATCGAGGTGCGCATTGACTGGGAAAAGGTGCCGGAAGGGCGCCATACCGGTGAGTTACGCGTCAGGTCCAGATGGTGGAACAGCCTGAAGATTGCTGTGCCGGTGTACAAGCCCCGGGGCTGGGAAGCGGCGAGAGGCTATCCGCTGGCGAGCGGGTTTGTGGCCATCGATGCGGCTGCAGCAAGCCGCAGATCAGACGGACCGCAGGCAAGCTGGTCTGTCATCCCGAACCTTGGCCGGACAGGAGATGGCATTACGCTGGTGCCGGGGACGGCGCCCGAATTTGAGCCAGGCAACGACGCCGCGCCGCACCTTGAGTACGACCTGCACCTGTTTGAGGCGAAGCCGGTGACGGTCGAGGTGGAGCTCGCGCCGACGCTGGACTTCAAGGGCGATGGCGGGATGCGGTTTGCCCTGTCGCTCGGCGGGAGTGAGCCGGTCATCGTGAATGTGCACACGCAGCTGACGCCGGCGGATTGGAGCGAGTCGCATTGGGAAGCGACAGTGGCGAAGAATTCGCATCACCACACGGTGACCTTTCCGGATGTGGCGGCGGGCGCACAAACATTGACGCTATGGGTGATCGATGCGCCGCTGGTGTTCCAGAAGCTGGTGGTGAGCCAGGCAGATGTGCCGGAGAGTTATCTCGGGCCGCCGGTTTCGGCGCCAAGATGAGAGCGTGGCCCTAGTTCATTGGCGGCGGCGCGAGGCCGAGGGCTTTGGCGAGGGATGTCAGGAGCGTGAATTTCAGCTTGCGGCGCATCTCCGGCGAATGGGGGCCGAGGGCGCCCTGCGAGTCTGCCGGAAGGTGCGCGACGGGGTCGCCATTGGCGGCGAAGACATAGTGATCGAACATCCCGCGCCAAACCTCGCGCTCGCGGGCCGGCAGATCGCGGAGGGCGATCAGGGCGTGCAGCATTGCGTCAAAAGGAGAGCCGAGGTCCGGCCGCGCTTCGCTCCACCAGTAGTTCACGAGAACGTTGAACGAGGTGAGGGACTGGACGTGGTGCCACCAGCAATAGGGTATGTAGATCGCGTCGCCGGGGGCAAGTTCGGCGGTGCGGGCGTGAGCGAGCGCTTCGGCAAAGCGCGGGTGGGTTTCGGGGTTCCAGGATTCGGGGCGCACGAGGCTGACGGGCGGGCCGGCGAGCGTGTGTTCGAAAGGGCCGACATAGAGGTTTTTCAGCTGGTGCGGCGGGAACAACGTGAAGCGGCGCCGGCCAGCGATGACGCAGGCGATGTTTTCCGACAGGTCGAAATGGGTTTGCACCGTGAGACGGTTTCCGATCCAGATGCGCGGCGACACGCTGGCGGGAAGGAGGGGCAGGGGCGTCTCGTTCAACAGGCCGGGCAGGTGGTCCGCGATGGGGATCGACTGCACATAGATCGAGGGCGGAGACGGAGCCGCTTCCAGGCTGACGAGTTCCTGCAGGGACCGGGAGATGCGCTCGGGCCGGCGGGAGAAGTTCAGTCCACGGAGGTCTTCCGAGTAGAAGAAGCGGCCACCGATATCCGGTGGTCCGAAAATGGTTTCGGCCGGGCGGCCGTTGTCGAAGCCTGAAAGATAGCGTGCCATTGCGGCGGTGCCTGCCGCGCCGGCGGATATGCCGGGCCATTGCGAGACCAGGCCGCGCAGGACGACCGGCTCTGCGCGCGCCTGTATCTCATGTCGGAAAATCTCGGGCGTAACCCCTTCCCTGACAGGGAGGGCCGGGAGGTGTTCGAAGGCGTGGGCTTGATCCGGCATTGTGTGCTCCTCAGCCAAGCCTACCGCTCCGCCGATGCAGAAAAAAGATGCGCCGCGAAACAAGTTCGCGGCGCATCCCGGGAGGTCTGACGGTTCAGGTCAGAAGTTGAAGCGGGCCGAAATCGTGACCCGGCGATCGTTCCGGTACCAGGACCGGCCGCCACGGCGTCCGTCTGCGTTCGGAATGTACGACGTCGTCTCGGTGATCTCGTCGAGCAGGTTTGCGCCCTGGATACCGATCTTCAGGTTTTCGTTCACCGTGTAGAAGAAGGATCCGTCAAGCTGCCCGGTCGACTCCTGGAAGATCGGGTAGAAGGGCGTGATCACGTCCCGCGGGGTGACGAGGTAATCGCTGCGCCAGTTATAGGCGAGGCGGGCCGAGATGGGGCCTTTTTCGTAGATGGCGGCAACGTTGTAGGTCACATCCGACAGGCCCTGCAGCGGCAGGTCACCAAGATCAACCAGCGGATTGTTGGCCGCGGGGGTCGTGTTGGTGTTGTTTACCGCGGATGACTGGACGCCTTCGCTTTCCAGCAATGTCAGTGCGACCTGCGTTCCGAAACCATCGAAGGGCTTGGGCAGGAAGTCGTAGAATTGCTGGTAGGCAATTTCGAGACCTTTGACCTTGCCGGTTTCATCCGAGTTGGTCGGCTGGCGGGTGAAGACGTTGGCTGCCGACGCACCCGTTTCGGGGTTGATGAAGACAAGGTCGCCTTCACCGGTGACGACGATGTTGTCGATCTCCTTGTAGAACACCGAAGCCGTGAACGAGCCCGCATCGGCGAAGTACCATTCGAACGACAGATCGTAGTTGTCAGCTTCCGTCGGCTTGAGGAACGGGTTGCCACCCGAAGCCGTGAAGCCATACCAGCCTTCGTTGAAGCCGGGCGGAGGTGCATCTGCTTCAGGCGTCCGCGGATCGTCCTGTGTCAGCGGCGTAATCGTGAAATAGTTCCGCATGAGACCGAGATCGGGCCGCGAGATGCCTTTCGAGTAGGCCGCACGGATGATCATGCTGTCATTGAGACCAATCTTGAAGTTGATGCTCGGCAGCCAGTTTTCATATGTGTTCGTCGAAGTTACGCCAAGGCTCGCACCATCTGCGAATGCGCGGATGGCAGCCCGCTGATCAGCCGGCAGTGCGCAGAAGGCGGGCGGGAGATAGGGATCCGCATCCGGCGGCCGGTTGGTCGGCTCGAGACAGCGGTTCTGGCCACCGGCCAAAGGATCCAGTGCGTCCGGCGGGAGGCCGAAATCGATCGGGATCGAACCCGGCGTCGGGAAGTTCCAGCCACCTTGAGAGTCGAACGAGGTTTCGACGTAACGCAGGCCGATGTTGCCATCGAGAGTCCAGCCATTGCCGAACGGATTGTCATGCCCGAAGCGGAGCATGGCGTAAGCCGACTGGGTTTCTTCCAGCGTATCGTTGATCTCGCCGGGCAGGTAAGGCGTTCCGGCCACGACGCCCGGACGCTCGCTGAGGCGTGTCCAGCCACCGCCGCCACCCGTGGGTGCACCCGCACCACCAGCTGCGAGCCAGGCTGCGACGACCGTGTCGGCGAAGTCAGCAGCCTGATCATAATTCTGCGCGACGTTGTAGGCGTAGTACGGGAAGGCCGGGGGAACAGCTGCTCCACCGCGCTGGAAATTGCTCCAGTAATAGTTCTGGATCATGCCTTCCGGCGCACCGATCTCGTCCATCCAGACCGGGCCACCATTGCCCCAGATTTCGGAGAGGGCACCCCAGTTATAGGTCGAGAAACGGGTTGTCTGATCGCGTTCGGACCAGCGCACACCGGCACGGGCCGATTTCAGCCAGCCGCCATCGTCGAATTCATACTCGGAATCGGCGCGGAAGGCTTTCTCGGTGCCTTCGCTGTCTTCCAGGTGGTCCATCGCTGCGCGCCAGAAGGAGTAGCGCGGGTCTGCGTAGGATGCCTCGTTTCCGGGGGTGACATAGGCCGGGCAACCGCCTGACTGGCCGAAACCGCCGGAGCAATCCAGAGCGGGGCTCCCGGGGAAGCCGGTCGTATTGGCACCGAGGAAGCGAACCTGGGGGATTTCGCGGCGAAGGTCGAGGGCAACATCCTGGAAGGTCGAGCCCCAGATGCCGAAATCGACGTTTTCGACGGTCGAGTCGACATGCTGGAAGTCCACGTTGAACGACCATTTGTCCGTGGGCGTCCATTTCAGGTTCAGCGACGTATCCTGAGTGACCTGTTCCTGCTCGACATCGCGGCGGATATTGTTGGATTGCAGGCCATAGACGGGTGTGCGGCGACCGCCGACCTCAATCGGATCGTTCTGGTCCTGACGCCAGCCAACGGGTGCCGAAATGGTGCCGTGGGTGAAGAGGTCGTCAGAGCCGAAACCGAACTCAGTACCCGGAAGGAAGTTGAATGCCGTATCGCCGACGTTATCCGTTGCGATCTCGATGACATGTTCCGTCCAGGAGGTCGACGCTTCGGACCGCAGCAGCTCGAACGTGGCCATCAGGGTGCGGTCGGGGTTTTCCCACTGCACGGATCCGCCATAGCCGATGCGCTGACGGTCATAGTCCTGTGTCCGCAAGGCGGCGCCTTCCGGCACCCAGACAGTTCCCGGGGCAAGGTCCGTACGCGGCTGGAAGCTCGAGATCTGCGTGCCGTCCGAGCGGGTGTTCAGTTCGGAGAAGACGCCATTGAGCAGGATGCCGATATCGCCGGCTTCGGTTTCCCAGCGGTTGCTGTAGATGGCCGAACCTGTGGGAGCCCATTGTTCGCGGAAATCAGCGTAATTGTATTCCAGCGTGCCGGCGATGACGCGGCCGCTGGCATCGAAAGGCTTGCGGGTGACGAGGTTGACCGTGCCGGCAACGCCGCCTTCGATCAGGTCGGCGGTCTGGTTCTTGAAGACCTGAACCGAGCCGAGGAGTTCGGGCGCAACGTCCGAGAAGCTGAGCGCGCGGCCGTTGTTGGCGGAGAAGGTGTCTCGGCCGTTGATCTCGGAGCGGACATAGGTGAGGCCGCGGACGATGACGCCCTGGCCTTCGATCGAGAAGTGGTCCGGGTCGTCTGCCGCAGCAAAGCGGCTTATGGTGATGCCCGGGACGCGCTGGAGGGCTTCGGTGACCGAGCGGTCCGGCAGGGCGCCGATGTCTTCCGCGGTGATCGCATCGACAAAGGTTTCCGCGTTGCGCTTGATTTCCTGGGCGCTCTGGATGGAGGAACGGATGCCGAGAACGACGACCGTTTCCTGACGCGCTTCGGCGTCTTCACCCGGCGCGGTGGTCGCGGCAGGCTCATCTTCTGTCTGAGCAATAGCCGGCATCGCCGTCAGGAGTGACAGGGCGGACGCGCCGCATGCCAGTGCTGACCACGATGCCAGTCGGCGAGTCGTTAAGTAACCGTACTTCTTTGCCACGATGGGCCCTCCCTGTGCGAACGCTTATACCACCCTTGATGGGCGGCCGGACTTTTGCCCGGTCTGTTATAGCGCTAACGAAACACAAAATGTTTGCGCTATCAAGCCGCAAAAATTGCATTATGATAACGCTCTCGCCAAGCATGGCAAAAATGTTACGGTCTGAATCAGGAAAGGCCGCGTAAGACGGCTGAAAACATGAGGAAAACGCCGATGGCGCCGCAGATCCGGCGGATCGTGATCCTTGGGGGAGGCACTGCCGGCTGGATGACGGCGGCGGCTATTTCGCACGTTCTGGCGCCCCGGAAGGTGTCGATCACACTTATAGAGTCCGACGAAATCGGAACGGTCGGGGTCGGGGAAGCGACCCTGCCGCATATCCGCTTCTTCAATCAGCGAATCGGGCTGGACGAGCCCGAGCTGATGCGGGCGACGCAAGCGACGATGAAGCTGGGAATCCAGTTTTGCGACTGGGCCCGCAAGGGCGATTCCTACATTCACCCCTTCGGCGATTATGGCCAGCCGGCGGGCGGCGTGGATTTCCTGCAAATATGGGCCCGGCTCAGGGCGGCCGGGCTGGCCTCCAGGATTTGTGACTATTCGCTTCCCGTTGTGATGGCGGAGGCTGGGCGGTTCGGATTTCCGGGCACGGACATGGCGTCGGTCATGTCGACATTCTCCTATGCCTACCAGTTTGATGCCGGCCTGTATGCCAGGTACCTGCGCCGGGTGTCGGAGGGACGCGGTGTCCTGAGGGTGGAGGGCAAGGTCACATCGGTGCGCCAGAATCCCGAGACGGGGCATGTCGAAACGCTCAGCCTCGGGAAAGGGCGCGAGATTGAGGGTGACCTCTTCATCGACTGTTCTGGATTCCGCGCCCTGCTGATTGACGGCGCGATGGGGTCGGGATTCGAATACTGGTCGCGGTGGCTGCCCTGTGACAGGGCGATTGCGATTCCGACAGAAAGTGCAGGGCCTTTGATGCCGTACACGCGCGCGACGGCGCGGACGTCAGGCTGGCAGTGGCGTATTCCGTTGCAACACCGGGTGGGCAACGGGCATGTGTATTCCTCGGCCTTCCTGGATGATCAGTCGGCGGAGGATGAACTACTCCGGCATCTGGATGCGCCGGCCCTGCGCCAGCCGAACCGCCTGAGATTCAGGCCCGGGCAGCGGCGCCGGCAATGGGTGGGGAATGTCGTGGCAGTGGGCCTGTCGAGCGGCTTTCTGGAGCCGCTGGAATCGACATCCATCCATCTGATCCAGCAGGGAATCACGACGCTCCTCGAGCTGTTCCCGGACGGGCCTCTCGATGCGCGCGATATCACGGAGTTCAACCGCGTGATGTCGCTTGAGTATGACCGGGTGCGCGACTTCCTGATCCTGCATTATCACGCCACAGAGCGCGATGATTCCGACTTCTGGAATTATGTGCGCACAATGGATGTGCCGGGATCCCTCGAAGAAAAGCTGACCCTGTTCCGCGAGCGGGGCATCGTGATGAAGTATCGCGATGGCCTGTTCCTGTTCCCGAGCTGGATTGCCGTGTACGTCGGCCAGCGTGTCATCCCGCAGCATTGGGACCCGCGCGCGGATGCCCTGCCGCTGGAACAGGTTGCGGAAACACTATCAGCTCTCAAGCGGCATATCGCGGACGTCGTGCACTCACTGGATACGCACGAAGAGGCTCTGAAGCGATACTGCCCTGCAGAGGTGATCGCATGACCGGGGTCCTGAAGCGCGTCGCCGTAGTGGGCTCGGGCGTCGCCGGGGCGCTTTCGGCGGCGTATCTCTCGCGCCTGCTGAAGCGGCTGGGAACGGAAATCGTGTGGGTGCCGGCGGGCGATGCGCCTGTACCGCCGGTGCTGGCGAGCTTGCCGAGTTTCGAAGCCGTGCACCAGGTTCTGGGATTTGACCTGCGCGACCTGATGCGCGCGACGGATGCGACATTCCGTCTTGGTACGGAGTATTCAGTCAGCGGCGGCATACATGCCTATGGTGACACGGGCGCGGCGTTCGGCAATGTGCCCTTCCATCTCGCCTGGCGGGCGCATTCGGAGGATACGTCGCCGGGCGCCTATGGCGCCTGTTCCCTGGCGGTGCTTGCGGCCCGGGCAGGCCGGTTTGCGCCGCCGCTGGACGGCGGGCCGCCGGGCAGTGTCTTCAGTCCCGGCCTGCACCTGGATGGTCCGGCCTATCTGAGCTTTCTGGAACGCGCCGCGCGGCATTATGGAGCCATTGCTTCTGCGCCGCTGGCCTATGGTCAGACGGCAGCCGAGAGCGGCACCCTTGTGCTGTCGGATGGATCCGTGCTCTCGGCAGACCTCGTGGTCGATACGGTCGGGATTTCTCCGTCTGCGGACTGGATGCCTGCCGGGGGGGTACCGGACGCGGTGCAGGTCCTCTGGGGCAAGTCCGAGGAGCGCCGGCCGCTGGGGCTTGCGCGATTGCGCGGTGTTGCCGGCAATGTCGCGGTCGATATGCCGATGAATGCAGATGTGCACCGGGCGTTGATTGCAGGCAGCGAAGCGGCGGCTCACCGCGCGACATCTGTCTTGCGCCGGGAAGGTTTTTCGCCTGTTTCCGCCTCGCCGCAGGCGTTCGGGCCGGGATGGTGCGGCGCGCCGTGGACGGGGGGGGTGGTGCGGATTGGCGATGCGGCCTGCCGTTTGCCACCTGTCGAGGCGCCGGAATTGCGGATCATCCAGATCGGGCTGGAGACACTTGCGATGTTGCTGCCCGGGGGAGGTCCGGCTGAGCCGGAGCGGGCGGAATATAATCGGATGACCCTGGAATCCTGGCGGTCGCTCGCAGACTTTGTGTCACTGGCATTCATGTCGCCGGGTGAACTTCCGGAAACGCTGCCTGAAACATTGAGGCTGCGCCTTGAGAACTTTATCAGCCGTGGACGGACCATCCTGATGGATGGGGAGAGCTTCACGAGAGAGAGCTGGGTGGCTGCCCTCATCGCGGCAGGATGGCGGATGGAGCGCGCGGACGCACACGCGGCGGCGCTGCCGCAGGAGCGCGTTCGCTCCAGCCTTGCCGGAATTGCCGGAACGCTGGCGGCCAGTTGCGAAACACTGCCGGACCAACGCACCTTCCTGCGCCGTGCGGGACTTGTGCCTGCGATGACGGGAGGTGCCTGAGGCATGAACTCACCCCACACACTTTCGCATATCGTGATTGCGGGCGGCGGAACAGCAGGCTGGATTGCGGCGGCTGCGCTTTCCCGTCTCACCAACAATGGCGAGACGCGCATCACCCTCGTCGAGTCCGAAGAAATCCGCACTGTGGGGGTCGGCGAGGCGACAATTCCGCCGATTGCGATGTTCCTGCGCCTGCTCGGTATCGACCTCTCGGAGTTTATGCGCGAGACGCAGGCGACCATAAAACTCGGCATCGAGTTTGAAGGCTGGTTGCGTGAGGGCCATCGCTATGTTCATCCGTTCGGGGACTATGGGCGCGATATCAATGCGGTGCGCTTCTATCAGTACTGGCTGAAGCTGCGCGCGCTCGGCTACGACGTTGGTGAGATCGAGGAATACTGTCTTTCGGCGATGGCTGCGCGCCTCCGGCGGTTTGCGCCGCCTGACCCGGACCCGCGCACAGTGCAGTCCAGCATGGCGTATGCGTTTCATTTCGATGCGGCGCTGTATGCAGCCTATCTGCGCCGGTACTCGGAGGCCCGCGGCGTAAAGCGTGTCGAGGGCAGGATCGCGGATGTGAAGCTGCGCGGTGAGGACGGATTTGTTTCATCGCTGCAGCTAGCAGACGGGCGCGAGATCGAGGGCGACCTTTTTGTTGATTGCACGGGCTTTCGTGCGCTGCTGATAGGCAAGGCGTTGGGCGTGCCGTATGTTGACTGGTCGCACTGGCTGCCGATGAACAGTGCCCTCGCGGTGCAGAGCGAGCGTGTTGCCGAGCCGCTGCCCTATACGCGGTCGACTGCGCAGCCGGCGGGCTGGCAGTGGACGATTCCGTTGCAACACCGCACAGGCAACGGCCATGTCTATTGTTCCGACTACATGAGCGATGACGAGGCCGGGCAAATCCTGCTGGCCAACATATCCGGAAGGCCGCTGACAGCGCCCTCGCAGCTGCGCTTCACCACGGGACGGCGCGAAGCATTCTGGTCCCGGAATGTCGTCGCGCTGGGGCTTTCGAGCGGCTTCATAGAGCCGCTTGAGTCCACCTCCATCCATTTCATTCAGGCAGGCGTGACCAAGCTGATTGCCCTGATGCCGGACAAACGCTTCAATCCGGTCGAGCGGGACACTTACAATCGCCTCAGCATCCTGCAGTTCGAGCAGACGCGCGATTTCCTCATTCTTCATTACAAGGCGACGGAGCGCACCGGACCGTTCTGGGACTATGTGCGAAACATGGATATTCCGGACACGCTGGCGCAGAAGGTTGATCTTTTCAGGTCGAACGGGCGTCTGTTCCGCTTCGAGGATGAATTGTTTGGCGAGGCGAACTGGCAGTCTGTGCTGATGGGGCAGGGTATCATGCCGGAGCGGTGGGATCCGATGGCGGATGCACTGGATGTGAATGTTGTGGCAAAGCAGGTGCAGGGGATTCGCGAAGCGGTGCGGGAGACGGCGCTGCGCCTGCCGACGCACCAGGAATTCCTGACGCGCTTCTGCGCGGCGCCTGAGCCTGTTGAGTGAGGGAAATGATCCGATGACGAACAACCGGGTTCGCAAGATACTGATCGTGGGCGGCGGCACGGCCGGCTGGATGACAGCGGCGGTTCTCGCGAAACTTCTGAAAAACGATTATGCCGACATCCAGCTGGTCGAGTCGGAGGAGATTGGCACAGTCGGTGTCGGTGAGGCGACGATCCCGCAGATCGGGACATTCAATCGCACGCTAGGTATTGACGAAAATGACTTCGTCAAGGCGACGCAGGGCAGCTACAAGCTCGGCATCGAGTTCGTGAACTGGGGCGCGCTGGGCGAGCGCTATATCCATCCTTTCGGCGCCTATGGCCTGGATATGGACGGCGTGTCGTTCCATGCCTTTTTCCTCAAGCATCATGCGTCCGGTTATGGGCCGGAGACGATGGACCAGTACAATTTGCAGGCGCTTGCCGCGCGGCAGAACCGGTTCATGCGGCCCGTCAATGCGGGTAACTCGCCGCTCAGCAAGATTGCCTATGCATTCCATTTCGATGCGAGTCTCTATGCGCGGTATCTGCGGAAGTATTCCGAGGCACGCGGGGTGACGCGGCATGAGGGCAAGATCACGAATGTCGCGCTACATCCGGAGACTGGCTATGTACAGCATGTTCAGCTTACGGATGCACGCATCCTGGATGCGGACCTGTTTGTCGACTGTACGGGGTTCAGGGGGCTGCTGATCGAGCAGGCACTGAAGGCGGGATACAATGACTGGTCGCACTGGCTGCCCTGTGACCGGGCAGTGGCGGTGCCCTGCGAGAGTGCGGAGCGGCTGACCCCGTACACGCGGTCGACGGCGCGCGAGGCGGGCTGGCAATGGCGGATTCCGCTGCAGCACAGGATTGGTAACGGCCATGTCTGGTCGAGTGCGTTCACGACGGAAGAGCGCGCAACGGAGATCCTGATGTCCAACCTCGATGGCAAGGCGCTGGATGCGCCGCGCCATCTGCGCTTTGTGGCGGGGCACCGGAGGAAATTCTGGGACAAGAACTGCGTAGCCATCGGCTTGTCGGCGGGTTTCATAGAGCCGCTTGAGTCAACCTCCATCCACCTGATCCAGTCCGGTGTCGCGAAGCTGATGCAGATGTTTCCGTCGGGCGGTTTCAACCAGCCTGACATCGACCGCTATAACCGGGTGACCACGTTTGAGTATGAGCGCATCCGGGACTTTATTGTTCTGCACTACCACCTGAACCGCCGCGACGATTCAGAGCTGTGGAAATACACACGGAACATGCCGATTCCGGACTACCTTGCTGACAAGATGGAACTGTTCAGAAGCCATGGCCGGGTGTTCCGCGAGAACGAGGAACTGTTCAATGACACGAGTTGGTTTGCCGTGATGATCGGACAGGGGCTGAAGCCTCTGGATTATGATCCTGTGGCAGATGTTCAGTCTCCGGAGGAGACGGCGAGGCGTCTGCAGAACATCCGCGAAACCATTGCGACGTCTGCAACCTATATGCCCACGCACGAGCAGTTCATTGCGGAAAACTGCGATGCGCGGACTTATGTGGCGGCCTGATCAGGGCTGTCCAGCTTGCTCGGCATAGACCCCGAAAACGGCGCCGACGAACCCGCCCGCCGTGCGCGTGGAGAGGAGCTTCCCGTCGAGTTCGGGGCCGATGGCCTGCCAGTCTTCTCCGGGCAGGGACCAGCTTGCCTGATAGCGCGCGCCTTGGCCTTCGAAGCGCAGGTGAATGGGTGTGCCCTCAGGGATGGCGGCTTCGGCAAGAACCTCGCCGGTTTCCGCTTTGTCCGGGCCCGAGCGCTGGCGCAAGCGAAGAACGGCAGTGCCTTCGTCATCGCGGGTGACGCCCAGCGCGAACCAGAATTCGTCGCTCTGGAAAGCGGCCAGGCCGGCTTCGCTGCCGGAGGCCGGCGTGAAGGCGAGCTCGACTTCGACGGACGCGTTCATGTGCTGCTGGCGGCGGGCAAGGAACGAGGGTTGGCGGCTGCTGCCGAGACCGTCCGTACGCGGAGTCAGGGTCAGGGTGCCATCTCCGGTGCGGAACCAGTCAGACTTGGGAACACGGGGCGTCATCCAGTGCGGCTGGAGAGGGCCGGAGAAATCTTCGGTAAGGGTAAAGCTCCCGGTTGTCGGCAGGGCCGGGGGGGCTGAGGCGGGAAGCGATGGGCGCGGGAGGCTGACGGGTACGGGGGCGTCACGCTCGAGGATCACCGGCCAGCCATCTTTCCAGGTGACGGGCAGCAGGAAGGTTTCACGCCCCGTATTGTAATAGTCGCCTTTGTAGGGGCGCACACCAAGGAACACCGCCCACCAGGCGCCCGCATCATCAATGACATAATCGGCATGGCCGACAGACGTGATCGGGTTGGGGCGGTCTTCCGGCAGGTCGCGCTGGGTCATAACCGGGTTGCCCTCATAGGGCGTGTACGGGCCTGTAACCGTCCGCGAGCGGAGGATCACCTGCGAATGACCAACCGCTGTGCCCCCTTCGGCTGCGGAGAGGTAATACCAGCCATCTTTCTTGTAGATATGCGGTCCTTCGATCCAGATCGGCTTTTCTTCAGGCCGCACACCCCCGTCGATAAGGACTACCGGCTCTGTAAGCGGGGCGAACGTCACAGGATCGACCTGACGCATCCAGATGGCACGGTGGCCGTCATAGAGGACCTCGCCTGGAGGGCCGTCATTGTTCATCAGCCAGACCTTTCCGTCCTCATCGAAGAATAGGGAGGGATCGATGCCGCCGACATGCGGCATCCAGATCGGATCAGACCATGGGCCTGCGGGGTCCTTTGCGGTCAGGATGAAGTTTCCATCGCAATCGACACAGGTGTTGGCGATGTAGAATGTGCCGTCATGGTGTTCGATCGTCGGGGCGAAGACACCGCGCGAGAGACCGAGCCCGTCAAAATCCAGCATGCCGGGCCGGTCGATGGCATTGCCGATCTGCGTCCAGTTCACGAGATCTGTCGAGTGCCAGACCGGGATGCCGGGGAACCAGGTGAAGGTCGAATGTACGAGGTAGAAATCCGGGCCGGCCTGCGTGATGGAGGGGTCGGGATAGAAACCGGATAGGATGGGGTTGATGTAGTTTCCGTCGGTGGCCACCGCTTCCGGGTTCGGGTCTTCGCCGGAATAGACGAAGTTGCGGAACACGGCTTCGGCCACCGCTTCGGGCTTGGCGGGGCCCGCGCATCCTGAGATGAAAAGCAGTGCAATCAGGACTAGAATGGCGGCGGTGCGCGTGCTGCGGAATGGGGTCATGATTTCCTCCCGGATGCGGCTTTCAGGGCTCGTTGGGAGCTCGCTTCAGCCTGTCGATAATTTGGTCTGGACGGAGCGCGAAGCTTCGTGATAGCAGCAAATGATAGCGTTACCAAAATCAATGGGAAGCCCGATTCTTCTGGGAAATGGGCAAAAACCCGAAAAAATGGGAGGAGCAACATGACAGGCATGTCCCGCAGGACCGCACTAGGGCTGTTGGCAGGCGCTGGCGCGATGGCCGCCTGCGCCAGTCCCGGCGCTCCGGCACCTGTGTTCCCGGTTGATCCGGAGCCTCTGAAAGACCTCGCAAAAGCCAAGGGTCTGCTCTTCGGCACGGCCATGGCAGCCTATCAGGTGGATGATCCCGAATATGTGCGCCTGGTGCAGGCCGATTGCGGCGTGATCGTCGCCGAGAACGAGCACAAGTGGTACACGATCCATCCGCAGCCGGATGTCTGGAATTTCGAGCCGGCGGACAAGCTGGTTGGCTTTGCGCAGGCCAATGGACTGAAGATGCGCGGACACACGGTGATCTGGCATCACCCGCGCTGGTTTCCGGACTGGGTGAACAATCTTACCTTCTCGAGCGCGGCCGAAGCCGAGGCGATGCTGTCAGACTACATCACGCGCGTCGCTTCGCGGGCGCATCCGTTCATTCACGAATGGGACGTGATCAACGAAGCCGTGGACGACAAGACGGGCGAACTGCGTGAGACCAGTTTCTCTCGTGCGATGGGCGGCCCGCTGAATGTGATCGAATTCTGTTTCCGCAAGACAGCCGAAGTCAGCCCCGGAACGCGGCTTGCTTACAATGACTACATGAGCTGGGAGAGCGGCAACGAGAACCACCGCGCCGGCGTCCTGAAGTTGATGGAAGCCCTGCTGAAGCGCGGCGCACCGCTGACCGTGTTCGGCATGCAGAGTCATTCGAATTTCGACATGCCGGATGAATTTACGCCCGCGAAGCAGAAAGCCTGGCGCCAATTCTGTGATGAGGCGGCAGGCATGGGGCTAGACTTCTCGCTGACCGAGTTTGATGTGAATGACACGCGCCTCGGGCCGGATGTTGCGCGCCGCGACGAACTGATTGCCAGCTTCACCAAGGACTATCTCGATATCATGCTCTCCTATCCGCAGACAAAAGAGCTGCTGATGTGGGGATTGGTCGACAAGTATAGCTGGTTGCAGAGCTTCCTTCCGCGGACGGATGGTGTGGAGAAGCGGCCGACGCTGTTTGATTCA
Organism: Hyphomonas sp.; assembly: GCF_046313975.1. Taxonomy (GTDB): domain Bacteria; phylum Pseudomonadota; class Alphaproteobacteria; order Caulobacterales; family Hyphomonadaceae; genus Hyphomonas. The sequence continues at coordinate 5,540 of NZ_JBKBXB010000025.1, read as the reverse complement.
AACTATCAGCCCAAGCAGATGCGCGAGGCAGTGGCTGCTGCCCTGCGCGCCGCACCGGTGAGAAGCTGACCCGGACACGCTGCCATGTTTCTTGGAATCGACATCGGCACATCAAGCGTCAAGGCGGTCGTGATAAATGATACCGGTGACGTAATCGATCAGGCGTCCGCGCCGCTAAGTGTGTCGCGTCCGCAGCCCCTGTGGTCTGAGCAGAATCCGGCGGACTGGTGGGCGGCAACCAACAAGGCGGTGCTCGATCTTTCGCCCGACAGGCGCGCGAAAGTCGAAGGCATTGGCCTGTCCGGTCAGATGCACGGTGCAACTCTGCTCGGCGCTCGCGATGAGCTTCTTCGACCGGCGATACTTTGGAATGATGGCCGCAGCTTCCAGCAATGCGGCGCACTTGAAGCGGCTGCGCCGGGCCTGCACGAAATTGCGGGTAACCTTGCGATGCCGGGATTTACCGCGCCGAAGCTGCTATGGGTGCGCGAGAATGAGCCGGAGATTTTTTCGAAAGTCGCGCGTGTCCTGCTTCCGAAAGATTATGTCCGCCTGCTGATGACGGGCGAAGCGGCGTCCGACATGTCTGACAGTGCGGGAACGCTCTGGCTGGATGTGGCGAAACGCGCGTGGTCGCCAGAAATCCTCGCGGCGACGGGCCTTTCCGAAAGCCATATGCCGCAGCTCTTTGAAGGATGCGCTATTACCGGCACGCTTCGCGCAGATATTGCGAAAAGCTGGGGCATGCCTTCTGTCCCGGTTGCGGGCGGCGGAGGAGACAATGCGGCTGGCGCGGTCGGGGTCGGTGTGATCAGGCCAGGAGATGCCTTCCTGTCTCTGGGAACATCTGGCGTGTTGTTCCTGTCTGGCGACAAGTTCCTGCCCAATCCAGCTCAGGCGGTGCACGCCTTCTGTCATGTACTGCCGGACCGTTGGCATCAGATGACCGTTATGCTGTCCGCTGCGAGCTGCGTGGATTGGGCGGCGCGCCTGACCGGCTTTCACGATGCTGGCGAACTCATTGCCAAGGCTGAAGCGCGCGGAAGCATCGGCGGGGCGGAAGTGTTTCTGCCCTACCTTTCCGGGGAGCGCACGCCGCACAATGATCCGCATGCGCGCGGCGTGCTGCTGGGGCTCGACCATGACAGCGATGCAGCAGCCATCGGGCAGGCCGTCCTGGAAGGTGTTGCCTTTGCCTTTGCGGACGGAATGGATGCGTTGGCGGCGGGAGGTGGTACGGTCGGCGACATCACCGTCATCGGTGGCGGGGCACGCTCTGCCTATTGGGGCCGTATCCTTTCCGCTGCGCTGGGCCGCCGGCTTGTCTATCGCCGCGATGGCGCGGTTGGCCCGGCCTTCGGCGCCGCAAAGCTCGCCCTGATTGCCGTCACCGGCGCCAGCGCGGAAGAGGCGTGCGCGCCGCCGCCTGTGCTGAATGAAATTGATCCGGCCCCGGAGGATGTGGAGCGCCTTGCGGCAAACCGCGCCCGCTTTCGCCAGGCCTATCCCCGTCTGAAATCCCTGTTTGCCTTGGAGTCTCTCCCATGACCGCGTCTTACTTCTCGTCCATTCCGGCGATCCGCTATGAAGGCGCGGAAAGCCGCAATCCACTGGCTTATCGCTGGTATGACAAGGACCGCGTGATCCGCGGCAAGCGGATGGAAGATCATCTGCGTCCGTCCGTCTGTTACTGGCACTCCTTCTGCTGGGATGGATATGACATCTTCGGTGAAGGCACCTTCCGCCGCCCTTGGCACGAGCTGACAGGGCAGGAGATGGCCGATGCCAAGATGGACGTCGCCTTCGAATTCTTCACAAAACTCGGCGTGCCCTACTTCGCTTTCCACGATGTGGATGTGATGGCGCCGGCGGCGAATATCCGGGAACATGTCAACAATTTCGCGGTCATGGTCGACAAGATTGAAGCGAAGATGGCGGCGACGAAGATGAAGCTGCTTTGGGGCACGGCGAACGTGTTCAGCAACCGCCGGTACATGGGCGGCGCCTCGACCAATCCGAACCCGGAGGTTTTTGCCTGCGCCGCAACGCAGGTGCGCCATGCAATGGATGCGACCCATCGCCTTGGCGGGGAGAACTATGTCTTCTGGGGCGGCCGCGAGGGCTACGATACGCTGCTCAACACCCGCATCGGCCATGAGCTGGACCAGCTGGCGCGACTTCTGACGCTCGCGATCGAGCACAAGCACAAGATCGGGTTCAAGGGCACGCTGCTGATCGAGCCGAAGCCGCACGAGCCGACCAAGCATCAGTATGATCGCGATACGGCGACCGTCTATGGCTTCCTCAAGAAGTACGGTCTCGAGAACGAAGTTAAGGTCAATATCGAGACCAACCACGCGACCCTCGCCGGCAATGCGATGGACCATGAGATCGCCACTGCATTCGCGCTCGGCATCTTCGGCTCCATCGACGCCAATCGCGGTGACCCGCAGAATGGTTGGGATACGGATCAGTTCTGGATGGAGCACCTGGAGATAACCCGCTCCATGCTCGAGCTACTCCGCGGGGGCGGTTTCACCACCGGCGGTTTCAATTTCGACTCCAAGGTCCGCCGCCAGAGCATTGACCCGGCAGACATGTTCTACGGCCATATCGGCAGCCTCGACGCGCTCGCCCGCGGGCTGATCGCGGCGGCAGACATTCTTGATTCGGGCGAAATCGACGCTTTTGTCGACGAGCGCTATGCTGGCTGGAAGGGTGAGCTTGGCCAATGGTTGCTCAAGGAGGCGAGCCTTGAGGCGATCTCCGAGCGCGCCGTGAAGGAGGGGCTCGACCCGCAGCCCCGCTCCGGCCGTCAGGAATGGCTCGAAAACGTGCTTAACCGTCACCTCTGAGGCGGGGTGCGGCCCGGGCGACCGTTGACAGTTCAGGCCGCAGCCGGGCTATAATTGCTTCAACCCGGACTTTTCCGGTGATTTGAGGGGTAGCCCCATATGAATGAAGTTCTGCGTCGCCCGGCTCGCCGGTCGCATGCGACCATCAAGGAGGTCGCGGAACTTGCGGGCGTCTCGCAGATGACGGTCTCGCGTGTTCTCAACCGGCGCGAGACGGTGAAGGAATCCACCCGGGTCAAGGTCGAGGAGGCGATCCGCGAACTGAACTACCGGCCGAACCTTCTTGCGCGCGGACTTGCCGGCGGCAAGTCGCTGTTCATCGGCCTCATCTTTCATAACCCCTCCAACACCTATCTCGGCGAGTTGCTGGTCGGCGCGCTGCAGGCGTGCCGCGACGAGGGCCACCACTTGGTGATCGAGGATTTCACCTCGGAGGATATCCGTGAGCACGGTCCGAAATTTGTCGAACGTCTCGGAGGCGCAGGTCTTGACGGTGTCATCGTGGCGCCGCCGATCAGTGAGGATGACGATATTCTCGACGCGCTCACAGCGGCGCAGATCGTGACGGTGCTCATCGCGCCGAAAGATGTCTCGGCAACCGACATCAGCGTGTCGATTGACGATGCTCAGGCGGCGGAGGAAATGACACAGCACATCATCGAGCAGGGGCACCGCCGGATCGGGTTCATTCGCGGGCCGGACAACCAGTCGTCGTCCCGCCGGCGTTTCCGGGGATTCAAGGCCGCCATGGCGCGGAACGGCCTCACGGTTGAAGACGGCTGGATCGCGCAGGGCGATTACACTTACCGGTCCGGTATGCTGGCCGCAGAATCCATCCTCGCGCTGGAGGGCAAGCCAACCGCCATTTTTGCCAGCAACGATGACATGGCTGCGGGCGTTGTGTCTTCTGCCCAGCGCCTTGGAATCAAGGTGCCGGATGATCTCTCGGTCGTCGGCTTCGACGATACCATGTTCGCCACCGCGATCTGGCCGCAGCTCACGACGGTGCGCCAGCCGATTGCGGATATGGCCGCAGAATCTGTCCACCTGCTGTCCCGCTTCCTGCGTGCCCGCGATGGCGAGGGCGAAGGGGAAGACGCTGCGGAGACCATGCAGCGCAATGTTGTGCTGGATGTCGGGATCATCTCGCGCGGATCATTGCGGAAGATCTGACGCTTAAAGGTCCTCTGGGGCGGAGGGCAGGCTGTCGAGCCGCACGCCGGGCCCGAGGTTCATCACATAGACCTGCCCGAACTGAACGGTCTGCTTGTGCTTGCCGGCGTTGAAGGCGAGCGCAATCCTGCCGGTGTCATAGCTCGCCGGGGAAATGCCCTTCACATAGTGCAGCTGCCATTTCGGCTGCACCGTCACCTGCGCTTCGGCTATGCCCGTGTACGGAGCAGTTGTCTCCTGAACGCGCACCTGCATGACTGCGCCTCCGGTTTCCGCAGCCGGTTTTGAGGCCCGCGCCCAGAAGGCGACGAGGACAGCGTCGCCCTGCGCCACGCCGGCCGTCAAAGGCGTCGTCACTGAAACATCCCAGGCATTCCTGTTGGCCTGTTTCACCCTGACTTCATAGGCGAGGCCGCCGGGAACTTCCGGCGCCTTCACCACTTTGGTCGAGGCACTTGTCCCGTGAGTGGTCCAGCCGGGCGCCATCGGATTGTTCATCAGCGTGCCGGGGAGCTCGGCTTCCAGCGCGGCGAGCGCGGCGGCCTCTTCGGCGGTCATGCCCCCTTGCGCGAGCGCAGGCGTCGCGAGGCTGATCAAGAGTGTTGCAAAGATACCGGCGCCCAGACTGCGCATCGTTCATCCTCCCCGTATGTGGCCGCCGCGCGGCTCTGATAGCGGTATCATGCCAGAGCTTTTGCGCTTGTAAACGGCCTCCCGCAGGGCTGGCTTCTCGGGCCTTGAGCGCCTCGGAAGGCCGGTGAACCGCAAAAGTGTTAGCGCAAACAAAAATCTATGGCTTTTCCCGGCGAGCCGTTTCATACTCCGGCAAAAGAACACACAAGGCGGGAGGTTAGCTTTGACAATTTCAGTCGCTCAGACCGGGCGGGCAGGGGGCGATTTCGCCTTTGTGTTGCTGGTGACGATCGTTGCGACGATCGGGGGCTTTCTGTTCGGGTTTGACAGCGGGGTGATCAACGGGACGGTTGATGGGCTTCGCACGGCGTTCAATTCGGACAGTGTGGGCACGGGCTTCAATGTCGCCTCGATGCTGCTGGGGTGTGCGTTCGGGGCGGCGTTTGCGGGCTGGCTGTCGGACAAGTTCGGGCGGCGCTCGATGATGATCGTGGCGGCGGTGTTCTTCATCATCAGCGCCTGGGGCTCGGGCATTGCCGGCTCGTCCGGCGAGTTCATGTTCTACCGCGTGCTCGGCGGGCTTGCCGTCGGCGCAGCCAGCGTCATGGCGCCGGCCTATATCTCCGAGATCGCGCCGGCGCACCTGCGCGGGCGGCTGACGACGATCCAGCAGGTGGCGATCATCACCGGCCTGTTCGTCGCCTTCCTGTCGAACTATTTCATTGCCGGTGCTGCCGGCACGGCGGAGAGCATCTGGCTGTGGGGCTATGAGGCCTGGCGCTGGATGTTCTGGGTCGAGCTTGCCCCGGCACTGCTTTTCCTCGTCGCGCTGCTGTTCATCCCGGAAAGCCCGCGCTTCCTCGTGGCGAATGGCCGGGC
>NZ_JBKBXB010000024.1:0-52453 GCF_046313975.1 Hyphomonas sp. | reverse complement strand
GCAGACGCGCGTCAAACTGGGCAATTTCATCACAGATTTCAGAGGCTTAGCTGGAACCAGATTCCCCCGTAAACAGAAGGAAACCCCGCATGAAAAAGCTCCTCTCCGCCGCCCTCCTGGCCTCAAGCGCGATCATCGGCATTACCGGCACCGCATCGGCCGAAGGCAATCCCTGGATGCTGCGCGCCCGCGTGATCAATGTCACGCCGGACGAGTCCGCATCGCTGTCGGTCGGCAGCACCGCCCTTGCAGGCAGTGCCAGCATCAACCAGTCCTACGTGCCCGAGTTCGACATCACGTATTTCTTCACCGACAAGATCGCAGCTGAGCTGATCCTTGGCGTCACGCCGCATGATGTGAAGGCCACAAACGTGACCGTCCCCGGCGCCCTGACGAATGCCACCATCGATCTCGGCGATGTCTGGCTGCTGCCGCCGACTCTGACACTGCAATACCACTTCAAGAACGGCTCGAAGTTCAAACCCTATGTCGGCGCCGGCGTGAACGCGACCTTCTTCTTCAACGAGGATGAAGGCCCGGTCGCGGATGGTATCGAGTACGACCCAAGCTTCGGCCCCGCCCTGCAGGCAGGCTTCGACTATGATCTCGATGGCAAGGAAGGCGGCTGGGCCATCAATGCCGACATCAAGAAGATCTGGATCAACTCGGACGTTACGGTTGACTTCACCACAGCGCTCGGCGCCAGGGTGAACGCGGATGTCGACATCAACCCGCTCGTGGTCGGCATCGGCCTCGCATACAAGTACTAGGCGAGTTCCCCCGTCGGTTCCGGCCCGCCGCGCTGCATTCCCTCACACCGGGACTGCGGCGCGGTCCTTTTCTGCGCCCCGCCTCTTGCGCCCCGGCCCTGCGGCGCTACTCCTCGGGGCATGACCATTCTGACTGTCAAAGACCTCGCGGTCGATTTCGACACGCCTGATGGCACCGTCAACGCGGTGCGTGGCGTTTCCTTCCATGTCGCGGCCGGCGAATGCCTCGGCATTGTCGGCGAAAGCGGCTCCGGCAAGAGCCAGTCAGCGCTCGCCGCGATGGGGCTTCTGGCCGAGAATGGTCGCGCCACAGGCGAAATTCTGTTCAACGGCACCAACACCTTGACCGCCTCGACCGCCGAGCTCCGCCGCATTCGCGGCGCCCAGATGTCGATGATCTTCCAGGACCCGCTGACCAGCCTGACGCCGCACATGACGGTCGGCGCACAGATGCGCGAAATCCTCGCCCTGCATCAGGGTATCAAGGGCGATGAAGCGACCGCGCGCTGCGTCGAGTGGCTTGAACATGTGCGCATCCCGGAAGCCGCCCGCCGGCTCGACCAGTTCCCGCACGAGCTGTCCGGCGGCATGCGCCAGCGGGTGATGATCGCCATCGCCATGCTCTGCGGCCCGAAACTGCTGATTGCCGACGAACCCACTACAGCACTTGATGTGACGGTTCAGGCGCAGGTGCTCGAACTGATGGACGAGTTGAAGCGCGAGACCGGCACCGGCATTGTTCTGATCACCCACAACATGGGCGTCGTCGCCCGCATGTGCGACCGCGTGATCGTCATGCGCCATGGCGAGATCGTGGAACAAGGCACGACGGACGAAATTTTCTACGCGCCCAAGCATGAGTACACGAAGATGTTGCTGGCCGCGGTGCCGCGCATCGACCAGCCCGACCCGCCCGGCCGTCCGGCGCTCGCCCCCGCCCCCGCCCAGGACTCCGAGCCGGTGCTGAAAGTGGACGATATGAAGATCCACTTCCCGATCCAGGTGAAAGGCGGCCTCTTCGGCAAGCGCAAACCGCTGAAGGCGGTCAATGGCGTCAGCTTTGATCTGCGCGCAGGCGAGACATTGGGCGTGGTCGGAGAATCCGGGTGCGGGAAATCGACCCTGGCCCGCGGCGTGCTGCGCCTCATCCCGCCGACCGCCGGCGCTGTCGCCTGGCTCGGCAAGAGCCTGACGGATGCAAGCCGCACGGAAATGAACGCCCTGCGCAGCGACCTTCAGATCGTCTTCCAGGACCCGCTCGCCAGCCTCGACCCGCGCATGACCATCGGCGCCTCGATTGCGGAGCCGCTGCTTGTTCACGAACCCCAGCTCGACAAGCCCGGACGCGAAGCGCGCGTGCGCGCGATCCTTCCGCGCATGGGCCTCGACCCGAACCTCATCAACCGCTACCCGCACGAGCTGTCCGGCGGCCAGAACCAGCGCGTCGGCATCGCCCGCGCAATGATCCTGCAGCCCAAGCTTGTGATCTGCGATGAGGCCGTTTCGGCCCTCGATGTTTCGGTGCAAGCGCAGGTTGTTGACCTGCTGATCGAGCTGCAGAAGGAATTCGGGCTCGCGATGATCTTCATCAGCCACGACCTCGCCGTGGTCCGTCAGGTCAGCCACCGGGTGATGGTGCTGTATCTCGGCCGGGTGGTCGAACTGGCCGGACGGGACACGATCTATACCGAGGCCCGCCATCCTTACACCAAGGCCCTGATTGCCGCTGTGCCGAACGCCGACCCGAAGAGCGAGCGCACCCGCGAGCGCCTGCGTCTGACAGGCGACCTGCCGAGCCCGCTCGACAGCCGGGCGGCCCTGCGCTTCCTCAAGTCCAAGGTCGTGGACGACCCCGAAGCGGAACAATACCAGCCCCAGCTTGTCGCCATCGGCCCCGCCCACTGGGTCGCCGAGCACGACCCGGCACCGGGAACAGCGGGTTTGCTTGTAAATTAACCCCCGCCCGCATAGGGTACGCGCGCTTTTGACCCCGGACCTGCGCCCATGCCCGACACCCTGCCCCCAGACCTTCCCGTGACGCTTGCCGACGTGCAGGCGGCTGCCAGAGTGCTCGAAGGCAATATCGAGCGCACGGAGCTGGCCCACTCGAAAACCCTGTCGGCCATCACCGGTGCGGAGGTCTGGATCAAGTTCGAGAACCGGCAATACACTGCCGCCTTCAAGGAGCGCGGGGCGCTGAACAAGCTCTCCAAGCTCACGCCCGATGAGAAACGCCGCGGCGTCATCGCCGCTTCCGCCGGCAACCATGCCCAGGGCGTCGCCTACCATGCCCGCCGGCTCGGCATCCCGGCCACCATCGTGATGGCGGAGACCACGCCTTTCAACAAGGTCGAGCACACCCGCGATCACGGCGCCCGCGTCATCCTCGAAGGCATGATCTTCGATGAGGCCAAGGACTACGCGCTGAAGCTCGGCGAGAAGGAAGGCCTCGTCTTCATCCACCCGTTCGACGATGCCGACATCATCGCTGGCCAGGGCACGATCGCGCTGGAGATGCTGGCCGACAATCCGGACCTCGACACGCTTGTCGTGCCAATCGGCGGCGGCGGCCTGATCTCCGGCATTGCTACAGCGGCCAAGGCACTGAAGCCCGACATCAAGGTGATCGGCGTCGAGGCGGCGATGTACCCCTGCATGCACGCAGCGCTGCGCGGAAAGTCCCCAAAGATGGGCGGCGCCACGATTGCGGAAGGCATCGCCGTCAAAGAAGTCGGCCTGATCACGCGCCGCATCTGCGAGCAGCTTCTGGATGATGTGCTTCTGGTTGAGGAAGAACACCTCGAGCGCGCGATCACTCTGTATACGGAAGTCGAGAAGACAATCGCGGAGGGCGCGGGTGCGGCCGGACTCGCCGCGCTGCTCGCCCACCCGTCACGATTCTACGGCCGCAAGGTCGGGCTTGTCCTTTGCGGCGGCAATATCGACACGCGCCTTCTCGCCTCGGTGCTGACACGCGCGCTGGTTCGCGAGAACCGTCTCGCCCGCATCCGCATCGTCGGCGACGACCGCCCCGGCCTCCTGGCCCTCGTCTCCAAGATCATCGGCGACAATGGTGCCAACATCATGGAAGTGGCCCATAACCGCATCGCGCTAGATGTGCCTGCCAAGGGCGCCGAATTCGACATCCTGATGGAGACGCGCGACAGCCAGCACACCCAGGAAGTCATCGACGCCCTTGCCCAGGCCGGCTATCCGCCACGCGCCATCTGATCAGAAACTCCGCAGACATACAGGATCCCATGTCGAACAATACGCCCTCCAGCAAACCTGAAGCCAGCAGTGGCTCACCGCTGCCACTCGTCATCGTACTGATTGCGGCCCTGTTTGCCGCCGCCTATTTCGTCCGGTCCAATCCCTCCCCGGCAGGACCTTCCCTCGCAAGCTCAAGTACGGAAGACGTCATGCCCGCTGCATTCAAGAATCATCTCCCCTGGAAACCGGAAGGCAAGGACGTGCAGGACGGCCAGATGGGCCTGCAATATGTCGTACTGAAGGAAGGCAAAAAGGACGGCCGCAAGCCGGTCGCCACCGACCGTGTGAAGGTCCACTATGAAGGCCGCCTCGCAACTGGCGAGAAGTTCGACTCCTCCTACGACCGCGGTACACCCGCAACCTTCCGTCTCGACCAGGTGATCCCCGGCTGGACACTCGGCCTGCAGGAAATGTCTGAAGGCGGAGAATACCTGTTCTACATCCCCAACGCTCTCGCGTACGGCGAACAGGCGCGCGGCAATGTGATCAAGGCCGGCGACGATCTCGTCTTCCTTGTCGAGCTGCTCGAAATCGAGATTCCGAAGACCTCCGACAAGGGTGCATGGCAAAAGTACTTCCCATGGAACCCCGATGCACCTGAAGTCGTAAAAACCGAATCCGGTCTTCAGTATGTTGTGCTCGCCAGCGGCGACGCCTCCGGCCAATCGCCCGTGAACGGACAATTCGTGCTGGTGCATTATGAAGGCCGTCTCGCGCAAAGCGGCCAGCTGTTCGACTCCTCCTATGATCGCGGCGATCCGGAAGCCTTCCCGTCAAACGGCCTGATCCCCGGCTGGGTCGAGGCCCTCGCCCTGATGAAGCCGGGCGACCGCTGGATGGTATGGATCCCGTCCGAACTCGCCTATGGCAAGCAAGGCACGCCCGGCGGCCCGATCCCGCCGGACGCTGACCTCCAGTTCGAAGTCGAACTTCTCAGCGTGATGCAGTAGCCACCATGGCGATCACGCCGGACACGCTCGCCCGCATCGCGCTTGCGGCGGGCAAGGAGATCATGCGGGTCTACCGCACGGATTTCTCTGTCGAGCGCAAGCACGACAATTCGGTTCTGACCGAAGCGGACGGCCTTGCCGAGGCGATCATCCTGAAAGGCCTCGCCGAGGCGGAGCCTGACCTGAAGGTGATTGCGGAAGAAGCCGTCTCAGGCGGGCACATGCCGGAGCATGGCTCCCGCTTCGCCCTTGTCGACCCGCTCGACGGTACGAAGGAATTCGTCGCCAAGAATGGCGAGTTCACGGTCAATATCGCGATCATCGAACATGGCCGTCCGGTGATGGGGGTCGTCTACGCCCCGGCCCTGCATCGCCTGTTCGTTGCCGAAAGCCCGTCTTACGCCTGGCAGGCAAAGGCAGCATCAGACGGCCCGCCGCCCGCCAAACGCAACCCGCTGAAAATCCGCCCCGCGCCCCAAGCCGGCCTCACAGCAGTCGCCTCGAAATCCCACCGTTCGCCGGAGACTGATACCTGGCTTTCGAAATACAAGGTCGCAGAGATTACGGGCGCAGGCTCCGCCCTCAAGTTCTGCCTCGTTGCGGCGGGCGAAGCGGATGTCTACCCGCGCCTTGGCCGCACGATGGAGTGGGACACTGCCGCCGGACAGGCCGTTGTCGAGGCCGCAGGCGGCCGTGTACTCACGCTCGATCACATGCCGCTGCTCTATGGCAAGCGCGAGCGTGGATATGATAATCCAGACTTTGTGGTTTACGGCGACGTGACCCCGCTCTGACGGCAAGAGGCAGGACAATGGCCCGGCAATATTTCGGCACGGACGGCATCCGCGGACGCGTCAACAAACGTCCGATGACGGCAGAAACTGCGCTGCGTCTCGCCATCGCGGCAGCACGCACCTTCGCCCCGGATGGCGGACGCGAAGTCGTCATCGGCCGCGACACGCGCCGCTCCGGCGAAATGATCGAAGCTGCGCTCGTCGCCGGCCTCACCTCGATGGGCGTCAAGCCTGTCCGCCTGGGCGTAGTGCCGACGCCTGCTGTCGCCCTGATCGCGCGCGAGACCGGCGCTGCGCTCGGATTCATGGTTTCGGCGAGCCATAACAAGTATGAGGATAACGGCCTCAAGCTGTTCAGCCCCGAAGGAGTGAAGTTCACGGACGAAGTCGAGGAAACACTTGAAGCCGCGATGGCCGCCGCCTTTGACGGCGACTATGCCGTGCCCGCCGCTATCGCCGAGCCGGAAGAGATGACCGGCGCCGGCCAGCGCTATCTCGGCCGCTGCCTAGAAACGATCGGCAAGGGTCAGGATTTCTCGAAACTGAAGATCGTGCTCGACTGCGCTCATGGTGCCGGCTTCGACGTCGCGCCTGAAGCGTTGCGGCGTCTCGGCGCCCGGCTCACCGTGATCGGCGCAGAGCCGGACGGCGTGAACATCAATGCCGGCGTTGGATCCACAGCAACCGGCGCGCTGAAGGCTGCTGTTCTGGAATCCGGCGCAGACATCGGCATCGCGCTCGACGGTGATGCGGACCGCCTCATCGTCGTCGACGAAACCGGCGAGGAAGCAGACGGCGATCAGGTGATGGCACTGATCGCCGCAGACATGCACCGCAAAAGGCGCCTCAAGGGCGGCGGTATGGTTGCCACCGTCATGTCCAACATGGGGCTCGACGAATACCTGAGATCGAGCGGCCTGAAACTCGCACGCACGAAGGTCGGCGACCGCTATGTCGGCGAGCATATGCGCCAGCACGGATTCAATCTCGGCGGCGAACAGTCCGGGCACATCATATTGTCGGATGTCTCGACAACCGGCGACGGCTTGCTCGCCGGCCTGCAAGTTCTGTCCGTGCTCGCCGCGCGCGGCGGCAAGTCATCGGAGATGCTGCGTGTGTTCACGCCTGCGCCTCAGAAGCTGGTTAACATACGCTATTCCGGCGCGAACCCTCTCGAATCTGATAGGGTCAAGGCCGCACTTGCTGAAGCAGAATCCCTGCTTGGAAACCGTGGGCGGATGGTTGTGCGCAAGTCCGGCACGGAGCCACTTATCCGCGTGATGGCCGAAGCGCTCGACGAAGCGCACATGCTGAAAGCGCTCGCGCTTGTTGCCGATGCGGTGAAAGCCGAAGCCTGACACAGCGCTTGTCGCCGCGTTACCGGTTGCGCGCCCGCGCCGCCGCGCTAATCCTCCGTCAAAACCACGCTCAAATCGGAGGAAATGATCATGCCCGAGGGACAGGCCCTTCCCCCGTTCCGCCTGCTGCCGCAGAAGGCGCCGGACGTCATCATGACGCGCAAGGGCGATGCCATCTACATTACGCCGCGCGCAGCCCCCGGCCCACGCCCGAAGACCATTCCGCATGCGCTGGACGGGCGGGCCGAGATGCATCCGGACCGCCCCTTCCTGCGCGAGCGTGATCCGCAGACGGACGATTGGGTGACGCTGACCTATGGCGACGCTAAACGCATCACTGACGGCCTCGCGCAGGCTTTCCTCGATCTCGGCGCCGGCCCGGATGCGCCCGTCATGCTGCTTTCTGGCAACTCCATCCGCGCTGCGATGGTCATCCTCGCCGCCCAGAAGATCGGCGCGCCCGCTGCACCGATTTCCGTGCCCTATTCCACCATGTCGACAGACTTCGACAAGCTGAAGCACTGCTTCAACACCGTGAAGCCCGCCATCGTCTTCGCCGAACAGCTCGCGCCGTTTGCAAAGGCCATCGCCGCGCTGCCCGCCGGTGCGTTCAAGGTCGTCTCGGCCGAAACCGGCGGCGACAATTCGGTGCTCGCCTACGACTCCCTCGCGGCGACCGCCCCAACCCCCGCTGTCACGGCAGCGCGCGACACGCTGACCGATGCCAGCATCGGCAAGTACCTGTTCACCTCCGGCTCCACCGGCATGCCGAAGCCTGTGCCACAGACGCAGGGCGCCATGTGCTCCCTCATCGCCGGACAGGAAGGCATTCGCGACAACGCCCGCGACCCGGACTATGATCCGGACCGTATCGACAATTTCCTCGACTGGCTGCCCTGGAACCACATCTCCGGCTCCAACGTGAACTTTAACGGGGCGCTCTGGAATGGCTCGACCTTCTGGATCGACGGCGGCAAGCCGACCCCTGCCCTGTTCCCCGAAACCATCCGCAATATCCGCGATGCCAATCCGTCCGTATTCGGAACAGCGCCCATCGCTCTCGCCATGCTTGCCGAGGCGATGGAGCAGGATGACACGCTGCTGAAAGCCTTCTTCAAGAACATGCGCTCCGTCGGCTATGGCGGCGCCACGCTGTCGGATGATCTCTATGACCGCCTGCAGGCCCTCGCCATCAAGGCCACCGGCCGCCGCATCCCGATCACGACGATGTACGGCGCCACCGAAACGCAGGGCGTCACCATGGTGCACTGGGAAGTCGAGCGCGTCGGCCTCATCGGCCTGCCCCTGCCGGGCACCACGCTGAAACTGGTGCCCAACGGAGAGAAACTGGAAGTGCGCGCCAAGGGCCCGACCGTGATGCCTGGCTATCTCAACGATCCGAAGAAGAATGCCGAAGTCTTCGACGAGGAAGGCTTCTACTGCCTCGGCGACGCCGTGAAGTTCGTGGACGAGAACGATCCGAACAAAGGCCTCATCTTCGATGGCCGCGTCGGCGAGGATTTCAAACTTTCCTCCGGCACCTGGGTCTCTGTCGGCACATTGCGCCCGGATTTCGTCGCCGCCTGCTCACCGCTGATCTTCGACGCGGTGATCTGTGGCCAGGACAAGGACTTCGCCGGCGCCCTCATCTGGCCTTCGCCCGCAGCCGCCGAGCAGTATGTCAAAGCCGCAGGCGACCCCGCCAAAGGCTTCGCCGCGCTCGTTGCAGATCTCGCGCGCAAGGCCGCCGCCTTCAATGCAGGTGAACAGGGCTCCTCCCGCCGCATCAAACGCCTGATCGTGATGACAGAACCACCAAGCATCGATGCCGGTGAAATCACCGACAAGGGCTATGTCAACCAGCGCCTCGTTCAGAGCCGCCGCGCAAACCTTGTGCAAGCCCTGTTCGCCGAGCCCCTCGCGCAGGGCGTCTTGCAGCTCTGACACGAAATTGACTGGCGCGGCGCTTGCATCGCCTGACCCGCGCCATCACATGGCCGGAATTGTCAGGCAGATGCAGGCCCATGACGTTCGATGATGCCATCCGCAACCTCAAGGACCGGTTCCAGCTGCCGGAGCCGAAGCCGCTTGACCTCAGGCTGCCGATCGACCGCCTGCGCCGCGAATTCCTCCGTCTCGATTACAGCAGCGAACCGGATGCGCCCGAGCTTGCCGAAATCCGTCCGATGACCATCCCCGGCGCCGCCGGCCTCATTCGCGCACGCCTCTATGTTCCGCTCGGCGCCGGCATTCCGCCCGGCCCCGGAATCCTTTTCTTCCACGGCGGCGGCTTCGTTCTCGGCGATCTCGACAGCCATGACATGCTCTGCCGCCGCCTTGCCGACGGCTCGCGCTGCCGCGTGCTGGCCATCGATTATCGTCTGGCCCCGGAGCATTGCTTTCCTTGTGCGCACGATGATGCCCTCGCCGCCTGGGCCTGGGTGCAGGAGAAAGGCGCAGAGATAGCCGGTATCGATCCTGCCCGCTGCGCCGTTGCCGGCGACAGCGCCGGCGGCAATCTCGCGGCCTATCTCTGCCAGCAGATGGTGCGCGCCAAAGGCCCCGTCCCGGCCTTCCAGCTGCTGCTCTACCCCCTGCTCCAGTTCGCTGACATCCGCACCAAGAAGATGACCCCGCAGGAAAGCGGCTTCTTCATTTCGGCCAACCTGTTCGAGTTCTTCCGCCGCCACTACCTGCCGGAACTCGCTTCGGCGATGGACCCGCGCATGTCGCCGCTGTTCGCTCCGCCGGAGGACCTGAAAGGCCTGCCGCCCGCCCACGTCATCGTCTGCGGCTGGGACCCGTTGCATGACGAAGGCCTTGCCTATGCCGCCAAGCTCAATGCCGTCGGGGTGCAGACAACCGAGCGCGAATACACTTCCATGGTCCACGGCTTCATGAACCTGACCCCCTTCTTCCCCGCTGCCCGCACCGCCTTGCGCGAAGCCGGCGAAGTGGTCGGGCGCGCCCTGGGCGCGATCTGAGCTGATCCTCACACAGGCGTGAATAAAGACAACGTTATCAAGCGTTTGTCAGCGCCAAACGTGACTCTGAAGCCACACTTCACCAGAGTTATCGGCCCCAGCGGCCTTATTAATATTCAATAAGGACTGATTTCCTCTAAGACACCTACCGGGATCCACCGTCCCGCAAACAAGAGTAGAGGAAACTCCCAGATATGAAATTCAGCAAAGTCCTGATGTCGTCGGCTTCGGCGGCACTCATCGCTTGTATGCCGGCCATCGCCCAGGAAGGCGAAACGCCGGAAGCCACTGCAGAGCGCGAATCCGCCATCGAGCGCGTGCTCGGCACCGTCACCGTCACCGCCACCAAGAAAGCAAACGTCGAGAACGTCCAGGATGTTCCGGTCGCCATGACCGCATTCAATTCCGACACGCTCGAAGCCCTGCAGGTGCGTGACATCGCGAGCCTGTCCTACTCCGCCCCCAACGTGCAGCTGGAAGACATCGGCACTGCCAAGGGCACCGCGAACTTCTCGATCCGCGGCCTCGGCATCAACTCTTCGATCCCGTCGATCGACCCGACCGTCGGCGTCTTCGTGGACGGCGTCTATCTCGGTATCAACAACGGCGTCGTGCTCGACCTGTTCGATCTCGACAGCGTCGAAGTCCTTCGCGGCCCGCAAGGCCTCCTGTTCGGCCGCAACACGACCGGCGGCGCAGTGCTGATCAACACCGGCAACCCGACTGACACCTTCCAGTACAAGGCCAAGGCGACTTATGAAGGCCCGATCGACAGCGGCCGCGGCGGCAATGCCACGACCCTGCAGGCGGCCGTCTCCGGTCCGCTGATCGAAGACAAGCTGAACGGCAAGCTCGGCGCCTACTGGAACTATGACGAAGGCTATTTCCGCAACAAGTTCAACAACGACAATATCGGCGAAGCCCAGTCCTACATCGTGCGCGGCGCGCTCGAATTCCTGGCAACCGACCGCCTGACGCTGCTCGGCAAGCTCGAGACCTCCTCGACGCGCACCGACGGCCCGGCAGCCAAGAACTCTGGTGTCTACGACCGCGATAATTTCGACCTCGCTGTCGACAATATCGGCCGCTATTCGAATGACACGCTCTTCGGCACCCTGCGCGCCGATTATGACGTCGACTTCGGCAATGGCCGCATCACCAACATCTTCGGCTACCGCGATGTCGAGGGCACGACCAATGGCGACATCGACGCTCTGCCGCTCTTCCTGTTCCACTCCGACACCGAGCTGACCCAGGAACAGTTCTCCAACGAGCTGCGCTATGCCGGCACTTTCGGCAAGGCTGATGTGACCACTGGCGTGTTCTGGTTCAATCAGGAAGTCGCCTACACGGAACGCCGCAACCTGCCGACCCTTTCGGCAGCGCAGTTCAATGGCGGCGGTCGCCAGGATCACACCGTTTGGGGCATCTTCGGCCAGGTCGATTATGCGTTCACGGACAAATGGACCGGCATCTTCGGCCTCCGCTACGGCTCGGAAGAAAAAGACGCGGAGATCACCTACGTTCGTCCGCGCCCCTTCTGTTCGATGGTCACAAACACCTGCCCGATCACCGGCACGAACCCCTTCGTTCCAGGCGAGCCGAACGGCTTTGCTGACTCCCAGAAGTGGGACAACCTGAACCCCAAGATCGGCTTCCAGTACACGCCGAACGACCTGATGCAGATCTATGGCCACTACACGCAAGGCGTCCGCTCGGGCGGCTACAACTTCCGCATCACCAACGCCCTCGCCTTCGAAGCGCTGTTCCCGCCTGGCGGCAGCCGCGCGTTCGATGAAGAGGAAGTGAACGCCTACGAACTCGGCTTCAAGTACGAGACGGAAAACCGCCGCGGCCAGCTCAACGCAGCTGTGTTCTTCAACGACATCACGGACATGCAGCGCGAACTGAACCTGTCTTCGCCGACCTCGGGCGTTGCCCAGACGATCGTCAACACCGCCGACGCCGAAATCCTCGGCTTCGAGGTCGACGGCCGTTACGCCCTCACGGACAACTTCCTCGTGATGGCGAACCTCGGCGTGATCGATGCCGAATACTCCAAGGTGATATTCGACATCTCGGGCAATGGCACGATCGGTCCGGAAGACCTCGCGCTCGACCTGCCCCGCGTGCCGGAAACAACCTATGGGTTCGGTTTCATCTATGACATGGACATGGGTGACCGCGGCTCGCTGGTCCTGCGCTCGAACTATCAGCACCGGGACAAGTTTGCGTACACGGACAATAACTGGGGCTGGATCAACCCGGCCGACATGCTGGATGCGAACCTGACCTGGAACACACCGTTCGAGGGCGTCTCGGTTTCGCTGTTCGGCAAGAACCTTCTGGACGAAGTGGTTGCCGGCGGCGACACGCAGGTGCCGTTTGGCGGCGCGCTTGCGCCGCTGGTGCCGGGTGGCCAGAACCTGTCGAACGGCGTTAACGCGCCATACGATCCGTTCCCGGCTGCAGGTACGTTCCAGCCTCTGCAACCCGGCCGCACGGTCGGCATCGAGTTCAAGATCCGCGGCTGATTGCTGCCGGAGTGATAAAAACGGAAGGGGCGGGCCGCAAGGTCCGCCCCTTTTTCTTGCCGCCTGCCCCGCAAAGCAAAACGGGCCCGTTTCAGGGGCCGTCCGCATTATTTCATCCGTCAACGGATCACTGGGCGCCGAAGCGCTTGGTGATGCCGATCTTGAAGGTCCGGCCAATGGCGTCGCCGGTGAACGGATCATAGTTCAGCTCGAGGCGGGCAAAGGGCGGCTTCGTGTCGAGGATGTTGTCGACCGAGAACGACACCGTCGTCTCCGCCGGCAGCTGCCAGACCACGGTCGCGTCATAGCTGACGAACGACTTGATCGTCTGGCCCTGCGGCAGAACGATGCCCGGCGTCGGCCAGTTCGGGTTGGGCGCCGTGAACAGGGCCGTGCGCTGGTCTTCATACTCGCCGATATAGCGCGCCGTCAGGCGGGCATTCAGGTTCTCGGTCGATGCGTTTGCATAGGCTTCGAACTTGAGCTCCGGAAGCGGGGTCGCCACGGTCTGGAAGTTCAGGAAGCCGACTGCCGAGAACGGCGCGCCGACGGTGATGCCCGCAACGGAAACTTCGCCGACTTCATATTCCAGAACATGGCTGCCGCTGAAACCGAGCTTCAGGTCAAGACCGTCACGAAGAACGTCCTCGAACGTATAGTCGGTCTGAACGTCAATACCGGAAGTTTTGACGTTCGGGCCGTTGATGTACTGGGTAGACAGACGTGACACGTTGCCGACCGAGCATGGTCCGGTGAACGTGAAGCGGGCTTCAAGGGCGGCAAAGGCCGGATTTCCGCAGTTCACGGACGAGCCACCCGGGAACATGGCCGCGACCATGTTGGCCACCGGCTCGACAATGACGGAATCGTCGAAGTCAAAGTTCCAATAGTCGATGATGAAGTTAAGGTTCCCCGGCTTGAAGATGGCGCCAATATTGTAGGTCAGCGCCGATTCCGGTGCGAGGCCTGGATTACCCGCAATATCGACCGCGCGGAACGTGCCGCCAACGTTCTGTAGTGAGGTCACTGAACCGGTCGCCGTTTGCGTCAGTGCCGGACCGCGGAAAGTGGTGCCGACCGACGCACGCAGCGCGAACGGATCAGCCACCTGCCAGCGCAGCGACAGTTTCGGATCGAAGGTCGAACCGACGCCGCTGCCATAGTCTTCATAGCGCGCAGCGAGCTGCGCGTTGAAGTTGTCCGTAAACGGCAAGCTGAGCTCTCCGAAGAGGGCGGTCACGTCCCGCGTCGCATTGAGCGGACGTGAACCGGCAAGGAAGCCGAGGGCGCCAACCGGCTGGGCACAGGTTGTCGTACCCGTCGTGACCGTCGCGATGCACGGTGTCACGTTCAGGTTGGCAATGTCATTGTACTGACGGTCAAACTCTTCCTCACGGTACTGACCACCAAAGGCCCAGCCGACATTCCCGCCGCCGAGTGCGATCGGGAGCTGCCCGTCAAGGATGCCCTCGATCACGGTCAGTTTCATTTCCTGTTCGGTGAATGTGTCTTCGAGGATGAAGTCGAGAACTTCATTCGAGTTCGCCACCGCAGAGCTGAAGTTCGGATTCGTCTGCCCGGTCACAATGTTTGCAGGAATGCCCGTCGAGAACGGGTTGAACCAGAGGCAGCCGTTGAGACCCGGCGTGTTGGCCGCAACGTTACAGTTCGTGCCCCCGAGGCCGCGCAGGGCCAGGGCATACCGGTTCATGACCGTATCCTCGTTGGTCCGCCGGCCGACTTGCGAGCCGGTTGTGAACGAGGCCGTGTAGTTGATCGACTCCGTCAGTTCGCCTTTCAGCTCTGCTGACAGGCGATAATGCTCATACTCCCGCATCGAGCGCTCGGAACCGCGGCCGCCGGCCAGCGCGTTACCCGCATACCCTAGCGGGCGCGTCGCGATAAGGAATACGCCGGCCGTACCGGCCGGAACCAGTCCAGGGTTCTGTGCCCCAAGCAATGCGAGGCCAGGGTTCGTCACCGGCACGAAGAAGCGGCCGAAGGCTGCGGGCGCGGCATCCGGGATGCCGGTGGCATCACTGGTCGGCGCGCTTGCTCCGCCAACCGGCGGGAAGGAAGGCGAGAAGGCGATTTTCGGCACTTCGGTCGAAGCATAGAACGCTTGCAGCGAAAGGTTATGTTTGTCGCTGAGTTCGAAGTCGGCCTTGCCGAGAATTTGATAGCGCTTTTCTTCTTCAACGATGTTGTCGAACGGCGTGAACTGGAAGCCGCAAACCGGTGTGGCCCCCGAAAGAAGCGGCACGCCGGCGAGGGTTCCGCATGCCGGGTCGCGGCGAACCGCTCCGGTAGGCGCGAGCCCGGCACTTACCGGCAGGAAGGCGCCCGGGTTGCCGACCAGTGACCACCCGCCCTGCGGGTTGCCGAGGAAGTCACGCAGAGCCCAATCCCGTTCGGTCGAAGCGAGTTCGGAGCGGTGCTGATAGCCTGCGGCCAGCATGAAGTTGCCGAAATCGGTGGTGATGCCGCCGACGGCTTTCAGCGTGTAATCGCCATCCGAACCGTCTACGAACTTGTAGTCGCCGCCGACTTCAAACCCTTCGAAATCTGTCCGGGTGATGAAGTTCACGACGCCCGCAACCGCGTCAGAGCCGTAGGTTGCAGCCGCGCCGTCTTTCAGGATCTCGATCCGGCCGACAGCTGCCATCGGCAGGATGTTGGTGTCGACTGAGCCGTTGCCGGCGAAGGCAAACGGGTTGGGCGCGAGGCGTTTGCCATCGAGCAGCACAAGGGTCCGCGAAGCGCCAAGGCCGCGAAGGTTGACCGTGCCGGAGCCCTCAGAGCCCTGCGCGCGGCCGTCGAACTGGTTGGTGTCGCCCAGGACGCCGTGAGAGATGGGCAGGGCCTTGATCATGTCCAACGCAGAGGGGTTGCCCTGCAGTCGGAGGTCATTCGCGGTGATCACGTCCACCGGCAGCGCGGCGTCTTCCGGCGTGCCCTGGATAAACGAGCCGGTGACCGTTACCCGTTCCAGTTTCCGCTCGCCGTCTTCCTGTGCCTGTGCGGCCATTGTTCCGCCCAGCGCAACTGCCGAGGCGCAAAGAAGCATTCCCTTGAAAGTTTTCATTCGTTTCCTCCCGAATAATGGTGGCCGAGCGCAAGCTTTTGCCGCTTGTCATGTCTTTGACCAAAAACCACTCTATGAGCGGCGTTTGGCCCGCAAAGAGGGGTCTTATGCTGCGCCGCTGCATATGAAATCGGAACGAATTGAATTGGCATCGATTATGCCAGATTGGATTTTCTGTTGAACTCCACTGAAAATACTGATGCATCCAAAAACGGAACTGTCTCGCCTCCCTTCCTGAAGCTTGCGGATCGCTTTGCAGATGCCGTCGCGGCAACTTCGTTTCCGCAAACAGTGTTGCGCTGGCGCAACCAGCGCTGGGCCGAAGCGGTCGGGCTCGGCGCGCTTACTCCAGAAGACTGGATTCGCCATTTCGGCCGGTTCGAACCCTTGCCCGGAAACCTCCCACAGCCCCTGGCGATGCGCTATCACGGCCACCAGTTCGGCACCTACAATCCGGACCTCGGTGACGGGCGCGGCTTTCTCTTTGCTCAGCTGCGGGACACAAGCGGCCGCCTGCTCGATCTCGGCACCAAGGGCTCCGGCCAGACGCCCTGGTCGCGCCGCGGCGATGGCCGGCTGACGCTCAAGGGCGGCGTGCGCGAGATCCTGGCCGCCAGCTATCTCGAAGCGCTCGGCGTCAACACATCCAAGGCCTTCAGCCTGATCGAGACCGGCGAAGCGCTGGAACGCGGCGACGAGCCCTCACCCACCCGCTCCTCCGTCCTCGTGCGCCTGTCGCACAGCCACATCCGCTTCGGCACTTTCCAGCGCTGCGCCTGGTTCGAGGACCGCGAGAGCATGGCAGAGCTAGTGCACTACTGCGTCGCCGAATTCTTCCCCGAAGCCACCGATGCCGAGATGGGCCGGCAGGTGCCTGCCCTTCTCGAGCGGATGGCTGTTTCCACGGGCAAGATGATCGGCCAGTGGATGGCCGCCGGTTTCGTGCACAGCGTGATGAACACCGACAATTTCAATCTCACCGGCGAGACCTTCGACTTCGGCCCCTGGCGCTTCCTGCCGGCCTCCGACCCGAACTTCACGGCCGCCTATTTCGACAGCCAGGGCCTCTACCGCTTCGGCCGGCAGCCCGTTCAGGGCGACTGGGCCCTTCAGCAGCTCGCCTCGGCCATGCTGCTGCTCGCCGAAGCGGACGATCTTGCGAAGGCATTGCAGCCCTATGAAGCCGCCTACCGCGAAAGCTTCATCGCCCACACGCACGCCCTGCTCGGCCTTGCGCCGCGGGGCGATGCGGATGCGGATATCGGCTTCCTGCAACTCTTCTATGGCTGGATGACCGACACCGGCGCCTCCTGGCCGCAAACCTTCTTCGACTGGCTCGGCGGCGAAGCGAGCGCGGCGCGCGCCGCCGCTTCGCCGCAAGCCGCACTCTATGCCGCATCGGAATTCCGGCCCGTACGGGAGGCCCTCTACGCCCGCGTGCCCGTCAGGCCCGAACGTCTCACCCTCCCCTATTTCCAGCGCGCCGCACCCGTCAGCCTGCTGATCGAGGAGGTCGAAGCGCTCTGGGCGCCGATTGCCGAGGCGGATGACTGGTCGGCGCTCAAGGTCAAGACGGACCATGTCGAGGAAGCCCGCCTCGCGCTGGCACTTTGACCCGACGGCGGCCTTGATCTACCCGGACCTCGACGGGCAATACCCGCCTCACGCCCGAAGGACCTGCGCATGACTGAAACACCCCGTTCCGGCCCGCTTTCCGGCCTTCGCATCGTCGACATGAGCACCGTCGTGCTCGGCCCCTTCGCGACGCTGATCCTGGCTGATCTCGGCGCCGAGGTGATCAAGATCGAGCCCCCCGGAAAGGGCGACACGATGCGCTATGCCGGCGCCTCACCGACCGGCGATCTCGGCCCGATCTACATGGCGCTGAACCGCAACAAGAAGTCGATGACGCTCGACGCCAAGACGCCCAAAGGCAAGGCGGCGCTGACGGAACTGCTGAAGACCGCGGACGTCTTCTTCCACAATGTCCGCCTCGCCGGCATGGAACGGCTCGGATTCGGCTATGAGCAGGTGAAAGCGCTGAAAGAGGACATCGTCTATGTCCACTGCGCCGGCTTCGGTCAGGGCGGGCCCTACGAAAAGCGCCAGGCCTATGACGACCTGATCCAGGGCGCCTCCGGCTTTGCCGACCTCAACGCCATCCGCTCCGGCGGGCGGCCGGAATACGCGCCGTCCCTCGTCGCCGACAAGACCGCCGGCCTGTTCGCAACCTATGCGACACTGGCCGCGATGTTCCACAAGGCGACGACCGGCAAGGGCCAGTTCGTGCAGGTGCCGATGCTGGAATGCTTCACCTTCTTCAACATGGTGGAGAACCTGTACGGCGAAACTTTCATGCCCGGCAACGGCAAGCTCGCCTATACGCGCTCGGTCAATCCGAACCGGCGCCCCTACCCGACGCTGGACGGCTTTATCGGACTTGTTCCGTACTCGGACCAGCAATGGGAGAAATTCTTCGAGATAGGCGGCCTGCCGGAAGTCTTCAAGGACCCGCGCTTCTCGACCTATGCCGCCCGCACCGAGAATACCGGCGCGCTCTATGCCCTGATCGAGGATGTGACGGCCACGCGATCGACGGAGGAATGGCTGGAGCTGCTCGACAAGGCGAACATCCCCGCGATGCGCTACAACACGCTGCCGGAAGTGTTGACTGACGCGCACCTCGTCGCCACCGGCTTCTTCGCCGAGGCCGAACACCCGGAGGCGGGCCGCTACCGCACCATGAAACACCCGGTCCATTTCGCGGACACGCCGGCGAGCCTGCACCTGCCCCCGCCCCGTCCGGGTGCGGACAATGAGACGATCCTCGAGAGCTTGGGCTTGGGGGCTTGAGGCAACTTTGCGCGGTCCTGAAGCTGGGCACCTGCGAGGGAAAGTTTGCGAATGATCGTAACAGCCCAGTAGTTCGCTTCCGAAATCAACGTCTTACAAAGTTTTGAAGGCCGTCCCAGTGAGAGCGCCTGACAGGAATTTGTCTGGGATCGAGCAGGAACGATTCCTCCAGTGTATTGGAGCTGCGCCCGTAATTGCATACGGCACACGTGACAACCATGTTGCTCAGATTGGTTTCACCGCCGCGCGAGTGCGGAAGAATGTGGTCGAATTGAAGATTCGCAGCCTTAAAAAAGCAGTGTTGCTCAGCTGCTTTGCCGGACCAAGGCGCGTCGGCAGGATAAGCCTTCGCGATACTTTTGATAGTATCCTTTAGGATCACCGGCATCCCACAGAACCGGCAATGGAAACCATCTCGATCTAAGAGCTGCCTTTTGCCAACAACGTTCAGCATCCGTGGACGGCTACGTTCGTTTAGTGGCAACCTGGGAGGTTCCAATTGTATTGGTCGCGGTCCATGAATTTCATCTCTGTGCGCACCAACAACTGAATTGAACCAACTACCAATTGCCTGGGAGTTTGCCTGCCGAAAATTACGCACCGCTCCGTCCCAATCTCCAGCGTGGTGCATACGAACTGCTTCCAACAGATGCTCAGCGGCGGTCCATACTTCAGGTGGGGGCTCCAAGAAGCACTGCCTGGTCCGCATCATCGCACCTCCTTCAGGCCTGTGCGATGCCGAGCTTGGCTACGCGCTTGGCATGGCGCTCGCCGCCGAAGGGCGTCGTCAGGAAAGCGGTGAGGCAGGCTTTGGCCATCTCGATGCCGATGACGCGGGCGCCCATGGCGAGGATGTTGGCGTCGTTGTGCTCGCGCGAGAGCGCGGCCGAGAGCGGCTCCGAGACGAGGGCGCAGCGCACGGCCGGGTTGCGGTTGACGGCGATGGAAATGCCGATGCCTGTGCCGCAGAGGGCGATGCCGCGCGCCGCCTTTCCGGCGGCGACATGGGCGGCGAGCTTGTAGCCGAAATCCGGATAGTCGACGCTGGCGTCACCGTCCGTACCCAGATCATCGACCTCATGCCCCTGCCCGCGCAGCCAGTCGGCGAGGGCCGTCTTGAGGGCCACGGCGGCATGGTCGGAGGCGATGGCGATGCGCATGAAAGATCCTCTTCGTCGTTGGCCCGCAAAGCAGAACAAAGCTCATCCTGAGCGAAGTCGAAGGATGGGCCAAACGGGGCCCGCGCGCGGTGTGGCCCAACCATCGACTTCGCTCAGGATGAGTTGGTGGGTGTAGCCAGTGTGGTTCAGCCGGCGAGCCTTGCCATTTCTTCTTCCGAGAGTTCCGAATTGTCATAGACGTTCTGCACGTCATCCAGCTCGTCGAGCACATCGAGCAGCTTCATCAGCGCGTCGGCATTGTCGCCGGAGACGGCAACATTGACCTTCGGCTTCCACATGATCTTCGCCGATCTCGGCTCGACCTTGCTGCCGAAGGCTTCGGCGAGCGCGGTGGTGACGGCGGCGAAATCTTCGCGCGCCGTATAGATCCAGTGACCTTCCTCGTCCGACACCACATCCTGCGCGCCGGCCATGATCGCCGCTTCCATCACTTCGTCCGGCGTGCCGACGCTGACCGGATATTCGATCTCGCCGAGTTGGTCGAAATTGAACGAGACCGAGCCGGTGGTGCCGAGGGCGCCGCCGCTCTTGGTGAAGGCGGAGCGGACATCGGTGGCGGTGCGGTTCTTGTTGTCGGTGGAGGCCTCGATGATGATGCCGACGCCGCCGGGGCCGACGCCTTCATAGCGGATGTCGGCATAGTCGGCGCCGCCGGCGCTCTGGCCCTTGTCGATGGCGCGCTGGATATTGTCCTTCGGCACCGAGACGCCCTTGGCGTTGGTGATGGCGAGGCGCAGGCGCGGGTTCATCGCCGGGTCCGGCCCGCCCATCTTGGAGGCGACCGTGATCTCTTTCGCGAGGCGCGCGAACAGGACCGCGCGCTTCTTGTCCTGCTTGCCCTTGCGGTGCTGGATATTCGCCCATTTGCTATGGCCGGCCATGGGGGACCCTCTTGTTCTCGTTCGGTTTCCGGTGCGGCGGCTCTCCTAACCCGCAGCCCGGCAAATGGGAAGCTCCGGGTTCACCCTGCGCCCCCTGCCCCGGCGCAAGCGCTTGACAGGGCGCGCGGCGGTGAGACGATCCGGTCAAACAGAAGATCACGCCTATCGGGAGGAATTCAGCATGGCCGACACCCATTCCGGACATGACGAGGCGCAGCTTCGGGCCGCCCTCGAGCATGCGCATCACCCGACCCTCGCCCTCGTGCTGGTGCATCTGACGGGCGACACGTCTTTCCTCTCGGCGCGCTACCAGCCGGTCTATGAGGCGATTGGCGGCGACCCGAATGGCGGGCTTTCGGAAGAGGCGAAGGCCGAGCTGCGCGAGGCGGTTTTCAAGGCGATGCTCGATTACTGGAAGACCGGCAAGATCGTCGCCAAGCCGGACCGGGCGACGATCAAGCGGATGATGGATTATTGCGCAACGCAGCCCATCCCGGACGAGTATGCCGACTTCGCCATGCATGAGCTCGCCCTCGATGGCCGCGACAAGCTGCGCCCCGGCAAGGGCATCGAGATCGACCGCAAACAGGCCGCCGCCTTCAAGGTGCTGATCATCGGCGCGGGCATGTCCGGCCTCTGCACCGGCATCGCGCTGAAGGAGGCGGGCGTGCCGTTCGAGATTCTGGAGAAGAACCCGGAAGTCGGCGGGACCTGGTATGACAATACCTATCCCGGCTGCCGGGTGGACAATCCGAACCATCTCTATTCCTATTCCTTCGAAGCCGACCATGCCTGGCCGCAGCATTTCTCGACGCAGGACCAGTTGCTCGCCTATTTCCGGGGCGTCGCGAAGAAGCATGACCTCTACAAACATATCCGCTTCAACACCGAAGTGCTCGGCATGGACTGGAATGAGGACACCGCCACATGGACTGTCCGCACCCGGACAAAGGACGGCAAGGAAGAGCGCCTCACCTCCAACGCGGTCGTCAGCGCCGTGGGCCAGCTCAACCAGCCCAAGCTGCCGGATATTCCCGGCCTGGGCTCGTTCAAAGGCCCGGCCTTCCATTCGGCGCGGTGGGACCACTCGGTCGACCTCAATGGCAAACGCGTCGGCGTGATCGGCACGGGCTGCTCAGCCATCCAGTTCATTCCGGAGATTGCGCCCAGGACTGCGCACACCTCCGTCTTCCAGCGCACCGCCGGCTGGCTCGCCCCGACGCCGGACTATCACGAGCGCATCAGCGACGGGAAACATATCCTCTTGGCAGATGTGCCCTTCTATCAGGTCTGGTACCGCTTCTTCCTGTTCATCGCGATGGCGGATGGCCCCCTCGCCTATCTCGTCAAGGATCCGTCCTACAACCGGCTTGACTATGCGCCGAACGCCGAAGCCGCGAAGCTGCGCGAAGGCATCGAGCAATATATCCGTGAACAGACGGAAGGCCGGCCGGATCTGACCGCGGCGCTGACACCCAACTTCCACATCTCCGGCAAACGCTCGATCCGCGACAATGGCATCTGGGCCGAGACGCTGAAGCGCGACAATGTGACGATGGACACCAGCCCGATCGAAGCGATCAATGCCGGCGGTATCCGCATGAAGGATGGCCGCCAGCTCGACTTCGACGTGCTGATCTATGGCACGGGCTTCAAGGCATCGGATTTCCTTGTGCCGATGGAGGTTCGCGGCATCGGCGGCAAGTCACTCCACGACACATGGGGCGGTGATGCGCGCGCCTATCTCGGCCTGACCCTGCCGGGCTTTCCGAACTTCTTCATCATGTATGGTCCGAACACGAACATTGTCGTCAATGGCTCGATCATCTTCTTCTCCGAATGCGAGGCGCATTACATTGTCGGCTGCGTGAAGATGCTGCAGGACCAGAAGGCGAAGACGCTTGAGGTAAAGCCAGACGTGTTCGATGCTTTCAACACCGCGATCGATGCGGCCAATGCCGAGATGCCCTGGGGCTATGCCACAGCCAATACCTGGTATCGCAACAAGCATGGCCGCGTCGCCCAGAACTGGCCTTACCGGCTGATCGACTACTGGACCATGACACGCACGCCGAACCCGGCAGATTACGGCTTCAGGTGAGCGCAGCACGATAGCCCGGGCGCGGGGATTCGCGGCCGGGGCATTGGTTCTGGGTTTTCCGTCTGCCGCAGATACCTGCGAAGGCAGGTATCCAGAGAGATCAGCGCCGCGCCCGTGGCTCTGGACCCCTGCCTTCGCAGGGGTCGGCGGAGAGGAGGCCCCCAAAGTGTTGCACTCGCGATCCTCAATGCAACACGCCCGCCCGGTTCCGCAGATAAAATTTCCCGATAAGACAACGCGCTCTGAAAGAATACCGCCGCCCCAATCCGGCTGGTTCCGCACGCTGCTTATCCTCGGGTGCATGATTTTCACCCGCGCTCATCTCGAAGGCATCCTCGCCGCCAACTGGCCGGCCGCCGCCCGGCTCGTGGGCTGGGCCCGCGCGCTGGCAGGCGCCGGCGCTGAAACCCTGCCGAAAATCCTCGTCCTCGAAATCCGCCGCATCCTGCGCCCGGCCGAAAGCCTCATCCGCCGTCTGGTCGTCATTATGGCGGCGCGGATCGAAATTTCCCTCCCCAGCGCAGGCACCGGGACATCCCCGGCGAAGCCCCGTCAGTCCGCAGAGGACCGGGCCGCGTCACAGGGCGAGACGCCTGCACACCGGCTCTGCGCCCTCAGCCCCGCCGAACCCTTCCCTGTCAGTTTTTCCATTTCGCGCCGCCGCGGACCGCCCGCCTGTCCCGGCTTCTGGATGCCCGGCATGACGCGCTACGTGCCGCCGGAGCCGGAAGTAAACCCGCTCGTCTCCGCCGCGAGCCTCTTCGCCCGCCTCGACAAGCTCGAGGCCGTGCTCGCCGATCCGGAGATGCAGGCCCGGCGCGTCGCGCTCTGGATGGCGCGGCGGCGCGCAGATATACTCCGTACACGGAATGTCCGAACCGTCCCGCTGCGTCCCTGGGGCCTGATGCCGGGTGCCGGCTCCGATGCGCTTGATGCGCTGACCCACAGCCGGCTTCTCTACACCGCGCAGGCGGCGCAGGCCGCCCTCTTCGACGGCGCATGGAATACGTCCTAGGCTTCCCCTCCCCCTAACCCCCCGCAAAACCGTCTCAATCTCTTCTCCCTTCGGAGAAGGCGCTGGACGCGTTGCGGCTCTGCACCCGGTCTGTCTCAGGGCACCTGCGGACTGAGGCGGCCGCCGAGGCGGATGGGTTCGATGCGGGTGGCAAGGCCGGTGCGGTCGTCGGTTTCGATATAGGTGCCGCAGAGGGTGCCTTCGCCGAGAGCGGGCTGGTAGCGCTCGCCGGGGAGTTGCGACTGGAAGCGGTAGAGCGAGCCTTCCTTCTGCATGCCAATCACCGAGTCGTAATCGCCGCACATGCCGGCATCGGTCTGGTAAGCCGTGCCGCCGGTCAGGATCATCGTGTCGGCGGTGGGCACATGCGTATGGCTGCCGACGACGAGGCTGGCGCGGCCATCGCAGTGATGGCCCATCGCCATTTTCTCGGACGTCGCCTCGCAGTGCATGTCGACGATGACGGCATCGGCCACCGTGCCCAGCGGCATCTGGTCGAGCGCGCGGTCGGCAGCTTCGAACGGACAGGCAAGCGACTGGCGCATGAAGACATTGCCCTGCAGCTGGACGACACCGACACGGCGGCCATCGGCCAGGGTGTAGAGTTCAGCCCCCTTCCCCGGCGCGCGGGCATGGGCGGGATAGTTCAGCGGGCGCAGCAGGCGCGGCTCGCGCTCGATATAGGTCAGCGCCTCGCGCTGGTCCCAGGCATGGTCGCCGAGGGTGAGGCAGTCGGCACCGGCGGCGAAGAATTCCTCCGCAATCTGACTGGTGAGGCCGAAGCCCCCGGCAGCGTTCTCGCCATTGACGATCACGAAGTCGAGGCGCAGGCGCGCCTTCAGGCCTGGCAGGTGCTGCTGCACTGCCACGCGGCCCGGCTTTCCGACAACATCTCCGAAAAAGGCAATCTTCATGTCAAAAGCCTATGCGCCTGTCTGGCCTTCATGAAAAGGGCGCGGAAGCCTAAAGCCGCCGCGCCCTCTCCTTTCGTCAGGCCAGGGGCCTTACTTGTTGCTGGCCGAGAAGCCGAGCGATTCCTTCGTCAGCTTCTTCGCCGGATCGGTGCCTGCTTCCATGAAGGCCTGCGCCTTCAGCGGGGTTTTCGGGGCCAGCGTGATGGTCAGCTTCTTCGGGTCCTGGATGAAGCCGGACAGCGCCGTGGCGAACTCCGTGGCCACCGCTGCATCAACGCCGGCCTGCGGGGCAAACATCGGCAGCATGGCGAGCGGCAGGAGCAGGCTCTTGCGCACAGCTTCCGGATCTTCACCGGCCTGCGTGGCGTAGGCGTTGAGGGCCTTGTTGAAGAAGCCTGCATCGGCATAGGCCAGTTCGACCTGGTGCACGGCAACCGCCTGCATCAGCGAGTCGAGCATCGCTTCCGGATCGGCGGCAAGCGCATCCTGCTGCACGGAGGCGGCGGCAATCGCCTTGGTGCCTTCATACTTGGCCGAGAAGTCGAGCTTGAAGCCGTTCTCGAGCTGCCAGAAATTCTTGCCCTTCGGCAGGGTGACAATGTCCGCATCCGGATCATAGAGCGACTCGCCCGCGCCGGAGAAGGAAAGCTTCTCATAGCCGACCGAGGCCAGCATGCCGGCAAACTCTTCGCCATCGGCATTGTCACGCGGCGCAACGGTCAGGCTGAAGGGTTTGGTGACGATTTTCGTGGCGCGGCCCTGATTGTCGCGGCTGACATTGGAGTCGAGCCCCGGCATGTCGAGGCTGACACCGACGATGTCGGCTTTCAGCGCCTTGAGGCTGAGCACGTCATAGCCGGGGTTTGCCGGATCTGTCTGGATCGCGGAAGCGAGGGCGCCCGGATCGGTCGCGGCGCCTGCACCGGCCTGAACGGCCTGGCTGAAGAGTCCGTAATTGATGCCGCGCACGCCGAAGCCTTCCAGCGAGAGCCTGGTGTCCGAACCGGCCGCTTCGGAGAAATCGAACTTCAGGTTCGAGATGCCGAACAGTCCGGCTTTTTCTTCTTTCAGATCGGAGAGGTGGACCGAGTCGAGCGTGAACGTGCCCGTGCCGCTGGCATCATCGAGGTTGAAGCTGACACCGTTGACGGCCCAGCGGTCGAAGGAGAGAGCCTTGCCTTCCGGGAAGTCAGCAGCGCCGCCCTGCCCGAACAGGCTGGCGACCCAGGCGGCCGTTTCCGGCGACGGGTTGATGAGCTCGACCGATTTGATCTTGCCGGTATTGTTGTCTTCCGAGCCTTCACCGGGCGTGATGGTTATGTCGGTGAGCGTCATGCGGCCGAAATTGGCCTGGCCATCAAACATGCCGAGGCCGTCGAATTCGAGCTTCGCCGCCTTGATGACGGGTGGGACGGATGGGACGCCGGGACCGTAGACGGCGTTCATCTCGGCGCGCAGGTCCTCGATGGTCATTTCCGAGCCGTCATCGGCAATGCCGTCGCCGTCCATGTCCATGTAGGCGAAGATGCCTTGCAGCTCCTCCTCGCTGAGGCCTTCGAAAGGCTCAGGCATGGCGTCTTCCGGCATGGTCAGGGTGACATTGGTGAACACCGCCGTGTCGCCCTTGACGTCGCTGCCATCGAAGGAGAGACGGCCAGCGCCGGACTCAGCCAGGGAGAGCGCTGAAAGGGCTGCACCGGCGGTAGCTGCGTCTCCTTTTCGGACCTTGACATCCGGCAAATCGGCTTCGGCGAATACAACTGACGCGCGAGAACCGCCGCCAGCCGGGTTGTCTTTCTGCCCACATGCCGTAAGCAAAGTAAGCGCGATCATGCCCGTGAGCAGATATTTCATATTTGTTTCCTTAACTGGTTCGGCCGCGTGCGACCCACAGGTGTTGTATATATGCGTTTCAATGATGGCCATACCATGACTCTGCGTGCCCCCGGCGGTGGCCGGGTGAAGGTGCGGCTTGAGGTTAACGCAAAGGCACGCCGGCTGATCATCCGGCTGGACGAGCGCCGCCGGGAGGCTGTGGCCGTGGCGCCGACGCCGCGCCAGATCGAGGCCGCAGCGGCCTTTGCCGCGGAGCGTGTGGACTGGATTTCGTCGCGTCTGCAGCACCTGCCCGAGATCACCCTGTTCGAGGATGGCGAGACCATCAAATACCGGGGCAAGGATTGCCAGATCACCCTCGAGGGAGAAGGCCGCGTGGCGCGCCTTTACCCCGGAAACCCCCATATTCTCTCGGTTCCCGGCGATCCGGACACGACCCAGGCCCGGGTTGTGCGCTTCCTCAAGAAGCAGGCCAAGGCCGAGTTCCAGAAGGCTGTGGAGCGCCATTGCGCGACGCTGAAAGTCACCTGTGAGGGGATGAGCGTCAAGGACACTCGCTCGCGTTGGGGATCTTGCACCGCGGACGGGCAACTGGCCTTTTCCTGGCGCCTGATCATGGCCCCGCCGGAGGTTTTGGACTATGTTGCAGCGCATGAATGTGCCCATCTCAGGGAAATGAACCATTCTGCAAAATTCTGGGCCCATGTGGCCCGGTGCTGCCCGGACTGGAAGCGCCAGCGGGCCTGGCTGCGCATCCACGGAGCAGAGCTCCAGGCCGCCGGCGGATAATCCGTGTCAAGACGATTCTGCGGGGCTGGCCGCAAAAATATTTTTCTCGCGTTCTACGAGAGTACGATATTCACACTCTGACAACAGGGTTCAGAGTTTGAAGTCCGGACCCGGCGCGATTGCGGCCTCGGGCACACGCCTGGGTTCACCAAAGAAATCGAAGCCGATGGACCGGGTGCCATAGCTTCCGTCCTGGTAGCTTTCGATATTCTCGCGGAACCAGCCGAGGATGTACTGGTAGATATGCGCGTAGAAGGGCCCTGAATCGCCCTCCTGCATGGGCAGGTGGAACGTGTATTCGGCGCCGTCCTCGATGCCGACGATGAACTCGTCACCGGCCTTGCGGCATTCAAAGCGCAGGCGCAGCCAGTCGGCCTGTTTCGACACCCGGAAGGCGAGACCGAAGGCGACCGGCCCGAGCGGGCGGAAACCGCGCGGCGGGATGGAGAAAGCAAGGTCGCCGTAAGCGCGCGGCTCGAACGGGCCGGTAGGCGGCACGAGGTGGACGCAGATGCCGTCCGGCGCGCCGATATAATCGCAGAGGCCGCCGCGCACTTCTTCGGCGAGGCGCCGGATGCGGCTGTAATTCTCCTCGACGAGCGCCTGATAGGTCTCGACCGTCGCGATCAGTTCTTCAAAGCGGGACATGGGGCCGGGCCTCGCAAGCATGTATCGCCGGAGAGGCTAGACCGGATCGGCAGAGGCTTCAAACCTCGGCGCTGCGCTTCTCCACGCGCCAGGCGTAGACCTGCAGGCTGCACCAGGCGAGCACGATGCCGAGATTGGCTGCCGGCAGGGTGCCGACCGCTTCGCCGCGGATCGGGTGGACGAAGACTTCAAGGAAGCTGGCAAAGCCCAGCACGACCATGGCCGCCACACCGCGCCGGTGAAGGCCGAGGCCGAGCGCCAGCCAGACCGTGAGCGCAGCAAAGGCGATGAGCCGCAGGCTGCGGTCTTCCATCGTCGCAAAGACGCCGGTGTCGTGAGACAGGGCGGAAATCGCGATCAGCACGACCATGCCGCCGGCGCATACCGAGGACAGGGCGCGCAGGTTCGGCCCGAACCAGCCGGCACGGTTAACCGTTTCTTGCTGCCTCTCGCCGGTCATGGGCGTTACTCCCCGCATTGCAGCAGGAACCTTAGCATGACCGTCTTTTCGGCGGGCTTAAGCGACTCTGTGCAATTTTATCGGCTGGGCGACGGCGCCCACCTCCGGCTGCAGGCCGGGCGGCAGGCCGGTGCGGGCAAGCTCGAGCGCAAGCGCGGGCGCGACCCCTTCGCCGAAGCTGCGGATGACGGCGCGGATCGTGTCGAGGAAACCGGCTTCCTCCTCGACGATCTGCGCATAGCGCGCCGCGATCGGGCCGACGAGCCCATAGGCGAGGAAGACGCCGAGGAAGGTGCCAAGCAGCGCCGCGCCGATCATCGCGCCAAGGATGGCGGGGTCCTGGTCAATGGCGCCCATGGTGCGGATGATGCCGAGCACGGCGGCAACGATGCCGAGCGCGGGCAATGCGTCCGCGAGCGTGTTGAGCGCGCCGACGGCTTTCAGGCGGCGGTCGAGCTGGGCATTGATCGCCTGTTCCATGCGCTGGTCGGCGCGGGCGGGGTCGGCAAGGTCGAGCGCCATCAGGCGGAAGGCGTCGCAGATGAGGGTGCGGGCGGCAGTGTCTTCGAGGATGCGCGGGGCGGCGCGGAAGGCTTCGGACTCTTCCGGGCTTTCGATGTCGGCCTCGATGGCGACGAAGCCGCCGCGCTTGGCCTTGCGCATCAGCGTGCCGAGGAGGGTGAAGAGGTCGCCGTAATCGCTGCGGTGCCATTTCGAGCCGCGAAAGACGCGGGCAAACCCGGCGAAGGCCTCGCGGGCGACATCCGGCGAGTTGCCGATCAGCACCGTGCCGAACGCCGCGCCGCCGATCAGCGCGAGTTCGAAAGGCAAGGCCTCCATCGCGGCCGGCCCGGCCGTCAGCACAAGGCCCCCGCCGACAAGCAGGAGGACGATGATCAGGCCGGCAATCTGCAGCATGGGGCGGGGCGGTCCAAAACGATAGGTCCGCTTATCCTGACCCGCTCCTCTTAAATTCAGGTTCATGCCCGCCGACGTAGCGTTCGCTCTCCTTGTCATTCTGGCGAAAGCCGGGACCCAGGGGTCACAGATGTTGCCCTTGTCCGGATTTCTGGGTCCCGGCTTTCGCCGGGATGACAAAACCGAGGGCACATGGCGCAATGGCAACACTGGACTTTTCCTGCGGCTGGCGGGAAGAGACCCTGATGGCTGGTGAGACTGAACGCCTACCCGATCAACCGAGGCCGGACAGGCGCAATGCCTTCATCCTGCTGTTCTTCGCGCTGATGTCGGTCGGCGCGGGGAACACGATGCTGCTGGCCGCCGTGCTGCCGCAGCTGACGCGCGAAATGGCGATGCCGGACTGGATGGCGGGGGCGGTGTTCTCGCTGTCGGCGCTGCTCTGGTCGCTGTGCTCACCCTTCTGGGGCAAGCGGTCGAATATCTGGGGGCGGCGGCGCGTCGCGGCGGCCGGCATGTTCGGCTATGCGGCCTCGATGTTCCTGATCTGGGTGACGGGCTCGCTGGCCCTCGCGGGCATCCTGACGAACCTTGTGGCAGTGTTCGTCTGCCTGGCGCTGGCGCGCAGCCTGTTCGGAGCGATCGGCTCGGCAACCAACCCGGCGGCGCAGGCCTATGTCGCCGACCGCACGAGCAAGGCCGAGCGCCAGAGCGAGATCGCCTTCCTCTCTTCCGGATTCAGCGTCGGCACCGTCATCGGCCCGGCCTTTGCCGCGGCGCTGGCGGCGGTGGCCGGCATCCTCTCCCCTGCCCTGTTCACCGCCGTGCTGGCGGCGATCATGGCTTACCTGATCTGGTTCCACCTGCCGGAGACGCGCGCGCCGGTGGCCGATGCGGTGCGTATCCAGGCCGAGGCCGACGCCAAGGATCTGTGGCGCACCGAGCGCGTGCTGCCCTTCCTGATCTATGCCGTGTGCCTGTCGCTGGTGACCGGCGTGCTGACACAGGTATTCGTGTTCTCGGTGATGGACACGCTGAACGTGTCGGGGCGCGAGGCGGCGGCATATACCGGCCCGGCCTTCACGGTTGGCGCCGTGGCGGTGCTACTGGCGCAGCTGGTGCTGATCCCGCGCCTGCACCTTAAGAACAAGACGCTAATGTGGGTCGGCTGCCTGCCGCTGCTGATGGGCGCGGTGATGATGATCTTTGCCAGCAATTACGCGACGCTGATCCTGTCGCAATTCCTGATCGGGCTGGGACAGGGCCTCGCGCGGCCGGGCTTTTCCAGCGGCGCCTCGCTGGCCGTGCCGCCGCAGCTGCAGGGCAATGTCGCGGGCCTCGTGATCTCGGCCAACGGCATGGGCTATATCGTGACGCCGCTGTTCGGATTGTTCGTGTACGAATATGTCAGCCGCGACCTGCCCTTCATCCTCTGCGCGCTGATGCTGGCGGGCATGTTCCTGTATTCCCGCTTCGGAATGAAGGACGGGCTTGGGGAAATCCGCGAGGGGGAAGAGTAGGGGCGGCCGGTGGGCCTCAGCCCCAGTCTCCGAGACGAACGCTGCGGCGGCGTTGGCGGCGCATGCGGTTCTGCAGAATATCCCGCGCCACGCTCAGGGGTTCGGCATCGGGCATGCCCCGCTGCAACTCATCCCGGTTGGCACAGAATTCTGCGTAGCCCCCAAGTTCCGGTGCGAGTTCAATCACCGAGAGGTCGATCATGATCGCATCATCCAGGAGGCCAATGCCCGGGATCGAGTCCGGCACGAGGTCCTTGGGATCTGCGAAGTAGGACAGGGCATTCAGGACATGCTGGCGATCTTCGCCTTCAAGGCGCCAGTCCCGGTCCTTAAGCATGGCGAGCATTTCCCGAAGCCTTGCCAGGCGCGGCGCGATGAAATCCGGGAACTTCCCGCTTTCGATGCGCTTGATCAGGGCTTCTGCCCCGTTGATGATCTTGTCCTCGCCTGAGGATCCGAACTTCTTCTGCGCAGACTTCAGCCGCTCGCGGAAGAAGTCGATGTCCGACCCGGTCAGCTCGAAATCAATGTGGATCGTCGTATTTGGCACGGTGACTTTCTCCCAGAGGTTCAGCGTCTACGCTGAAGACTTTTTCTGCGGCGCGTCAATCTCCCTGAAAGCCAGAAAGTCACTTCAGGCGCAGATGGATGAGAGGGACGCTGTTTCGCCTCTGGCCTAGTTCGTGCCCGCGCCGGAGACTTGCGGCGACGTGAGCGACGCCAGCACCTGTTTCGTCGGGTAGCCGTCGGCGATCTGGCCTTGCGTTTTCTGGAAGGCGGCGAGGGCGAGCTTGGTGCGGCGCCCGGCAATGCCGTCGGCGGCGCCGGCATCGAAGCCGCGTTCGTTGAGCGCTGTCTGCAGGTCCTTGATCTCGGCCACGGTCAGCGGGGTGAGATGCGTCGGCCAGGCGGTGAGCGGGCCGCGCTTGCCCATGATCGCGTCGCCGGAGAGGCCGACGGCGAAGGCGTAGGAATCGGCGCGGTTATAGGTCTTGAAGACGTTGAAATTCTTGAACAGCAGGTATTTCGGGCCCTGATGGCCGGCGGGCACCCAGAGCTCTGCGAACTCGGCGCCATTTGTGTCGAACGCGCCGCCGGTGATCGGGCTTAGGCCGGCCGCGACCCAGGTTTCCATGCGGCGCTCGCTACCATCGGCAAGGCTGTAGTCGAAGTCTGCGGGCAGCGTGACTTCGAGGCCCCAGGGCTGGCCCTTCACATAGCCGGAGCGGGCGAGATAATTGGCAGCCGAGGCGAGCGCGTCGGCCTGGCTTTTCCAGACATCGCGCTTGCCGTCGCCGTCGAAATCGACCGCGTGGGCGATGTAGGTGGAGGGCATGAACTGGGTGTGGCCCATGGCGCCGGCCCAGCCGGAGCCGAGATCCTCGCGCTTGGCATAGCCCTTCTCGACAATGGTCATCAGGGCGTAGAGTTCGTCTTCCGCGAATTTCTGGCGGCGGCCTTCGACCGCCATGTTGGCCAGCGCGTTAGGCGCGTCATCGGTGCCCATGAAGCCGCCATAGCTCGTCTCCATGCCCCAGATGGCGAGCAGCACCTGACGGTCGACGCCGTAGCGCGCCTCGATCTGTGCAAGTGTGCCGGAAAGCTCGGCGAGCTTGGCTTGTCCGGTATTGATGCGGGTGGTGCCAAGCGGCACGCGCAGGTATTCCCAGATCGGCTTAGCAAACTCGGCCTGCGCGCTGGGCGCGGTGGCGGCCTGCACTTCGGTGCCGAGCCAGAGCGGCAAAGGGCGGATATCCTTCAGCATCGATTTCACCAGCGCCCGGTCATGCCCGGCGGCGATGGCGCGTGCAGAGAAATCCTTGCGCCAGGTATCCATGGCGGCATGGCCGGAGGATGCATACTGGATCGGGCCGGTTTCGGGCACAGGCGCGGTAACCACCGGGCCGGGCTTCGGCGAGGGCGGCAAGGGCGGGCCATTGGCGCAGGAGGCCAGAAGACCGCAGATCGCGGCCGTCGCCATCCATTTCGAGCGGTTCCAACCGGCAAGCAACATTTTACGCATTCCCCTTGAAGGCTGCCCGTGGCAGCGACTGTCCTTGACTCGGCTTGCCGGATTCATTACGCGCTCCGCTTTCCCAATTCCTAATCGTTCCAGGCCAGACCCATGAAAGTCCGTTCGTCCCTCAAATCCCTCAAGTCGCGCCACCGCGACTGCAAGATTGTGCGCCGTAAAGGCCGGGTCTACGTCATCAACAAGACTGACCCCCGCTTCAAAGCAAAGCAAGGCTGAGCCCAAGATGAATGGGCTTTGAGGCGCCAGAATGGCAGCCCGGATCGCCCTTTTCGATCTTGGCGGGGTGATCATCGATTGGTCACCGGCCCGTCTCTACAGCAAGATTTTTTCGGACCGGGCCGAAATGGACCGGTTCTTGTCCTCCATCTGCACGATGGACTGGCATACGCGGCATGATGCCGGCGTCAGCTTTGCCGAGAATGCCGCGCCGCTGATTGCCACCTACCCTCAGTATGAAAACCAGATCAAGGCCTGGCGCGGGCGCTGGATGGAGATGTTCGACGGCACGATTGCCGGCTCCGAACGCCTCGTGGAAAGCCTCGCCGGGCGCGGCACGCCGCTCTATGCGCTGTCAAACATGCCGGCGGAGACCTGGGACGAGGTCTACGGCGCCTATCCGATCCTGGCCCGGTTCCGTCAGATCGTCGTATCCGGCGAGACGGGCCTCGTGAAACCGGACCCGGCCATCTTCCAGCTGACGCTGGCGCGGATGGGCGGGCCCTCCCCTGACGAGGTTCTCTTCATTGACGATGCCCCGCGCAACATCGCGACGGCGGATGCGCTTGGTTTCCGCACGCACCTGTTCCGGGATTCGGCAGGCCTCGAGCGCACGCTGATCCTCGAAGGCCTGCTCTGAGCCTCGCGATTGCCGGGTGCGGGGTTCGCGCCATATAGTTGGAGGTGATGCTGCGCGCTTTCCTCCTCTCCCTGCTGATGCTGATCGCGCCTGCGGCGTTTGCCGCACCGACGGACCAGATGTTCGACCGTCTGAAGGCGGCGCAGGACGAGGCCGAGGCCGCCGATGTGGCCGAGGACATCTGGGCGACATGGCTGGAATCCGGGTCGCCCACTGTCGATGTGCTGATGCAGCGCGCGATGCTGGCAATTGCAGCAGATGAAGCGGAGACCGCGCATGAACTGCTCGACCGGGTCATCGTCATCAAGCCTGACTATCCGGAAGCCTGGCACCGGCGCGCGGGCCTGTTCCTTGCCGAGGAGAATTTTCCGGAAGCCTTCCGCGATCTCAACGAGGCGCTGAAACTGGAGCCGCGCCATTTCGGGGCGTGGATCGGCATGGGCGTAATGCTGGAAACGCTGGGCGGCGAGACCGAAGCGCTGGCGAGCTACCGCGAGGCGCTGAAGATCTATCCGCTGCTGCCACAGGCACAATCGGCCGCTGCCCGCCTCGCGAAGAAGGCTGAAGGCACGGAGCTTTGAGACGTATGCTGACGGTTATTGCGGCGTCGGTGTCCGCGCTGGGGCTTGGCGCGTGTGTGACGAGCCTCGCTTACACGTCGAAGGTCGAGAAGGCCCTGCCGGCCGAGGGCGATCTTGTGCCGGTGGCGGGCCATGATGTGCATGTGCTGCGGCGCGGCGAGACTGGTCCGCCGGTGCTGATGATCCACGGGGCGAGCGCCAATGCACGCGAGTTTTCCTGGACGCTGGCGCCGCGGCTGGAAGGCAGCGTGCGCGTGTTGATGGCCGACCGGCCGGGGCACGGCTATTCGCAGCGCTTTGCCGGCGCCGAGACGCTGGAACTGCAGGCGCGGCAGATGGCCGGTGTGCTGGACGCGCTGGCGCCGGGCGAGAAGGCTGTGATCGTCGGCCATTCCTTTGGCGGGGCCGTCGCGCTGCGCGTGGCGCTCGACCGGCCGGAACTGGTTTCGGGCCTCGTGCTGCTGGCGCCGGTGACGCATGACTGGGGCGGCAGCGGCACGGCCTGGTATAACCGCGCGGCGGCGCCGCCGGTGGTCGGGCATGCGTTCAGCCAGCTGCTCCCCATTGTCGGCCCGGCGCAGGTGAAAGGCGGCATCACCAGCGTGTTTGATCCGGCCCCTGCCCCTCAGGGCTATTTCGAGAATGCCGGGATCGGCCTCCTGTTCCGCCCGCCGAACTTCCGCGCCAATGCGCGCGACATGACCGCGCTGGAGACAGAACTGGCGGCGCAATCGGCGCGCTATGGCGAGCTGCAGGTGCCGGTGACGGTGTTTTCCGGCAGCGGCGACACGGTGCTGAGCCCGGCCAAGCATGTCGGGCGGCTGAAGAAGCAGGTGGCGGTGGACCTGGTGATCCTGAAGCATGAAGGCCACATGCCGCATCACGGCGAAGGCGACGCTGTTGCTGACGCCATCCGGCGGCTGGCGTTCGGGGCCGAGACCCGCTAAGAGCCTCGCCTTTGCTTCCCAGAATTCCGGAAAGGACCTGTCATGGCGGACAATGCCGAGATCACCAAGATCGATGAAACCACCCGGGAGAAGCTGCGCCAGACGGTCGCCAAGATCGAGCGGCTGGAGGAAGAGAAGAAAGAGGTCGCCGAGCAGATCAAGGAAGTCTATGCCGAGGCCAAGGCCATCGGCTTTGACACAAAGGCGCTGCGCGCAGTGATCCGTCTGCGGAAGATCGAACGGGCCGAGCGCGAGGAGCAGGAAATGATCCTCGAAACCTATCTCATCGCCCTCGGCGAAGCCTGAGATTGCCCCGCGGGGCAAATTCGCCTTAACTCCGCGCCATGCCGAGAGAGGTTGACGAGCGCAAGAAGCGCGCCGCGCTGCGAAAGCTGCGCCGGGCGGCGGATCTCGCTGCGCAGGGCCTCGGGCCGCCGCTGACGGATTGGGAGGCAGCCTTCCTCGAAGAGGTCGAGGCGCGGGTAGAGAAATATGGCTCTGCCTTTGCGGACCCTTCCAAGGGCGCGGAGGGCGAGGCGCTCTCCGGCCTGCAGCAGGCCAAGCTGAGGCAGATCGACAAGAAGGCCCGGGGTAAGGAGCCGAAGGGGCTGAAGGCGCGCAAACCGATGGGCATGAAGCGGCGCCCGGTGCGCGAATCTCTGCCCGAGGTGGAAGATGAGGCGCCGCCGCCTGCGCCGCCGCCCGCGAGGGCGAAGCCGGCACTGGTGCCCGCGGCGGGACTGCCGAGCGCCAGCAATGTCACGCCGCTGCGCAAGGCGAAACCGCGCCTGACGGTGATCGAAGGCGGCGGGAAAAAAACCGAAAACTGATCGGACATTGTGGCGTATAAGGAGGCATGACCGAGCTTTCATCCCCTGCCCTCGCCCGCAGCGTGCTGATCACCGGCGCCTCGACCGGCATCGGCTTTGCCGCCGCCCGCCACTTTGCTTCCAACGGCTGGGCCGTGTTTGCGGGCGTGCGTTCTGCGAAGGACAGCGCGGCACTGGTGGACGGCGCGGCCGGCGACCTGCGCCCGCTGATCCTGGATGTGACGAAAGATGAGGATGTGCGCGCGGCGGCAGGCGTGATTGCGGCCGCGCTTGGCAATCGCCGCCTCACCGGCCTCGTCAACAATGCCGGGATCGCGAAGATGGGTCCGCTGGCGCTGCAGCCGATGAAGGATTTCGAGGCACACTTTGCGGTGAACGTGTTTGGCATGCTGCGGATGACGCAGGCGGCGGTGCCCCTTCTCGGCGCGGATCCGGCGCGCGTGGGCCCCCCGGGGCGGATCGTGACGATCACTTCGGTGGGCGGGCGGATCGCGGCGCCGTTCCTTGGCGCCTACACGGCCACCAAACATGCGAACGAGGCGATGACCGATACGCTGCGCCGGGAGCTGTCGATCTACGGGATCGACGCGATTGCGGTCGGTCCG
Organism: Hyphomonas sp.; assembly: GCF_046313975.1. Lineage (GTDB taxonomy): Bacteria > Pseudomonadota > Alphaproteobacteria > Caulobacterales > Hyphomonadaceae > Hyphomonas. The sequence continues at coordinate 15,735 of NZ_JBKBXB010000024.1, read as the reverse complement.
GGATCGGTGCGCACGCCGATCTGGGACAAGGCCGAGAAGGACAATTCCGAAGGGCCATATGCGAAGAGCGACTGGGCGGAGCCGCTGAAGGCGTTCGAGCGGATCATGTTGGGCGGCGGGCGCACGGGATTGCCGCCGGAGGAAATCGCGCGCGTGATCGAACGGGCGCTGAGCGATCCGAAACCGAAGGCGCGCTATGCGCCGGTGCCTCAGAAGCTGACAAATTTCACGATTCCCACGCGGCTGCCGAAACGGGTGCTGGACGGGATTTTCATCTCGCGGTTTGGCCTGAAAAAGAAAACCTGACGCCTCCGTCAGCTTTGCCCTTGACGCCCGTTGCGGAAAGGCGCGGCATGTGCCCGGCAAACGGGAGGAACAGACATGGCGGATCTCAAGGGCAAGGTGGCGGTGATCACAGGCGCGGCAAGCGGCATCGGGCTTGCGGGCGTCGAGACCTTCATCGCCGCTGGCGCAAAGGTGATTGCGGGCGATATCCAGGACGAGAAGGGCCGCGCACTGGAGACCCGCTTCGGCAAAGACAAGCTGCGCTTCGTGCACTGCGACGTGACCAACATGGACGAGCTGAAGGCGATCATGGACGCCGCGCCGGCGGCGTTCGGATCGCTCGATATCGTGTGGAACAATGCCGGCCATGGCGGCACGCCGACTTCGGTGGAGGAGCTTGATCTCGACGGCTTCGACGCCACGATCAATCTGCTGCTGAAGCAGGTCTTCGCCGGCACCAAGTTTGCCATTCCGCACATGAAGGCGAAGGGCGGATCGATCATCAACACGTCATCGATCAGCGCGGTCTCGGCCGGCTATGCACCAATCACCTATTCGGTGGCGAAAAAAGGCGTGGCGCATTTCTCGAAGCTCGCCGCGGCGGAGCTGTCGAAATACAAGATCCGCGTCAACGCCATCCTGCCGGGCTTTATTGCCACCTCGATCTTTGGCGCCTCGCTCGGCCTGCCGCGCGAAGTGGCCGACCAGATGGCCGAGATGCTGGCACAGGCCGGCGGCAAGATGCAGCCCATCGGACGTGTCGGGCGCGGATCAGACATTGCCGAGATGGCGGCCTTCCTAGCCTCCGATGCCGCAGGCTTCATCACTGGCGGGGAGTTCCTTGTCGATGGCGGCATGACGGTTGGCCCGCGCCATAGCTGGGACGAGACCGCGGCGAGCCCGGTTCTGGAATCGCTCGGCATTTCGCCGGAACAGGCCGAGCAGATGCGCCTCGCCCAGCAGGCGGCAGCGAAAGGCTAACCCGTGGGCCGCACCCCGAGCTGCGGTACGGCTTCGACCGCCTGCAGCAGGTCTTCAAGGGTGGCGGCTTCGCGAAACGGGTTGCCCCGGTCATCGCTGAGGGCGTAGCCTGTTTCGGTGCGGCGGAGAGGAAAGCGGCGCCAATGCGTCAGTGTACGGAATATCCAGACGACCTCCGGGCGCTCGCCCGCTGCTGCCCAGCCGGTCCACATGTGATCGGCCGGCAGGCCGCGCCAGAGCCGGTCGATCTCGTCGATATCCTCGGGTGAGAAGCTGGGCATGGCGGACACGGATCAATCTTCAGCCAAATCTCTAGGCCGGCCCGGGCTTTCCGGCAATCTGCAGGGCGCGCTGTGGATGATCATCTCCGGGGTCGGCTATACGCTCCACCTGGCGCTCGCGAAGGAAATCACCGCCGACATCCACCCGGTTTTCCTCGCCTTCTGGCGCAGCTTCCTTGCCTTCCTGATTGCCTCGCCCTTCATCCTGTTTGGCGTGAAGATCCATTTCGCGCGCTTCGGGGCGCTGGTGACGCGCAGCCTGATCGGGTCGATGGGCTTTGTCTTCGGGCTGATCGCGATCTGGCCGGTGTTCGGCCTGCCGCTGGCGGAATTCAATGCGCTGAGCTTCACCCGGCCGCTGTTCGTGACCCTGTTCGCGGTGCTGCTTCTGCACGAGAAGGTGGGCATTCACCGCACCACGGCCGTGATCGTGGGCTTCATCGGCGTGCTGGTGATGACCGTCGTGCCTGCCCTTCTCGGCGCGGAAGGCGGGGCGCATTTCAATGTCGGCAGCATTTTCGCGATCCTCTCCTCGCTGTGCTTTGCCTTCACCATCGTGCTGGTGAAATCGCTGACCGGCGTGCACTCTCCGATGGCGCTGCTGATCTGGGCGAACCTTTTGTCCTCCATATTCATCCTGCCCGCTGCGCTGGCAGTTTGGGGCTCGCCGGAGCCGGCGACCTGGCTGCTGATCTTCTGCATGGCGTTTGCCGGTTTCGTCGCGCAGTTCTGCTTCATCAAGGGCATGTCGGTCGGAGACGCCTCGTTCCTCTCGCCGATGGACTATCTGCGCCTGCCGATGGGCGCGGTTGCCGACTGGGTGATGATCCGCGCGCTGCCGGGCCTGTTCGTCTGGGCGGGCGCAGGCATCATTGTCGTCTCCACCCTCTACATCACCTGGCGCGAACACCGCCGGAACCAGAGGAAGCCGGTGGTGCCGCCGAAGCCGTTTTAGGTTTTTTGCTCGGCGCTGTTCGCGGGCTGTCGCCCGCGGCGCCTGCGCCTTCGCTGTGCTCGTAGGGGCATCAGGCCTGAGGGGCTGCATCTGCTTCCTTTCCTCTTACCTCAGCTCTCCCTTCTTGCGTCACCCTCGATCACCGGAGGTGATTTGAGGGCCCATCTCCTGCCCGCTCCCCATCCACGACCCCACCATCCGCTCTTCCCGGCGAAAGCCTGGATCCAGAAACGCCCGTTGAAACTGGGCCCCGGCTTTCGCCGGGGTGAGCGGAGAATTGGAGGCCGTGCATCAGGATAGTGCAGGAGATCGGGCCTCATATGTCCCATCTGTCGTTGATCGCAGACCCCTGCGCAGGCAGGGCTCCAGTTCTTTCTTGCGCTGGATACCTGCCTTCGCAGGCATCTGCAGCAGATGGAGGGGGTAGGAGAATTGAGCGCTTGGCCTCGCCACAGCGCAGACCAGCCCCACATAACTTTCCCCGGCGATAAGATTCTGCTTGTGAATAACAAATGAATCGTTCATTATTCAAGACCAATGCTTGGAGGGCAGAATGGCGAAAGTTCTCGTGACAGGGGCGACCGGCTTCATTGCCGGGCATGTGATCCATCAGCTGCTGGAGGCCGGGCACGAGGTTACCGGAACGGCGCGTTCCGCCTCCAAGGGCGCCGTGCTCAGCCAGACGATCAGCGCCTATGCCGGCCGGCCCGTGTCGATCCCGATCCGCGAGGCGGACCTTTCCTCCGACAAAGGCTGGACCGAGGCGGCGCAGGGCATGGACTTCATCCAGCACATCGCCTCCCCCATTCCCAGCAACGTTCCCAAGGATGCCGATGAGCTGATCATCCCCGCCCGCGACGGCGCTCTGCGCGTGCTGAAGGCGGCGAAGGCGGCGGGCGTGAAGCGAGTGGTGATGACCTCCTCCATGGCGGCCTGCGCCTATGGCTGGGGCGACAAGCGGCCGAACCCGGTGACCGAGGAACACTGGTCGCAGGAAGGCGCGGTGAATGACACGACGCCTTATACCCGCTCCAAGACGATCGCGGAGCGCGCCGCCTGGGATTATGTGAGTGGTGAGGGCAAGGGCCTCGAACTAGCAACGGTCAATCCGTCGGCCGTGCTCGGCCCTGTGATGAGCGGAGATTTTTCGGCGTCCGTCGAGATCCTGACGCAGCTGATGTCCGGCAAGCTGCCGGGTACGCCGCGGGTCGGCTTCGTGATCGTGGATGTGCGCGATGTCGCCGCTGCGCATGTGCTGGCGATGACGAACCCGGCCGCCGCGGGCGAGCGCTTCCTTGTCGGCGACCGGTTCATGTGGTTCTCGGAAGTCGCCGCCGTGCTGCGCGAGCAGTTCCCGGACTACCGGAAGAAGGTGCCCGCAAAAGAGCTGCCCGGCTGGATGGTGAAACTGATCGCGATGGTCAATCCGCCCGCCAAGCAGATCATCCCCGAGATCGGCCGCGAGCGGCATATCTCCAGCGAGAAGGCGAAGCGTGTTCTCGGATGGCAACACCGCAGCGCGGAAGAAGCCATCACCTCCGGCGCGAAGAGCCTGATCGACTTCAAGGTGGTGTGAGGCTTTAGGCCTCTTGTTCCGGCGCTGCTTCAACCAGCTGTTCATGCAGCTTTCGGATGCCGTCGCTCAGCTGCTTTAGTTCGTCTACAGACATTTTGATCCGTGCACCAAGATTGACGCCGAGGCGGCCGGCGCAGCTGCGCAGATCCCTTCCCTTGTCGAGCAGGCCAATCAGCACCTGACGTTCATCCTTCGGATTGCGGACACGGGTGACGAAGCCGCCGGCCTCAAGCCGTTTCAGCAGGGGCGTCAGCGTGCTCGCCTCCAGCCGGAGCTGGCTCGCAAGTTCGCCGACGGGCTGGTTGTCACACTCCCATAGTAGATTGAGCACCAAGTATTGCGGATAGGTGATGCCAAGCTCGTCCAGCACGGTCTTGTGGATACGCTGGATCGCGAGGTTGGTGCCGTAGATCCAATGGCAGAGATGCTCGCTGAGCGGCGGGGGAAAATCCAGCTTCGGGTCTGTGTCGGACATCTCTCTCTCCATGATTCAGGGGCAACCGGGTTACTTATCGCGAAATTACCTATCGCGATAAAAATAGTGCTTGACGGAATAATCGCAATCCCCTATCTGATACCTATCGCGATAATGATTATGGCGATAGCAAATAGGAGAACACCCGTGATCAAGTCCCTTCTTTCTGCGGTCGCCCTCACCACGCTCGCGGCCTGCCAGATTCCCGCAACCAACCCTGCCCTCAAGACCACTGCTCAAGGAGAAATTCAGATGTCGACCATCACCACCAAAGACGGCGCCCAGATCTACTACAAGGACTGGGGCCCGAAAGACGCCCAGCCTATCGTGTTCCACCATGGCTGGCCGCTGACCGCCGACGACTGGGACGCGCAGATGCTGTTCTTCCTGTCCGAAGGCTACCGCGTCGTCGCCTTCGATCGCCGCGGCCAGGGCCGCTCCACCCAGACGGATATCGGCCACGACATGGACACGTTCGCCTCCGACACGGCTGACCTTGTCGCCGCACTGGACCTGAAGAACGCCGTGCATATCGGCCACTCCACCGGTGGCGGTGTTGTCGCCCGCTATGTGGCCGGCGCTGAACCCGGCCGTGTGTCGAAAGCCGTGCTGATCGGCGCCATCACGCCGATCCTTGGCCAGACGGAGAGCAACCCGACCGGCGTGCCGCTGGAAGTGTTCGAAGGCTTCAAGGTCGCCCTAGCGAAAAACCGCGCCGAGTTCTACCGCGAAATCCCCTCGGGTCCCTTCTATGGCTTCAACCGTGAAGGCGCCGAGGTCAGCCAGGGCCTGATCGAGAACTGGTGGCGCCAGGGCATGACCGGCAGTGCGAAAGCCCAGCTCGACACGATCAAGGCCTTCGCCGAAACGGATTTCACGGAAGACCTGAAATCGATCACTGTTCCTGTGCTGGTGATGCATGGCGGCGACGATCAGATCGTTCCGGTGGACGAGACAGCACGCCGGGCAGCCGCCCTGCTGCCGAACGGATCGCTGAAGGTCTATGACGGCCTCTCGCACGGCCTGTTCGCCACGCATCCGGACCTGATCAACGCCGACCTCCTGGCCTTCGTCCGGAAGTAAGCAGATACCAGACCTTCAAACTCGCCGGGCCGCCCCGAAAGGCGGCCCGGCTTATTTGTTCCGATCAGAAATCGTAGGTGATGCCTTTGCGTTCCCAGTCGCCGTAGCGGGTGGGTTCGATAGTCTTGGGACCGCCGCGTTCGTCTGGCGGGAGGGCCGCGTCGGCGCGCTTGCGGGCGTCGGCCTCTTCCAGCGCGCGGCGGGCGGCTTCCGGCAATGCGGCGCGCCGGGCGCGCTCTTCTTCGGAGAGCAGGTGCGATTCTGCAGGCTCTGCGGTCATTCGCGGTCTTCCCGTTGTGTTTACCTTCCCCCATATAGGCTGCGCGAGGCGGATTGTCCGCCCGCCTGTTGATTTCTTTGCGTGACCGGAGTTTCCCCACTGATGGGCACAGCCAAGACCTTTATCCTTCTCGCGGCGATGACCGCGATGTTTGTCGCCATTGGATACCTTGTCGGCGGCAGCGCCGGCATGATCATCGCCTTTGTCGTGGCCGCCGGCATGAACGTGTTTGCCTGGTGGAACTCCGACAAGATCGTGCTGCGCATGCAGGGCGCGAAGGAAGTGCCGGAGGATACGACGAACCCGATGCTGCGCGCCTTCCGGCAGGATGTGGCGCGCCTGGCTGACCGCGCAGGCCTGCCGCAGCCGAAAGTCTATATCATCGACACGCCGCAGCCGAACGCCTTCGCCACCGGGCGCAATCCGCAGAACGCCGCCGTGGCCGCAACGACGGGCCTGCTCAACGTGCTGACGCGCGAGGAAACGGCGGGCGTGATGGCGCACGAGCTGGCGCATGTGCAGAACCGCGACACGCTGACCATGACAGTGACCGCGACACTGGCCGGTGCCATCGGCATGCTGGCGAACTTTGCGCTGTTCTTCGGGCCGCGCGATTCGGAGGGGCGGTCCAATCCGATCCTCGGAATTGCGATCATGATCCTGGCGCCGCTGGCTGCCGGCCTCGTGCAGATGGCGATCAGCCGCTCGCGCGAGTATGAGGCAGATGCGCGCGGCGCGGAAATCTGCGGCAACCCGCTCTGGCTGGCGTCAGCGCTGGAGAAGATCGAGCGCGGCGCGCGCGCGCAGATCAATCCGTATGCGGAGCGTGCCCCTGCGATGGCGCATATGTATATCTCCAACCCGCTGAACGGGCGCGGGCCGGACAACCTCTTCTCCACCCACCCGTCGACCGCCAACCGGGTCGAGGCGCTGCGCCGGATGGCCGGCGAGATGGGCGTGTCGTCGATCCGCCCTGCCGAAACACCCCGCCGCACGGCCGGCCCGTGGGGTTGAGCACAGGCTTCTTCCGATGAGCGGCGCAGCCGCCCGGCGCGCCGCCGGCGACCTCCTGCATCTGACACTCGACCGGAAACGGACGCTGGACGAGGCCATGGCGGCATCAGACCCGTTCCGCGCGCTTGAAGGCTCGGACCGAAGCTTTGCTCGGGCAATTGCCTCGGCGGCGCTGCGCCATCTCGGCTGGATTGACCGCACCGTGCAGCCGCTGATCTCGCGCCCACTGGCGGCAACGAGCCCGGAAATCCGCGCGCTGATCCGGGCAGGCGCGGCGCAGATCTGGTTCATGGATGTGGCACCGCATGCGGCAGTTTCCGAAACGGTTGACGCAGCGAGGCTGTGGCCGGGCGCACGCTCGGGCGGCAGTTTTCTCAACGCGGCGCTGCGCCGGGTGAGCGAGACGCCCTCGCCCGCAACCACTCTGCCGCCGGAGGACATCTGGCCGGACTGGCTGCGCCTTGCCTTTGCCGGCGGCCTTGGTGATGCGCGGGCACGGCAGCTTGCAAGCGCGCAACTGGTTGAGCCCGAACTGCACCTGACGGCGCGGAGCGATCCGGCAGCTGTGGCAGCGATGACGGGCGGGGCCTTGCAGCCTTCTGGCACGATTACGCTCAGCACAGGCGCAGTCGAAACCCTGCCCGGATACGAGACCGGCGACTGGTGGGTGCAGGATGCCGCCGCAGCGCTACCGGCAAAGCTGCTTGATCCGCAGGCGGACGAACGGGTGCTCGACCTCTGCGCGGCGCCCGGAGGCAAGACACTGCAACTTGCGGCCAGCGGGGCGCGGGTGACGGCCATTGACCGCTCCGCCAACCGTCTGAAACGGCTGCAGGAGAATCTGGAGCGCACGCGGCTTTCCGCCGAGATCATCGTCGCGGATGCCGAAACCTGGCAGCCGCCTGAGAAGTTCGGAAAGATTCTGGTGGATGCGCCCTGTTCCGCGCTGGGCACGCTGGCGCGCCATCCGGAAGGGGCGTGGATCAAGTCGATTGCCGATGTCGGGCGTTTTCCGGCGGTGCAGGCGCGCATCCTTGCCGCCGCCCGGCAGATGCTGGCCCCCGGCGGAACGCTGATTTACTGCGTCTGCACGCCCCTGCCCTCGGAAGGGCGTGAGATCGTCGAAGCGGCGATTGCCCGGGGCGATTATGTGCGCCGGCCGGTCGCGGCGGCGGAATGTCCCGGATTCGAACATGCGCTGACAACTTCCGGCGATCTCCTGACCCTGCCGGGGCCCTCACAGGCTTGTGATGCCTTCTATATCGCCCGGCTGGCCCCGGCCGGGCCTGCGGCCTGATCCTGAACAGTTTTCCTACCTGAAATTCATGTCCTATTCAGGCCGAACCCGGCTATATGGCCCCATCGCAGGTATGCAATGCGAAAGGAAGAATTCTATGTTCATGCAGCTTTCTGCTCACTCGGCCTCGCGGAAGGCCCTTGCCGGCGCCCTCGCGGCCCTGACCCTGGCGGTCGCAGGCTGCGCCAGCTCCGGCGGGGTCGGCCAGGCTTCGACCCGCTCCATGGGGCAGGCTTCGACAGTTTACACCGGCGTCGTCACCTCGGCTCGTGAAGTTGTGATCCGGCCCGACCGTTCGGTCATCGGCACGGCCACTGGCGCGGTTCTCGGCGGCATTGCCGGTTCGGAACTCGGCGGCGGCGACAAGGCCCAGACGGCCGGCGCCATCGGCGGCGCGGTGATCGGCGGTATCGCCGGTAACGCAGCCGGCAAGGCGGTCGGCACCCAGCGCGGCTATGCCTACATCGTGCGCTTCGACAATGGCGAAGTGAAAGAGATCATCCAGGGCGCGGACCTCTATATCCAGCCCGGCACCCCGGTGAACGCGATTGCGGGCGCCGATGGATGGAAGCTGATCCCCCGCTAACGCGGCGGAATCTGCCCCAGATCAGACAGCCGGCTGCCTTGTGTAGCCGGCTGTTTCTTTTGGGCCTCAAACGGCCTGCGCCAGCGCCTCGGCGTCTGCCCCTGCCGGAAAGCGAAGCTGCCCGCTGGTATCATTCGCCGCGCGCCAGACTGCAGTGGCCACATCGGTCTCCTTCGTCGTCAGTGCGGGTTGGGCAAAGCCTTCGAAAATCGGCGAAGCAAATCCGGCATACGTTGGCGGGATCAGGTCTTCGACTTTAACTTCCGTATTCTGCGCAAACCGGGTTGTCGGCGCGTAGCCTGGCTCCACCAGTTTCGCCCGCACGCCGAAACAGGCCAGCTCATGCGCCAATGACCCGGTGAAGCCTTCAATCGCCTGCTTGCTCGCCGTGTAGGCCGCCGCCAGAGGCATCGGCGCCAGGGTCACGCTGGATGTGACGTTGATGATAACACCCGTGCGCCGAATCCGCATCTGCGGGATCACCGCCTGCGTCATCGCCATCACGCCGAACGTGTTGGTCTCGAATACCTTTCGGACATGCGCCATCGGGGTAGCCTCAAAGGCGCCGACCACACCGATCCCCGCATTGTTGACCAGCACATCCACCGGACCTGCCGCCTCCAGCGCCGCTGCAATACTGTCCGCACACGTCACATCCAACGCAATCACACGCAGCGCCTCTGACTTCGGCAGAATATCCGCGCGCGGGGTGCGCATCGTCGCAATCACCTTCCAACCCTGCGCCAGAAAATGCCTTGCCGTCTCCAGTCCGTACCCGGACGAACTGCCGGTAATCATCACAGTGCTCATTGCCTTAGCCTTTCCTTTTCGATTGACAGGGAGAGAATAAGGGCGCGAGACTGGACGATCATCGACTTGAAGTCCTGTTTTTGTTTGCGAGAGTCCGGAAAATGGCAGACCCGCTCGCCCAGGTGATCGAACTCCTCCGCCCGAAGGCGCTGTTCTCAAAAGGCATTACCGGCGCCGGGCGCTGGGCCGTCAGCTATTCCGCCTTCGGCCATCCCGGCTTCTGCGCGGTTCTGGAAGGACAATGCCGGCTCTCGGTTGATGGGACAGCCCCCACCCTGCTCAGCGCTGGCGATTTCGTCCTCCTGCCTGCCACGCCGGCTTTCACGATGTCGGGACTGGAACCGGCCACACCCAAACGCCTCGTCCCGCAGCCGGGCGCTGCCACGGCCGCAGAGGTCCGGCATGGGCGCAAGGAAGGGCCGCCGGACGTCCGCCTGCAGGGCGGCTATTTCGTGTTGGATTCGCCGGACGCCGCGCTGATTTTGTCCCTGCTGCCCACCCTCCTGCACATTCAGGGAGATGCCCGCCTCGCAGCGCTGGTCAGCCTGTTTGGCGAGGAAGCGCGCGCTCAGCGCTCGGGCCGAGATCTCATCCTCGCACGCCTGGCGGAGGTGTTGCTGGTGGAATCCCTGCGCTCCGCCGATGTGAGCAACGCGCCGCCCGGTCTCCTGCGCGGCCTCGCCGATGAGCGCATCTCCGGCGCTCTGCGCCAGATTCACAGCGACCCCGGGCATGGCTGGACCGCTGAAGAACTTGGCCGCAATACCGGTATGTCGCGTTCCGCCTTCTTTGACCGGTTTACCCGCGTCGTAGGTCTTCGGCCTATGGAGTATGTTGCCGCCTGGCGCATGGCTCTCGCCAAGGATCTCCTGCGCCGGGGCAACCTGTCCCTTGATGAGGTAGCCGAACGTGTCGGATATGGCTCCGCCAGCACGTTCAGCACCGCTTTCAGCCGGCATGCCGGGCTGGCGCCCGGACGATTCGCCCGTCTGGCCCATACGGGCCTGTGACAAATCCCTCCCCCCCTGCGGGAAAATGACGTTTCACAAAGCTCCCGTTTGCCTCTAGGAACTGCTCATGCCCCCGGTCCTGATTTCCCCTTCGATTCTGTCCGCTGACTTTGCAAGCCTTGGCGAGGAAATCCGCGCCATCGACAAGGCCGGCGCCGACATGATCCATGTCGATGTCATGGATGGCCATTTTGTGCCGAACCTCACCTTCGGCCCGCCGGTGATCGAGAAGCTTCGTCCGCATACGAAGAAGCCGTTCGACGTGCACCTGATGATCGCGCCGGTGGACCCGTTCATTGCCGCTTTCGCCAAGGCGGGCGCCGATATCCTGACCGTGCACCCGGAAGCGGGCCCGCACCTTCACCGCACACTGCAGGCAATCCGCGCCGCCGGCATGCGCCCCGGCGTGGCGCTGAACCCCGGCACGCCGGCGAGCGTGATCGAGCCCGTGATCGACGATATCGATCTCGTCCTCGTCATGTCGGTGAACCCCGGTTTCGGCGGGCAGAGTTTCATCACCAGCCAGCTGCGCAAGGTGGAAGAACTCCGCCGCATGATCGATGCAACCGGGCGCGACATCATTCTCGAAATCGATGGCGGCCTGAATGCCGAGACGGCGCCGAAGGCGATTGCCGCCGGCGTGACAGCCATCGTCGCAGGCTCGGCGGTGTTCCAGGGCGGGCCTTCGGCCTATGCGGAGAATATCCTGGCGCTGCGCCCGAAAGTCAGGGTGTGATCCGGCGTGAGCGGGGAAGACCGGAATCTGCCAGACGAAACCGGCGATGCGTTTCAGGCTGACCGTACACGGACGAGCAGCGATGACGCCGCCCTGTGGCGCCGGTTTCGCGGTATCGCCGGGGAAGACGCAAAAGTCTCCGCACTTCAAAAACTGAAACTCACCGGCCACGGCCCCGATACGTTCAGCCTGCACCTTGAAAATCTTCTGCCCCCGGATGATCGGCGCGGCGACGCGCTGATGCGCGACATCTGGCGCATCGGACAGCAGCGCATCGTGCTGCAACCCGGCCAGTCGCCCTGGTCCATCGAAATGCCCTCGCGCCATTTTGCCGACCGCGTGCACCGTTTCGGCTGGCTCGCCGACCTGATGGCGCAGGGGCCGGAAGGCACGGCGAAAGCGGTGGCGCTGACAGATGACTGGGTTGCCAAGTTCGGCAAGTTCCACGGCTTTGCCTGGCGGCTGGAGCCGACGGCGAGCCGGTGCTGGAACTGGCTGCGCTGCGGCCCTGCCCTCCTGGAAGCGGGCGACGACGCAGTGCGCCATGCGCGCATCGACGCGCTCGCGCGCCAGCTGCGTTATATTCAGGAAACCATCGGGTCTGCGCATGATCCGAAATCGCGCTGGCTCGGCGCGGTCGTGCTGGTGGCCAAAGCGCTGTGCCTGCGCGCCGGCGCCGGGCTTGGCGACGCGCTGGAACGGCTGGAAGCGGAGACGACCGCGCAGATATTGCCGGATGGCGGGCATGTCTCGCGCAGCCCGGCGCATGTGCTCTCCTCCCTCATCCACCTGCAGACGCTGGCGCGTGCCATTGCGGCGGCCGGACGGCCCGTGCCGGACTGGATGGAGAAATGGATTCCGCGCATGGGCGCGATGCTGGCATTTTTCCAGACCGCGGACGGCGCGCTCAACACGTTCAATGACGGCGACGAGTCGCGCGCCGAAGTGATCAACGCCGCCCTCGCGCGCCTGCCGGCGCCGCCGCGCAAGTTCATGTTTGCGCCGAAGTCGGGCTTCCAGAAAGTGGAGAAAGGCTCCATCCGCCTGGTGCTGGATTGCGGCGAGGCCCCGCCCCGCCCGTTCGGCGACCATGCCCGCGCCGGCGCGCTCAGCTTCGAACTCTCCGACGGGCCCGCGCGCATCATCACCTCCTGCGGCTACAGCCCGGAAGTGAATGTCGACTGGCAAGCCGCCGTGCGGCGCACCAGCGCGCATTCGACGCTGATCATCGCCGGGCGCGATTCCGCCAGCTTCGAGCTGAACGACGCAACCCGCCTGCGCGCGCTGATCGGGCCGGAAGGCATTGCGGCGAAGCGGCTGGAGGAGGCCGCCGAAATCTGGCTCGACGCGCAGCATGCCGGCTACAAGGCCGCCTACGGCCTGCTGCACCGCCGGCGCATCTTCATCTCCGGTGAGGGCGACCGGCTGACGGGCGAGGACTCGCTCGTCCGCCCCGTCGCGCAGGCCGAGGCGGAGGAGAAGAAACATATCCCCTTCGAGATCCGCTTCCATCTCCACCCCACCGTGACCGCGATGATGGGCAAGGACGCGATCCGCCTGATGCTGGACAACGGCCATGTCTGGCGCTTCCGCACGAGCCATGAGGGCGCGCGCCTCGAAAAGACGGTCTACCTCGCGCGCGGCATCGTCGAGCAGCCGGAGCAGATCGTGCTCTCCGGCTTTGCCGACCCCAACGGCGATGGCAGCCAGCCGCCCAACTGCGTACGCTGGGCGTTCATCCGCGAGTCTTGACCCTGTTCTAGGAGGTGATACCCCGCGCGCGACAGCCCGCGAGGAGAACCGCCATGTCCGCCCCCCTGAAAATCCGCCGCGCGCTGATTTCCGTGTCCGACAAGACCGGGCTGATCGATCAGGCCACCCGCCTGCGCAGCCACGGGGCAGACCTGATCTCCACCGGCGGCACGGCCAAGGCACTGAAAGACGCGGCCATCCCCGTGATGGACGTGGCCGAGCTGACCGGCTTTCCCGAAATGATGGACGGGCGCGTGAAGACGCTGCACCCGATGGTGCATGGCGGCCTCCTCTTCCTGCGCGACAATGACCAGCATGTCGCCGATGCGCGCACCCACGGCATCGCCCCGATCGACCTGATCTATGTGAACCTCTACCCCTTCGAGGCCACCGTCGCCTCCGGCGCCGACTTCGAAACCTGTATCGAGAATATCGACATCGGCGGCCCCGCCATGCTGCGCGCTGCGGCCAAGAACTATGCCTTCGTGGCGGTGTGCACCGACACGTCCGATGTCGAGGCCGTGCTCGCCGAACTGGACGCCAATGGCGAGGTCAGCCACGCCCTGCTGCGCCGCCTCGCCGCGAAAACCTATGCGCGCACCGCCGCCTATGACGCCGCCATCTCCAGCTGGTACGCCCGGCAGAACGGCGAGGACGCGCCGGACTGGGCGGCCCTCGGCGGACGCCTTGCCCAGCCGCTGCGCTATGGCGAAAACCCGCACCAGAAAGCCGCCTTCTATGTCACCGGCGAGAAACGCCCGGGCGTTGCCACCGCGCGCCAGCTGCAGGGCAAGGAGCTGTCCTACAACAACATCAACGACACCGACGCCGCCTATGAGCTGATCGGCGAGCTCGGCAGCGAAACGCCCGCCGTCGCCATCATCAAGCATGCTAACCCCTGCGGCGTCGCCCTCGGCGCAACCATTATCGACGCCTACCGCGCCGCGCTCGCGTGCGACCCGACCTCCGCCTTCGGCGGCATCGTCGCGCTGAACCGCAAGCTGGATGAAGAGACGGCGAAAGTGATCACCGACATCTTCACCGAAGTCGTCATCGCGCCGGGCGCAGACGCCGCCGCCGAGGCCGTGTTCGCGAAGAAGAAAAACCTCCGCCTGCTGATCACCGACGGCCTGCCGGACCCTGCCGCGCCCGGCCTGTTCCTGAAAACCGTGGCGGGCGGCTTCCTGCTGCAGGACCGCGACGCCGGCCGCATCACGCGCGCGGATCTGAAAGTGGTCACCAGACGCGCGCCCACCGAACAGGAACTCGCCGATCTCCTCTTCGCCTGGCGCGTCGCCAAGCACGTGAAATCCAACACGATCCTCTACGCGAAAGACGGCGTCACCGTGGGCATCGGCGCCGGCCAGATGAGCCGCATCGACAGCGCCCGCATCGCTGCCCGCAAGGCCGAAGACGCCGCCGAAACCGCCGGCTGGCCGGAGCCGAAAACGCGCGGCTGCGTCGCCGCCTCCGACGCCTTCTTTCCGTTCGCAGACGGACTAATCCAGGCCGCCAGCGCCGGCGCCACCGCCATCATCCAACCCGGCGGCTCCATCCGCGACGACGAAGTGATCGCGGCGGCGGACGAAGCAGGATTGGCCATGGTGTTCACGGGGATGAGGCATTTCAGGCATTAGGTGTCTTAGTAAGCTGTCGGCATGCTTTGGAGAATCAGTTACTCTACCGGCGGTTGATGATTGCCGCCGAGGAGTTCTTCGTGTTGAAACCTCTCAAAAAGCCAAAGATTTCTGCGCACGTCAAAGCAAGGCTTTTGTTTGCACGCGAGCTTATGGTTGATTCTGGAAGCCAGCCTCGCTTGTTCGACGACGAAGTGTTGAAGAAGCTGGTTGAACGAAAGTCAGACGCTTCAAAGCAGCGCGATGTAATGACACGCAGCACCATCATTCCCCTGCTCTTCGCTTATGCGCTGGCTCTAGGGTTTTCGGTTTCGATTCCAAGCTTCCAGATCAATATCGAGTATAAGAACCACCTCATCGGACTTCTAACATGTCTATCTTGTGTGTCGTTGCTCCAAGTTTTCGTTCTTCTAGATACGGAGCAAGCATATGATGGCTTGATCGATCAATTCATCATTGAAAGATCAAATCAGAAATCCGTCGATCCCGACCTTCTTAAGGCTGCCCATCAGACGCAATTTCTGTTTCTCAAAACGCTCCGTGATCGGTTCAACATTTACGACAAAGACACGCTTCGCTTCAAAAAGTTTGGTGAGGCAGTGACAAAATACACGCTCCAATATGTAGTTTCGATTTGGGCGTTATTGTTCTTGGCGATTTATGCAGCCGAACTTTACCTCACCATCGTGTTTATCCCCACGGACATCGTGGGCTGGATAATGAAAATAGTCTGTTGGGCTTGTATTCTGGGAGCTCTCCTAATCGAGCGGGTGCCAGGAATGGAGTTTGAGTTTGAGGACGATTGGGACCAGCCCTCGCCAATCGCGCAAGAGAAATTAGCGGATTCGTAGGGCGGGATTTATCCCGCCATTCAGGCCGCACGGGTTTGATGGCGGGATAAATACCGCCCTACAGGGATCGGGTGCGCAGTGTAGACCAAGCCCCCTCCGTCTCGCTGCTTCGCAGCGATCCACCTC
>NZ_JBKBXB010000023.1:0-53095 GCF_046313975.1 Hyphomonas sp. | reverse complement strand
GCAGTATCGGCCTCATCGCGCTGATTGCGGCCAACGCCTATGTCGTGTTCTTCAACGGCACCTGGGGGCCGGTGATGTGGGTCGCGCTCGGCGAGATGTTCCCCAACCAGGTGCGCGGCTCGGGCCTGGCGATCTCGGGCTTCGCCCAGTGGATCGCCAACTTCGCGATCACCATGACGTTCCCGGTGATGCTCGCCACCGCCTGGATCGGCCTGGCCGGCGCCTACGGATTCTACGCCGTCTCCGCCGCCATCTCCGCCGCGTTCGTCTGGTACTTCGTCCGCGAAACCAAGGGCATGGAACTCGAAGAGATGACCGCAGACTGAAACATCCGCAGGCGGATCACTCAGCCTTGTTCGGCGCGATCAGCGTTTCGGCGCGGTCGTAAAGCTCGAGCCAGTTGTCAGGCGGGAGCGGGAGGTGGCGGCTGTCTGCCTCCCGCGCTGGAGTAAAGGCCGGGCGCGGCTCGGCGCTGCGCACCTGTTCCAGCCAGAAGGCGCCATCAAAGCTGCCCGAATTGCCGCGCGGCGCAATGATGTCGAGGTCGCCGTCACCGTCCATGTCGCGCGTCAGGAACATGTCATACATGCCGCGGACCTGCCGCACGATATCATGGCGCTGCCATTCGCCGGAAGCCTCGCCCGGATTTTCGTACCAGGTGATTCGGCCAACGGTCGACGCCGCCGTCACCGACGGATCATCATACTCCCGCGCCGCGCCGGAATAGGTGCCCGACAGCACGTTCAGCCCCGAATACCCGCCGGTGACCGCATCCAGATCGCCGTCGCCGTCAATATCGGCCAGATGTATCCCGATAGTCAGGTCCGGCAGCGTCGTGCCGATGCGGTGAAAGCGCCACGGCTGGTCCAGTGAAGCCGGTTGTTCGATCCATCCGAGTCCGGAATATGTGCCCGCGGGGTCACCCTCCACACGCTCATTGATCGCCGCCACGATATCGGGCCGGCCATCGCCATTCAGGTCCGCCACGTCTGCCTGAAAGGCATTGCCGAAACCACGCCAGCCCTCCGGCACATCAAACGCGGCGACAATCTCAATCGGCCATTCGGAGACGATGACACTGCCATCCTCCGCATTGCCCTCGTTCTGCAGGATGATCATCCGCTGGTTCAACCGCTCCGCCGCCAGCAGATCCAGCCGCCCGTCGCCGTTGAAATCATGCGGAAGCGCCGTGTTCGGAACATCTTTCATGTAGAGCACCTGCTCGCGCCACGATGCCGGCTCCAGCGGCGGACCATGCAGCGTGATCAGCGAGGTTGCATGCGAGTCCGGCGCGCCTGCCTCGCGCACGATGATATCCGCGCCGCCCTTGTTGGCGGCCGTCAGATCCGGTTCCCCGTCGCCGTTGATGTCGGCAATGAACACACGCAGCCAAGACCCGCGCCCTACCGAGAAGGGCAGGGTCAGCGACGGCCACGGCGCATCACGCGCAGCGGGGCCGGGATTCTGGAAATAGGCGAGGTGGGCTTCCTCGTTCGCCGTCACGAGGTCCGGCCAGCCATCGCCGTTGAGATCGCCAACCGCCACGTCTTCCACGGCAGCCACAACCGCGCCTTCCGCAATGGTCCTCAGTACCCAGACATCCGGATCCGCGCTGCCATAGGCGACGCGCAGGTGATTGGAATCCTCCTGCACAGTGACAACATCCTCGAAGCCGTCACCATCAAGGTCGGCGATCACGATGCCATCGCCGCCGCGAATGGGCACGCCGCCATTCACATCTTCCGCATCGATGATGTGCTCGACCCAGGAGATGTACTCGCCGCCGGCCGTCTGCGCGCGCACCGGTGTTTCGGCAACGGTCAGCCGCGCGGCCATCTCATCCGCTGCCGTGGCACATGCCGCCATCAACAGAAATACCGGCCCGCCTGCAATCAATGCACTTCGGCGGGCCGGTCGCGTTTGCTGCCTCATGGCGGATCCTGTCTGCGTCTCCTCAGAGCTCAGAAGCTCTTGCGGATGCTTGCATACCAGTAACGGCCATAGGGTTGATAGAGGGCGCCGTTATATCCCGTGGAGCTGGAGTCCATCGGCGGCAGCTTGTCCTCGATATTGCGCACGCCCAGGCGCACGCGCGTGTCGGAGAGAAGCCCATCGGCAAACTCGTACTGGCCGTAGAGGTTGACCGTACGCTGGCTCTCGACTTCCCAGTTCCGGCCGAGCGGATCGAGAATGCTCGTGTCCAGATAGCTGCCCGTGTACTGAGTAAAGGCGCCGATCGTGATCGCATCGGTCGGTTGCCAGGTAACGGCCGCGCTCCATTTCCATTCCGGCGATCCGTCCTGGCGAAGCAGGTTTCCGCCGCCGGTGATGATCGTGCCGGCATTGATCTCGCCCGCAGCCCTCGCATCAATCAGGGACTGGATATCAGGCGAAGCCTGACGCTCATATTCAAGCAGGCGTGCAACGTTCACATCGAAGTTCAGGCGTCCGATCGGGGTGCGGTCGAGGGCGACATTGGCCGATACGTCCACGCCGCGAACGGTCTGCGGTTGCAGGTTGCGATAGGCGTCGTTGACGAACAGCACGCGACCTACCGGGGCGAGGCTGGTGCCGGCAAACGCGGCAATTTCGTCCGCCGTCGGATCAGCGCGGACCACGTCCGGGTTGCTGGAGCCGCGCATGCGCAGCAGGTAGTCCAGGATCAGCGCGTTGCCTTCGCCGTAGATGCCGACAAGGCCTTCCTGCTCGACATTCCAAAGGTCAGCGGTGATCGTGATCGCGCCGACTTCGTCCGGCAGGATGCGCGGCTGGATCACGGTGCCGATGGTCCATGTGTCGGCCGTTTCTGCCTTGAGGTCCGGGTTGCCGGCGCGACGGCCGGTGGTGGCGAAGCCCTGGTTGGTGCAGGAGGCAAAGCTGGTGATACGTCCGGCTTCGAGATCCGCCTGGCAGCGCACCCAGTCGGTCCGTGTGTTGGAGCGCGAGACAACCGTGGCATTGACCTGTTCGAGGTTCGGCGCACGGAAAGCCTGTGCCCACGAGCCGCGGAAGCGCAGGCCTTCGACCACGGTCCAGCCGAGTGCGACCTTTGGCTTGGCGATGTCGCCGAAGTCCGAATAGTTTTCAAACCGGCCGGCCAGCTGCATCTCGAGCGCTTCGACCAGCGGGATATTCATCTCCGGCGAGACCAGCGGAACGGCGAACTCGATGAAAGCCGCGCCCACTGTGCGCGAGCCTTTTGTGTCCGGCGTATCACTGGTGCCGACCAGATCGCTGGGCGAGACAATGCCCGTCACCATGTCCGTGAACGTGAAGGTGCCATCCACATGCGGATCGCGGTCATCGCGCTGCGTGTCGCGGCGCACTTCCACACCGGTCGCCATGCCAACATCGCCGCCGGGCAGGGTGAAGAGGTCTTTCTTCGTCAGTTTCAGGTCCCACTGGGCAAGGGTCGTGCGCGAGTCGCGGATGGTGCGCACCTTGGCATAGTCCAGCGCAGCCGCGTTCGAGAGCGTCGTATCGAGACCCGACGGGTTGCCCACATTCCCGCCATTGAACGGGTTGTAGGCATCCGGCGTGGACCAGGAGAGGGCTTCCTGGACGCGTGTGGAGCTGACACCATCCTGCATGTCGCGAACGCTTGCTTCGGAATAGACCAGAGCCGATTCCCAATCGAAGCCGGCCCAATCACCGCGCAGCCCGCCGAGCAGGCGGATCTGGTCATTCTCCACATCGACACGCGACAAGCCGAAATCGTCAAAGCGATAGCTGGCAAGCGAAACGGCCACGCCGTTCGGCGAGATGTTTAGCCCGGGCAACCGGTTCGGGTTCGGCGAACCATCGGCGAACGTGACCGGGCCAAAGGGGTTCCAGTAGTTCGAAGCCGGCACTGTGATCCGGGCGGCGGCAAGGATCGTGGACGAAACCTGCAGCGCACTCGTCTCCGCCTGATAATAGCCGAGTTCGCCAAAGGCGCTGATGCCATTGTCAAAGTCATAGCGCGCTGTCGAGAACAGGTTGATGCGGTCCATCTCCGGCGTCAGCGAGGTGCCGATGGCATTCCAGTCATAGCGCGTGTTGGCGTCGGCGCCCGCTGTGGCGCGCGTGCCGGTGCGGATGCAGATGCCGTTGCCAAGGGAGACGCGGCAATTTCCGTTCACGGACGGAATGATGGCGAAGGCGCCAGCAGCCGTGGTGAGGGCCGTTCCGTTCTGGGAGATAGTGCCCGAGCCGATCGCCGAGAAATTGCCCCAGCTGCTGATCGTGTTGGTGCGGTTCAGGGTGCCGACACCTTGCAGGGATGTGCCCACGAAGAAGCCGGTGCGATCTGCGGTGGCGGTCCATTCCTGATCGGTGGTCGAAAGCTCGCTGCGCGTGGTATAGCCGAGGAAGCCGGAAACGTTGCCTTTGCCGCCGGCGAAGTCGGTGCCGAAAGTGCCGTTGATGTCGAGCTGCGTGAGGTCCGTGCCCTCAGCGCCGCCATACTGGACGGTCAGGTCGCCGCCATTGTTCACTTCGCGCAGAACGGTGTTCACGACGCCGGCCACGGCATCGGCGCCATAGATAGCCGCTGCGCCATCGCGCAGCACTTCGATGCGCCGCACCCCGGCCGTCGGGATGGCGTTGGTGTTGTATGTCAGCACCGGCACGAGGTTTTCGTTGGCGCGCGAGGTCGGGTGTTGCACCACGCGGCGGCCATTCAGCAGCACCAGCGTATTGCCGATGCCCAGGTTGCGCAGGTTCACCGATCCGACATCGCCGCGCGCCGCGTTGCTCGATTGGGGCAGGTAGCCGCTATTGAACGTCACATCACCCATCTGCGGAATGGAGCGGAAAAGGTCATCGCCGGAATGCGCGCCGATGGCCGCGATGCTTTCCTCGCCGATCACCGTCACCGGAAGCGCGTCCGTGGTGCGCGCGCCCTGGATATGCGAGCCGACAACGACGATCACCTGCTCGCGCCGTTCGGTATTCGCGGAGGCTTCCTCAGCGGGAACAACCGAAACGGGATCCGATTCCTGGTCGCCTTCGCCCGTGATCTCAGGCTCAACCACGGGGGCCGAGGCCGGAACCACTTTCGGGGCGTCGATCAGGAAAACATTCGAGGGGGTGACGCGATAGTTGAGACCTGAATTCGAAAGCAGCTTCATCAGCGCATCTTCAGGCTCGAAAGCGCCGCTGATCCCGTTGCTCTGCTTGCCGGAAACAAGGCTGGAAGAAACAAGAATCTCCCGGTCGCTCTGCAGTGAGAACTCTTTCAGCGCCTTGCTCAGCGCGCCGGGCTTGATCGCGAACTCAACAGGTTCCGCTGTCGCTGTCCCGGCAGCGAGCGCCGCCAGCGCCGCACCGCCCATCACCGCGCGTTTCAGCGCAAATCTGTCTTTGCTCGTCGTCATCTTAGCCCTCGCACAAAATTAGTCAGACCTGGGGCCCCAGCCCGGGGGAACCCTTCCCTCGTTACGACGCAAACCCCTCACCGACCCGCCTCTAAATGCGGGCCATTGCAACAAAACTAGATGGGTTGTGACATTTTCAGCACGATGAGGTTGCCATCCCGGCGCGCTTCCACCGGGAAATACTCCTCAAGCGCTTCTGCAAAGCGGGCCTGCTGGCCGCTGCGAAACACGCCGTTCACCTTCAGCTGCATCAGCGCCGAATCTGCGGCAACGATGCGTACGGTGGAGTAGCGGTTCATCTCTGCAATCGCATCGATCAGCGGCGTCTCCTCAAAGGTGACAAAACCGTCGCGCCAGCTTGTCGCCTTGCCGGTATCGATCTCGGTGACGGTCGCGTCTTCCTGCGCGGCGGAGACGAGGCGCTGACCCATTTCCAGGCGCACCGGCGGCGGCGTGTCCCTGCGTCCTGCGCCGGCCTGTTCGGCAATCTCGACGCGCCCCTCGACAAGGGTCACTTCCACGTCCTGGCCGTTGAGGCGCACGTCAAACGTCGTGCCGAGGGCCACCACCCGCTTGCCACCCGCATCCACCACAAACGGCCGGTTCGGCTCCTTCGCCACTTCGAACAGCGCCTGCCCGCGCAGCAGGGCAACGTGCCGCTGCGCCGCGTCATAGGTCACGCGCACCCGGCTGTCGGTGTTCAGTGTGATCACCGAGCCATCTTCCAGCGTGATGCCGGATTGCTGACCGACCGTGGTGGCATAATACAGCGGGGCCTGCGCGTCCTGCCCGGCGGCGCCGCCCCGATCCTGCAGCACCGTCCAGGCCAGCGGGGCAAACAGCGCCGTCACCGCAAGCGCCGCCGCAATCCCCGCCGCCCGCCAGCTTCGCCGGGGGCGCGGCGCCAGCGCGGCATCCCGCAGCGCCCGGATCTCCGGCTGATGGCGCGCCGCGCGTAGGGTTTCGACCGCCGATTGCAATTCGTCATACGCGGCGCGGTGGCGCTCATCCTCGGCGCACCAGGCCCGGAAATAGGCGCGCTCCACGTCCGTGCAGTCCGGATTGCGCAGCCGTGCGTCCCAGAAGGCCGCAGCCTCCCGGATCGGAGTGTCAGAATCGGGATAGTCGGTGTCCCTCATGCCTTCCCGTCAGTTCCGCGGGCCGTCTCTAAGTCGTGCCAGCAGGTGTGCGTTTGCCCGCGCCATATACTTCTCAACAGTACTGACGGAAATCCCCAGCTTTCCCGCAATGTCCGCATGCCGGAATTCTTCGAAATGATAGAGCACGAAGGCCTGGCGCACAGGTTCCGGCAGCTCATACAGCGCCGAAATCAGCAGCTCCACGCCTTCCTTGCCGATCAGGACCCGTTCCGGATCAAGGCTCTCGGTCCCGTGCCGGCCATCCTCGAATTCCTCATGCGCCGAGCCGCCCCGCGATTCCGTGCGGCGCAGGCTGTCGATCAGCACACTGTTCGCCGTCTGGAAAAGGTAGGCCTCCGCCATCTTGATGTCCGAAAGGTTCCCGCGACGCGCCAGCCGGGCAAACACTTCCTGCGTCAGGTCATCGGCATCCGCATGCCGGGGCGCACGCCGGCGGAAGTAATTCCGCAGGGCGCCGCCATACTGGCGCACCCAGCTCTCAAGTTGAACCTGCGGCAATCGTGCCTTGTTGTCGTGCGCCATTCTGACGAGCCCGCCTTCGCTGCAGGCATAAGATCATATGACACGTCGATGACAACCGCGATATTTCTGAAGCCTGCCATGAGGAATCCGGCGGCGGTTGCGTCTGGACAGCCAGACGGGTGTTGATACGCATGCCATCGATGCCGCAGCGCAGGGAGATAAAGATGCACCGCCTCATATATGCACTTCTGGTGGCGGCTTTCTGTGCTGTCCTCTTGCAAACCGGTGTTTGGGCCGCCGCGCCCAAGGCAACCGTCATCAAGAATGTCGAGGTGTTTGACGCCACCGGCGCCGCGCCCTGGCGCGGCACGGTCGTCATCCGCGACGGCCGCATCGTCGATGCCGGGCCGAAGGCCAAGGTGCCACGCGGCGCAAAGGTGATTGATGGCAAGGGCCGCGCCCTTCTGCCGGGTCTCTACGATGTCCACACGCATTGGAGCCCGCGCGGAACCCCTTCTGCTCTGCCGGAGATTGCCGCGCGCTATCTCGCCGCCGGGGTCACCACTGTGAACGATTTCCACCAGGCACCGGAAGCCTTCGCGCCGCGCCGCGACTGGCTCACCAGCGTGCCGTCGCCGCATGTCAACTTCGTCGCCCGCATGAGCACACCCGGGGGGCACGGCGCCGACTGGAGCGATCAGTCGACGACCAAATGGGTCTTTACGCCGGAATCCGCAAAGCGTGCCGTGCAGGAATTGCTGCCGTACGAGCCCGATTACATCAAGGTTTTCACCGATGGCTGGCGCTATGGCACCTCGCCGGAAGAAACCAGCATGAACGAAGAAACGCTCGTCGCGCTGCTGGATGAAGCGCATGCGAACGGCCTGCGCATTCTCACACACACGGTCACCTCGGCGCGCGGCGGGCAGGCGGCCCGCGCCGGTGTCGACATCATCGCGCACAGCCTTCAGGACCGTGCGCTGAGCGAGGAAGACCTCGCCGACATCGTCGCCTCCGGTCTCTACTACGCGCCCACGCTCGCCATCTATGAGCCGCGCGGCAATCTCGACATGGAGAACGCTGCCACCCGCCAGCGCGTCTGGAAATACGGGCTTGCCGAGGAAAACCTGCGCACGCTGTTTGCAGCCGGTGTGCCGGTGGCGCTGGGCACCGACGCTGGCATCGGCAGCCTTGTTCACGGCGAGGGCACACTTCGGGAGCTTGAACTGCTCGTTAAGGCCGGCCTGTCGCCTACCGATGCGCTGATCGCGGGTACAGCCAACAGCGCCGCTGCGCTCGGTCTGCTGGAAGATCGCGGAACAATCGAGGCGGGCAAGCGCGCTGATCTCATCCTCGTCGATGGCAAGCCATGGGAGACGATCAGCGACATACGCAAGATCAGCCTCGTCTTCGTCGACGGGAAGCTGCTGCATGATGCCGCAAAACCCGCGCCGCTTCCGCCGCTCACGCTTCCGGTCCTTACCGCGCAACCCCTCATCGATGATTTCGAGCGCGAGGATGGCCGCACAGCGCTTGATACGCTTGCGGTGACGGATCTCGACTTCGGCGCGGAGCGCTCGGTGATCGCGTCGGCGCGCCGTCCGTTGCCCGAAGGTGGCCATGCCCTGTCCGTCAGTGCACAGATGGCCCGCAAGGATAAGCCGATGGCCGGAGTCGTGTTCCCGCTCAGCCGCGGTTCGGTCGCGCCAGTGGATGTCACCGCCTATGAAGGCGTCTCGCTCGATCTGTTTGGGGAGGGGGAGTACACGCTCCGTATCCTGACACTGACGGGGTACTGGGAGGCCCGGGTCTCGGCCGGCAAGGGCTGGCAGTCGCTCAGCGCGCCGTTTTCGGCCTTCGCCTTCACCGGCAATCCCGAATCCGCCCCGGCCTGGACCGGCAAGGACCTCCTGCAGGTCGGCGTCATGGCCAGCCGCCCGGGAGGCGAAAGCGCATGGTTCGAGATCGATAATATCGGTTTCTACAGCGCCGATTGAGGATCGGGTCCTAGCAGGGAGCGCTCCCGGCGCCAGTCAGGAGGCGCAGAAGGGGGATGATTTCCCCTGTATTTGCTGGGTTCAAGCGCCTGAAATGGCGAATGTTAACGCGTTGCCAACCTTAAATGGGCAGTGTCCGGAATCGTATAGTCTCCCGGCCCAGATCAGGTTTGAATACATGAACGCCAACGCGCTGCAGGCGGCCCCCGCGCCGAAATACGCCGCTCAACGCAGCTTCCGCGAAGTCTGTCAGGCGGCCATCCGGGTGTTCAACCTGATGGACAAGTATCACACCGCGCCATTCCCGAACGCCTATGCCGTATGGTTTGCCTACACAACAGGTTCCAATGAAGCGCTGATTGCCGACATCAACGGCCTCGTCGCGCTGAAAGACCAGCTCAGCCCGTACGACATCGACTCGCTGTTCCAGGAATACCTTGCTGGCGACGAGTCGAGCTTTGTCACGCACAATATCAGCGAGGCGATCGGCAACGAGATCAGCTCCGTGCTCGAGATCATCGAGAGCGGGCTGAAGCAGAATGACGCGTTCACAAGCACGCTCGACGCCTTCGCCGAGAAGGTGCCGGACGTGAGTTCGGAGGAGGGGCTCGCTGCGGTTGTCTCCAGCCTGCTGGAGGAGAACCGCCGCATGGCCGCCACCACGCGTGCGCTGACCGATGGCCTCGCGCGCTCGCAGACACTGATCGGTGTGCTGAACCAGCAGCTTGAGGAAGTGCAGGCGCAGGCGATGCGCGACCCGGTCACGTCCGTTGCCAACCGCCGCGCCTTCGACAAGCACCTTGCCGACACTGCCTCCCGCGCAGAGAAACTGAACACCGGTTTCTGCGTCGCCCTTGCCGATATCACGAACTTCAGTGGACTGATCGAAATCTATGGTCAGGACGCCGCCGACTCGCTGCTCGGAATGGTCGCTACGCAGATGGCGGCAGGCCTGAATGAAGGGGATATGGTCGCGCGCTATGGCGGCGAGATGTTTGCCTTCATCCTTCCGGAAACCGAGCTGATGCCCGCCTATAATACGATGGTGAAGATCAAGCACGCGCTGGCCGGCCTCGAATATACGCTCTCCGATACCGGCGAAGTGATTTCCGGCGTCCTCGCCTCCTTCGGTCTTGCCCGCGCCGAGCCCGGAACGACGGCAGACGAGATCATCGCGCTGGCCGACAGCTGCCTCCAGGAGGCCCGCCAGTCCGGGCGGAGCACCATCAAAGCCCGCGGTCTCGCCTGAGACCTTCCCCAAGGGACGGTTTTGACACCGCCCCGCCGCGCTCTATTCATAAACCTTCGCGCCACAAGCGGCGCCTGGGGAGACCTTCATGACCGTTGAATTGCTTGCCGCCCTCATCGTCATCGCGCTTGGCATCGTGCAGGTCATTCTGCAGGCAGGCGAATTCCGCCGCGTCCACGGCGTGCCCTATGCCAACACCGCGCAGGACACGCCCTCCAGCGTGCCGGACTCCGTCCTCGTCGGCCGCCTCACCCGCGCCCTGCGCAACCTGCATGAGACGCTCCCCTTTTTCCTCGGCGTGGTCATCATCCTTGCACTGATGGATTACAGCACCGCCACAACCCGTATCGCCGCGCTCGCCTTCGCCGGCGCCCGCATCCTTTACCTGCCGCTCTACATGTCCGGCATTCCCTACCTGCGCGGCCTGGTCTGGATGGTCTCGTTTGTCGCCCTGATCGCGCTCACCATTTCCACCCTGATGGCGGCGGACTGGTCGGTCCTGTCATCTGCCCTCTGACCCCCGCCAGCGCCCTGAATCTGGCCCTGCGGCCATGTGAAGGCTTCCTCAACGCGGCTTTCACTTGCGATAAGCCGGGATTCGCGAAGAATGCGGATCAGCCGCAACCGGAGCACGCATGACGTCTGAAACCAAGCCGCCGCCGAAAAAGTCCCGGAAAGCGGAACAGCGCGCCGAAATGATGGAACAGATCCTCGACGCGGCCGAATACCTGTTCTCGATCCACGGTCTCTACGGCACCACGCTGAAGGACGTGGCCCAGCGCGTCGGCGTGCACCACAGCCTGATGAACTACTATTTCACCGACAAGCGCCAGCTTTTCGACGAAGTCTTCCGCCGCCGCGCCGAAGTCACCCGCTCGCTGCGCATGAAGGCGCTGGACGAGTATGAGGCCGCCTGCGGCGACAATCCGACCGTCGAGGGCGCCCTGCGCGCCTTCCTCGATACCGACCTTGATCTCTACATCCAGGGCGGGGAGGGGTGGAAAAACTTCGCCACCTTCGCCGCGCAGGCCGCCAACTCGCCCTGGGGCGCGGAACTCTTCGACGAGCATTTCGACGATCTCGTCCGCCGCCTCATCAACATTCTCAAGCGCGCCCTGCCGGAATGCGATGATATCGATATCTTCTGGAGCTATCACTTCGTCTCCGGCGGCCTGCTGCTCACCCTTGCGCGCACCGGCCGCATCGACCGCCTTTCCGGCGGCATCTGCAAGTCCGACGATTTCGACGCCGTCAAAGCCCGCATGGCCCGATTCATGGCGGCGGGCCTGATGGAAGTCTGCAAACCCTCCGGGCGCAAGCCGGACTGAGTCGCCGCCCCGGCATCCTCCACAAATTTTTCAGGACCCGGACCCGGTTGACCACTGGGCGAGCGTGCGCCCGCGCGCCGGTTTGGCACGCAGTCGATTGTAATAAAACAGAAAATTCCCGTACTCATGGCCCGGATTGCAAAGCTGCCACACCCTTCCGAAAGAAATTCACTCGCAAGAGAGTGAAGCTTGACAGGTCTGGAATTTTCGCTGATCAAATTGCCCAGCGCTGAAAACCAAAGACCGCGCATCCAGGGAGGAAAACATGAAAGCCAGAATTCTCGCATCCGCGAGCGCCGCCGTTATGCTGTCCACTTTCGTGGCAGCTCCCGTGATTGCGCAGGAAGATCAGGCGCGCCCGGAAGGCGAAGCCGAGCGCAGCCTCGACAAGGTCATCGTCACGGCCACGCGCCGCGAAGAGAGCCTGCAGGACGTTCCGCTCAGTGTCACCGCCTATCAGCAGGAGACGCTCTCCGAGAAAGGCATCGTCAGCTATGAAGGCCTCGCCCGCGAAACGCCCGGCGTGGTCATCAACCAGCCCACGGCCAACTTCAACAACTTCACCACGCGCGGGATCGCCACCAACGGCTACGGCGCGAACCTGCAGGCGCCCACCGCGATCTATATTGACGAGCTGCCGATTTCCTCGAACGGCAACTCCACCATTCTCGACCCGACGCTCTACGACGTGGAGCGCGTGGAAGTCCTGCGCGGCCCGCAAGGCACGCTGTTCGGTGCAAACTCCCTGTCCGGCGCTGTCCGTATCCTGACGAAAAAGCCGAACACGCGGAAGTTCGAAGCCTCCGCCCTCGTTGACTACGGCCTGACGGACGGCGATGCCTTCCGCCAGCGTTATAATGGCATGGTCAACATTCCGCTGGCTGAAGACAAGCTGGGCCTGCGTGTCGTCGGTTTCTATCGCGACGAAGAAGGCTGGGTCGACAATATCGGCACCGGCATCGAAGGCGCCAACTCACTGACCTCGTATGGCGGCCGCGCCGTCCTGCGCTGGGAGCCGACCGATGCGCTCGACCTGCAGCTCATGGTCATCCACGAGAACAGCCAGCCGGACGATTCCGGTCTGACCAACCCAAACCGCGGCGAGTTCATCCGCCTCACGGACCGGCCAGACCTCTTCCAGTCTGACTTCACAAGCTACAACCTGGCACTCGATTACGATCTCGGTTTCGCAAACTTCACCAGCTCGTCGACCTATTCGGACGCAGACGGAAAATTCATCGTCGACCTCGCCGGTACATTCGGCCAGTTCATTCCCTTCGGCCTCGACGCGGTCGGCTTTGACGACACCTTCGTACAGGAAGTGCGCCTTGCCTCTACCGATGGCGGCAACTGGGACTGGATCGTCGGCGGCTTCTATTTCAACAAGCGCCGCGACATCACCTACGACTATCGCTCGTCGCAGGATTTCCTCGATGCCCGCGGTCTGACCGGCCTGCCGGATGAATACTACCTGCGCTTCACCAGCTATTTCGACCAGTTCGAAACGGCCGGCTTTGGCGAGCTGACCTATCGCTTCTCCGACAAGTTCTGGGTCACGGGCGGCGCGCGCTACACAAACAGCTCCATCCAGGCCTTCACAAATGAAGGCGGCTATAACAGCAACTATCTCGCGGTGGCTCTCGGCGGCTTCACGAATATTCCGCTCACGGTCTTTCCTGTTGCGGCCGTGGAAGGTCTGAAAGTCGAAGCCGACAAGCTCTCCTACAAGCTCAGTGCGTCCTACAAGCCGGCGGAAAATCTCACGACCTACGGCTCGATTTCGACCGGCTTCCGCACTCCGGCATCAAACGCACGGGCAGGCGCTGTCAGTATCGTCGACCCGAATGATCTCGTCATTCCGAACGGCGCAGACTCTGACTCCCTGACGAACTACGAAGTTGGCGTGAAGGGCTACTGGATGAACGGCAAACTGGCCGCCAACCTCGCCGCCTACTACATTGACTGGCAGGACATCCAGGTGCAGGCAAACCGCCTGTCGGATCAGGTCCAGTTCGCCACCAATATCGGCGGCGCAGTCAGCAAGGGTCTCGAGTTCGAGATCGCGGCTTACCCGACGAAGAATTTCAGCTTCTTCCTCAACGGATCGCTGAACGACACCGAAGTCACCGATGTGTCGCCGACAGAGGCTGCCATGTCGGGCGCCGAAGAAGGCATCTCGCTTTCCTTCCCGGAATTCCAGGGTTCGGCCACCGTTCGCTACGACTGGAAGATTGGCGATCTCACCGATGCGTTTGCGGCGGCCACCGCTGCCTATGTCGGTGATTTCCCCAGCATGTTCCCGAACGTGCCGGGCAACCCGAACCTCCAGGCGCCGACCTTCGACTATACAGACGCCTACACGGTTGTGAACCTTCAGGCCGGTATGTCGCGCGACGCGTGGAAAGCGGTCGCCTATGTCGAAAACCTTCTGGACGACAGCTCCATCACCTATGTCCACCCGGAAGCCTTCCTCGATGGCCGCTATGCAAGGCTCCGTCCCCGGACGATCGGCGTTCGTCTGAGCTACGAGTTCTGATCCAATGTCGGCCCCTGAAAGTCCGGCGCTCGCAGTGTCCTCCCATTCGGGCGCCGTTCAGCCGCCGGCCGCGCAACACGCGCGGCCGGATGGCCGGGCCTGGTTCGTCCTGGCCATTCTCTGTTTTGTATATGTCCTGAACTTTCTG
The DNA here is from genome assembly GCF_046313975.1 of Hyphomonas sp. Classification (GTDB taxonomy): domain Bacteria; phylum Pseudomonadota; class Alphaproteobacteria; order Caulobacterales; family Hyphomonadaceae; genus Hyphomonas. The sequence goes on along the minus strand of NZ_JBKBXB010000023.1, from coordinate 38,858 downwards.
GACCGGCAGATCATCTCGATCCTCGCCAAGCCGATCCAGGACGAGCTCGGCATCACTGACGGCCAGCTTGGCCGCATCACCGGGCTCTATTTTGCACTTGTCTACTGCATCCTCGGCATTCCGGTCGCGTGGATTGCGGACCGCACAAACCGTGTGAAAGTCCTCTCGGTTGCCTGCGCCATCTGGAGTGCGGCAACACTCTTCTGCGGCATGGCCCGCACCTATCCGCAACTCGTCGCCGGCCGTCTCGCGGTCGGGGTCGGGGAGGCGGGAGGTGTGCCGCCCTCCTACGCCATCATATCGGATTACTTTCCTCCCGGTCGGCGCGGAACGGCACTCGCCCTGTTCAATTTCGGCCCGCCCATCGGCATGGCGCTCGGTGTGGCGTTCGGCGCCTCCATTGCTGCCGCCTTCGACTGGCGCGCCGCCTTCATCTCGCTCGGTATCATCGGTCTCGTCACTGCAGCCTTTGTCTGGTTCTTCGTTCCTGAACCGAAAAAAGGGGGGCTTGATGCGCCTGCACCTGTGCAGGCCGAAACGGCCGGTCCGGCCCCCGGCTTCTGGGGCACGATGCGGATGTTCTTCACGCGCCCCGTTCTGCTCCTCACCGCACTCGCCAGCGGGGCCATCCAGTTCGTCACCTATGCCACGCTGAACTTCACGACCCTGTTCCTGATGCGCGAGAAGGCAATGACCCTGCAGGAACTCGCGCTCTACTATTCGGTCCTGCTCGGCGTCGGTGTTGCTGCCGGCATGTTTGTGTCCGGCTGGCTTGTGGACAGGTTCGGGCAGAAGTCCAAAGTGGCGTATGCCATCGTTCCGGCGATCGGCCTTGCTGCAGCGGTGCCCTTCTTCCTCGGCTTCGTCTGGGCGCCCACCTGGCCGCTCGCGCTCCTGTTTCTGATCGGCCCGACCTTCTTCAACTATTTCTATCTCTCGCCGGCGGTCACGCTGGTGCAGGAAGAAGTCCGCCCGCAGGAACGCGTCCTCGCCGGCGCGCTGCTCCTCCTGATCATGAACCTCATCGGCCTCGGCTTCGGCCCGACCTGGCTCGGCATGATGAGCGAATGGTTCGGCAAGACGAACCCGGAAAACTCGCTCCAGCTCGCCTTCTACACGCTGACACCTTTCTACGGACTGGCGGTCATCCTGTTCATCTGGCTGGCGCATGCCATCCGCAAAGAGGAAGCCGCGAAGGCTGTAGAAACATGAAAAAAGCTGGAATCTTCCTGACAGGGCTGCTGCTTGCTGCACTCGCCTCGTGTGCATCCGCGCCGGATATGAGCCAGGCTGTAAGGACTGAAAACGGAGCAATTACAGGGAAGTACGTCAACGGCATCACCTCCTACCGGGGCATTCCCTATGCCGAACCCCCGGTCGGAGACCTCCGCTGGAAACCCCCGGTCCCCAAGGCAAAATGGGAGGGCACCCTCGACGCGACCCGTTTCGGCCCCGCCTGCATCCAGCCTCGCCCGCGCTCCGGCAGCATCTATGCCAACCCGCCCGACCGGATCAGCGAGGACTGCCTGACGCTGAACATCTGGAAGAAGGACGGTGTTGAAAAGGCTCCGGTTTTTCTGTGGATACATGGCGGGTCGCTGGTCGGCGGGCACGGCGGCGAGCCGATTTATGATGGGGCGCGGATGGCGCGGGAAGGCGTGATCGTTGTCACGATCAACTACCGGCTGGGCGTGCTGGGTTACCTTGCGCACCCTGAACTGAGCGCGGAATCGCCGGACGGTGTTTCCGGCAATTACGGGCTGCTCGACCAGATCGAAGCCCTGCGCTGGGTGAAGCAGAACATCGCTGCCTTCGGCGGCGATCCCGAGAATGTGACGATTGCGGGCGAGTCCGCTGGCGCGCTCAGCATCCTGTTCCTGATGTCCTCGCCGGAAGCCAGAGACCTGTTCCACAAGGCGATCCTGCAAAGTGCCTATATGGTGACCCTGCCGGAGCTGAAGGCCGCGAAACACGGTCAGTTTGCCGCCGAGGATATCGGTGTCTGGGTCGCATCCCAGGTGAAGGCGACGAGCCTTTCCGAGCTGCGCGCGGCAGATCCCGAAAAGCTCTCGGCTGCAGCCGCTACAGCAGGTTATTTCCCGCTTGCCACGATCGACGGCAAGATCCTGACACGGCAGATGGTCGACACGTTCGACCGCGGGGAACAGGCGCCTGTGCCTGTGATTGCAGGCTTCAACAGCGGCGAAATCCGGTCGCTTCGTTTCCTTGCCCCGCCGCCGCCGGAGAGCGCAGCAGAATACGAAGCCAAGATCCGCGAACTTCACGGTGATCTCGCAGATGAATTCCTGCGGCTCTACCCTTCCACGAACATCAAGGAAGCTGTGCTCGCCGCGCCAAGGGATTCGCTCTATGGCTGGACCGCCAGCCGTCTCGTTCGCAAGCAGAACGAGGTGGGGCAGGCGGGCTATCTCTACTATTTCGACCATACCTATCCGGCGGCGAGCGCTATGGACCTGCACGGGTTTCACGGCGCGGAGATTCCTTATGTCTTCGGCACAATGCAGCTGACGCCGACCTACTGGCCAGAGATTCCGGCCACGAAAACCGTCCAGAAACTGTCCACACATCTGATGGACTTCTGGACGGAATTTGCCCGGACAGGGAAGCCTTCCTCCCCGGGCGCACCAGAGTGGCGCTCCTTCGGCGAGGCACAGTATTACCTCGACATTCAAAGCGGTCTCACCCCGGCGGTACGCCTGATGCCCGGCATGTACGAACTGCACGAGCGCACGATGTGCCGTCGGCGCGAAGAGGGCACGCAGTCGTGGAACTGGAACACGGGCATCGTTGCGCCCGTCCTTCCGCCACCGAGTGAAGCCTGCCCATGACAGACGGCAAGATGCAGGATTTTGCCCTGACGCTCGACAGGTTCCTGACCCACGCGGCCAAATGGCATCCGCAAGCGGGGGTCGTGACGGCGGGCGCCGGCGAGGCAAATGTCCGCATCGGCTATGCAGAGCTTGAAGTGCGAAGCCGGAAGGTTTCGGCTGCGCTGCAGCGCCTCGGCATATCGCCGGGCGACCGGGTGGCGACCCTTGCCTGGAACACGCAGGCGCATGTGGAAGCCTGGTATGGCGTGATGGGCATGGGCGCCGTGTGCCACACGCTCAATCCGCGCCTGACGGCCGCGCAGTCAGGTGACATGGCGGCGCAATCGGGCGCGCGCTTCCTGATTGCCGATGCAGCCTTGCTTGGCCTTGCGGCGCAGATCTGCAAGACTGCGCCGGGCCTTCGCGGCATCCTGATGATCGATGCGGATGATCCGCCAGCTGAGGATATCGCTTCAAACCTTCCCGTCACGCTACTGGAAGACCTGATCGCGGCAGAGGCAGCAGATGCCGAATGGGGTGCGTTTCCGGAAACTGCACCCTCGGGCCTCTGCTTCACATCCGGTACTACCGGCGCGCCGAAAGGCGTGACCTACACGCATCGCTCCAGCTTCCTGCACACGCTGCGTGTGCTGCAGGCGGATGTCATGGCGATATCCGCCGCCGACAGCGTTCTGGCCGTTGTGCCGATGTTTCATGCGAACGCCTGGGGGCTTCCGTTCGCGGCGCCTGCGGCAGGCGCGAAGCTGGTGCTGCCCGGGCGCCAGACAGACGGCGCAAGCCTTGCGCGGCTGATCGCTTCAGAGAAAGTGACGATTGGTGTCGGCGTTCCGACAGTCTGGCTGGGGCTCGTAGACCATGTGGATGCGGCGGGCCTTGAGCTGCCCTCTCTCAACCGTATCATCGTCGGTGGCTCGCCCATGCCGCCGGCCCTGATGGCGCGGCTGGAAAAGCGCCTCGGAGTGACGGTGCAGACCAGCTGGGGCATGACGGAGCTTTCGCCGCTGGGCGTGATCATGCCGCCGGGGGCTGCAACGCGGCCTGCCGAGATTGCAGGGCGCCCTGCCGTGGGTGTCGATCTTCTCCTGACAGATGCGGACGGTCATCCGCTGGCGGAACAACGGGGCCCGGAAGGGCACCTGCGCGTGCGCGGCGCCGCCGTTGTGGAGCGGTATTTCGGTGCGGAGGAACCGGCGGTGGACGCTGAAGGCTGGTTTGCGACCGGTGATCTTGCCCGGATCGACGCTGCCGGCCATGTGCGCATCACCGGCCGTGCAAAGGACCTGATCAAGTCTGGCGGCGAGTGGATCAATCCGGCCGATATCGAAGCAATCGTCGGTGCGCTGCCGGAAATCGCCCTTGCGGCCGTAATTGGCAGGGAAGATCCAAAATGGGGCGAGCGCCCGCACCTGCTGGTCGAGGTGCGTCCCGGTCACACGATCAGCGATGAGGCGATCCTTGGCGCCCTGCGCGGCAAGGTGGCGAGCTGGTGGGTGCCCGATTCCGTGCAGCGGCTAAGAACAATGCCGCTGGCGACGACCGGCAAGATCGACAAGCTGCGCCTGCGCGCCGAATATGGGCAGAGCCCGGAAGACGCAAAGAGCGGAGCCTGATCGATTGAGCAATTCCTCGAAGCCGAAACGCCTCAGCGTGAAAGCGGAGCAGCGCGCCGAAACGCGCGAACTTATCCTGGATGAGGCCGAACGGCTTTTTGCCGTACACGGATTTCTCGGCGTGACGCTGAAAGATGTCGCGCGTCAGGCGGGCGTTCACCACACGCTGATGAACTATTACTTCGAGGACAAGCAGAAGCTGCTGGACGAAGTGTTTGCCCGCCGCGCCGTGGTGACGAGTTCGCGCCGGATGGATGCGATGGCGGCGTATGAGGCTGAGGCGGGCGACGCGGTGACGGTGGAGGGCGCGCTGCGCGCTTTCCTCGATGTTGATCTCGACCTCTATGCGGCGGGCGGCGAAGGCTGGCACAGTTTCGGATCTCTGGTGGCGCTGGTGGCGAACACGCCGGTCTGGGGATCGGGGCTGATGACGGAGCATTTTGATCCGGTGGTGCGCCGCCTGATCGGCCTGTTGCGCAAGGCGCTGCCGGACGCGACGGAAGAAGACATCTACTGGGGCTATCACTTCGTCAGCGGCGCGCTGCTCTTGTCGCTGGCCCGCACCGGGCGGATAGACCGGCTGTCGGATGGGCTGTGCGTGTCGGACGACTTTGCCTCCATCAAGGCCCGCATGGCCACGTTCATGGCGGCGGGGATCATCGAAATCTGCAAGGGCTGACGCGCTGGCAGGCGCCGGTGGCTTGCCTTCGCGGCACGGCTTGACCTGTCCTGAACCCGATTGACACTGGCCCGGATAAAACGGGCGAGTGCGCGGCCTTTCGGGATCGCTCAGTCTCGCCGGCAAGGGAGACGCCGCGTGAACCTCGATTTTTCGGACGAACAGAAGCAGCTGCGCGATCAGGTGCGCCGTTTCCTCAGTGAAGAATGCCCGCCTGAAAAAGTGCGTGCGGTGCTGGAAGGGCCGGAGAGCTATGACAAGGCGCTGTATCAGGGGCTCGCCGAAATGGGCGTGCTGGGCGCGGCGATTCCGGAGGAATATGGCGGCGTCGGGCTAAGCCATCTGGAACTGTGCGTGGTGGCCGAGGAGCTTGGCCGCGCGCTGGCGCCGGTGCCGGTTTCGTCGTCGATTTACCTTGCGGCGGAGTGCCTGGTGCTGGCCGGATCGGAAGCGCAGAAGCAGGCGTGGTTGCCGAGGCTCGCTTCGGGCGAAGCGGTCGGCACGCTGGCGCTGCACGAGGGACAGGGACGCACGTCGGAAGCGTCGATTGCGGCGAGCGTGAAGGGCGGCAAGCTTTCCGGAGTGAAGTCTCCTGTGGCAGATGGCGCGGCGGCTGACTTTGCCATCGTGGCGGCGAAGGAGGGCGGCAAGCTATCGCTCTGGCTGGTTGACCTGACGGCGAAGGGCGTGGAGCGTGAAGTGCTCGAGACGATTGATCCGACGCGGGAGCAGGCGCGGCTGACCTTCAAGGATGCACCCGCGGAACTGGTGGGCGGCAAGGGTGATGGCTGGAATATCCTGACGCAGGTGCTGGACCGCGCGGCGATCCTGATGGCGTTCGAGCAACTTGGCGGCGCCGACCGGGCGCTGGAAATGGCGCGGGACTATGCGCTGGACCGGATGGCGTTCGGCCGGCCGATCGGATCGTTCCAGGCGGTGAAACATATCCTGGCCGACATGTATGTGTCGGCGACGCTGGCGCGGTCAAATTGCTATTACGGGGCGTGGGCGCTGGTGTCGGGCGCGGCGGAGTTGCCGGTGGCGGCGGCGACAGCGCGCGTGTCAGCGACGACAGCGTTCCAGCACTGCGCGAAGAACAATATTCAGGTGCATGGAGGCATGGGCTTCACCTGGGCGTTTGATTGCCATCTCTACTACCGGCGTTCGAATGCGCTGGCGCTGGCGCTGGGGTCGTTGTCGCAGTGGGAGAGCGCGTTGATCGAGCGCATGGGTGCCGGCAATGCCGGTGCGGCGGCCTGAGGGAGGAGAGAGAAGATGGATTTCGAGGATACAAAAGAAGAAGCCGCCTTCCGCGCTGAGGTGAGAAGTTGGATTAAGGCGAACGCGCCTTCTCACTTGCTGGAAGAGCTGAAGCGGGCGAGTTTCGGTTCCAACGGCGTCGTCAGTGAGGACCCTATCAAGGCCGCGAAGGCTTGGCAGCTGAAGAAAGCGGATGCGGGTTGGGCGTGCCTGCACTGGCCGAAGGAGTATGGCGGCGGTGCGCGCACGCCGATCGAGCGGGTGATCTGGGGCCAGGAAGAAGGTCCGTATGCGGCGCTTACGGGCGTGTTCACCATCGGGCACGGCATGTGCGGGCCGACGGTGATGGCCTGGGCGAGCGAGGACCATAAACGCAAGCTGCTGCCGCCGCTGGCGGCGGGTGAGGATATCTGGTGCCAGCTATTCTCGGAGCCGGCGAGCGGGTCTGATCTGGCGGGTCTGCGCACGCGTGCGGTGAAGGCGGATGACGGCTCGGGCGACTGGATCATAAATGGCCAGAAGATATGGACGAGCGGCGCGCAATACTCCGACTGGGGCCTGCTGATTACGCGAACCAACCCCGATGTGCCCAAGCACAAGGGGCTGACAATGTTCTTCCTGTCGATGAAATCGCCGGGTGTGGAGGTGCGCCCGATCAAACAGGCGAATGGCCAGTCGAGCTTCAACGAGGTTTACTTCACCGATGTGCGTATTCCGGATGCGCAGCGTCTGGGCGAAGTGGGGCAGGGCTGGGAAGTGTCGCTGACGACACTGATGAACGAGCGGCTGTCGATTGGTTCCGGTATGTCGACGGGGTTCCCGGATCTCTTCCGGTTCTGCATGGAGGCTGAGATTGACGGGGCGCCGGCGGTGCAGGATTCCAATGTTCGCTCTAAGCTCGCCCAGATTGCGGTGAAGGAAAGCGGGCTGCGCTATACGGCGATGCGGGCGATCTCTGCGCTGTCGAAGGGTGAGACGCCGGGGCCCGAGAATTCCATCGGCAAGCTGGTGGCGGGTGCGGCGATGCAGGACCTGTCCATGCTGGCGCTGGACCTGCAGGGTGCGTCCGGCGTGGTGTGGGATGAGAACAGCCCGCAGAATGGCCGGTTCCAGGCGATGCTGATGCGCTCGCCCGCGACGCGGATCGAAGGGGGATCGGACGAGATCCTGCGCAATATCATCGGCGAGCGCGTGCTGGGCCTGCCGGGAGATATACGCGTCGACAAGGATGTTCCGTTCAAGGACATTCCGGCGAGCGGGCGGAAGAAGAAATAGGGTCAGGCCCGCCCCGGAGAGGGTCCTGGGCAGGCCCAAGGCAGGCTGTCAGTCGCGGCGGCGGTCGTCGCTGGCGGCGATCAGGCGATCCGCATACCAGTCTTCGCGCACGCTGTGGCGGCGGCCGCAGTCATCATCGCGCTTGCGGCGGATTTCCTCGCCCGAGGCTGGATCGAAGTAGATTTCAAGGCAGCGTCCCGACGCGTCATAGACCTTCACCTCGGTCTTGTAGCCCTCAAACTCGACCTTGCGGACATCGAAGCCCTTTTCGGCAAGGCGGGCGCGGATGTCTGCAGCCGACGTGTCACGGCCGATATTGAGGCGCTCCGCGGCGGGCACGGAGACAGAACGCTTGCTGTCTGCGATGGCGGGGCCAGTGACGGCGAAGGCCAGGGTAGCGATGAGGAGGGGGGCCGCGACGAGGCGGTTCGGGGATGGCATGGGGAAGTTCCTTTCTTGCGGTCAGGCCGTTTCTGGGGGGCCCTGAAGCTGGGTTTGCGCCCGCCCGGCTGACAGGAACGCAGGCCGGATAGTCAGCTTTCCGTCAGCTTGGCTGCGCGATAGGACCGGTTTGCTGCCCGAGACCTGCCCTTTGCCGTATCCGTTTTCCCGTTATGCCCTGATTGCCGTCTGCCTGCTGGCGGCCGCCGATGCGGCTGTGGCTGACCGCAAGGGCGGGCGCGACCGGGACAGGTATAGCGATGACCAGGAGCGTGCGTTCGAAGCCCGGCGGAGCGGGCAGATCCTGCCGCTGGAGACCATCCTGAGCGGTGTCCTGCGCGCGTATCCGGGCGAAGTCCTGAAGATCGAATTTGACGACGATGACGACGAACTCATCTATGAGATCAAGATTCTGACGCGGCGCGGCATTGTTCTCGAGATCGAGGTGGATGCGCGCAACGGCCGGATACTTGAGGTCGAGGAGGACGACTGATGCGGGTGTTGCTCGTTGAAGACGAGCTGGTGATTGCCGATGACGTGTCCGCCGCATTGCGGGACGCGGGCTTTGCCGTGGACCATGCCCGCGATGGCGAGGAAGCCTGGTTCATGGGTGATACCGAGCCCTACGCCGCCATCATTCTCGATCTCGGCCTGCCGCGCCTGGATGGCCTTTCTGTCCTGAAGCGCTGGCGAGCGGGCGGGCAGACGGTTCCGATCCTAATTCTCTCGGCGCGCGGCAGCTGGATGGAGCGTGTGGACGGCATTGAAGCAGGCGCCGACGATTACCTGCCGAAACCCTTCGAGATGGCGGAGCTGATCACGCGCCTGCGCGCGCTGATCCGCCGCTCGGCTGGCGCGGCGCAGCCTGTGTTTCAGTCTGGAGACCTCGTCGTGGATACACGGCGCATGGCGATCCTCTATGCGGGCCAGCCGGTGAAGGTGACGCCGCTGGAGTTCCGTCTTGTCGACTATCTGATGCATCATTCCGGGCGGGCGGTGTCTGCGGGTGAACTCTCCGAGCACCTGCACGGACTCGACGGCGCCGCAGATACCAACGCCATCGAGGCAATGGTGTCGCGCCTGCGCCGCAAGCTGGGGCCGGGTGTGATCGAGACACGCCGGGGCTTTGGCTATGTGATCGCTGCGGGCGGATGAAGCCGATGCGGTCGGTGCGTCTCCGCTTGCTTGCAGGCGCTGCCTGCGCGATTGCCGCCGCCCTCCTGATCAGCTGGGTCGTGCTGGTATTGCTGTTTGACCGGCACATTCGCCGGAGCGTTGAGGACGACCTGATCCGGCATGGTCAGCAGATCGTGGCGGCGCTTCCGACCGCAGGTGACGCGCTCGTGCTGCCGCCCGAAACCGGCGGCGATGCACGCTTCAGCCAGCCGGTCAGCGGGCTCTACTGGCAGATTTCCCAAGGCGGCCGGATCGTCCGTTCACGGTCCTTATGGGACGCCGCGATGGATGTGCCTGAGGCGCCGACCGGGGCATGGGCGAGGGACCTGTCGCCGGGCCCGTTCGGAGAAGAAATGGTGCGCGTCTACCGGCGCGTTCGCGCCTCCGAGACGGCGGAGCCGATGACGCTGACCGTCGGCCTGAACCGGAGCGGCATCATCGAGGCGCGCAACGAGTTTGCCGGTGAGCTGGCCCTGTTCCTGACGCTGTTGTGGGCTGCGCTCAGCGCCGCTGCATGGCTGCAGGTGCGCATCGGGCTGAGCCCCCTGCGCTCGGTCGAGGCATCGGTTGCCGGCATGAAAGCCTCGCCGGCATCGCGGCTTGATCCGGACCGGTTTCCGGCGGAGGTCACACCGCTGGTCGACCAGATTAACACGCTGGCGGAGACGCGCGAAGACGATCTGCGCGCCGCGCGCGAGCGTGCCGCCAACCTGGCGCACGCGTTGAAGACGCCCTTGTCAGCGCTCACGGCGCTGGCACGCAAGGCGCGCGCATCCGGGGATGCGGACCTGGCGGACGGGTTCGAGGCGTCGATCCGGGCGGCGTCGGATACGGTGGAGCGCGAACTGGCACGGGCGCGGACGGCCGCAAGCGTGGAGCGCGGGCCATGTGAAGCGGGACCCGTACTCTCGCGGCTGGCAGACGTGTTGAGGCGAACGGAGCGGGGCGCGCGGCTCAGGATTTCGATAGAAGCGGCAAAGGGAACGATGCTGCCCGTGCATGCCGACCAGCTGTTTGAGATGGCGGGGCCGCTGATGGAGAATGCCGTGCGCTATGCCCGGGCGGATGTGCGCGTGACGGCTGCTGAGCGGGAACTGGTGGTCGAGGATGACGGGCCGGGGCTGGACAGCGAGGACCGGGGTACGGTCGTGCTCAGAGGTCAGCGTTCGGATGAACGGCCCGGCGGGCATGGCCTGGGACTGGCGATTGCGCATGACCTTGCCGAGGCAACCGGCGGGCGGCTGGAACTGATGACGTCGCCGATGGGCGGGCTGCGCGTTATTGTCCGCTGGTAGTCCTTACACGAACTGTTCTGCGAGCCATCGGGCACCGTCTTCGATGGCCTGATCGGCGCAGCGCGAGATGCTGACAGCTTCTAGGAAGCTGTGTGTGGCGCCGGGATAGACAATTGCGGAGACGGGATTGCCGGCGGCGCGCAGGCGGTCGCGCAACTCCAGGTTCTCGTCGCGCAGGATATCGCATTCGGCGATGCAGAGATGGGTTGGCGGCAGGCCGGAAAGGTTAGCGAGCAGAGGGCGGGCGTAGGGATTCGTGGTCGAGGGGGCGCCGAGATAGCCGGACCAGAAGTCGCGCATTTCGCCGGTGCCGAGCATGTAAGGTTCGCCGTCATAGCGGTCCCAGGAGGGGCGGTGTTCGTAGTCGAGGGCGGCATAGTTGAGGATGAGGGCGTCCGGCTGGCGTGCGCCCGTGTCCCGGCGGCGAAGGGCCGTGCAGAGCGACAGGTTGCCGCCGGCGGAGTCGCCGCCCATCGCGATGCGGCGGGTGGAGAGGCCATGGGCCGCGCCTTCCGCGATCAGCCAGTCGAGGCAGGCATCAATATCGTCGAGCGCGGCCGGAAAGCGATGTTCGGGGGACAGGGAGTAGTCGAGGGCGATAACGGCGCAGCCGGCGCGGCTCGCATATTCGCGCATCAGGCGGTCGTGCGTGTCGATCGAGAAGATCATCCAGCCGCCGCCGTGGAGATAGAGGAGCGTGCCGGGGCCGGCGCCTGAATCAGGGATGTGGGTCCGCATACGGACATTCCGCGGGCCGACCGTGAGATTGATCGTTTCTGCCATCTGCGGACCACCGGCAGCCCAGGGCGCGCGCACCCGTTCGGCAATCTCCCGGCGGCGCGCCATCGTTACGGGCTCCGCGCCGGTCAGGGCGGCATAGTCGGCGGATGTTCGGTCGATGAAGGTCTTGATTTCCGGATCAATATCATCGGCCTGGGGCAGGAGGGAGGCGCTCATGGCGGTGGTCTTTTCGGTAGGAACGGAAGGGTCAGGCGGTCGTTTCGGCACGCTGCTTCTTTGCCGCGATTCGCGGGCCGCGCTTCTTCAGCCAGAGCCAGACGCCGGTGATGCACTGCTCGGCTGTTGCGAGACCGAGGACGAACACGAAGAACACCGTGAGGCCGCCGCCGATCTCGCCGCTGTGGAGCGGGTAGACGATGCGCATCATGACCAGGCCGGCACTGTCCGTATAGGGATTGACCTCGTGGATGTAGGCCCCAGTCGCGCCGTCGAAATAGTGGTAGATCGGGCCGAGGTGTTTGTAATTCAGGATGCCGTTGTCGCTGTAGGTGACGCCGTAGAGGTTCCAGTCGGGATAATAGAGCATCGTGGCGGGCTGCCACTGGATGCTGTCTGCGGCGGCTTGCTGCGCGGCAAGCGCGTAGGCGTCCGTATAGGTCAGGTCAGGCACTGTTCCGGCGGGAAAGGGTGCGTCGAGATGGAAGAGGGACTTCTCGAGCGGCGCAACCCAGGTGGCGAACGGGTCCCAGAATTCGCCGAAGAAGTTCAGCGTGACAGATGTAAAGGCGAGAATGACAAGGAAGATGTAGAGCCAGAGCGCGCTGGAGCGGTGCAGGTCGAGCATCTGCCGGGCGAAGCTGCGCTTCGGGCTGTAGGTCCAGGCAGGCCACCAGTTCTGCAGGAAGGGGCCTTTCTTGGGGAAGGTGAGATAGAGCCCGATGAAAGCGCTGAGGAGCCAGCCGAGCGCAATGAAGCCCATGAAGAAGCGGCCCGCTTCGCCAGCGAGCAGATTGTAATGAAGCTCGAGGATGAGCGGAATGATCTGGCGGCCCGAGAACCCGGGCGCTGTGCTGCGCGCGCCGACAGCTTCGCCCGTCGACGGATCGAGGAAGACTTCGTCTTCTGAAACTTCAGGTGTGCCGGGCTTTGCGGTGACACCGATGACGATGTTTTCGTCCGCGGGCGGATTAAGCGGAAACACCGTGACCTGAATATCCGGGTTCGCCGCTTCGTAGCGTGCGACGGCTTCGATGGCATCGAGCCGGCTTTCGGCTGCGCCGGCATATGCAAACAGATCGCCGTTCACCCAGCGGTCCAGACTGGCGCGGAAGGTGAGCACTGATCCCGTGATCGCCGCGATCAGCAGGAACGCCGCCGTGATGATGCCAAACCACCGGTGCAGGAACAGCCAGCTGTTCTTGGTTGCAATACCTGCCATCGCTGTCTCCGCCCCTTGTTCTTCCAGTGAACGTTAGAATCCTGCCCCGAGAGGCTCCATAAGGCACCGGGCCGAAGTTTGCCTCTATCGGGTCAAGGCAAACTTCGTATTCTGACGCTTCTCTCAAGTTTGGCCAAAAAGCAGAAGAGACAGACCCGAAGCCGAAATACACTCTTGCCATGTGATGATAGAATTGAGAATGGTTCGCAAAGTGTGAATCTCAAGGATGCAGGGGTCTCAGAACCATGACGCAGGATAAACGTCTTTCAATTCAATCGGTGGCACTGAAGAGTGTGCTGCTTGGCGCGGCTGCGGGGCTGGCGCTGATGTCTCCGGCCGCTGTGGCCCAGGAGCAGGAAGAGGATGCGGTCAGCATCCAGGAAAAGGTCGTGGTCATCGCGCCGAACTATGTTCCGGAAGACGGGGCGACGGCCAACAAGGCCAATATTCCTCTGATCCAGACGCCGCAATCGGTATCGGTTATCACCCGCGACCAGATCGACCTCCTGGCTTTCATCGATGCCCAGCAGGCGGTGCGCTACACCTCCGGCGCCTTTGGCGAGAATTACGGCCCGGACCTGCGCTATGACTTCGTGACTGTGCGCGGTTTCACGCCGAAGCAGTATATCGACGGGCTGGCTGCGCCCGTTTCGACGTCGATCCAGTCCGTCGGGGTCGATCTGTATGCCTTCGAATCTCTGGATGTTCTCAAAGGCCCGGCTTCGGCCCTGTATGGCAGCTCGCCGCCCGGCGGCCTCTACAACCAGATCTCGCGCCGTCCCGACAGCGAGTTCGGCGGGGAGATCCAGGCGAAGTATGGCTCCAACGATTACAAGCAGATTGCCGGCACGGTGCATGGCCCGCTGAGCGAGACCGTGAGCTACTCGCTGACGGGGCTCTATCTCGACCGGGAAGCAGAGCGTGACCTTGTTTCGGCAGAGCGGATGCTGATCGCACCGGCGATCACCTTCCAGCTGACTCCGGACACGACGCTGACTGGCCTCGCCTACTATCAGAATGACGAAGTGCTGGGCGACACCAACGGCTTCCTGCCGGTTTACGGCACATTGCTGCCCAACCCGCTGGGCAAGATCGATCCGTCCACAAACCTTGGCGATCCGAACAACCGGTTCGAGCGCGACCAGTGGTCGGTCGGCTATGAACTGGTGCACAACTTCTCTGACACGCTGAGCTTCATCTCGAACCTCAAATGGAACGATTATGAAGAAGACACGCCGACCGGCATCTATGGTGGCGGCGGACTTGTGGATGCGGACTTCGACGGCACGCCGGACGATTACCGCACCGTACAGCAGTATAACTTCTCCTACCGCGAAGCGGTGGAGAGTGTCACGACCGACAACCGGATCGACCTCAGCCTTGACCAAGGGGGCATTTCGCACGGCATCATCGCCGGCCTCGACTACCGCAAGGTGGAGAACAAGGCGGATTTCGGCTTCATCTTTGCCAACCAGATCGACCTGTTCAATCCGGTCTATGCGCCGCAGGCAACGCTTGAGCCGGGCTATCCATTCGGGTTCAACAACCAGACCATGAAGCAGACGGGCCTGTATGTTCAGGACCATATCGGCATCGGCAAATTCTTCCTGACGCTGAGCGCGCGCCAGGACTGGGTGAAGATCGAGAACAACGCCGCCAGCACCGAGACCGAGCAGGACAAGTTCACCTGGCGTATCGGCGGCAACTATGTGTTCGATAACGGATTTGCTCCGTATGCGAGCTATGCCACCTCGTTCGAGCCTGTGCTCGGCACGGATTCGCTGACCGGGAATTCCTTCGAGCCAAGCGAAGGCGAGCAGATGGAGGCCGGCATCAAGTGGGATGCGCGCGGTCTGCCGGATGGCTACAAACTGCTGCTGACGGCTGCGGCATATCAGATCACGCAGTCGAACCTTGTCAGCACCTCGCCGTCGATCACGCCGGTGTTCGGCACCCAGGTGGGTGAAGTTGAAGTGAACGGCCTCGAGTTCGAACTCGTCAGCCGGATCAACGATGCCCTGTCGATCAACGCCTCCTACACCGTGACGGACAGCGAAGTGACGAAGAGCGGCACGCCGCAGGAAGTCGGCGCCGAGCTGCCCGTGACGCCGGAGAACAAGGCCTCGCTGTTCGTCGATTACTCTTTCCGGGATGGCATGCTTGCCGGGCTCGGGATCGGTGGCGGCATCCGCTTCACCAGCGAGAGCCAGGGCGCCATGCCGGGACCGTTCAATCCAGTTGTCTATACAGGCGAAGACTCGACGCTGTTTGATGCCATCATCCGCTACGACATGGGCAACTGGCGTCTCGCTCTGAACGCGTCGAACCTGTTCGACGAAGAATATGTCGCGCGGTGCGCCGGTCCGGCGGGATGTACTTATGGCGCAGGCCGTCAGATCATTGCGACGGTGACGCGCAAGTTCTGAGGCCAAGTTCTGAGGCAAGGCAAACGATGACTTATAGGACCAGCCCGGAGCGACGGCGCACTGCCAGGGTCCGGGCTGGTCTTTCCCTTTTCGGGCTGGCGGCGTTTCTGGCGGCGTGCCAGCTCTGGCAGGCGCCGCCACGGGATGAGGCGGATTGGCCGGCCGGCAGCGCGCCCTCTGTATCGGGCAAGCCGCCTGTGCCCTATGGTGTCGAGGGGCAGTCGCTGCCGCTGAAGCCGGCGCGCACGATATCCTTTGAAACATCCGAAGGCACGGAGCTGTCGATCGATGTTTCGCCGGATGGGCGGACGATCGTTTTCGACATGATGGGCGATATTTATGTGCTGCCGGTTGACGGCGGCACCGCGCGGCGTCTTGCGGGCGGCATGTCGCTTGATACGCAGCCGGTTTATGCGCCGGACGGGCGCAGCATCCTGTTCCTCAGTGACCGGAGCGGCGCCGAGAATCTCTGGCTTATGGATGCCGATGGTGGCAATCCGCGCCAGATCAGTCCGTATGATGATGATCCCGTATTCGTGTCGCCGGAGTGGGCGCCGGACGAGCAGAGCATTCTGGTATCGCGGTTCTGGGCTGACCGGAACGCCTATGAGCTCTGGCGCTTCCGGCCTGTGGCGGGGGATGTGGGCGAGGTTTTGCGCTCGTCGAAAGGTGACGAGGGGGCGGACGTCAACACACTCGGCGCGCGCTTTGCGCCGGACGGGCGCGCGGCCTACTTCGCATCGCTGGCGTCGAAGTCTCCGGATTTTGATGCACTGACGTCCTGGCAGATCGTGCGCCGGGATGTGGCGACCGGCGCGGAGGACATCGTCCTGCCCGCCGTGACGGAAGACGGGATTACGGTGCCCCGGATGAGGCCAGCGGTTTCTCCGGACGGACAGAGCCTCGTGTTTGCGGAGCGCCGGGGTGGGAAGACGGCGCTGATGGTGATGGATATCGGTAGCGGCGCGCTTCGCCAGATCGGAGAGACCGATCCGGACTCGGTGCTCGCGGCGATGACGCATGACGCCATCCCGCGCTTTGATTTTTCGCCCGGCAGTTTGGCTGTCTTCGTCAATCGCGGCGGGCGGATTGACCGGATTTCGCTGGAGACCGGCGAGGCGGAATCCCTTCCGTTTACGGTGCATGTCGAACAGGAACTCGGACCGCTCGTGCGCCATCCTGCCGTGTTCGAGGAGGGGCCGGTGCAGGCACGCCTGCTGATGGCCCCGGACGAGTCGCCGGACGGCAGGCAGCTCGCTTTTTCAGCGCTGGGGCGGATATTCGTGTCCGGACATGATGGCAGCGGCCTGCGGGCGCTGCGCTCCGGCGATGTGCGCGGTTACCAGCCGTCATGGTCGCCGGATGGCAGATCGATTGCCTATGTCAGCTGGACGCATGAGGCAGGCGGGCAGATACGGATTTCTGCGGCTGATGCCAGCGCGCATCGTCAGCTTACGGAGGAGGATGGCTTCTATACCCATCCGGTCTTCACACCGGATGGCGGGGCAATCGTTGTTGTTCGTTCCGGTTCCGAAGCGCGGCGCACGACGTACATGGAGTACGGCCAGCTTCGGGATGCTGAGCTGGTTCTTATCCCGATTGACGGCGCGGCGCCCAGAGTTTTGGCATCCGGGCGGATCGGCGGTACGCCTCATTTCGCAGGCCGCGCGGATGAAGTCCTGTTCAATTCATCGGAGGGTGTCGAGGCCGTATCCCTGACGGGTGCGGGGCGGCGGCGGGTGACGCAAGCGGCCGGGCCGAACTGGTATTTTGCGGAAGGGTCCGCGCCAGCAGATGACCTGCGTGTGTCGCCGGATGGCAAATGGGCGCTCGCGCAGATTGCGCACCAGCTACACCTTTATGCTCTGGATGCGGGCGAGGGAGGGGTAACGGACCTCTCGGCGCCGGTTTCGCGACATGCTCAGCTTACGGACGTAGGCGCGGATTATTTTGGCTGGAGTGATGACGGCGCGGCGCTTTTCTGGACCTCCGGCGCGAAAGTGTACCGGCTGAGCCTCGCGGATGTTGTATTCGGTGCAGGACGGGGCGGGCAGCGCGCTGCCGTTTCGTCAATCCTGGTGGAGGCGCCGAGAGACGAGCCGGTGGGGCAGGTCCTGCTCACTGGCGCACGCGTGCTGACGATGGCGGACCGTTCCGCCCCCGGAGACTGGAAGGACGCGGATATCCTGATTGACGGTGCGCGGATAGCGGTCGTGGCCCCGCGCGGGGTGATCGCCGCGCCCGCCGGGACGACAACACTCGATGTCAGCGGGGCATATATCATCCCGGGACTGATCGACGCGCACTACCACGTCGCTGACATCCGCCGCGAGGTTCTAGATGTGTCCGCCTGGGGCCTGCGCACCAACCTGGCGTTCGGCATAACTACCCTGTTTGACCCGTCCTCGCTGACTATCGACATGCTGACCTATCAGGACCTCGGAGAGGCGGGCGAGATCATAGGATCGCGGCTCTACACGACGGGGCCCGCCATCTTTGACTATAATGACTTCCGCACGAAGGATCAGGTGCGCGCCGTGCTGATACGGTACCGCGAAAATTACCGGCTTTCAAACATCAAGCAGTACAGGGCCGGCAACCGGCGCGTGCGGCAATGGATTGCCGAGGTCGCGGGCGAGCTTGGCCTGACGCCCACGACGGAAGGCGCGCTGTCCTACAAGCTGGGTATCACGCAGATCCTTGACGGGTATTCCGGACTTGAGCACGCGTTGCCGCCGCCGGTGCTGCACAGTGATGTGACAAAGCTATTCGCGAAGAGCGGCACCTCATCCGTCCTTACCCTGATGATATCCCATGGCGGCTTGCGGGGTGACAAGCCGTTCATCGACCGGACCCGGCCATTCGAAAATGCGAAGTATGCCCGCTTTGCCCCCGACTGGTATCGCACCAGCCGGTTCACAAACATCCTGGCGCATCCGTTCTGCCAGTATCATTACCAGCTCTCCGCCTCGAGCGCGGCTGAGATCTACCGTCAAGGCGGTCTCGTCGGCGTCGGCGCGCATGGCGACACGCCGGGTCTCGGCACACATTGGGAGCTGCATGCCTATGTCGAAGGCGGCTGGAGTCCGGCCGAAGCCTTGTGGGCGGGCACGATGGGCAGCGCCGCAGCAATTGGCCGCGACGCGCAGCTCGGCAGCCTCGAGGCGGGCAAGCTCGCCGATCTGGTCATACTGGACGCCGATCCGCTGGCCGATATCCGCAACACGCTAGCAATCCGCTATGTGGTGAAGAATGGCCGGATATATGAGGATGAAGGCCTGAAGGAAGTAGCCGCCAGCCGCTGAACCCCACATCTTCTCCCGGACAGTCAGATCCGAGGGAGGAATAGGTTCATGCGAAGCGTTCTCGTTGCATCGTCGGCAATGTTGCTGCCCCTGACGGCTGAAGCCAGGGAGACCTCGTTCTTCGCCGAGGTCGCGGTGTCGTCGTCCCTGATCGATCGCGGCGAGCATCTGGCGCTTGAAGTTGTGGAGGCGTCCTTCGGCGCGGAGACCAGCTTTCGCGGCGCGACGCTGTACGGCTCGGTCTACCGGATCCTGCCCTTCGGCGAAGAGCAGGCCGAGTTCGATGACGAGATGGACTATTCGCTGGGCGTTGCCTGGGATGGGGCCGGGTATTCTGCTGATGTCTCCGCGAACCAGCTGACTTATCCGGGTGAAGCCTCCGAAGCGAGCCTTGAGCTTGCAGGGTCTGTCACGCTCGACCTCGCCTATGCGCCGACGCTGGCCGGCTTCTATGACGCTGACCTAGAGGACTGGGGGCTGGAGGTGTCAGGCGGTCCGGAGTGGGCGATTTCCGACTGGACGCTTTACGCCATCGGTCGCGCCGGCTTTGTCAGGCTCGGGGATGGCTCTGCCTCGCGGTCCTATGGCGGCGTGGAAGTCGGCGCGGCCCGAGCGATTTCGCAGGCGGCAACGCTCGGGGTCTATGTGCGTGGCGAAGCGGCGGATGAGGACAGTTTTGTCCGCAAGACGAAGGGCGGCATCGTCACCGATTTCGGAAACACCGGCTTTGCAGCCGGGATCGTCCTCTCCCTCGCTAACTGAGGGTACCCTGCCTGCCGCTCGGGTTGGCCTGATCGCGTGATTTTCGGGCATTTCGTGTCAACGGATGCTTATGATCTGGCCGAATGGGTCAAGTCAGGTCAAGTTATTGCTCTATCGGGCCAAGGCGTTGTACACCACCTTGTCACAAAACGGACAAATGGCATGGTTTTCCGGCATGGCCATTTGGTCCCGTGAGGACAGGATGAAGAGCACCCATGATATCGATCTGAACCTTCGCCCGGTGGTCGGCCTTGCCGACGAGTACCCGACGGGGTTTGTGGACACGGCGCACTCGCATGAGCGCATCCAACTGCTCTATGCGTCGTCCGGCGTCATGTCGGTCGTGACCGACAAGACCACGTTCGTGATCCCGCCACAGCGGGCAGTCTGGATCCCCAGCCAGGTGCGGCATGAAGTATCCTGCCGCGGCCCGGTATCGCTGCGCACGCTCTACATTGACCCGCGCTATGAACGGGAAGACCCGGACTGCCATATCGTGGAAGTGGGCACTCTGCTGAAGGCGCTGATCCTCGAAGTGACGCAGTTTGATCCCTGTTACGATATCGATGGCCGGGAGGGGCAGATCGTCCGCCTACTGATCAACGAGCTGCTGGCCTCGCCCAAGGTCCCCTATGCCGCGCCGATGCCGGCGGACCCGCGCCTGGTGCGGGTTTGCCGGGAGATCATCGACAATCCGTCCGACCAGCGCGACATTGATGAATGGGCGAATGTTGCCGGGATGAGCCGGCGCAGCTTTACCCGAGCCTTCAAGCGGGAAACGGGCATGGGCGTCGCGCTCTGGCGCCAGCAGGTGCGTCTGCTGGAGGCCCTTTCGCTGCTCTCGACCGGATCAAGCGTCACCGCGGTTGCGCTGGATGTCGGCTATGACAGCGCCAGCGCGTTCTGCGCCATGTTCCAGCGCGCCTTTGGCGTTTCGCCCAGCCGCTTCAGTTTCCGGTAGTTCCGGCCAGTCCTTGCGGGTTGCCGTCCGTGCCTGCTTGCGCCAAGACGCAAGGGAAGGAGAATTTCATGGACGGCCCCGCTTACGACAAGACCTATCGCCTTGCCGCGCTCGACCCGGATTTCATTCTCGGGGACTCGATGCGCGGCGCGCGCTTCATGATGGAATATGCCAAGGCGGAAGAGCATCTTCGCAACAATCGCATCCGCTCGACCATCGTCGTCTTCGGTAGCGCCCGGGCGCATGAAAAGGGTGAGGGCTGGAGATCGCGGGCGTATGCCGGCGCGCGGGAGTTTGGACGGATCGCCTCCGAGCGCGGCGGCGCATTGTGCGAGGACCATGGCTGGCGGGACAATGTGATCGCGACCGGCGGCGGCCCCGGCATCATGGAAGCGGCGAATCGCGGCGCGCGCGATGCCGGCGCGCTGACGATCGGCTTCAACATCGCCCTGCCGCACGAGCAGGAGCCGAACCCCTACATCTCCCCGGACCTCTGCTTCCAGTTTCACTATTTCGCCATGCGCAAGATGCACCTCGCCATGCGCGCCCAGGCGCTGGTGATCTTTCCGGGCGGGTTCGGCACGCTGGACGAGTTGTTCGAGATGCTGACACTTGTGCAAACCGGCAAGGCCCCGCGCATTCCGATCGTGTTGTTCGACAAGGCCTACTGGACCCGGATCGTCAATTTCGAAGCCCTCGCCGAGGAAGGCACGATCAGCCCCGACGACCTGCAGATTTTCCAGTTTGCCGAAAGCGCCGAGGAGGCCTGGAGCCTGCTTATCCAGCAGGGGTTGCGGGTTGGTGATATTGCGTAAATCATAGGTAGCGAGTGGGGCTGGATGCTTACCAACGGTCAACCAGTTGGGCGTAGCTATTCCAGATAGATGGAACTGGGCCCCACCTGTAAATGATGTATCCGCCGCCTCGATTTGAGCAGCAGAAGAACGAGGTACTGCAGCGTTACCGGATCCTGAACGGCTCCGAAGTGCACGTTGCTGACCAGATTGTGCGAACGGCTGCGCAGGTGTTGAGTGTACCGATGGTGGTCGTCTCGCTGAATGAACGCTACCGCAACTGGTATCGTTCCACATTCGGCGTTCAGGCACCCATGATGGAGCGGCTTCTCAGTTTCTGTGCGCAGGCCAATCTTTCCGATTTCGCCTTTGCCGTCTCTGATGTGCGTACCGAAGCGCATTTTGCGAGTGATCCTGTCGTTGAGGGGCCGCCGCATGTTGTCTTCTTCGCGGGCGCGCCGCTGCGTGACCCTGACGGCAAGCGGTTCGGGTCTCTCTGCCTCGTCGACTCCCGGCCGCATGTGTTCAGCGACGAAAAGCTGCGCCTGCTTGAAAGCTTCGCCGGGATTGTCAGCCAGGACATCTGCGTGCGCAGCGCCGCGCGCTATGCCGTCCGTGATCTGATTGAAGCTGAGCATGACAAGTGCGGCCTGTTCGACATGGCGATGACCGACCCCCTGACCAAGGCGCTGAACCGGCGTGCCTTCTTTCGCTTTGCAGAGCGCGAGGTGCTGCGCGCCGGGCGTCACGGCAAGCCGGTTTCGGCGATGCTGTTCGACATCGATCACTTCAAGCAGGTGAACGATGTGCACGGACACGGTGTCGGCGACGAGGTGCTGATGCGGCTCGTGGAATGCGTGACACGCAGCGTGCGTGACGAAGACCTGCTTGGCCGGATTGGCGGCGAAGAGTTTGCGATGGTATTGCCGGAAACCGAGCCGCTGCGGGCCGTGATCCTAGCGAACCGTATTCGGGAGTCCGTCAGCGAGTTGAAATTCGCAGGCAAGACGGGGCCTTTCAGAATCACGATCAGCATTGGCGTCAGCGAGCCGGGATTTGCCGATCTCGATATTCTTCCAGCGCTCGAGCGTGCGGATTCAGCCTTGTACCAAGCGAAACAGAAAGGCCGGAACAGGGTGGAACTCACGCCTCTGCCGCGCGACGCATCATCCATCGCCGCGGCGTGACACCTGGCAGGCTGAGGATGTGTATCATCCCTGTACGGCCGTTCGCCTGAAATTCGCCTGTGAGGCGAATTTGGTTATACTGGTGCTGATGCGGATACCCCGGGACATGCTCTCAGGATGGCTGACGGGAATGCCGTTTCGAGGCTTGGTTGGCCCAAAATGGCGTGATTTTCCTTGAAATAGCAGCAGCACAAATGGGATCAGGCAGAACATACGGGATTCTACCATTCCGGTGAATTTTCCGTTGCAAGCGTGTCGGCATTAACTATTTACTTCGGCATGCCGCCTGCAAAGAACGGGGGGAGAAGTTGGCGGGCAGGGAGGCGCGCACATGATCGTCATCCTGTCGACGCTGAACGGCCAGGGCCGCATCGGGGAGATGCTGGATGCCGTGCATCGTCTCCGGATTCCGGCCGGTACGACCTTTCACATTGTCGATAATTTCAGCGAGGACGGTACGATAGACGTCGTAAAGCACCACGCTGAGCGGCTGCCAATTGTCCTGCATTCGCATGCAACGCGCGGCAAGAACAACTGCCTCAACTATGTGCTGAACAAACTTGTCGATCATCTGGACCCGGAAGAACTGGTTGTCTTCACGGATGATGACATCCTGCCCTCTCCCGGCTGGCTGGAAGAGATCGCGGCGGCCGCACAAGCACATCCCGAGTGTTCTGTGTTTGCGGGCCGGATCCTGCCGCACTGGCCGAGCTGCGGTGTCGAGCATCTTGAGCCTGTGCGTGATTATTTCGACGTTCTTTTCACCCTGACTTCCCATGCTGAAGGGCCGATCGATTGCGCCCTTGCCTGGGGCCCGAACATGGCGATCCGGGCGTCGGTGTTTCAGGCCGGCTACCGTTATGACGGCCGGTTCGGTCCGAATGGCACGCTCGGCTATCCGATGGGGTCTGAAACCGAACTGATGGAACGCCTCGACAAGGCCGGATACAAGGCCTGGTTCGCGGAATGCGCTGTCGTGCGCCACATGGTGCGGGAAGCGCAGACGGAACCGGCTGCCGTCATTCAGCGGGCATTCCGCCATGGTTATGGCGCAGGCTGGCGGCGGCAGCGGGGCGAAGGATGGCTCCGGCTGGTGTTCAGCGGCTGGGAAGCGTTCCGCGGCGTTGCGTCTGCGCGCGTACGCCGGCTCTGGTCAGGGCCTCGCAAATGCCTTAAGCAGGACTACTGCGAGACTTGGGCGAGGGGATTCTACTTCGGCGCGCTATACGAGTACCGGGCTTCCCGCCAGGCTTTCCGGCAGGAAGAAGATTTCCCCGAACGCCGCGAAGAAATACGTTCCCAGCTCTCGGACTGAGCCTTCCCAAGAATGCGCGTCGAGACTTGCTTGCCTCAGGGGCAGGTCAGGTCGAATACTTATTGCAGCGCCTTCCTCCCGGGCCGAACGTGCACAGCATCAGTCAGCATCCGGCCTTGCACGAGAGCCGGACACCCCCTTGCGGGGCCATAGGGAGGAACAGGAATGGCCGACACGGCGACGCTTCAGCAACGCAAACCCAAGGCGAAGACTGAACATTTCGATGTCCTGATCGTCGGGGCAGGTATTTCGGGTGTGGGCGCGGCCTATCACCTCAAGACACAGGCGCCGAAGAAGAAGTTCGTTGTCCTGGAATCGTATGAGAGCTTTGGGGGCACCTGGTGGATGCACCGCTATCCCGGCATCCGTTCCGACTCGGACCTCTACACCTTCGGCTATCGCCACAAGCCGTGGGTTGGCCCGCCGATCGCGAGCCGCGAGGAAATCCTGAAATACATGGCGGAAGTGATCGAGGAAAACGACCTCGCGCAGCATATCCGCTATCGCCACCGCATCACATCCGCCAGCTGGTCGACCGCGAAGAAGCGATGGACGGTGAAGGCGGAACGCCTCGATACCGGCGAGACGCTGACCTTCATGGCAAAGTTCCTGTGGATGTGTCAGGGCTATTACAATCATTCACAGGGCTACACACCGGAATGGCCGGGCATGGATACCTTCCGTGGACAGATCGTTCATCCGCAGACATGGCCCGAAGATATGGACCTGACGGGCAAGAAGGTCATCTGTATCGGCTCCGGCGCCACAGCCGCGACAGTTGTGCCTGCCATTGCCGGAAAGTGCGAACACGTCACGCTGCTGCAGCGTTCTCCGACCTATTTCATCCCGGCCCGGAATGAAAACGTGATGGCGGACGAGCTGCGCAAGCTCGGCGTCGATGAGCACTGGATCCACGAAATTGTGCGCCGCAAGTATCTTTTCGAGCAGGCCGAATTCACGCGCCGCTCGTTTGAGGATGCCGAAGCCCTGCGCGCCGAGCTGCTGGAGGGTGTGAAGGCGTGCCTGCCGGAAGGCTATGACATGACGCACTTCACACCGCGCTACCGGCCATGGCAGCAGCGCGTCGCCTTCGTGCCCGAGGCCGATCTGTTCGAAGGCATCAAGGCCGGCCTCGCAAGCGTCGTCACGGATGAGATCGACCGTTTCACGCAGAAGGGCATCCTGCTGAAATCCGGCCGGGAGCTTGAAGCAGATGTCATCATCACTGCCACAGGTTTCGACCTCTCCGTCCTTGGCGGTATTCCTTTCGAAGTGGATGGCAAGCCGGTCAACTGGGCCGACACGGTCACTTATCGCGGCATGATGTTCACAGGTGTGCCCAATCTCGTCTGGGTTTTCGGCTATTTCCGCGCCAGCTGGACACTGCGGGTGGACATGATGGGCGACCTCGTCTGCCGGCTGCTGAAGCACATGGATTCCAAGGGTGCCAAGCAGGTGGAAGTCGCCCTGCGCCCGCAAGACCACAATATGGAACTAAAGCCATGGATCGACGGGGACAATTTCAATCCCGGCTACCTGCAGCGCTCACTGCACCTGATGCCCAAGGCGGGCGCCGCCAAGGAATGGCAGCACACGCAGGATTACTGGCGGGAAAAGGACGAGTTCCCTAAGATCGACCTCGACGGCCCGGAATTCCGCTATAGCTAAAGCCCGTTGAATGTCGCTCTTGCCGGGGCCGTGCAACCCCGGCATGAGAGGCGCCGATGACTGATACCAGCGCGCCTACGCCTTCAGATCAGGGAAAGATCGATCCGGTCTTCCTGCGCGACCTTGCCGATGCTGTCGACGAGCGCGATGTCCGCTGGCTGTCGCGCACGCTGAAGCGGCTTCACCCGGCGGACGCTGCTGATGCGCTGGAAGCCCTGCAATACGACACGTTCGAAGAGGCGGTGGAACTGCTCGGCGGCGAGCTGCCGCCGGAAATCCTGATCGAACTGCGCGACTCCTACCGAGAGGGCGCCGTCGACATGCTGCCTGACCAGGCAGTTGCGCAGGCCCTCGACGAACTCGACTCGGACGATGCAACCACCATCCTTGAAGACCTCGAGGAAGACCGCCGGGAGCGAATCCTGGAGGACCTCGCCCCGGTGGACCGGGCCGAACTCGAACGCAGCCTTGCCTATGAAGAGGAAACAGCCGGCCGTCTGATGCAGACGGAGTATGTGGCGGTGCCGGAATTCTGGACCGTCGGGCAAACGATCGATCACACACGCGGGCGCGGGGAAGATCTGCCGGAAGTGTTTTACGAAGTCTATGTCGTTGACCCCGCCTACCGCCTGCTCGGGTCGGTGCCCCTTGCGGCCCTGATGCGTTATTCGCGCGAGACGCCGCTGGAAGACATTCTGCATGAACCCACAACAACCCTGCGGCCCTCGACGGATCAGGAAGAGGTCGCCTTCCAGTTCCAGAAATACTCGCTTGCCTCCGCTCCTGTGACAGATGATGCAGGCCGCCTGATCGGCATGATTACGGTCGATGATATGGTCGACGTCATGCAGGAAGAACATAGCGAAGACCTGCTCGCTCTGTCGAACGTGTCGTCTGCAGATGCATCCGATACCGTGATCGAGACGGTCAAGGCCCGCTTCCCCTGGCTCGCGATCAACCTCTTCACCGCCTTCATCGCTTCAGCGATCATCTCTGTTTTCGAAGGCGCCATCGAACAGATTGTTGCGCTGGCGATCCTTATGCCTGTGGTCGCGGCTCTGGGCGGAAATGCGGGCAGTCAGGGGCTCGCCGTCGCGGTGCGCGCGATTGCTTCGCGCCAGTTGGACGGCTCAGCGGGCCGCCGCGCGATCCTGCGGGAGCTGTATGCCGCTTGCATCAACGGCCTTCTGATCGGCGGCGGGGTCGGCCTGATCGCCCTGTTCTGGTTCGGGGATACCCGCCTCGGTCTGGTTATCGCGGTTGCCATGTTCGGAACATTCCTGTGGGCAGGCCTTTCCGGTATCCTGGTGCCTCTGGGCCTGAAAAAGCTGGGTGCAGACCCCGCCGTTGCGTCCTCGGTTTTTGTGCTCACTCTGACCGATGTCATGGCCTTCTTCAGTTTCCTTGGCCTTGCCACACTGGTCCTCTTGTAAACTGGCGGTTTTTCGGCCGAATCTCCCGTTTCAGGCGAATGGGCGCGCGTTTTGCAGGACGCACCTGTAGGCATTTGGCCGGTTGTACCAGAACGGGAGCAAGGGGATTTTGGCCCGTCCCATGCGCACATCAGCAAGCGGGCTCGAGCTCATCCGGAGCTTCGAGGGTTTCCGGTCGGGCGCATCGCGTCTGGCGGACGGTCGCTGGCTGATCGGCTATGGTCATACTGCCACCGCACGCCCCGGCCTGCAGATATCCCAGCGCGATGCCGTCCTGATCCTGATCCATCACGACCTGCCACCGATCGAGCAGCAGATCGCCGAACTGGTGCTGAGCCCGCTCAGCCAGAATGAATTCGACGCGCTCGTCTCGTTTGCCTTCAATATCGGTGCAGATGCCTTTGCCGGTTCGGATGTGATCCCCGCCCTGAATGCCGGCGACCGCGCCAGCGCGGCAGACGCCATGTGGGCCTGGCGGCTCGCCAACATCTCAGGCGAGTTGCGCGTGGTCGATGCCCTGGCGCGCCGCCGCGCCGCCGAGATTGCGCTGTTCCTCGAACACCCGAGCGGCCGCGCCGCCATTCCCGGTGCGCTGATCCGTCCGCTGGTGCAACGCGGCAATGATGATGAGGAGCTGGCCGCAGGGTCGCGCTCTGTGGTCATCTCGCCTCGCCCCGAGAAGGACGTATCGCATCCGGCCGAGTCCTCCACGCAGGCCGCTGCCCGCGCCGTCAGCGAGCGCATTGCCCGCCTGCTGGGTGAGGCGCCGGCGCAACTCGTTTCGCCGCCTCTGCCGCCGCCCGTTCCCGGCGATGGACCGACGCCGGAAGAGATTACCGATGCGCTCAAGGCGCTGGTCGGCGACGAACCTGCCACGCCGCCGCTGCCGCCCGCCACACCTCCGGTCCGCCAGAAAGGCCCGCCGGAAGGCATCGAGCGGCGCCGCATTCCGCGCCCCCCTGCGGACACCGCCGCCGCGCCCGAAGACCCGTCCGGCCTGCCTCCGCTGCCACCGGCCGAAGCAGTCATCGTGGACGACCTCGAGATTATCCAGATTGACCCGCGAGACCTTGACCGCGCTATCAAGGAAAACGGCGACCGCGACACAGCCACGCTCCGCAACCTCGGCGCCTGGATGCCCTACGCGCTGCTCTCTGGCCTCGGCTTTGTCGGCTTTGTCGCGGGCATCCAGCGTTTCCTCGCCCATACCTCCCAGCCCGTCCTGCGGACGAGCGATGCCTATGCCGGCCCCATCCTCGCACTGGGCGGCGGCTTCCTGTTTGTGATCTCGACTTACTACCTTTTCCGCGCGCTCACCCGGCAGGACTGAATCGGTGACAGCGGCGCACGCCCTTGCTAGGGAGAGCGCATGCTGACGAACACATATCCCACTCTGAACTTCGATCTCGGTGAAACTGCGGACATGATCCGCGAAACCGTGAAAAACTTTGCCCAGGCGGAGATCGCGCCCCGCGCTGCCGAAATCGACCGCACGGACAAGTTCCCGCGCGACCTATTGCCGAAAATGGGCGAACTCGGACTTCTCGGAATCACCGTGGAAGAGGAATGGGGCGGCACCGGCCTCGGCTATCTCGAACATGTCGTGGCAATGGAGGAAATCTCCCGCGCCTCCGCCTCGGTCGGCCTCTCCTACGGCGCGCACTCGAACCTCTGCGTCAACCAGCTTCGCCGCTGGGGCAATGACGACCAGAAGGCCCGCTACCTGCCGAAACTGATCTCCGGTGAACACCTCGGCTCCCTCGCGATGAGCGAGAGCGGGGCAGGGTCCGATGTCGTCTCGATGAAGCTGCGCGCTGACAAGAAGGGCGACCGGTACGTCCTCAACGGCACCAAGATGTGGATCACCAATGCTCCGGATGCGGACACTCTGGTCGTCTACGCCAAGACCGATCCGCAGGGCGCGTCCAAAGGCATCACCGCCTTCCTGATCGAGCGCGGATTCAAGGGTTTCTCCGTCGCCCAGAAGCTCGACAAGCTTGGCATGCGCGGCTCGGAAACCGGCGAGCTCGTGTTCGAGGATTGCGAAGTTCCGGCAGAAAATGTGATGGGCCCGGTCGGCGGCGGTGTCCGTATCCTGATGAGCGGTCTCGACTATGAGCGGGCCGTGCTCTCGGCTGGGCCGACCGGCATCATGCAGGCCTGCCTCGATGTCGTGATCCCTTACATCCACGACCGCAAGCAGTTCGGTCAGCCCATCGGCGAGTTCCAGCTGGTGCAGGGCAAGCTTGCCGACATGTATGTCCAGATGAACGCCGCCAAAGCCTATGTCTATGCCGTCGCCAAGGCCTGCGACCGCGGAGAGACGACCCGCAAGGACGCGGCCGGCGCTATTCTGTATGCGGCAGAAACGGCCACCAAACTCGCCCTAGACGCCATCCAGCTCCTCGGCGGCAACGGCTATATCAATGAATACCCGACAGGCCGTCTCCTGCGCGATGCCAAGCTCTATGAGATCGGCGCCGGCACCAGCGAAATCCGCCGCTGGCTCATTGGCCGTGAGCTGTTCGGAGAGACGGCCTGACGATGACCGCCCGGCTGGAGGAGATCGGGCATCGCCGCGTGCTCTTCTTTCCGGAAGACGGCGCGCCACTCGCAGTGCCCGGCGATGCCAACGATTTTCTGTCGGAAACCTGGGCCCTGAAGGCGACGGCCGCCGTGATGCCGGTTTCGCGGCTGGCGCCTGAATTCCTGCAACTCAGGACACGCCTTGCCGGAGAAGTGATCCAGAAGTTCGTGAACTATCAGGTGCTGCTCGTCATTCTCGGCGACATTTCCGAGGCCGCAGGGGAAAGCGGCGCGCTGCGGGATTTCATCTACGAGTCAAACAGGGGCAAGGCTGTCTGGTTCCTCGAAAGTGAGGCAGCGCTGCGCGAGAAGCTCCGCTAGGCGCTCACCCGCCAGGTCGTGGAATCGTCGGCAACGCTCAGGATCTGCGAGATCGCGGAGATCAGCGACCGCTCTTCGATCGGCTTGGAGACATAGCCGTCAAAGCCCTTGCTGAGGAACCGCTCGCGGTCGCCATGCATCGAATCTGCGGTCAGCGCGATGACCGGCGTCAGGCGGTTGATGCTGCCCGAATTGCGCAGCCGGCGGAACGCCTCTGCGCCATCAAGGCCCGGCATATGAATATCCATCAGTACAATGTCGAACTTGTCGCGCGACATCACTTCGAGGGCATCATTCCCGTCACAGGCCTCGGAGATCTCGATGCCATGATGCTCGAGGAATGAGCGGGCAACGCGGCGGTTGATGCCATTATCGTCCACCACCAGCGCGTGGCAGCCTGTGAGGCCCGCGCGGGCCTTGCGTTGCGGTATCTGCGCGATGCCTTCGTCGCCTGCCAGAACGACCGGCTCTGCCGACTGTGCCCGGAATGTCAGTGTAAAGACAGACCCGCGGCCCGGCTCGCTTGCGGCCGTAACGTCGCCATCCATGATCCGCGCCAGTTTGCGTGTGATCGACAGCCCAAGCCCTGTGCCGCCGAAGCGGCGCGTCGTGGAGCCATCTTCCTGCGCGAAAGATTCGAACACGCGCTCGATCTTGTCCGGCGCGATGCCGACCCCGGTATCGGAAACATGCACGGTGATCATGTGATCGCCATTCTCTAGCGGCGCACTGCTCACCACGATCATCACTTCGCCCTGCGTGGTGAACTTGATCGCGTTGGAGACAAGGTTGCCGATACACTGGCGCACGCGCACCGGGTCAAAGATCATGCGCGAGGGCAGGCTCGGGTGGATGAACAGCTGGAAGCCGATGCCCTTTTCCCGCGCCGCAGCTTCGTGCAGCTTGAACACGCCGCTCAGCTTGTGCCGCAGGTCGCCCGCCACGGGCGAGACATCCATGCGTCCGGCTTCGATCTTGGACAGATCGAGAATGTCGTTCAGCAGAACCATCAGCGTCTTGCCAGAATCGAGGATGACGCCGACCTGTTCGGCCTGGCCTTCGCTGAGATTGCTGTGCGCCAGCACTTGAGCCATGCCGAGCACGCCGTTCAGCGGCGTGCGGATTTCATGGCTCATGTTGGCAAGGAATTCCGACTTGAGGCGCGTCGCCTGCTCGGCGCGGTTCAGCGCATCGCGCAGCTCGT
This sequence comes from Hyphomonas sp., assembly GCF_046313975.1. Lineage (GTDB taxonomy): Bacteria > Pseudomonadota > Alphaproteobacteria > Caulobacterales > Hyphomonadaceae > Hyphomonas. The sequence continues at coordinate 8,129 of NZ_JBKBXB010000023.1, read as the reverse complement.
GGGCCTTGCGTCGCTCTTCGCGCACATCGCGCAAAACGGTGATGAACAGCATGTCCCCCGTGCCGCCATACCGCGTGCTCGACGTCGAGAACTGGACGCGGATCCGGTCGCCGTTTTTCGAAACAGCTTCGGCATCCTTCTCCACACGGATCTCTTCGCCGCGCTCGATTTCCTGGATGGTCTGCTTTCCAAAAGCGCGCACCGCGTCCAGTGTCTGAACACCAAACAGGATGCCGATATTCTTGCCGATCACTTCTTCTGCCGTATAGCCGAGCAGGTCGGTGATTGCCTTGTTCACATACAGGACATTGCTCGACACGTCCGACAGGATGATGCCGTGCAGCGCGTGGTCGCAGGCAGCGCGCGCAAGCTCGAACCGGTGGCGGGCTTCATCGCGTTCGGCGGCGAGATCCGTAACCTCATGCGAGCAGGACAGCGCCCCGCGCGGGGTTGGCACGATCATCGTCTTCATGACCTTGCCGAGCATGCGGGCTGCGCGGCCTTCACCAGTCACGAACGTGCGGGGCTCGCCGGTGCGAATCACTTCCATCACATGGCGGACCATTTCGGAGTCGCGATACTTTGCATCGAACTCGAAGATCCGCATGCCGACGACACTGCCGCCATTCGGCAGGATCGACTCATTCATCAGCTGGTTGGCATCGATCCATTCGAGGTCGATGATCTCGCCCTGTTCATCGCGAACCGGCGCCGTCTCGCAAACGACGATCGGCAGCAGGTCGAGTTGACTTGCGCCCATGATATAGCCCTCAACACGTTCAGCCGTCTTTGAGGGTTAACTTGTCGCAACATGCTTAACGTACTGTTGATTTTACAACAGGTTAGGGATCATGCGGGGCAGCACATGACCGGGATTTCGCTGCTCTCGAGAGCCGCTTTCGCGGCGAGGTAGCCAGCGTCTACGGCGGCATCATACGCCGTCCAGTCCCGAAGCTCGATTCCCGGCAAATCCGGCAGCACCATCAGGTCCGCGAGATTCCGCCCGGAAGTCGGGTCGTTGCGGATAGTTGCGGAGCGCATCAGCAGGCCGGCAATCGGCGGCGGCGACGAGAATCCGTGCCGGGCCACCCACTGCCAGAAGTTGAGCGGCCGGGCGAATTCCTCACGGTTGAGCCCCTCCGGCTGGCCGGAAACGTCCGATCCGACCACAAAGCCCTGATGTAGCTCCCGCATGATCTCCACGGGGAAATTGTTGAGAACGGCGCCGTCGACGAGAATGTCATCACCCTCCACCACCGGCGGCAGGATGCCGGGCAGGGAAATCGTCGCCCGCAGCGCGCTGCGCAGCAGGCCGGAGCGGTGCACATGCGTCCGTCCGGTCGTTAGGTTGGTGGACAGGGCATAGAAGGGCAGCTTCAGGTCGCCGATATCGACGTCGCCGAAATGCTCTTCCAGCCGCGCATTCACGCGGCGGCCTTTCACCATGCCCACCACGGGCAGCGTATAGTCACCCAGGGGGTTGGACTCGACAAACGCTTTGCGGATCCGCCGGTCGATTTCGGCATCGTCCCAGCCCATTGCCACGCAGGCCGCAACCACTGCGCCCATAGACGCCCCGCCAACAAAATCCAGCGGCACACCGCGTTCGCGGATCGCCCGGATCACGCCGATATGGCTATACGCCCGTGCGCCGCCGCCAGACAGGACCAATCCGACAGACCGGCCCGCCATCGTCCGTGCAAGGCGCATGGCGTCGATGGCATTGTCGCCGTTCCAGTGGAAAAGGCGGTGCGCGCCGGCGGCGGCTTTCCACTCGTCCGGACGCGCAGCTCGGCGCTCCGTACCCGGATGGATCAGCACTACGTCTACCAGTTTCAGGCGCTGCGCCGGAGAGGTTTCCTCGGGCATCAACGGTACGGATGGGCGCGCATCACCGCGCGCCAGAACCCAGATACGGTCTGCCTGGCGCGTCGCCAGCCGGAACCAGTTCGTATCGCCGATCGCGGCGATCAGGATCACCGTGTCATTGTTCTGTTCAAGTTCGTCGAAGAAGGCGGCCGGGCGTTCATCGCCCTGCACCTCGTCAACAATCGCCACCTTCTGCCCGAACTTCATCAGCGAGTCGCGCAGCATCTTTGCGCGAACGCGAAGGTCAATCGTCGGGGAGGTCGCCAGCAGCGTGTACACTTTCGGCACCGAGGCCGCGTTGCGCTGGCCCGTGCGGCCGAGCCGGGTCAGGATTATGCGGATCATCCCTTCCAGCAGTTCAGGCTCTGAGCGGACAAGCCGGCCCCATCCCGCGCGCGACAGACCGATCACTTCGGAATCGCGCAGCGCATAGACAGAGCCCGTATGCGGTGCATTCTCCAGCACGCCGTCGCCCGCCGTTTCAGCGCCGCCGAGGAACAGGGCCATCTCGCCCACCGGCTCGCCGGGGCGGATATGGCCCACGAATTCGCCCGCCGCATTGAAGGCGCCCAGCGTGCCGGACATGACGAAGAAGATCGAATCGGCTGGCTCGCCCGCCAGGAAAAGAGGTTGGCCTGCCGGCAGGGAGAACCAGCGCGCCTCCCGCTCCGCCGAGCGCATGGCGCGCTGCGAGACGTCCTTCAGCAGGGGTATGGTTTTCAGGTGGGAGGTAAAATCAGGCCGCATGCCACGGACTTTGCGTGTTTCGGGAGAAGATTTGAAGGCGAGCATGCACCATGCTTAACACAAAAGAGTTACCGAACGGGTGACAGTCCGGGGCGCCGCCGCTAATCCTCGGCGAAAGTGTTAAAGGAGGGCGTATGCCTGTTCTGAAATCGGCCCTGGACGTGACCTCGGCGAAGTTCGCGGCCAACCGGCAGGCCATGTCCGCCCTTGTCTCCGACCTTCGCGCCCGCACCGCCGAAGCCGCCCTCGGCGGCCCGGAGGATAGCCGCAAGCGCCATACCGAGCGCGGCAAGCTGCTCCCCCGCGAGCGGGTCGAGCAGCTGGTCGACCCCGGCAGCGCCTTCCTCGAAATCGGCGCCCTCGCTGCCAACGGCATGTATGACGGCGAAGCTCCCGGCGCCGGCCTCATCACCGGCGTTGGCCGCGTCGAGGGCGGGGAATGCCTAATCGTCTGCAATGACGCGACCGTGAAAGGCGGGGCATATTTCCCCATCACCGTGAAGAAACACCTGCGCGCCCAGGAAGTGGCGATGGAAAACCATCTGCCCTGCATCTACCTTGTGGACAGCGGCGGCGCGAACCTGCCTCACCAGTCCGAAGTCTTCCCCGACCGCGAACATTTCGGCCGCATCTTCTACAACCAGGCCCAGATGAGCGCGAAGGGCATCCCCCAGATCGCCGCCGTGATGGGCAGCTGCACCGCCGGCGGCGCCTATGTTCCCGCCATGTCCGACGAAACCGTCATCGTTCGCAAGCAAGGCACCATTTTCCTTGGCGGCCCGCCGCTGGTGAAAGCCGCCACCGGCGAAGAGATCAGCGCGGAAGACCTTGGCGGCGCCGATGTCCACGCCCGCCGCTCCGGCGTCGCGGATCATTACGCGGCGCACGATTCCCATGCCCTCGCCATCGTGCGCTCCATCGTCCGTACCCTGTCAAAACCAAAACCCCAGCCTTTCGACCTGACAGACCCCGCCGAGCCTCTCTATGATCCCGCCGAACTCCTCGGGCTTGTCCCACAGGATGTGCGCGAGCCTTATGACGCGCGCGAAGTCATCGCCCGGCTTGTCGATGGTTCGGAGTTTCACGAGTTCAAGAAGCTCTACGGCGAAACCCTCGTCTGCGGCTTTGCGCGCCTCTACGGCATGCCGGTCGCTATTCTCGCCAACAACGGCATCCTTTTCTCGGAAAGCGCCCAGAAAGCCGCCCATTTCATTGAGCTGGCCGACCAGCGCCGCATTCCGCTCGTCTTCCTGCAAAACATCACCGGCTTCATGGTCGGCTCCAAATACGAAGCCGGCGGCATCGCCAAGGACGGCGCCAAGATGGTCACTGCCGTCGCCACCGCCTCGGTTCCTAAATTCACCGTCGTCACCGGCGGCAGTTTCGGGGCCGGCAATTACGGCATGTGCGGGCGCGCCTATTCGCCCCGCTTCCTCTTCATGTGGCCGAACGCGCGCATCTCGGTCATGGGCGGTGAGCAGGCCGCCAGCGTGCTTGCCACGGTCAAGCGCGACGGCATCGAAAGGCGCGGCGGTCAATGGAGCGCCGAAGAAGAGAACGCCTTCAAGCAACCGATCCGCGACCTCTACGAAGCCGAAGGCAATCCTTACTTCTCCACTGCCCGCCTCTGGGACGACGGCATCATCGACCCCGCCGACACACGCCGTGTACTGGGTCTCGCCCTCAGCGCCAGCCTCAATGCTCCGTTCGGCGAGCGCGGCTTTGGCGTATTCAGGATGTGAACCTGCTCATCCTACGTTCATCCGCCTAAGGATAAAAAGATAGGGTGAGGTTCGTATGGCAAAGCTGCCATATTATCGCCGTTTGCGCGCCGTCATGATGTAAAGTCTGTCGTGAACCGATTGTCACGACACATGCCCGCTTCACCGCCTTACATTCCTGGTGTCGCGATAAAGCGCGGCGTAGACCAACGGAGTAAGACATGAAACGCACATCCATCCTTGCAGCCGGCCTGTTCACCGCTGCACTGGCGGCCCATGCGGGTGAAATGCCTGGGCTTCCGTCCTATGACACTGATGGTGACGGACAGATCAGCCAAGCCGAATTCGTCACGGCGAAAGTCGCGACCGGCAAGGTCACCGAGGAAGAAGCCGCTGCGAAATTCGCAGATGCCGACACCAACTATGACGGCTACCTGTCCGAAGCCGAGTACACAGCCGCAGCTGAAGCCTGGAAAGCCGCGAAAGAAGCCGGCCAGTAAGCCGGCTCACGCGCTTTCTCCTGCCGGCCTCCGCACGCGTTGCGGGGGCCGTTTTTGTTTCTGCCGGCTGCACGTTGCGCCGGCGGCGGAACCTGATATCGCCTGTCAGGTAAGTTTCCTGCACAGGCCGCCTCCGCTTGAGTCCGCACAGTTTCGCGCCGAACCGTTTCGACCTGATCCGTCTGCTGCTCGCTGCGGGCGTCTTTGCATACCATGCTGTCGCGCTCACTGGTCTGGATGCGGGCGGCGCCATCGAACTTGCGTTCGCCCGCCTGGCGGAAGTCTCGATTCAGGGGTTCTTCATCGTGTCGGGCGCGCTGGTGGCCAGTTCGTTGGACCGTTCCTCCAGCCTCGGGGACTATGCCGGCAAGCGTTTTCGCCGCCTCTATCCGGCCTACGCGGTCATCATCCTCATTCCCGCGCTCGTTAGCCTCGCCATGACCCACGATTTGCAAGGCGTGCTGCGCTACCTCTCCGCCAATCTCGTCTTCCTCAATTTCATTGAACCAAGCCTGCCGGGCTTGTTTGGGTCCAATCCCTATCCGGAAGTCAATGGCGCGCTCTGGACCCTCAAGATCGAAGTGATGTTCTATATCATCCTTCCGCTTATCCTCCTTGTGCTGAAGGTCCTGCGCGCGCACTGGTGGCTGGCCATCGCCGTGCTGTATGTCGCGGGCACAGTCTGGGCGATGCAGCTGCCTCGAATCGAAGACGCGCATCTCGGCAACGCTCTCAGCCGCCAGTTACCCGGCCAGATGGCCTTCTTCGCAATGGGTATCGCTCTCTGGAAATGCGCTGACCGGCTGCCCCGTCTCTGGGCACCGCTGGGTTTCGCCGGCGCGTTCCTCACGGCAGCCTCGCTGACCCATCCGCTGCTGGAGCCGCTGCGCGCCCTCGGCCTAGCCGGGCTGCTTGCGGGTTTCGCCTTCGCTCCCGGCCCGGTCCTCAACGCCGCCCGTTTCGGCGACGTTTCCTACGGCCTCTACATCAGCCATTTCCCCATCCTGCAGGCCATGCTCGCCGCTGGCCTGCTCCCCACGCTCGGCGCGCCCGCCTTCTTCGCACTTGCGGCAATCCTCGTCCTCGCCGCCAGCTTCGCCTTGTGGCACCTTGTCGAGAAGCCCGCCTTGCGCCCGTCCAGCCACTACCGCAAGGTGGCGACAAGAAACGATCCCTGAGAGGAAACCCTATGCGCGACGCTGACTATGACCTCATCAAGCTGGACGTGACGCGCGCCGGTGTCGCCGTCGTCACGCTCAATCGTCCGGATGTCCATAACGCTTTCAACGCCGAACTGATCGCGGAGCTGACGGACGTCTTCACGATGATCGCCGACCAGCCCGGCATCCGCATGATGATCCTGCGCGGCGAGGGCAAATCCTTCTCCGCCGGGGCGGATCTCGAATGGATGAAGCTCGCCGCGCTGAAAACCCGCGAGGACAACGAGACTGACGCCGAAAATCTTGCCGAGATGCTGCAGCGGCTTTACGAAATGCCGCAGATGACCCTTGCCCTTGTGCAGGGCGCCGCGATGGGCGGCGGCGCAGGTCTGGTCGCGGCCTGCGATGTCGCCATCGCGATGGCCGGCACCCAGTTCCGCTTCTCCGAAGTCCGCCTCGGCCTCACGCCCGCCACCATCAGCCCCTTCGTCATCGAAGCAATCGGCCCCCGCTGGGCCCGCGCGCTGTTTGTGACGGCAGAATCCTTCGATGCCGCATACGCCGAGCGGATCGGCCTCGTGCAGTATGTTGTTCAGTCAGCGGATGAAATGGCCGAGATGGAGGAACACGTTGCGCGCCTCGTCTTCGCTGCCGCGCCCGGCGCTGTGGCCGATTCCAAGAAACTCGTGCGTGATGTCGCCGGCCGCCCGGTCGACAAGGAACTTGGCCGCAAGACCGCAAAGCGCATCGCTGCGCGCCGGTCCTCGGCCGAAGGGAAGGAGGGCGTCGCGGCTTTCCTCGAAAAGCGCTCGCCCGACTGGAAAGCCTGACCCGCGCCCTAATCCAGCGGTGGCAGCGGCAAACCCCAACCTGTCAGGGTCGTGTGCACGGCCTGCACCGGATTTATCCCGGTGAGGCCCTCTATCTGGTTCCTGAATATGTACACCACCAGACCCAGCATGATGACGTAGACGATAAATTGCATCGCCGACTTCAGGATGAAGGCGCCGGCACTGAACGCAATCATGCCGACCGCGCCAAGGATCAGCGCTCCCTGTACCGGCGGCATGCCTTCTGCGATGGCATAGTTGTAGCCGAAATAAGCGCCGAGCCCGCCGCCCACGATACCGGCAATACCGGCCAGTTGAACACCAGAGTTGTAAGCCATCGGACTCCCCCGTCTGCTTCACATTCCTAATGCTTACGCCATCCGGCGGGCCTCACAAAGCCTCAAATTCATCCCCGGCCTGGCGGCCCTTGGCCTTGTTTCAGCCCGGAAATCCCGGCATCCCCGGGCGCCATGACGCCCCAGCTTGAAGCCCGCACCCAGCGCCTGCGCGCCTTCCTCCACGCCGAACGCGAAGCGCTCCGCGCCCGCTGGGTGAAAGGCCCGTGGACCCTCGGCCTGTTCGAATTCGTCAGCTTCGGCATAAAGCAGGCCTGGGCCTGCCTCTTCGGCGGCGCGATGCTCGCCCTGCTGCTGGCCACCTACTTCTTCTACCCGGAAGGCGCCGCGCTCTCCCGTTACGATTTCCTCGTCCTCGCCGCCCTCGCCATTCAGGCCGCCCTGCTGATCAGCGGCCTCGAGACCTGGGAGGAGGCGCGCGTCATCCTCGTCTTCCACATTGTCGGCACCATCATGGAGCTGTTCAAGACCGCCCATGGCAGCTGGATCTACCCGGAAGACAGCTTCCTGCGCATCGGCGCCGTGCCAGTCTTTTCGGGCTTCATGTACGCCGCCGTCGGCTCCTATCTCGCCCGCGTCTGGCGCATCTTCGAGTTCCGGTTCGACCGTTTCCCGCCGCTCTGGCGGCAGGGCCTGCTCGCCGCGGCCATCTATGTGAACTTCTTCGCCCATCATTGGACCGTCGACATCCGCCTCGGCCTCTTCGCCGCCACCGCGCTCATCTACCTGCGCACCATGGTCTGGTTCCGCCCGGACCGCGTTCACCGCCCGATGCCCCTGCTGATCGGCTTTTTCCTCGTGGCAGTCTTCATCTGGTTTGCGGAAAACCTTGGAACATTCGCCCGCGCCTGGGCCTATCCCGGGCAAGAAAATGGCTGGGAAATGGTGTCTTTATCGAAACTCGGATCATGGTATCTGCTGATGATCATCAGTTTCGTCCTGGTCG
>NZ_JBKBXB010000022.1:31316-53202 GCF_046313975.1 Hyphomonas sp. | reverse complement strand
GAGCATTTTCCAGGCTGAACGCTGCGCTTGCTCATTCCGCTGAAGCCGTACATTCTCGATTTTCAGGAGTCTTTCCGGAGAAGCGAGTTTTGGCTGACCCATCAAACTGGTGTATCGACCGCACACTGAAGAACCACGCGCGGGCGGTGAACGCGCTCGCGCTGTTGCCGGATGGGCGCCTCGCAAGCGGTTCCGATGACGAGACAATCCGGCTTTGGGATTTGGAAACTGAAGAAGCGGTCAAGATTCTCCGGGGCCATGAAGGCTCGGTCGCCGCGCTTGCAGTCACCTCCGAAGGTACGCTGGCCAGCGGCTCATACGATGGCACAGTGAGGCTTTGGAACCTTCACTCGGGCTTCGGGTACAGGATCGTGCGAGAACAGCTGACGATGCGTGTACTTGCCGCCTCAGGTGGAGGAGCTCTCGCCTGCGGATCCTATTCCGGCGTGATCACTGTCATCAACGGCGGCACAGGTGCCGGCCGCCTCGGCCCGCGCGCCCATAAGGCATGGGTCACCGCCCTGGCATGGCTGCCGGACGGGCGCCTTGCCAGCGGCTCACGGGATAACTCAATCATTTTCTGGGAGGCAGGACACATATCTCCCGCCGTCACAATCGCGGCCCATAAGGGCTGCGTCGCGGCGCTTGCCGTTTTGCCGGACGGAAGGCTCGCCAGCGGATCGCATGATCAGACCATCCGCCTGTGGTCAACGGATACGGGCGAGCTCACGGGCACACTAGCGGGACATGAAGCCCGCATCCTCGCCCTGGCTGTCCTGCCCGATGGCCAACTGGCAAGCAGCGCGGCAGACCGGTCCCTGCGCGTCTGGAATGTAGGGACGGGCGCGTGCACGGCGATCCATCAGGGGCAAGGGAGCGATATTCACGCCCTGCTGGCGCTGCCGGATGGACGCTTTGCCAGCGGCGGTGCAGACGGCACAGTCCTGCTCTGGCGCAGCGGCCCGAACGAACTCTGACTTGCGAGACCTGTACTGTACGGGCGGCCGGGCTTGAACCGGCATAGCCTTGCGGCTGAGGGATTTTAAGTCCCTTGCGTCTACCAATTTCGCCACGCCCGCACAGGACGCTGAGGGTTAGGGCGCGCCCGCGCAGATGGCAAGCGCCGCCGCTGGTTCCCCCTGCTGGCAAAGCGCGCTAAGCCTTCTGGCGGGAAGCGGATCAGAGGAATTCAGCATGACCAAACCCGGTGAGCCTTCACCGGCGGGAAACCGCGTGCCGACGGATGCCTCAGGTGCCAAGGGCGGCGTGAGAATCGGCCTCTTCCTGGGTCCGGCTCTTGCGTTGCTGATTGCACTGGCGCCAGCGCCAGAAGGCCTTGAGCGCGGCGGTATGCTGGTGGCGGGCCTGCTGGTGCTGATGGCCGTGTGGTGGGCGAGCGAGGCTGTGCCGATTGCAGTCACCTCGCTGTTGCCACTGGCCCTCTTGCCGCTGTTCGGCGTGATGGACCTGCGCCAGATTGCGGCGCCCTATGCGGACCCGGTCGTGCTGTTGCTGCTGGGCGGGTTCATCGTCGCGCTCGCCATCGAGAAGTGGAACCTGCACCGGCGCATTGCGCTGAACATCCTCTTGGTTTCCGGCGCGCGGCTGAAGCTGCTGGCGGCGGGCTTCATGCTGGCGACGGCGCTGCTCTCGATGTGGATTTCCAACACCGCAACCAGTCTGATGATGACGCCCATCGCCATCTCTGTCGCGCTCTCGGCCGGGGGCGGCCCGCGCCTTGCGGCGGCGCTGCTGCTGGGCGTGGCTTACTCGGCTTCCATCGGCGGCCTTGCGACGCCGGTCGGTACGCCGACCAACCTGATCGCCATGGGCTGGCTCGCCGAGAATGCGGACATCACGATCACCTTCCGCGAATGGATGGGCTTCGGCCTGCCGATTGTCGCGGTGATGTTGCCGGCCGCCTGGCTGATCGTGACCTGGGGCCTCAAGGCTTCGCCGGAACAATCTGCCGCCGCGCAGGATGTGATCCGCCGCGAACATGGCGGCCTCGGCCCCATCGCGCGGCCCGAGGCGCGCGTCGCCATCGTGTTCGGCTGCATCGCCTCGGCCTGGATCTTCCGTGAACAGCTGATCCTCATCCCCGGCCTTGGCGGCCTCACCGATATGGGCATCGCCATCATCGGCGCCATCACCATGTTCATCGTGCCGCACGGCGATGCGGAAACGCGCGCAAAGGGGCGCGGCTTTGGCCTGCTCGACTGGGAAGATGGCAAGAACATTCCGTGGGAAGTCGTGCTGCTGTTCGGCGGCGGCCTCTCGCTGGCTGCCGGTGTTCAGGCTTCAGGCCTCGCGCTGTGGCTCGGCACATCGCTCGCGGGCTTTGCCAGCCTGCCGCCGATCCTCCTTATCTTGATCATCGTGACGCTGCTGATCTTCCTCACCGAAGTGATGTCGAACGTTGCGGCGATGACCACTTTCCTGCCGGTGCTCGGGGCGCTCGCCACCGCGACCGGCATCGATGTGAAAAGCCTCGTCCTTCCCTGCGCGATGGCGGCGTCCTGCGCGTTCATGCTGCCGATCGCCACCGGCCCGAATGCGGTGGTGTTCGGCACGCGCCATCTCACCATCGGCCGTATGGCCCGCACCGGGCTCTGGCTGAACATCGCCTGCATCACCATCGTGACGCTCTGGTTCGGCCTGTAGCCAGACGCAGGACCTACTGTTTTCTGTAACTTTTCCATTGACGGAATCGGGGACCGCCCGTAGGCGGCTGCAGTTTGTTGTCAGATTTATGTCAACAGACGCTGCTTATGGCCTCCGCATGAAACGCACCTGCCTAGCCCTCGCCGCGATCGCCAGCGCCGCCGCGCCCGCCGCGCTGGCGGAGAACCAGATCTGGACGAGCCTCGACCTCGAGAAGCAATCGGGCACGAACCCGCGCATCGAATACCAGCTGAACACCGAGCTGCGCTACCAGCCCGACGGCGATCTCGACACGATCGAAATCCGTCCCGGGGTGCGCTACCGGCTGAAAAACCAGCTCGACCTTTCCGGCGGCTATCTCTATGCGAGCTCCCGCCGCGACGGGCCAGACCAGCGCGAACACCGTCTCTGGCAACAGCTTGGCTATGACGTATTCAAAGCCGGCGACTGGGAATTCTCCGGGCGCACGCGGATCGAGGAACGCTGGCGCGAAGGCGCGGACGGGATCGGCTATCGGCTGCGGCAGCGGTTCGGCGTCAGCCATCCTGTTCCGGGCACGGAGCTTCAGTTCGACCTCAACAGCGAAGCCTTCATCGTGCTAAACGATACGGGCTGGACCCGTTCAGGCGTTCAGGAGAACCGCGCACGCGCGACCGTTGAATGGGAGACCGGCAAGGGCCTTGAATGGTCAGCCGGCTATCTCAACCAGTTCCGCAACGGCACGAACGGCAGCGCGGATGAGACGAACCATCATCTCTATATCGGCCTGTCTGCAGGCTTCTGACGCGCAAAAAAGAACGCGCCCCGGAGGCCGGAGCGCGTTCTTCATTCTAGTCGATCAGACGATCAGGCCAGTTCGAGCGAGCTGACGGCAGTCTTGCCGGAGCGCTTGTCGATCTGCGTCTCGTAGGTCACTTTCTGGCCTTCGTTGAGATGCGAAATCCCCGAACGCTCGAGCGCCGAGATGTGCACGAACACATCATTGCCGCCATTGGCGGGCGCGATGAAGCCGAAGCCTTTTTGAGTGTTGAAGAATTTCACGGTACCGTTTGTCATGTATGTCTCATAGTCGTTTGTAGGCTGACAGTGCGCCAGCCCTTGCATATCGAATTCTGGAGGGGTTTCTGAAACTGCGCCCTTGAAAGGGTGCTGCGCCTGATCGTCCGGCCAATGTCGATGGGAGGCATATGCCCCCCCACCGCGAGAATAGCAAGTGATTTATCCGTAGGGTGAACTGGGATTGCGAACTAATGCGCCGTTTTGCCCGTGCGTTGGTTTGGGTGACATCGGATCGAGCAGGAAATCAAGTGCTCGCTTAAGTTGCTGTTGCATCGAGTGGTTATACTTGAGAGACTTGCCAAGGTTAGATGGTGAAACCCATTCGTCTGGTTGCTCCAGAATAATGGAGAAGAAGGGGGCAGATATGCATTCGCTTTGGACTACGCTTACTCATGACGAGCGCGTGATATTCTTCAATGAGCATGCACTCCACACCAAGGAAGTTTTTGACCAAAGCAAGGTTGAGTTGCAAAAGGTACCGCTCACCTTCTTTCAAGGCGCATTGCTGGTCAAAGCTCTTATTCAGCCCCAGAAAGTCAGTATTACTGGTCGCGGCGTTTTCGAAATCGATAAAACTTCCAGATCCTACTTCATCTACAATCCCCAACTCGCACGCGGGAAAGAAAAAATCATACCGCTCTCGAATAAGAGCGAGTCCATTGCTATGGCCAAGAGGGTCCTGAAGCCGAAAATTGATAGTTCAACTGTTGTCGACTACGTCAAGTTTTTCGGACTGATTGTTGAGGGGGACGAAGGTCCTTTCATGTTCATCGACCACGAAGATGAAATCCCATGGGCGATGAACATCAGTCAAAAGGAAAAGGACAAATTCATCGGCGCGCTTTCTGCTCGAAACGCGCATTCCGAGATTGATGGCACATTCGCAGTTAACGTCAGCTCTAGGAAGTACTTCATGGCTGGCGAAGTGTTCAAACTGACCATCCCTGCGATATATGGTGGCCATCCGTTTGCTACCGACATGTGTGTTACGAGCGATGGTTCAATCCGTATGGATGAAGATCACCATATTCCATTCGAAGGCTTGAACCCTACGCAACAAACACTGCCGTTCTACAAGGTAGAGCCCACAGCAGAACTGAGCAGGCACCTCAAGAGGCGCGATCTGCTGGCGAAGGTAGCGTTGGCGCCGCTGTTTGCAATAGCCGCGGCGCTTATACTTTTAGCCTTTTGCGCCGGCATCGCACATTTGCTGACAATCATAGACGTGCTTTTCGGAGGCATATGGTCAACCTTCTCGATCTGGCTAAGTAACTTGCTTTCCAAAGGCGGTCTCATAGCGAAGTTCGTATTTTTCGGATGCCTTCTGTCGATCTTGTTTCAAATCATTGCGCTTTTTGGCGGCATGTGGATTGAACATGTAGCCAAATTGCGCCCAGGAATAGCTGAACAAGCATTGGATGTTTGGAAGTCCAGACTTCGATCAAAGCATACAAAGATGCATCATCGCGTAGCGATGATCGCGAATACGACATTCATGAACATTCTGACGGCAATTCTGAACTGGTCAGCGGTACTGTTCCTGCTGCAGCATCATAATCTCCAGATGCTGTCCGATGCCGTAGCAGGAGTCGAATACCGCGTTCGGGACTTCGTTGGGTTGGCCATAGTCGAGGCAAGCGACTGGCTTGCGCGCGGCGAAGCGGCAAAGTATCTGCGACAAACATTGAACGCGTGGTTCAACATACCAAACGGCCTTACTCCAGCAGGCGAACTTTTGAAGTGGGTCGCGTTTATTGTTACTCCTGTGTCAATTTCGGCCAACATCACCCGACTTTGGCGCTGGTCGGCACCGCAGACGACGCACACAGAATGAGCATTGATTATGTGACGCGCTCGAACACGGCCGCCAACCCCTGCCCGCCGCCGATACACATGGTTTCAAGGCCGTAGCGGGCGCCGCGGCGGTCCATTTCGCGCAGCATCGTCGCCAGGATGCGCCCGCCTGTTGCGCCCACCGGATGGCCGAGCGAGATGCCGGAGCCGTGCACGTTGAGGCGCGCATAGTCGTCCTTGCTGAAGCCGAGCGCCTTGGTGCAGGCGAGCACCTGCGAGGCGAAGGCCTCGTTCAGCTCGAAGAGGTCAATGTCCTTCAGGGCAAGGCCCGCGCGCTTCAGCGCTTTCTCCGTGGACGGAACAGGGCCGATGCCCATCACCGCCGGGCCAACGCCGGCCGCCGACCATGTCACGAGGCGCGCCAGCGGCTTCAGGCCATGCTTCTCCGCCAGCTCTCGCGTGATGACGATACAGGCCGAGGCGCCGTCATTCTGCCCGCTGGCATTGCCGGCGGTGACGGTGGCTTCCGGGTCCTGCTTGGCGCGGATCGCCTTCAGCTTCGAGAGCACTTCGAAAGTGGAGTCCGGGCGCGGATGCTCATCCTTGTCGACCACGGTGTCGCCCTTGCGGCCTTTGACCGTGAACGGAATGATCTCCTCGGCAAACACGCCGTTCTTCTGCGCTGCCACTGCCTTGGCATGGCTCGCCGCCGCAAACTCGTCCTGCGCCTCGCGGTTGATCTGATAATCGCGGCGCAGGTTTTCAGCGGTCTCCAGCATGCCGCCCGGCACCGGGAAGTTCTTTCCGCCCGCCGTCACGCGGCCCGTCACCAGCCCGTCATTCACGGTCATGTTGCCCTGCCCGAGGCCCCAGCGCCAGTTGGTGGAATAGAAGGGCGCGTTGCTCATCGATTCCGCCCCGCCCGCGATCACGCAGTCCATCGCGCCGGTGGCAATCTGCATCGTCGCGTTGATGATCGCCTGAAGGCCCGAGCCGCAACGCCGGTCAATCTGCATGCCGGTCACTTCCACCGGCAACCCGGCATCGAGCGCCACCACGCGCCCCAGCGCGGGCGCATCCATGGAAGGATAGCACTGCGCGAAGATCACATCGTCGACCACATCCTTCGGCAATCCCGTGCGCGCCATCAGGCCCTCGACCACGGCCGCGCCCAATGTGTGCGCATGCACATCGCGGAACGAGCCGCCAAAGCCGCCGACCGCTGTGCGGACAGGTTCACAGATCACGACATCGCGCATGGATTTCCTCCCGGATTTGTTCCCTCTGCTGATAGGCCCGCAGGACGCCTTCGCGCAACCTCCAAGGCGCCCATGCCCTCGCGGCATAAGTGTTAGCGCCGCGCCGGGCCTACCCACGCGCGGGCGGGATGGCTAACTGGAAAGGGTACTCTGAAGGAGGCCGATTTGCTGGCACCGATTTTCGTATCTCACGGCTCGCCGACGCTGCTGTTCGACGATGTGCCCGCGCGCGATTTCCTGCGCGTCCTCGGCCCGTCGCTGCCACGCCCGAAGGCCATCCTCGTCGTTTCGGCGCACTGGGAAACGAATATCCCGGCGCTCAATGCGGTCGCCGTGAACGAGACGATCCATGATTTCGGCGGCTTCCCGCAGATTCTGTTCGACCAGCGCTACCCTGCCCCCGGCGACCCGGCGCTGGCGGAACGTATCGCCGGACTGATCGCGGGCGCGGGCTTCCCGGTAGGCATCGACACCGCGCGCGGGCTCGACCACGGCGCCTGGGTGCCGCTGAAACTGATGTATCCGGCGAATGACATTCCGGTGCTGCAGCTTTCGGTGCAGACCCATCTCGGCCCGGCGCACCACCTCCGCCTCGGCGAAGCGCTCCGCCCGCTGACGGATGAGGGCGTGCTGATCCTCGCCAGTGGCAGCTTCACGCACGACCTGCGCTCGGTCAGCTGGCGCGGCCCGAACGAAGCGCCGGACTGGGTAACGGAGTTTGCGGACTGGATGACGGCAGCGCTGGCCGAAGGCCGCGTGGACGATCTCGTGAACTATCGCCGCCTCGCGCCCCATGCTGCAAGGAACCATCCGACAGAGGAGCACATACTGCCGCTGTTCGTGGCGCTGGGCGCGGGCGGGCTCGACGCCCGGACGCTGCACCAGTCGCTGACCTTCAGTGTGCTGAGGATGGATGCGTATGCCTTTGCGGCCTAAGTCTTGTCATCCCGGCGAAAGCCGGGACCCAGTGCTTCGTTCCAAGAGCTCATTCTGAGCGAAGTCGAAGAATGGGCGCGTGCGGACACGTAAGTGCGCCCGCTATCCTTCGACTTCGCTCAGGATGAGCTTCGTGTTGTTCGGGATTGAAGCACTGGGTCCCGGCTTTCGCCGGGATGACAGGAAAGGAGGCCGGAGTAAAAAGCTGCAGCTACCCCTGCTGATCCCTGCCCCGCGCCGTCACCTGTTTGCGCGCCTCTTCTACGGCGGCGGCCGAAACAGACGCCGCGTGGTCGATCGAGCGTTTCACCTCTTCCTTCATCGCGGCGGCGAAAGTCATGCCGAAGCCGTCATCGATCAGGGACTTGTACTTGCGCAACAGGTCAGGGTTGGTCGACGTCATTTCTGTGGCAAGCTGCAACGCGGCAGGCACGAGCTCGGCCGCCGGGTAGACGCGGTTCACGAGGCCCCATTTCTCCGCCATGTGGGCGTCGATGAAATTGCCGGTGAAGGAGAGCTCCTTGGCGCGGCTGATGCCGATCAGGCGCGAGAGTTTCTGCGACAGGCCCCAGCCCGGCACGATGCCGACGCGGGCATGCGTGTCGGCAAACTTCGCATGTTCGGAGGCGAGCAGCACATCGCACATCAGCGCGAGTTCAAAGCCGCCAGTGATCGCGAAGCCGTTGATCGCGCCGACGATGGGCCAGGGATAGGCCTCCATCGCGGCGGCGAGGTTGATCGCCTTGGAATCTTCATCCGCGCCGAGCGCAAAGCCTGTCTGCCCGGCTTCCTTCAGGTCGATGCCGGCGGTGAAGGCGCGGCCGTTTCCGGTCAGCACCACCGCGCGGATTTCGGGATCGTCCTTCAGCTCGGTGAACACCCGCACGATCTCGGCCCGCAGCGCGCGCGAAAGCGCATTCAGCGCATCAGGACGGTTCAGCGTGACCAGCATCACGGCGCCGTGGCGCTCGGTCAGGACGATGGGCTCGGACATGGGGCACTCCTCCGGAAAGTATCAGAGGGAGTGATAAGCCCGCCCCGCCCCCGCGCCAAGCCTGACGCCGGGGAGAGCGATCAGGTCTTCTTCTTCGTCACCATCCGGAACACGGCGATGCCCAGCGCGACCAGCGCGATCGCCGCCGCCAGATAGAATAGCCCCATCTTCAGCGGCGTCACCCAGGCCTTAGCGTCAAGCGCATCGGCGGCGCCGGAGAGCGCGAGTGCCTGGATCGTATTCTCGGTGAGGTCGACGATCAGCACGGCGAAACCGGGCACCGCCGCCACCTGTCCCAGCTTTCCGAAGAACCGCCAGGCGAGCCCGGCGAACAGCAGGCCGAAGGAAATCGGGAAAGCCGTATCCACCAGCACCGTCACCCAGAAATGCGCCGACTTCTGCTCCGGCGTCATCGCGGCAAATGCCTCGCGGATAACCACCGGCTCGTCCAGCATGTCGAGATACTGCCCGCCGACCGCCGGGCTGAAATACTGGAAAGCGAAGGCGCACAGGACCATCAGTACAAAGAGCGCCCAGAGAACGGGCGTACGCGTGATGAGGCTCATGACTGGATCTCCGGTTCAACGCCAAGGGAACGGGTGAGCGCTTCGAGCTTGGCCTGCGCGGCGGCAAGCGCAGCTATATCTACCGAGCGAGCAACAAGGGCAACGCCGTGATCGTCAACCGCGCCATACCAGGGATAGGACCCGATGGCGACGCCGGGCGCTTCCTTCGCGATGGCGCCGAGTCCTTCGGCAATGTCGCCCTCGCGCAGGCCTTTGCCGCGCACGGTCACCTTGTGCACCACCGCGCCGGTCTCCAGCCGCGGCCCAATATCCTCGAGCATCGCGCGCGCAATCGACGGCACACCGGCGAGGGTGAACACATTGCCCGTCTGGAATCCCGGCGCGCCGGAAACCGGGTTCGCTACAAGGCTCGCCCCATGCGGGACACGCGCCATGCGGCGCCGGGCGGGTGTGAACTCCGTACCCATCTTCGCATAGCGTTCGGCCATGTCCTTCAGCGCATCGGGATGTTCCGAAATGCCGACCCCGAACGCCGCCGCAATCGCGTCCGCCGTAATGTCGTCATGCGTTGGCCCGATGCCGCCGGTAGTGAAGACGTAGGTGTACTTCGCCCGCAACTCATTCACCGCCGCGACGATCTCCTCTTGCACATCCGCCACCACGCGCGCCTCGCGCACCGGGATGCCGAGCGGTTCCAGAAACTGCGCGACCTGCTGCAGGTTGATATCGCGCGTGCGGCCGGAAAGGATTTCATCCCCGATCATCAGCACGGCGGCGGTGGGTGCACTCATCGTTTTTCCTCGAACGCGTCATACACCATCTGCGCCGACTCCGTGCGCATGTCCTGGTCCAGCGATCCGCCGAACACCTGGATCATGCCGATGAAGGTGAGCTTGTTGACCGGGTCCACCCAGAACCAGGTGCCCGCCGCGCCGCCCCACATGAAGGAGCCTTTCGGATAGACAGCATCCTCCGCGATGATGACACCAACATTCAGGCCGAAGGCCACATTGTTCACCGCATCCGGGGAGGAACCGTTGTGCCAGATGAACTTGCCAGCCGGCAGGAAGTTCGATCCCATCATCGCCACCGTTTCCGGCTTCAGGATCTGCACCCCGTCCAGCGTGCCGCCATTGGCCAGCATGGTGGCGAAGCGGGCGAAATCGTCCATCGTGCCGACAAGGCCGTGACCGCCACCTTCAAAGGCAATCGTGTCCTGGGTGTAGAGGAAAGCCGGCGCATCGAGCGGGCCGACAAGGCTGCCATCCTCCGGGCTGCGGCCCCAGACATCGGAGAAGCGGTCATACTTCGCTTCCGGCACAAAGAAGGCGGTGTCGGTCATGCCCAGCGGCTCGAACATCCGTGTACGGAAAAATTCGCCGAGTGACATTCCGGACAGCCGCTCGATCATCGCCCCCTGGATGTCCACGCCGATCGAATAGTCCCAGAACTCGCCCGGCTGGCGCTTCAGCGGGATCGCTGCCACGCGCCGGATCATCTCGCTGGCATCCGGCGACTGGAAGATTTGCGCGGCGCGGAACTGGTCATCGACATAATTGTCCGGCGCCAGGCCGTAGCCGAAGCCAGCCGTATGGCTCATCACTTCCTGCACGGACGGCGGGCGTGTCACCGGCACCAGCACGGGCGCGCCAGCCTCGTCATGGCCGGTGAACACCTGCAGCCCCTCAAACTCGGGAAAGAATTTCGTGATCGGGTCGTCCAGCTCGAACTTGCCCTCTTCCCACAGCATCAGCATCGCTACGCCGGTCACCGGCTTTGTCATCGAATAGAGGCGCCAGATCGTGTCTTCCTCCACCGGCGCGCCATCTGCCGCCCGGCGGATGCCCGCCCGCATCTCGCTGATCACGTCGCCGTCCACGATCAGCCGCGTGGCGATGCCCTTCACCCTGCCCTCGTCGATATATTTCGCCATGCGCGCCTCCAGCGCGTCGATGGCATCCGGCGAGAAGGCGTATTTCGGCTTGTCCGCCACCAGCGACAGGGGCTGCGGATCTGCCGCCGGCGCCTCTACCGGCCCACTGGCGCACGCCGACAGGATAAGGGTCGCCCCCGCCATCCAGAATGTCCCGAATCTGCGCATCTGCCGCTCCCTCCATGGTTTTTCCGCCCGCATCACTGGCAGGGCCCGGCCCGTTGGGCAAGCCATGCTGCGGCCGCAGGGGGGGAGTGGAATTGCCGCCCCGGACCTGCCATATTACCTCCATGACCGAAACCGAACTCCTCCTGCCGCTCCGCACGGGCGAAATCCGCATTCACGACGCCGAAGGCTTCGAAGGCATGCGCCGCGCCGGCCGCCTCGTCGCCGAATGTCTCGATATGCTCGTGCCGGAAGTGAAGCCGGGCGTGACCACCGAATATCTCGACCGGCGCGTGTTCGAGTTCGTCAACGACCATGGCGCGATTTCCGCCACAGTCGGCTATCGCGGCTATCGCCATGCCTCCTGCATCTCGGTGAACCATGTCATCTGCCATGGCATCCCCGGCCCGAAGGCGCTCAAGGATGGCGACATTGCCAATATCGACGTGACCCTCATCCTCGATGGCTGGCACGGCGACCATAGCCGCATGTACGGCGTTGGCGACGTCAAGCGGAAGGCCGAGCGGCTGATGGAAGTCACCTACGAAGCCATGATGGCCGGCATCGCGCAGATCAAACCCGGCAACCACTTCGGAGATATCGGCGGAGCGATCAGCGAGATTGCGCGCCTCAACCGCTATTCGGTGGTCGAGGATTTCTGCGGCCATGGCCTTGGCCGCCTGTTCCATGACGAGCCCAACGTCGTGCATTCCTCCGCCTACGGAACAGGCCCGGAACTGAAGCCCGGCATGTTCTTCACGGTCGAGCCGATGCTGAACCTTGGCCGCAAGGATGCAGCCGTCCTCCCCGACGGCTGGACCGCAGTGACCCGAGACCGCCAGCTCTCCGCCCAGTTCGAACATTCGGTGGGCGTGACGGAAACCGGCGTGGAAATCTTCACCGCCTCACCTAAAGGCTGGCATGAGCCGTTCAAGGTGAAGAGCCAGGTTTCCTAAAACCCCTCTCCCCCCGCGTGCAAAATCTGCTACCAAACGCGGGATGGACACCCCTGAAGAACCCCACTGGTCCGGCCACCGGGACCGTTTGCGCACCAAGCTTCTGAAGCGCGGCGCGGGGGCACTTGAGGATTATGAGGTGCTTGAAGTGCTGCTGATGGCATTCATTCCGCGCCGCGATGTGAAGCCGATTGCCAAGGCGCTGCAGCGGGAATTCGGCAGCCTGTCGGCCATCCTCGCCGCGCCGCCGGAGGAGCTTGTGAAGGTCGATGGCGTCGGCGAAACGGTGGCCGCATACATAAAGGCCATCGCCGAGCTTCACTCCCGCGCCGGCGCCGAGCCGCTGAAGCGGCGCGAGGCGATCTCCTCCTGGACGGCGCTCGTTACCTATGTTCAGCGCGAGTTGCAGCACGAGAAACGCGAGCAGTTCCGCGTGCTTTTCCTTGATCGCAAGAACCAGCTCCTGAAGGACGAAGTGATGGGCCGCGGCACGGTCGATCACGCACCGGTCTATCCGCGCGAGATTGCGCGCCGCGCGCTGGAACTGCAAGCCTCTAGCCTCATCCTCGTTCACAATCACCCCTCGGGCGACCCGAAACCTTCGCGCGCCGATATCGACATCACGCGCGAGCTGATCGATGCGTTGCAGGCATTTGACATCACGGTGCATGATCACCTGATCGTGGGCACGACGGGCGTGGTGAGTTTCAGGTCGACGGGGTTGATCTGAAACCTTCAAGCTCGAAGAGCTATCCCAACTCAATCCGTCTCTTCACCCCTACGCGCTCCAGAAACGCCGCATCGTGGCTGACCACGATCAGCGCGCCGTCATAGGCGTTCAGTCCGCCTTCCACGGCCTCGAGAGACTCGATGTCCAGATGGTTTGTCGGCTCGTCGAGGATCAGGAGTTGCGGCGGGGAGGCGCCGCCGAGCACCGCCGCGAGACCGGCGCGCAGCTTCTCACCGCCGCTGAGGGAGCCTACGACCTGCAAGGCCGCCCCGGCCCGGAACCTGAAACGCGCGAGCGAGGCGCGGCAGGCATTTTCGTCCGCCTGCGGATTAAGCCGCCGGAAGTTCTCAAGGATCGTGTCCTGCCGGCGCAGCAGGCTCACGTCCTGATCGAGCAGCACGAAAGGCACCTCCACCCGCGCCCCGCCCGAGAGCGGCGCGAGCGCGCCAGTGATCACTTTCAGGAGGGTTGACTTGCCAGACCCGTTCGGCCCGGAGAGCGCGATCCGCTCTGCCCCGCGCACCTCTGCGGCAAGCCCGCGCAGCACGGGCCGCGCGGCATCATACCCCGCCACGATATCCTTCAGCACAAGGACAGTCCGCCCCGGCGGCAATCCGGTTGGCGGCAGCGTGACTTTCATCTTCTGCAGCACTTCGATCTTCGCGCGCGCTTCGCTTGCCGCCTCCTCCGCCTCGCCGGTCAGGCGTTCGGACAGCTTGTTCAAGTAGCCGCCCGAATTTTCCGCGCGCCGCTTCTGCGCGCCGAGCAGGATGCGCGGCGCGCCGCCCTTTGCCGCCTTGCGCGCGCCCGCGCCGTCGCGCCGCGCCTTGCGCTCGGCCGCGACCTGCGCCTTGCTCCGCGTCTCGTCCAGCTGGCGTTCGGCCTCGGCCAGGTCATGCTCTGCGGCCGCCAGCTCCAATGCCTTCCTCGCCTCATAGGCGCTCCAGCCGCCGCCATAGCGGCGCGCGCCCAGCAAGGTCAGCTCGATAATGGCGTCCATGCCTTCCAGCAATTCGCGGTCATGGCTGACAACAATCGCGCCGCCGCGCCAACCCGCCAGCATCTCCGCCACCGCCGTGCGCCCCTCCCGGTCCAGATTGTTGGTCGGCTCATCCAGCAGCAGGAAATCCGGCGCCGCAAACATCAGCGCCGCCAGCGCCGCGCGCGTGCGCTGCCCGCCGGAGAGTTCGGCGAGCGGCGTTGCCGCCGCCACATCCAGCCCCACTTTCGCGGCCGCCTCGGTAAAGCGCGCTGGCAATGTCCAGTCGGCGGCGGCGAAGTCTTCCTCGCTGCCCGCTCCCTCGTCGATGCGTGCGAGCCGCACAAGGTCGCCGCGTATGGCGAACAGGTCCGCCACCGTCTCGCCGGGTGAAGGCTCCAGCGCCTGGCGCAGCACACCGGCGGATCCCGAAATCGTGATCCGGCCCGCCGAAGGGGAAAGCTCTCCGGTGATCAGTTTCAGGATCGTGGATTTGCCGATCCCGTTCCGGCCGATCAGGCCAGTGCGTTCCGGAATGAAACTGAGATTGAGGTCGGAAAAGAGAACCCGGCCATCAGGCAGGGCAAAGCTGAGATCCGACAGGGTTATCGAGGCAGGCATGGGCGCAGGGCTTCCGGCAAAGTGATCCGAGGGCGGTCGTTCTGCGGAAGTCGTTCATGGCCGGAGGCCTCCCCATCGTGTGGACGCAATCGGAATAAACCCGCCGCCGCCCACTTTCAACCCCGGCGCCCTGTCAACAAGGTTGAACTGCAGACGCTGCCCTGACGATAACACTTGCAGGCGCCAACTGTCCCGCTACCGTCGCGCCACACAATCAGCGGGCCGGCAGAAGCGCGCATCCCCGGGAGGCAAGAGACACATGACAACCGCAACAGCGGCCGATACCGGCAACGGTCACATCACCGGCTTCGGCACCAAAGGCTATCGCGCCTATGTCCTCGTCGCCCTGACGCTGATCTACACGCTGAACTTCATCGACCGCACGATCATCACGGTCGTCGCCCAGCCGATCATCAATACCTTCTCGCTCTCCGACACCCAATGGGGCCTGCTGACCGGCCCGCCCTTCGCCCTCTTCTATGCCGTTATGGGCATCCCCATCGCGATGTGGGCCGACCGCGGCAACCGCGTCTTCATCATCACGCTCTGCGTCATCGTCTGGTCGCTGATGACGGTGTTCTGCGGCCTGGCCGCCAGCTTCATCTGGCTGCTCCTGTTCCGCATCGGGGTCGCCATCGGCGAGGCGGGTTGCACGCCGCCCGCCAACTCCATCATCACCGATTACTTTCCGCCCAAGAGCCGCGCCAATGCCATCGGCATCTATTCGATGGGCGTCACCATCGGCGGCGTGCTCGCGCAACTGTTCGGTGGCCAGCTCGCCAGCCTGCAGGGCGAAACTTTCGGCGGATGGATCAATGCGATCGGTCTCGGCTTCCTGTTCTCCGGCATCAACTGGGCCGAGGTTGAAGGCTGGCGCCTTGTCTTCGTCATTGTCGGCGCGCCCGGCATTCTCGTGGCGCTGATCCTGTGGCTGACCACGCGCGAGCCGCCGCGCGGCTATTCCGATCCGAAATCAACCGTCGTCGAGAAGGCCGGCTTCTTTGAAGCCTTCAAGGAGTTCGGCAAGAAGCCGACCTTCTGGACCATCTCGCTCGGCGCCGCCTTCGTGGCCTTTGTCGGCTATGGCCTGATCAGTTTCCAGGCGCCGTTCCTGATGCGCGTGCACGGCGTCTCTGTCGCCGAAGCCGCCATCAACTATGGCGCGCCGCTGGCCGCCGTAGCCGCCTTCGGCACTTTCCTCGGCGGCTTCCTGTCGGAGAAACTCGCGCCGCGCTTTCCCGCCGTCGCCGCCTGGCTTCCGGGCGTCGGCCTGCTGATCGCCATTCCCGCCTATATCCTTGCCTTCCTCAGCCCGACGCTCACCTTTGCCTTCTGGATGTGGGTGATCGCCGCCATCGCGCACTATGCCTATCTCGGCGCGCAGTACACCGTCTCCACATCCATCGTCAGCCCGCGTTCGCGCGCGACGACCGTTTCCGTCATGCTGCTGATCATCAGCCTCATCGGCAACGGCATCGGCCCGCTCTTCACCGGCATGATGAGCAGCGCCTTCATGGGCGGTATCGTGAAGAAGAACGGCCTCGAGGAGGCCTTCGCCAGCTTCAATCCCGGCCTCTGCGGCGCGCGCATCGCGGAGCTTGGCGAAGCCGGCCCCGCGCTCTGCTCGGCCTATTCCGAAGGCCTGCGCCAGTCGATGGTCGCTACCGTCATCTTCCTCGTGGTCGCCGCAGCGTTCTATTTCCTCGCCTCACGCACCTACCTGAAAGACCGCTGGAGCCCCGCCACGGCCTGACCTCTTTCACCCAAATCCCTTTTGCCTGACTGTCGTGGAGACCCGAATGACCGACGCCGCCACCCCTAGCCAGACACAGACCGATGAGCGCCCCGGCTACCTCACAGGTTACGGCACACCGCAATATCGCGCCTATGTGCTCAGCTCGCTGCTGATCGTCTATATCTTCAACTTCATCGACCGCTCGATCTTCAACATCCTTGTCGAGCCAATGAAAATCTCGCTGCAGCTTGAAGACTGGCACATGGGCGTGCTGGGCGGTCTTGCGTTTGCGATCTTCTACACCACGCTCGGCATTCCGATCGCGCGCATTGCCGAACGCCGCAGCCGTATGCTGATCATCGTCATCTCGCTTGCCCTGTGGAGCCTGATGACCGTGCTGTGCGGCTTTGCCGTCAGCTTCCTGACCCTGTTCATTTTCCGCATGCTGGTCGGCGTCGGCGAGGCAGGCTGCACGCCGCCGGCGCAGTCTGTGATCGCGGATTATTTCAAACCCACCAGCCGCGCCACGGCCGCCTCGATCTATGCGCTCGGCGTTCCGCTTGGCGGCATGTTCGCGGGTCTCGCGGCCGGGCCAATCAATGACTACGTCACCGGCGAAAACGTCCACCATCTGCTTGAGTCCTGGGGCTGGACCTGGGTGCTTGGCCTGTTCGACTGGAAGAGCCTCGAAGGCTGGCGCATCGCCTTCATTGCAGTTGGCCTGCCGGGCGTGGCATTCGCGGTCATCCTGCATCTCACCGTCAAGGAGCCGCCGCGAGGCTATTCCGATCCGCCCGGCGCGCCGAAGAAAGCCGTGCCGGACGGCTTCGGCACCGTGCTTAAGGAGCTGCTGAACAAGCCGACCTATGTGCATGTCGTTGCCGGTGCCGCGATTGCCTCCTTCGCGGGCTATGCGGTCGGCGCGTTCTCCACGTCCTTCCTGCTGCGTACACACGGCCTGACGCTGACGCAGGCGGCGCTGATCTTCTCGCTCGTGCTTGGCCTGATGGCGGCGCTCGGCGTTTTCCTGTCGGGCTACCTCTCGGACAAATTGGCCGTGCGCGTTCCGAAATCGCTGTCCTGGCTGCCGGCCATCGGCATGGGCCTGTCGGTGCCGCTCTACTGGATAGGCTATCTTGCCCCGACCGTGCCGCTGATGATCCCGCCGCTGATGCTGGCCGCGACGCTGCACTATTTCTACCTCGGCCCGATGTATGCCGTCTCTGCCGGCGTCGTCGACAGCCGCACGCGCGCCACGGCGGTCGCCATCACCCTGTTCGCGGTGAACCTGATCGGCATCGGCCTTGGACCGACCGCGATCGGCTTCCTGTCGACATTCCTGAAAACGACCTTCCTGAGCGGGAACGATCTCGGCCTGACGCTGCAGATCTGCCGCGACCTCAGCGTGCTTTCCCCGGAACAGGTGACCGCCTGCCGCAGCGCCGACTCGCGCGGGCTGCAATGGTCGATCATTGTCTTCGCCTCGCTCTATGGCTGGGCAGCGATCCACTACCTGATTGCCGGCAAGACGCTGCAGCGTGACATGCTGTCCAAAACTGCGTAAGTCGCCCGCCTATGGCGGTCTATACGCAGGTCTCTGACGAAGCCCTCTCGGCCTTTCTGGCGGAGTATGATCTTGGCGATGCCCTGTCCTTCAAGGGCATCGCCGAAGGCGTCGAGAATTCGAACTATTATCTCGAAACCGAGAAGGGCCGGTTCATCCTCACCCTGTTCGAGAAACGGGTGAACGCGGCCGAACTGCCCTACTTCATCGGCCTGAAACAACACCTCGCGGCGAAGGGCTATCCCTGTCCGCAGCCGGTGATGGCCCGCGACGGCGAAGCGCTGCGCACGCTGGAAGGGCGCCCGGCGGTGATCGTGACTTTCCTCGAAGGGCTGTCGCCCCGCCGGCCGAATGTGCGCCAGTGCCGCGAGCTCGGCGTGGGGCTCGCGCGGATGCACCTGGCGCTGGAAGACTTCGCGATGGTGCGCGAAAACTCGCTCGGGCCTAAAGCCTGGGCGCCGATGTGGCAGGGCCGCAGCGAGGCCGCCGACGCGCTGCAGCCCGGTCTTGCCGCGACGGTGGACGCCGCCCTCGCCCGCATCCGCAGCGCCCGCGCCTTTTCCGGAAGCCTGCCGCGCGGCACCATCCATGCGGACCTGTTTCCGGACAATGCCTTCTTCCTCGGCGACCGGTTTTCCGGTGCAATAGACTTCTACTTCGCCTGCACCGATGCACTCGCCTATGATGTCGCCGTGTGCCTCAATGCCTGGGCGTTTGACGAGGGCAATGCGGCGGATGCCTCGCGGCTGGAGTACAATTTCTCCAAGGGCTCGGCCCTGCTTGCGGGCTACCAGTCCGTCCGACTGCTGACGGAAGACGAGCTGGCTGCCCTGCCCGCGCTCTGCCTCGGCGCGGCGATGCGCTTCTTCCTGACGCGGTTCGTGGACTGGACCTCGACGCCCGCCGGTGCCCTCGTGCGGCCAAAGAACCCTCTTGAATATGCCGCACGACTGGCGTTCCATCTGCGCATGGAAAGCGCAGAAGGATACGGGGCGTGACACAGGGGCCGGAGCCCGCTGAGACCCTTCCCACCTATGCCACGTCGCCGCGCCCGAAACGGGTGAAGCGGGTGTGGCTCGCCACGTTCGTGTCTGCCCTTGCCGCCTGTCTCAGCGTGACACTGATCGGCTTCATCCTGATGGGCGTGACACAATCCCTGTTCGGGATTTTCGGGACAGGTCTGAACATCGGCCAGGGCAGCTTCAGCGGCGGCATGCAGATGGCGATGGTCCTGGCCAGCTATAACTTCTTCCTGTTCTTCATCACCGTGCCGGCGGCGGCGCTGGTGCTTGGCCTGTCGGTCGGGCGTTTCCCGCACCGGGGCATCCTTGCGCTGACGCCGTACCTGCGCTGGGGCGCCATCTGGGGGGCGGTCCTTGTGGGCACGGTCACCGGGGTGTTCGGCAGTTTCGGCGGCAGCGCCTCGGCCCTCGGCGCGTTCCTCACAGGCGGCGGAATCGGCGCACTTGCCGGCACCTTATGCGGTTTCCTGATGCACAAGATCATCGACCCGGTGCGCCAACTGCGCGATGTCGATATCGGCGTGTTCTGATGCGCGCCGCCCAGCAACAACTGAAAAATCCCCCTTGAATCCAATGCAGGTCAGGCGTCCCATGACGCGGATTCGCTTGGGAACACGGCGCATTGAAGGGGACCCGAATGCAGCTTTTCCGCAATTTCCGCCCTGCCCTTATCGCGGCGGCGTCGACTCTCCTGCTTGCCGGCCTTCCCGCGAGTGCGGACCCTGTCAAGGTTACGCAGGGACGGGTAGAACTGCCGACGTCCGGCCTGGTGATCGACCTGCCCGCTGTCGCGGGACGCAGCTATACTGTCTCCTCAAGCTGGTGGCTCGATGCGGACAAGCAGATCTTCAACACACGCGATGTGATTGACGAGTTCGATGCCGGCGGAAAGCTGATCCTGGGAACATGGGTGCAGAGCGGATTTTTCAACGCCGGAGGCTGCGCAGATGTGCTGGCCGAAACCGATCTCGACGCGTCCTGGACCACGAAGACGACGCTGTGGGGCGAAAGCTGGGATGTGAAAGGCGGTATATACACCTTCACCGGAGACCTCGGCCGGCGCCCTGCCGTGCAACTCTGCCGGGACGGGAAAGACGGCACCTCGCTGCTGTTGCACTATTACCTTGTAGACCGCCCGGACACGGCCGGCCAGGCGGAGACGATGCAGGCCGTGGCTGCTTCGGGCGTGATGGCCGCAGCCTCCCGTTCGTACACGGACAATCGCGTCGCCGATGTGAAGCCCACCTTGCGGCCGGAAGTGCGAAAAAGCAGCGGAGATGCGGCGCGGACAGTCGAACTTGCGACCAACCGGATGCGCGTTGACCTGCCAGAGGACGGCTATGTCTGGCTTGCCTTTGATGGCGACGGCGTGGATTTCCTTGAACGCACGATGCCTTCGCTGCCGCCGGTGACGGTGGAAGTGGTCGCGCTTGATGGATATTCCTGCGACGAAGTGCTGGGCTCCTTCACGGAGAACCTCCTTCCGGACCACAGGCCGGTAAACCTGCCGGCGGGCTGGTCGGCCGGCAATGGTCTCGACGTCGATGGCGATCCGGAAATGATCATGTGCCATGCCCGCGCAGAGGGCGCGCTGATGGTCGGCGTGTTTCAGGGGCAGAACCGGGATGTGACCCACCTTCACCCTGTGCTCGGCGCCCTGCTGAACGCCCGAAGTGCGGACTGAAGCGACCCGGCACGCTTGACGCCTCCGGCAAAGCGGGCCACGCCCCGAGGCATGAGCGATACGATTGAAATCTGGACCGATGGCGCGTGCAGCGGCAATCCCGGCCCCGGCGGCTGGGGCGCGCTGATCCGGTGGAATGGCCACGAGAAGGAACTGTTCGGTGGTGATCCGGCGACGACCAACAACCGGATGGAAATGATGGCCGTGATCGAAGCGCTGAACGCGCTGAAGAAGCCGTCAAAGGTCACGCTGCATGTCGACTCCACCTATGTGAAGGACGGCAAGACCAAGTGGATCCACGGCTGGAAACGCAATGGCTGGAAGACCGCCGACAAGAAGCCCGTGAAAAACCAGGACCTCTGGATCGCCCTCGAAGAGGCCTGCGCCCGCCACGAGATCACCTGGAAATGGATAAAGGGCCATGACGGCGACGAAGGCAACGAACGCGCCGACGCCCTCGCCCGCCAGGGCACCGACCTCGCCCGCCCCCGGAAATAACCCGCCTCCGCAACCCTGTAAAAAGCTGGAATCGCCAGTAGCAAACTCCAGAAAGCCCCTTCTTCCTTGGGAGAAGGGGTTGGGGATGAGGGGGAGTGACTTCCAAGCTGGACGCAGCAGCGGTGTTTTTCCCTAAGACCCCTGCGCAGGCAGGGGTCCAGTCTTTGTTGCGCTGTATACCTGCCCTCATCCTGAGCCTGTCGACGGACGCAGGTATCCGCGGCAGCACTCCGCAACCGGGCTTATGCAACACCAAATCCGGCCAAACGCGTCAAAATCCCCCTACGGATCAAAGCCCGAAGCAGAAAGATCAGAAACCCAACGCTACACCCCCACGCATGGGTTTATGCTCCCGCCCATGATCTCCATGCGCCAACTCCGCAGCGATCCCAACTTCGCGCCGCTCTTCCGGCACGTTCACCCGCTGTGTTGGCCGATCCTCTGGTGGTCCCTCAACCGCATCTTCCTCTGGTTCGATCACTGCGGCTACGAAAACGTCCTGCTCGCCACCACAAGATGGGGCTACGTCTACCCCGCCTTCCTCGGCCAGAAGAAACCCGACCCGTCAGCGTACAGACCATATGTGCGAGAGAAGCCGCGCTTCGATGATCCCTGCTGGTCAACGCTGGCGCCAACACACTTGCTGGCGCTCGCCACAAGCGAAACGCTGCGGCCCTGTCCCCATCCTCCCCTGCGCAGCGGGGGAGGTGGCAGCGCGCTCCGCGCGCTGACGGAGGGGGCCTGCGCCCTCTCCCCCATCCCCAAC